>JBNKDU010000136.1:0-139822 GCA_050288425.1 Desulfobacteraceae bacterium | reverse complement strand
TTGGACCATCTATGGCAGGTAGGGGGGCAGGTAGGGGGTGACGATCTGACCGCCGCCGGGGATGCGGCCGTTTATTTGATTCGTTGCGGAGACCGGGCCGCCCTGGTGGATGCCGGATGCGGAGGGGCCCATGAAAAGCTGGCGGCCAACATCGACGAATGTTTGCAGGGTTCGGGAAGTCTGACGCATCTGCTGCTGACCCATTGTCATTTCGACCATACCGGTGGCGCCGAGGCGATTCGGCGGACATACGGGTGCAAAATCGTTGCCCATGGCAAAGACGCCGTATATCTGGAATCGGGGGATAGCGAGGTGACGGCCGCATCCTGGTATGGTTCGCGGCTGCCGCCGCTGGCCGTGGATATCAAGCTTACGGAACGGGAAACCCGTATTGAAATCGGGAATCGCATCATAACGGCGCACCATTGGCCCGGGCACTCGCCGGGATCGCTGGTGTATTCCACCAAAATGGAAGATAAGGTCGTGCTATTCGGTCAGGACGTGCATGGTCCCATACATCCCGCCCTGCTTTCCGATCCCCACCGCTACCAGGACTCCCTGAAAATGCTTCAAAAGCTTGACGCCGATCTTTTGTTGGAGGGCCATTTCGGTATCATCGAGGGGAAAGACGCGGTTCGCCAGTTCATCGGATCGTTTATGGACAGGTGACCCGCTTCCGTTCGGCAACCCGACCGGGGCCGTCGAACATCAGGCCGAAAACCAGGAAAAGGAGGTTGACATGGATTCCAAATCCGCAGTCATTACCGGGTCGACCAGCGGAATCGGGCTGACGATCGCCCGTCATCTGGCCGGTGCCGGCTGCTCCATCATGCTCAACGGGTTCGGTGAGCGCAGTGAAATCGAGGCCCTGCAACAGGAGATATCTTCGCAGAACCAGGTTCGGGTACTCTATTCCGATGCCGATATGACCGACGCCGGACAGATTGCCGACATGATCCAAGCGGCCCATGCTGCCTTTGGCGCTGTCGACATTCTGGTCAACAATGCCGGCATCCAGCATGTCGCACCCATCGATGAATTTCCGCTGGAAAAATGGGATGCCATCATCGCCATTAATCTATCCGCCGCATTTCACACCATTCGCGAAGCCATCCCCCATATGAGAAAGAAGGGCTGGGGACGGATCATCAATATCGCCTCGGCCCACGCCCTGGTGGCATCGCCGTATAAATCCGCCTATGTCGCCGCGAAACACGGCATATTGGGGCTCACCAAGGTCGTGGCCCTGGAAGCGGCCCAACAGGGCATTACCTGCAACGCCATCTGCCCCGGCTACGTCAAGACGCCCCTGGTGGAAGGCCAAATCGCCGACCAGGCCAAGGCCCGCGGGATCTCCGAGGAAGCCGTGGTCCGGGATGTCCTTCTGGCGGCCCAGCCCAGCAAGAAATTCGTGGGGTTGGATGAAATCGGCGCATTGGCCGTATTTCTGGCCGGAGACGCCGCCGCCTCGATCACCGGAGCGGCCATCCCCATCGACGGCGGTTGGACAGCACAATGATAGGGATACGTACGAGCTCCAAACTCATCAAGGACCCAAAGAGAACGCGGCGTCCCCGGATTTATGGGAACGCCGCGTTCCAGTTTCGCCAATCGCTTCCTCGATGTCCGATCTGCCGTTCGGATTCAGTTTCAGACGCCCTCGGCAACCTGTTTGCTGCGATCACGCCAGGTCGAAGCGATCGAGGTTCATGACCTTGTTCCATGCCGCCACGAAGTCGTTCAGGAACTTCTCCCGGGAGTCTTCGCATCCGTAGACTTCCGCCAGGGCCCGGAGCTGGGAGTTCGAACCGAAGATCAGGTCGACCCGGGTGCCGGTCCACTTGACTTCGCCCGTTGCGCGATCACACCCCTCGAACACCTCTTCGTCTTTCGAAGTGGGCTTCCACTCGGTGCCCATGTCGAGCAGATTGACGAAGAAGTCATTGGTGAGTGTCTCCGGCCGCCTGGTGAAGACACCGTGCGGGGACTGTCCGAAATTGGCGTCGAGGACGCGCATGCCGCCGAGGAGGACCGTCATCTCGGGCGCGGTGAGGGTGAGCAATTGCGCGCGATCCACCAGCAGTTGTTCCGCCGATACGCTGTATCTGGTCTTGAGGTAGTTGCGGAATCCGTCCGCCCCCGGTTCGAGTACGGCGAATGACTTCTCGTCGGTCTGCTCCTGGGACGCATCCGTGCGCCCCGGTGCGAAGGCCACGGACACCTCGTGACCGGCATTCTTCGCCGCCTGCTCGACGCCCGCGCATCCGCCCAGGACGATCAGGTCGGCGAGGGACACCTTCTTCCCACCGGACCGGGCGTCGTTGAACTCCTTCTGGATTCCCCCGAGGGTCTCCAGCACGGTGGACAATCGGGTCGGCTGGTTGACTTCCCAATCCTTCTGCGGCAGGAGGCGGATGCGCGCGCCGTTGGCGCCGCCGCGCTTGTCGGAGCCGCGGAATGTCGACGCCGACGCCCAGGCGGTGGAGACCAGTTGGGATACGGAGAGGCCCGCGGCCAGGATCCTGCCCTTTAGCTCCGCGATGTCCCGGGCGTCGATCAACGCATGATCGACGGCGGGCACCGGGTCCTGCCAGATCAGTTCCTCTTTCGGGACTTCCGGGCCGAGATAGCGCGGGCGGGGGCCCATGTCGCGGTGGGTGAGCTTGAACCATGCCCGGGCGAATGCCGCCTCGAATTCCTTGGGATTCTGCCGGTAGCGCCGCGCGATGGGTTCGTAGATCGGGTCGAAGCGCAGGGAGAGGTCCGCCGTGGTCATCATCGGCCGGTGCTTCTTGGACGGGTCGTGGGCGTCGACGATCATGTCCTCCTCGGCCACGTCCTTGGCCAGCCACTGGTTCGCGCCGGCCGGGCTCTTGACCAGTTCCCACTCGTATTTGAACAGCACGTTCAGATAGCCCATGTCCCACTGGGTGGGGTTGGGTTTCCAGGCGCCTTCGATGCCGCTGCCGATGGCATCGCCGCCCTTGCCGCTGCCGAAACCGCTCTTCCAGCCGAGTCCCTGTTCCTCGATGCCGGCGGCTTCCGGTTCCGGGCCCACCAACGCGGCATCGCCTGCGCCATGACACTTGCCGAAGGTGTGCCCGCCGGCCACCAGGGCGACGGTCTCTTCGTCGTTCATGGCCATGCGTGCGAAGGTCTCGCGCACGTCACGGCCGGAGGCCACCGGATCGGGGTTGCCGTTGGGGCCTTCCGGGTTCACGTAGATCAGGCCCATCTGCACGGCGGCCAGGGGATTCTCGAGATTCCGGTCACCGGAGTAACGCTGGTCGTCGAGCCACTCGGTCTCGGTTCCCCAGTAAATGTCCTCTTCCGGTTCCCAGACGTCCTCGCGCCCGCCGGCGAAGCCGAAGGTCGGCAGCCCCATGGACTCGATGGCGCAGTTGCCGGCGAGGATCATCAGGTCGGCCCAGGAGATTTTTCTGCCGTATTTCTGTTTGATGGGCCAGAGCAGGCGGCGCGCCTTGTCGAGGTTCACGTTGTCGGGCCAGCTGTTGAGGGGCGCAAAGCGCTGGGTGCCGGACCCCGCGCCTCCGCGGCCGTCGCCGGTGCGGTAGGTGCCCGCGCTGTGCCACGCCATCCGGATGAAGAGCGGTCCGTAGTGACCGTAATCGGCGGGCCACCAGTCCTGGGAGTCGGACATCAGCGCATAGAGGTCCTGCTTCACGGCCCCAAGGTCGAGTTTCCTGAACTCCTCGGCATAGTTGAACTTTGCGCCCATGGGATTGCCCATGGGGGAGTTCTGGTGAAGTATCCTGAGGTTCAGCTGGTTCGGCCACCAGTCCCGGTTCGATGTACCCCCGCCGGCAATGGGGTTGTTGGCGCTGCCCGTTACCGGGCACTTGCTGTCTTGATTCATTTATCTTCCTCCTTTCGTTGCCTTAATGGAAAGATGATATTATTTGATAACTACTATCAATTAACGGCAAAAAAATTTACTTTGTTTTTTTTGCCATGCAATCGCTGCAGATGCCGAAAAAGTCCAGACGATGATTCAGGATTTTAAAATTCGTCTCGGATGCGACCTCTTTCTTCATTTCATCCAGGCTGTCGAGGTCCGGGTCGACGATTTTTTTGCATTTGATACAGATGACGTGTGGATGGGGGGTAGGCTGGTTTCCGTCGTATCGGTTGCTCCCATCCGGGAACCCTAGCTCCAGAACTTCACCAAGCGACTTAATCAATACAATGTTTCTGTAGACGGTGGCAAGACTCATGGTCGGGAATACGCCTTTGATCTGATCATAGATATTCTCGACGCTGGGATGGCCTTCACTCTTAGCCAGTATGCCAACGATCGCCAGCCGCTGGGGCGTGATTTTGTGGCCATGATCCCGCAACTTCTGGATGATGGTCTTAAATCTCTTTTCTGGGTCTGCCACCGGAAGCCTCGAGATCCTACATGATAATCGTTATCAATTAACATTGTCTTTCTATCCAGTCAACTCCTGTTCGATCCCTATGATAGAAAATAATGGGGACGTCCAGAAAATAATGGGGACGTCCATGAAATTATGATTTCCTTGGCAATGTCAGGCGAATCCTTCCACCGTGTTCAAAACGGCTCATCTGCCTTTTGCCATCCTTTTCAGGCGACGTCAGGATTCAACTATCGCGCTGGCAGAGCTCCACCAACACGCCATGGGTATCTTTTGGATGCAGAAAAGCGATCTTCGCACCGCCCGCGCCGATGCGTGGCTTCTGATCGATGAGCCGCACCCCCCGGGATTGCAGTTCGTCCAAGGCCGCATCGATATCCGCCACCCGGAAGGCGACATGCTGAATGCCCTGGCCGCGCTTTTCGATGTACTTGGCGACCGGCCCGTCCGGATCTGTCGACTCCAGCAATTCAACTTCGCTTTCGCCAACCGGCAAGAAAGCGGTGGTAACCTTCTGCGCTTCAACGGTTTCACTGCCTTCGAAGGGAAGCCCAAGGACATCTCTCCAGAAAGATTGCCCTTGTTCGATACTGTTGACGGCTATCCCCAGGTGGTCGATCTTTAAGATTTTCATCCTGCCCTCCATTGCGATTGATATCTTTTTTCTATTGTCATTGAGGTTGTTTCAAGTGCACTTTCGCCCGCGGTAAGGGTGGGGGCAGGCTGCGCGGCCGTTGGTTCGGAGGAAGAAAAAACAACGGAAGCAGCCTGCCCATTCAGAAGGAGTGTTTCTACGGAGATGCCACGGCAAGATGTGGGCACCGGGCGAACGGTTATCCCCGAAGGGTGGCTGTGATTTGCGAATTATTGTCTTTGCTGTGCCAGTCCGATTCCGCGCAATGCTTCGCTGATTTCGTCCAGAATGGCTGGATCGTCGATGGTCGCCGGCATTTTCCACTCTTTGTTATCGGCGATTTTCTGAATGGTACCGCGCAATATCTTGCCCGAACGGGTCTTGGGCAGTCGCTTGACCACGGTAGCGATCTTGAAGGATGCCACCGGACCGATGCGCTCGCGCACCATTTTGATGGTCTCATCGACGATCTCCTGATGGTCGCGTTCCACGCCCGCATTGAGTACGAGAAAGCCCACCGGGACCTGGCCCTTGAGCGAATCGTCCACTCCCAGAACGGCGCATTCGGCCACATCGGGGTGGTCGGCCAGCACCTCCTCCATTCCGCCGGTGGAAAGACGATGGCCGGCGACGTTGATGATGTCGTCCGTGCGCGACATGATGTAAGCGTAGCCCTCGTCATCGATGAATCCCGCATCCGCGGTCTGATAGTATCCAGGGAACTCATCCAGATAGGATTCGACATAGCGGGCGTCATTGTTCCAAAGCGTGGGCAGGGCCCCCGGAGGAAGCGGCAGTTTGACCACCAGCGCTCCGATTTCGCCCGGTTCCACCGGTTGTTGGGTTTCCGGATCGAGTACCCGCAAGTCCCATCCCGGCGCCGGCTTCGTCGGCGACCCCTCCTTGACCGGAAAGTGGTGCAGCCCCATACAGTCGGCGCATATGGCCCATCCGGTCTCCGTCTGCCACCAGTGGTCGATCACCGGGACGCCCAATTTGGTCTCGGCCCACTTCAGGGTATCCGGATCGGTACGCTCGCCGGCGAGAAACAGGATTCTGAAATCGGAGAGATCGTAATTCTTGATCAAATCGCCGTTGGGATCCTGCTGCTTGATGGCCCGGAAGGCGGTCGGCGCGGTAAACATGGTCTTGACTTTATGTTGGGAAATTACACGCCAGAACGCTCCGGCGTCGGGCGTAAATACCGGCTTGCCTTCATAGAGGATCGTGGTGCAGCCGGCCAGCAACGGGCCGTATACGATGTAGGAATGTCCGACCACCCACCCCACATCCGAGGCCGCCCAGTAGACGTCGCCGGCTTCCACATCGTAGATGTTTTTCATGGTCCATTTGAGGGCCACGGCGTGGCCGCCATTGTCGCGCACGACCCCCTTGGGAACGCCGGTGGTGCCCGAGGTATACAAGATGTACAAAGGATCGGTGGCGGCGACGGGTACGCAATCCGCCGGCTCGGACGTCGACATGACCTCCGCCCAGTCCACATCCCTGCCAGCGATCATCTCCGCGCGCTGCATGGGGCGTTGCAAAATAATGCAGGTATCCGGTTTGTGCGCGGACAACTCGATGGCGCCGTCCAGCAGGGGTTTGTAGGGAATGATCTTTTTAATTTCGATCCCGCAGGAGGCCGATACGATCACCTTTGGCTTGGCATCATCGATGCGGGTGGCCAGTTCATTGGAAGCGAAGCCGCCGAAGACAACCGAATGGATGGCACCGATTCGGGCGCAGGCCAGCATGGCCATGGCCGCCTCGGCGATCATGGGCATATAGATCAGCACGCGGTCGCCTTTCTCCACACCCCGGGCCTTGAGTACACCGGCGAATCCGGCCACTTCATCGCGCAGTTCGTTGAAGGTGTAGCGCCTGATGGTATCGGTCACCGGGCTGTCGTAGATCAACGCCGTCTGGTCACCCCTGCCGTCTTCGATATGCACATCCAATGCGTTGAAACAGGTATTCAGTTCACCGCCCACAAACCAGCGATAAAATGGCGCCTTGCCGTCATCCAACACTTTGTCCCATTTCCGGGTCCAGGTAATGGCCTGGGCCGCTTCGCCCCAGAATTCATCCGGATTCTCGATGGAACGTCGAAAAGCCGCATCGTACAAATTCACCATGGTCGCCTCCTTTGAAATTGGCCGCGTTCGATCCAACGAGATGCAGCAATTAGCATGCCGTCACATTTAATTAGGCCGGCACCAAAGACAAAATAAATCGATACTTTCTGAAAAATATTTTGATATATGAATGGCATTTAGATAATAGGTGGGACAAATTAGTCCCGTCCTTTCAGAACGAATTCTATTAATATGCTGAAATTATGATGATTATGATAAATACGGGACAAAATTATCCCATATCAGGGTTGTATTGTCCCAACCGGGTGAATCGCGATCACAAGGCGTTGCCTCATGCCGCAACCATGGTCGCGCAACTCCGATGGTACCGGCCCTTGGCTGTGGTCCATTACTCCAGGTAGGTTGGTTTCCCGGCCGCCTTTCGATCGTCGTTCCACTCTTTGCGAGTGCGCGCCGCGAAATTCCCATCGACGCTGTCGATGATGGTAAAGTAGTTCAAATGCGTCCGGTCGTCTAGGACGGCCGCGGCTGGATTGCAGCGAACCGTATAGACCGTCTGCACGGACTGGTGGTCGAATTTGCGCCACACTTGCTCATCTTTCAAGTATTGGTAGCGGTGACCTTCAAGGGCCTGAATGACCGCTTTTGTCTCGAAGGTGCCGGCTCTTTCCACGGCGGCTTTATACTCATGCATGATGGCGTAAGCCGATGCCCCCGAGGTGCTGGGATAGCGATTGAACTGTTTTTTGAATTTTTCCACAAACTCGATCCCACGGGGATAATTGTACTTATAGGGGACTTTATAGCACCAGGGCGTGGTGCTGATCACGCCCTGCATGGCCTGCGGGGTTGCCTTTTCCGCCATGCCGAGGGTGATGCTGGGTACCACGATCTGCATTTTGTTTTTTAATCCCATTTCTTCGGCTTTGCGGACTGCATTGGCCATTTCCTGACCGAACAGAGTCAACACCAGGACATCCGGATTGGCTTTTTGCGCTTTTTCCAATGCATCGTCATAATACCCGGAGGGAAACGGTGTCAGAATACGGGGATGCCTGGATAGGTCCTCGGTTCCGGTGAATCTGCGCATCGAGGCCTCCGTGGACCATCCCCAGGTATAGTCTGCCGTAATGTAGAAATATTTGGCATTCTGAAAATTCTTATTTAAATATTTGGCGATGGCCTTGGCGGCCATCCAGGCGCTGTAGCACTCCCGGAAGACGTGGGTATGACCCTCTTTGCCGGTGGTTGCATTGGAATAGGACAATGTGGCGAAAAAAAGCACATCCTTCTCTTTGCATAGTTTGCCCGAGATGATGGCCACCGCGCTGGACGAGCCGCCGAACACCATCTTGACCTTCTCCCGGTTCAATGCGATGGCCAGGTTCGCCTTGGTCTTGTCCGGGTTGGAGGCCGAGTCATACCATCGGTAAACAACTTTCTTTCCTAAAATCCCGCCGGCGTCGTTGATCTCCTTCCGGGCGAGCTGGGCTGCATACCATTGGTCCTTGCCTTGTTTGGCATACGGGCCCGTTTGCGGATAATTCAATCCGATCTTCACGATGTCCTGTTGGGCAAAACAATCGGCAACCGATGAAAGTGCAAGCAGTGCCGTTATGGCAAAAACGATGGATATCTTGATGTAACCCATTTCGATCTCCTTCCCTGCAATTGACGCATGCCAGGCTTTCTAGGTTGTTTTGTCAGCAGCCCCATCGCGTACCCGTCGCACGATACCCCGTCATCGGGTGCTTCCCAGCACATATCCCCTGTCCCGGTATGGCGCATGGCTATATGAATCTCTCAGCAAAATACATGCCGCGATCATTACCTGAAAAAGTATCACTTAAATTATTTAACAATAAATGTCAATACTTCTTTATTAAATGAATAATATTCAGCATAAAGATAGGGCAATAGTATCCAAAACGAAAGTCAATTAATTGATAACAATATAATATGATAGGCTATTATTGCACTTCATGCGAAGATGAAGTCACGAAGATGAAAGGCGCAGGTCGATCCGCCGCCGGCTATCCCAGGTCGTGGGTCTTGATTTTCCGAAAGAGGGTGCGGCGATTGATCCCCAATATGGCGGCGACCCGGGTCCGGTTCCAATTGTATTGATTCAACAACTGCTTCAAGTACTGGCGCTCGAAGTGTTTCACGGCATCATCGAGCCGTTGCCGGGAATCGAATTCATCGTCCAACGCCCTGCGGGTGGAAGCTTCCATGGGAAGTGCCGTCTGTAATTTGGAAATCACATCCACCTCTTGCAAGGCGATGTATTGATGCACGGCGTTTTGCAACTCACGCACATTGCCCGGCCAATGGTATTGTTGCATGGCTTTCATGGTCGCCTCGGGTATGGACTGCAGGCTGCCTTCGTCCCCGTAAATCTGCATGAAATGGTGGATCATCAGGGGGATGTCTTCGCGTCTCTGGCTCAGCGGAGGCAACTTGATGGGGATAATGTGGATGCGATAATAGAAGTCTTTTCGAAAATGGCCCCTGCGCAGGCTTTTCTTGAGATCCCGGTTGGTGGCCGCAATGATCCGGATGTCGGGTTTTACCACTTCGGTTCCCCCCAGCGGGCTGAAACCGCCGCCATCAATGGCCCGCAGCAGTTTGACCTGCATGTTGGGATTGATTTCGCCCACTTCATCCAAAAAAAGCGAACCTCCATCGGCGGCGCTCAAGAAACCTTCCTTATCCTTCACCGCACCGGTAAAGGCCCCTTTTTTATAGCCGAAGAACTCACTCTCGATTAAAGTGTCCGGAATCGCGCCGCAATTTACGACGACGAAAGGCTTTCCCCCGCGCTCGCTCAAGGCATGAATGGTATTGGCCACCAACTCCTTGCCGGTCCCGGATTCGCCGTAGATGATCACATTGGCACTCGATTCGGCCGCCTTGAGCAGGGTCCGGTAGACCTCGTGCATGGCGCGGCTCTTGCCGATGATGTCTCCGAACCGGACGGCGCCTTTGAAGGTGGAACGAAGCCGCAGGTTCTGCTCTTGCAAAAATGTCTCCCGCTGCTGGAGGGCCTGCTCGGCCAATTTTCGTTCGTGAATATCGATGACGATGGCCTGGCAACCGATCCGATTGCCGCGCTCATCTTCCTGGGGCGAGTAAATGCCGCTGTACCAGCGGCCGTCCCGAGTGCTCAGCAATTCTGTCCGGACCGTCTCCCCCTGCAAAACCTTTTTCAAGGGGCACCAATCGCAGGGTGTCTTCAAATCATACAGCACTTCATGGCAGATGCCTCCGGGTTCGGATTGATGGATGCAGGCGGCCAGCTTGGCATTCATGAATTGCAGTCGGTAGTCGGAATCCACACTGTAAATAAACCCTTCGAAAACGGCGATGATATCCGCCAGACGCAGTTCGCTGTGTTCCCGGGCCGTCTGCGCACGACGCCGCTCATCGATTTCTGCGGCCAATTGACGATTGGCCTGCTCCAGCTCACGGGTCCGTGATTCCAGATCCCTGGTGCGTTCTTGAATTTCTTGTTCCAGGTGATCGCGGTAGCGCCGGTTTTCGGAACGCAGCCGGGACCGCTCAATGGCCTTGCACACCGCATGCTCGAGAATGGCCAGATCGATGATCGGTTTGCTGATGAAATCGAAGGCGCCCAGGCGCAGGGCCTCGATGGCGTCTTTCAGGACACCGGCACCGGTGACGACGATGACCGGCATGTTATCGATTCGGTGGGTAATCTCCGCCAGAACCTCCAAACCATCCAACTCCGGCATGCGCAAATCCAGCAGCACGACGTCGGGCCGCCGCCGGTCGATCATCGCCAGGCCCGAAGGCCCGTCATCGGCCTGAAGAACCGTGAATCCGCTGTCGGTCAGATAGGTCGCGATGCTTTCCCGGATCAATGCCTCGTCATCGATGACCAGCAACACCGCGTCGTTATACTCACACCCTGTCATTTGCCCTCACTGGACCGGTTCGTTGGATGATTTCAGCATCGATGAAGTCTCCCCGCCGGGTTCCATGGGCAACCGGATAACGAAGGTGGTCCCCTTGCCCAGTTCCGATGCGACTTCCATGGCCCCGCTGTGATTGTTGGTGATAATGAAATAGGAGACCGAAAGCCCCAGTCCGGTTCCGATGCCGATATCCTTGGTGGTATAAAACGGCTCGAAGACCCGTTTCATGGCCTGGGGCGACATACCGGGTCCATTGTCCGCCACCTCGATGACGGCCATGCCGTTCTGGCGCTGCAACCGCAGGATAATCTTCGGCGGTTCGGCGCCATCCTCTCTTTCATACATGGAGTGGGCGGCATTGCGCAGCAGGTTCAAGAGGACCTGTTCGATTTCGGTGGCCACACAAGGCACCGCTCCCACTCCGGAATCGAATTGGCGCTCCACCTTGATGCGACGGAAATCGTATTTCTTCTTCAGGTCATAATCATGGGCGGCCAGGGAGACGGTGCTGTCCAGCAATACGGCCAGGGGAACCCGTGCTTTGCGCGATTCGCTCTTGCGGCTGAAATTCAGCATGTTGTTGACGATTTCCGATGCTTTCCGGCCCGACTCCCGTATGCCGTGCATAAATTCGATGATGCGCCGCTTTTCCAGATATCTCCGCATGTTGTCCAGGCCCAGCTCGCATTGCGCCGCCACTTCATGGTTGATTTTCAATTCCGGCGAAATGCGTCGCAGGATATTCTGCACGCTCTGCACCATGGCGCCCAGGGGATTATTGATTTCATGGGCCATGCCCGCCGCCAATCCCCCCAGGGACATCATCTTTTCGGTCTGGACCATCACATCTTCCATGCGCACCCGGGCCGTGACGTCATCGATCCGCAATACGACGCTCTCCACCTGATCCACCATGATGGGATAGACCATGATATCGGCGTAATTGCGGTCCGCGCGGCACGGGTGGGGCACTTTTTCGGCTTTCTGGATGGATTCGCCCTCGATGGCATCGCGCACCAGATGGATGTATGGCCGCAATCCGCTGATGATTTCGTCCACCGGTCGGCCCAGAGCGGATTGTCGGCCGGTATGGGATAATTTTTCGGCCTCGTGGTTCCATTGGGTGATATTGCCCTGGAGGTCGACGCCCACCAGCATGGAGGGCATGGAATCGACGATTTCCTGCAAATATTGTCGCATATGGGCCATTTTCTGCTCAGCCGCCCGGGATTCGGTGATGTCATGGCCGACGCACAGGTATTCGATGATACGGCCATGTTTATCTCGATTGGCTTTATTGGTCCAGGCCACCCAGACCCGCTGGCCGTTGCGATGCATGTTTTCAAATTCATGATAGACGTGATCCTCGGGATATTTAGCGATCTGCTCCATGCGGGTTCGCATGTCCTGGCCGAGGGAATCGTATTCCGGCATGATAGTGCCGACGCTGTGGCGTCCGATGATCTCGTCGGCCTCGAAGCCGAAGAAGCTTTGGGCGAATTCATTGAAGAAGGTGATTTTGCCGGCGGGATCGATGCGCATGATGATGCTGTTGGCGTTTTGAACCAACTCGCGATATTTGGCTTCACTCTTGCGGATGGCCTCCTCCGCCTTCCTGCGTTCGTCGATTTCGGAGGTCAGGCTGGCGCTGTAGCGTTCCAGGCGCTCCATGAAGGCATTGAAATATTGGGCCAGCAGGCCGATTTCGTCTTGATTCTGCCGCTGCATGCGAACGCTGATGTCTCCTTCGGCGGCCCGCGAGAACCGTTTCATCAGGGCTTGCAAGGGATTGGTGATGGTGGAACTGATCCAGAGTGTCAGCGGCAGCACCAGCAGCAGCGAAAGGACGACATGGAAAATGAAGATACGCTCGACAACTTTCAGCGGCGCATAGAATTCGTCCAGATAGCTGGAGGAGGCCACGATCCAATCGAACTCGGGGATATGGTTGAAAATCACCAGTTTTTCGCGATGATAAGCCTCGTCCGGATTTTTCCAGGCATAGACGATTTTCCCGCTGCGCTGGTTGATCAGCTCCCGGATGAAGAACCGGCCGCGGGCGTCCCGCTCCTGAAGGATATTGGTCCCCTCCAGCTTGGGGTGGATGATCAGCCTGCCCGACGTATCCATCACGTAGGAATAACCGGTTTCTCCGAACTGCAGGGACAGAATGCTATCGCGGAAGTCGCCCACATTGACCAATTCATTGAATTCATCGCGGTACGACGACACGGATATGATCCAGTCCCAGGGTGCAAAATAGGTCATATAGAGGGCTTTGGGCCGCAGATGCGTTTCGGAAGGGTTTTTCCAGTTATACTCGATATAGCCGACTTTGCGCTTCTTTTGATCCCGAATGAAGGCATAGCTCGAAAGATCGGCTCCCATCAAGGCGTCGTGCGGGTGGTTGACGATGATTCCCTTGCTGTTCAGGCAATAGATGTAGCCTGTTTTGCCGATGGTCTGGCTGAGCAGCACCGCCCGGGCCCTCGCCTGGGCCTGATCCTCGGACATTTGTCCCTGCCGGTAAAGGCCATAATAATAGGCGGCGATGTCCCGGTTCTTTTCCGCCACGGCCCGCAGGTAGTTTTTGATGGAGAGTTGGGCGGCATCCCGTACCATGTTCAATATGGTGGTGGTGGTGTTCTGCAGCTCGCTTTCGATGTTCGATTCGATGATCCCGCGCACGAAATGATAGATGGTGCTGTTGCCCAAGGTCAGCGAGAGAATGAAAATGGCGGAATAGGCCATCAGCAACTTATAACGAATCCGCAAATCGGCAATTCGCTGTAGCGAAAGCATGGCATCCACCTTTTGGCTGATGTGGCGGCGGTCATTCGCGGCCACAGCCGAAGTTAGCAATAAATATGCCTTTTTTAAAGGAGTCTTGTGATAGGAACCAGGAAAATGGCATCCAGCCGAGCCGAGTGGTCGGCGATACAGGCGGGTCGTCTGCACCCCTGGCAATTTGGTTTTTCTATAATTCCCACCGCTTTGCCATTTTTTTACGCGCTTATCCGCAAAGCCCAAGCTGGCGGGAAGGCCGCCCGAATCTGTGCCAATTATGCAAAGTTGAATTGGTCAAATCGTCGAAGGGTCAAATCGGGAGTGGAATTCTATCATTTAGATATTGCAGCAATATTGAATAAGGCAAACTGCCTTCCCCATTTGACCATTCGACGATTCAACGATTTGACTATATGCAACAGCGGCAAAAGACCTGCAGTTACATGTAACTTGAGCATTCCGGATAACCGCGTTTTTTTTATGCAACGGTAGGGCAAACTCAGGACGGGATGGCACCTTGCCAGAGGACGATGGCCGCCCATACGACCAGCACCACCCAGACATGTTTGCTCACCGGGGCGGGACCGATGCTGCGGCTCAGACGCATGGTCTTGACAATGAACCATCCCAAGGTGCCGGAGATGATCATCAGGCACAGGTGCAGGGAAATGACGGAAAACGGTGCCGTCAGATCGGCAAAACCCCGTATGGGATTGAATCGGTAGTATAGAATCAAAAGCCGGGACGCTTTCGCGCCGAAGAAGCAGATCGCCAGGGCCGAGCAGATCAAGCCGGGCAGGCCGGCCCACCATCGACTGCGGGCGAAAAGGAAGGCCAGGAAGAAGAAGACCACCCCCAGGGCCGCCATCCCCATGCTGCTCAATCCGGTGTATCCGGATACGGTGTATCCGGATACGGTGGATTCCGCCGCGGTGGTTGCCGCCACCACGGCCACCAGCCCGGGTGCAGACGCGGCCACCCCCCCTCGCAACATGGCTTTTCGAGTGGTAAAAGCTGCAGAATCATTCATTGGATACGAATCCCTCCCCGAATTCCGTTGGGCATGAATCCATGGCGAGTTCCATGTTTCGTATTCCACCGGGCGTGCAGCGCCCGGTGGAATACGACCGTTCCAACCGATTAGTGTTCCAAGGCATGTCCGGCGCCTCTTGGAATCCGCACATCGTGCACCAGGTCCTGGATCTCCTCAGGCGGTGCCTCGGTAAAGCGACTCACGACAATTGCGACTACAAAGTTGAGCAGCAGGCCGACGCCTCCGATCCCCCAGGTGGTGATATTGAAGAACCAGGCGGTGCCGCCCATGTAGGTCACATTGATGATATAGGTGGCGGTAAACACCATGCCCACCACCATGCCGGCGATGGCGCCCTCTTTGGTCGTCCGGGTGGAAAAGATACCAAGGATGATGGCCGGAAAGAAACTGGCGGCCGCCATGCCGAACGCCCAGGCCACCACTTGGGTGACGAATCCCGGGGGATGGATCCCGAACCATCCGGCACAGACCACCGACACACCGATCACGATTCGCGCAACCGTCAGACGCTGTTTTTCCGATGCTTCCTTGTTGATGACCCGGTAGTACAAGTCGTGACTGAAGGCCGAACCGATTGCCAGCAGCAAGCCCGCCGCCGTTGACAGGGCAGCCGCGAGCCCGCCTGCGGCGACCAGGCCGACGACCCATGCCGGCAGCCCGCCGATTTCCGGATTGGCCAGGACCATGATATCCCGATCCACATAGAGTTCGTTGGGGCTGTCGGTCAATTCGTTGTTGACCTGGCGCTCGCCATATTTGCCGAGTTCGGTATTCGGCTTGAGTGACGGCCGACCTTTGAAGACGGAACCTTTGCGATATTGGATGATACCGTCTTGGTTTTTATCGACCCATACGATCAAGCCGGGTTTTTCCCAGTTTTTGAACCAGGACGGTGCCTCGGCGAAGGTCTTGTCGTTCACGGTATTGACCATGTTGAAACGGGCGAAGGCTGCCACGGCCGGGCAGGTGGTATACAAAATAGCGATAAACAGCAGGGCCCAGCCGGCACTCTTGCGGGCATCCCTTACCGTGGGTGTGGTGAAAAACCGGATGATCACATGGGGCAACCCGGCGGTGCCCGCCATCATGGTGAAGCAGAGCAGGAATACATTGAGCATCGAAAAGCGGCCTGAGCCGGAGAAAGTCGCCGTATAAGCCTTTATCCCCAGATCAGTGGCGATGTTGTCCAGGGCCTGGAGTAAGTATTGGCCTAGATAGGCCCCCTCCTGGATAACTTTGCTGCCGAATCCCAGCTGCGGGATCGGATTACCTGTGATAACCAGGGAAATAGCCACGGCAGGGATCGTATAGGCAACAATTAACACGCAGTACTGGGCCACCTGGGTATAGGTGATGCCCTTCATGCCGCCGAGTCCTGCATAAAAGAAAACGATGAGCATACCGATAACCACGCCCGTGGACAGCTCGACTTCCAGGAAACGGCTGAAGACGATGCCGACGCCGCGCATCTGCCCGCAGATGTAAGTAAAGGAGATAAACACCGTACAGGCGGCGGCAACCATGCGCGCCGTTTGGGAATAGTACCGGTCGCCGATGAAATCGGGCACGGTGAACTTTCCGAATTTGCGCAGGTAGGGCGCCAGAAGCAGTGCCAGCAGAACATATCCACCGGTCCAACCCATTAACAAGGCACCGGCCCAGTATCCGGTAAACGAGACAAGCCCGGCGAGCCCGATATAAGAAACCGCACTCATCCAGTCCGCGGCGGTTGCCATCCCGTTGGCGAGGGGTGGCACGCCTTTCCCGGCCACATAGAAGCCGGCTGCATCCTTGACGCGGGAGCGCCAGGCGATGAAGATGTATATGCTAAATGAGAGTGCTACCCAAAAAATCGTCCAACCAAAAATGTTACTCATGATATTGCTCCCTCTGGGGTTATTTCACTGGATTCGACATCATGCAACTTCATGAGGAAAGACCGGCACTGCAGAAGAGATCATTCCGCCACATCAAATTCCTCGTCCAACTTTTCCATGAAATGACAATAGACAAAGATCAGGGCCACAAACACAAACATGGCGCCCTGCTGTGCAAACCAGAAGCCCAGCGGAAATCCGGCGATAGCAACTTTATTCAATACATCGACAATGATGATCCCGCAGAAATAGGAGACAAAAAACCATATCCCCAGAAGCACGAACATAAGTTTCAGGTTCCGTTTCCAATAAACGCTTAGGTCCATTCCGTTTACTTCCACGATTTTCCTCCTCCCGTGCATTGTGGTATTCGCCGAAAAGGTGAATAGTTTAGCCGAAGTCTGGATCGTATCATCCCAAGGGCAACATCGGCGGTCCGCAGGCCCCACCAGAAAACGTTCATCCGATGGCTCCTGCGAGTGAAAAGCAGCGCGAAAGAGTAGAGCAATATATGTGCCGCGATATAAATACTGTCGGCAGATCAAAGTATTTAAAGGCAATAAAAATACTGCACCCAGATTTTTTTATGAACCATGATCCGATCATGGGGCATACGAACCCCGATCGGCGCCGCATGCCGGAAGGGCGGGGCATTCATGTCCCAACGGAGGGCCAGAGAAATTGTAACCTGTTGTTATCTAACCTTATAGAGGCTGCACGCCGCTTCGCATGGTTGATTGAAATGTGCCGATCGGGACAATTCCATCCCGAACGTTTCCGTCATGCACCCGGAGAAAGAAAAGAGAAAACGGATTGATTTTGCAGAAGCAAAATTGTGCCTTCAGGAAGGCGCCAGGCCATATTTCTTAATCTTGGCGCGCAAAGTGGGCAGCGATATTTCGAGCCGCCGTGCGGCTTCCGTGCGGTTCCAGTCCAGTTGGTCCAGCGTGCTCTGGATATGGTGGCGCTCCATGTGCGTGAGCGAATAGGTGGCCAGTCCCGATTGGGGAATGGGCTGGTTCATGGAAAGAATATCTTCGATTTCATCCAGCAGGATGACCCCGCCCCTGGCCCGGACCACGGCTTCCACGAGCACGTTTTCCAGTTCACGCACGTTACCCTGCCAGCCGTGGCGCATCAGTCGGTCCTTGACCCCGGTCTGCAGCCGGGTCACCGATGTGGCCAGCTCCAGATTGATCTTCTGCAGGAAATGGTTGATCAGGTCGTCGATATCCTCGAGCCGGTCCCTGAGCGGAGGCACCTGGATGGTAACGACCCGCAGGCGGTAGAACAGGTCCTGGCGGAAGGTCTGTCGGCCGACCATGGCGAAGAGATCGCGGTTGGTGGCCGCGATGATGCGGCAGTGGGACGGCAACGGGTGCCGGCCGCCGATGCGCGTATATTCGCGCCGTTGCAGGAACCCCAGGAATTTTCCCTGCAGGTTCAGCGACAGCTCGCCGATCTCGTCCAGGAACAGGGTGCCGCTGCCGGCCAGTTCGATCTTGCCCGGTTTGCGTTGGGTGGCGCCGGTGAAGGCCCCCTTCTCATGGCCGAACAACTCGCTTTCCATGAGCGTATCCACCACCGCCGAACAGTCCAGGGTGACGAAGGGTTCGTCCGCCACCAGGCTGTTCTTGTGGATGACCCGGGCGATCAGCTCCTTGCCGGTGCCGGTCTCTCCCTGGATGAGCACCGTGGCCCGGTTCTGGCATAAGATTCCGATCATTTTAAATATTTTGCGCATCTGCTCGCTGCGGCCGATAATCACCTGCGGATTGGGGGCTTGGGACATCCTGTCCAGGGTCGGCGCCTCACGGTCGGCCTCGAGGATGTGCAGGGCCCTGTTGATCACCTCTTCGACGATATCGGCGTCCAGGGGCTTGTGGATATAGTCGAAAGCCCCTCTCTTCATGGCCGCAATGGTGGTTTCCATATCCTGGAAGGCGGTGATCATGATGACTTTGGTGAAGCTGGCCTCCGATTGTATCCGGCTGAGCAGATCCAGGCCGTTGCAGTCCGGCAGGCGGATGTCGATGATGGCGATCTCCGGCCTGTGGCGGTGGTAGAGCCGCCATCCCGCATCCCCCGTATCGGCCTTGAAAACGGTATGACCCTTTTCGTTCAAAAACATATCCAGGGTTTCCAGGATGGAACCTTCATCATCGATGACGACTATATTGGCCATGCTGTCCGCCTGATTTCCCTGATTTTCATCGACCGTTGGAATGGAGATGGAGTCGAAACACGGCACCGCAGGGTTCGAGGTTCTCCACTTCGATCCTGCCGCGGTGCGCCTGGACAATCTGCTGGACATTGCTCAATCCCAGACCCGTGCCTTTGCTCTTGGTCGTAAAAAAAGGCTCCAGGATGTCGGCAAAATGTTGCGGCGGTATGCCGCAGCCCTGATCGGAAATGACGATCTCGAAATCATCGCCCTGTTGCGGAGGATGGCGCGTGGCCACCCGGATCTCTCCACCGGGTCCGGATGCCTCCAGGGCGTTGAGCAGAAGGTTGATGACCGCCTGTTCGATCTTCTCTTTGTCGGCACAGATGAGCGGGGCGTGTGCATCCAGGTCGGCAACCACCACGACTTCTTTTTCCTGGAATTTTATCTCCAGCAGCCCGATGGCGGTGCGAATGATTTCATCCAGGGCGAAACGCTGGAATTTCAGGTGAATCGGCTTGGCGTAATCCAACAATTCCTTGAGAATATGTTCCAGCCGCTTCACCTCCCTCACGGAGATGTCGATGCGCCGTTTGTCGTTGCCCTGTAACAGATGATTTTTTTTCAGGATCTGCAGGTTCATCTTCACCGAAGAGAGCGGATTGCGGATTTCATGGGAGAGGGAGGTGGTCACCTTGCCGATATAGGCCATGCGTTCGCTTTCGCGGATCTTGCGCTCCAGCCGGACCCGCTGGGTGATGTCGCGACAGATTCCGATGCTGGAGAGCTTGTTGTCGTAGTATGTCGTCTTGGCCAGGATTTCCGTGGGGAAACTATTGCCCTCCCTGGTCAACCGCTTATACTCGAACGAGCGCGGGGCGCGTTTCTTCCTGGTGTTGGTGGCATAGAGGCGGATTACCTGATCGCGGCTGCCGGAATCGATGAATTCATGGAATTTCCTGCCGATGACCTCGGAGGATTCGTATCCGTGCATCTGGCAGAAGGCGGGATTGGCGAACACCACGTTTTCATTTTGAACGACGATATATCCGTCGTTGATCTCTTCCACCAAGGTCTTGTATTTGCGTTCGGACTCCGCCAGCGCGGCGGTTCGAGCGCGAACCTTTCCTTCCAACTGGCGGTTGTGCTCCAGGATTTTCTGCTGATGCATCCGCTGGAAATGATCGCTGAAGCGATAGATGGTATACGTCAAACATTGATCGATTCGGGTGATGGTGTCAAATAGCTCCCTGGCGTTCGTCTCTGCGGCCACCAGCGGAAGGGTGATGCTGCGAAAAATCTCGAAGGCCCTTTGGACATCGGAAAGCAGAAAACCGGATTCCAGGCGCATCTTGGTGATTCTACGGATGAATTTGTCGATGGGCGCGTAATCGTCATGGATCAGCATGCGCGTATTGGCTTCGAATGCGGCGGTCACGGTCTCAAAGAGCTCTTCGCGAGGCCGGTCAGCATACTGCTGACCGGCCTCGGTCTTGAGGCGCTCGACCCATTGGGCGATGATGGCCTCACGCGTCTGCGTGAGGAATTTGTCCAGTGCAAATTCCATGTGCCCCCGGATTGCGGGCTCTTCACCGTGCGGATGCGCCGATCCCGAAATCGGCTATTCGATTCCCTGCGGCGGGCATGTTCGCAAGATATCGAATAGACTCAGCCGCTTAGATGACAAGTATCAATATAGAAAATGGCGGCAAGGGTGTCAATGCGAAGATTTAAGGGGACGTAGCTAACTTATTAACTTAAATAGCCCATGATCAAGCGATATGATAATGGAACCGCATTTAAGTTAATAAGTTAGCTACGTCCCCAAATTTTGGTGGAAGGCGAACCGGGAGAACAGGCGCAGGTACGCCTTTTGATCTCCCGGTTTCATATGATGGCGGGTACGGTTTCGCCGGAAAAAAATTCAGGGCTCAGCCAACCGGCTGCGCGGGTCGCGTATAGCGATCCATTACCCAGCCGTAATGGCCATCGGGCAGTCGGACATAGAACCAGCTCGGAATGCTGTCGATGACCGCCAGGATATCGCCTTTGTGCACGATTCCCACGACGGTGCGGTCAGGCCCCGGTCCGCTGCGTAAATTGAGTTCGGCCGCGGTAACTTCCACCTGGCCGTAGTCCGGCGCAGGTACCGAACGGTATTCGTTCCGTTGGATCACCACCGGCGTCCGGGTCACCACCACAGGTGCCGGTTCATAGTAGACTACCCGTTGCGGAGGCGGTGAATAATAATTGCTGGTAATCACGGCCGTGGTCAATACACCCAGCCCCAGTCCCAGCCAGAAGTGACCCCCGCCCCCATGGGAATGATGGTAGCGGAAGTGGTGCCCGTGAAAGCGACCACCGGCCATGGCCACGGGTGCCATGGTGGTCACGATTAATCCGGCGATGACCATGATTGCGATGAGCTTCTTCATGGTTTCCCCCGTTCGGTTGCATGGTTCGCGTGCCTGCGGCAATTACCGATGCCTATGGGCTCACTCTAATACAGGTCGGGAGATGTTGCAAGCCGGTTGCGGAAGTCATGGAGGACGCTGGATTCTTGCATGCCGGCCAAGGCTGCTTACGTTGGTGGCAGTCCATTCCGGGTCCATCCCGAAAAGCAACGACATCGCAAGGGGGAGATCATGAAAATGCAAACCATCGCACGATTAGATGCCGCTTTTCTGCACCTGTTTTTCGTCTTGACGCTGATGCTGGCCATCGTCGGCCTGGGGCAATCCGCTTACGGAGCCTCGGCCGGTCCTTCCAGCAGTTCCACGGCGGGCGGCACACGTCAAAAGGCCAATGTTTATTTTGAAAAAGGTGAAAAATACCAGAGACTGGAAAAATATGCCGAGGCGGAAGAGCAGTACCGCCGCGCCATCGAAATCGATTCCAAATATGCCGAGGCGTACAGCAATCTGGGCTTCACCTTACGGAAACAGGGCGAATATGACGAGGCCGTCGAATATTATAAAAAGGCCATCGAACTCGATGACCGTCTGGCGGAGGCCTACGAGTACCTCGGAGAGGCCTATGCAGAAATGGGGCAATTCGACCAGGCAGAAAAAACGCTGAAAAAATTACGCCGACTCGATTCGGGCGAGGCCGATGAACTGGCAGAATTCATCCGGGAGAAGCAAGGCCGATAGATCCTCCCGTCGAGACATGGCGGGTTTATTCCATCGGTTTTGGTTTGCCGTTTGTCTTGTGTGCGGGCATGGGCGCCGCCACCCAGATAAAGTCGCCGTCCCGTCGATCCACTTCCATGCCGGGGGCCGCCAGGTATACGGTTCGATATTCCGCGCCGTTGCGTTTATAAGCGCGTTGGGGGATGCCGAATTTTCGAACGATATGGCCGTTGCCGGCCAGGACCACCATGATGCCGCGATCACCCGAGTGCCGGCTCACCTGGTCGGCCATCCCATCTTCCCAGGCGCACTGGGCGGCGTAGAAGTCTTCGAAATCGTCTTTTCCCCTGATATGGTGGGCCTGGAAGATCTCCTCCACATAGGCCCGATGTTCGGGTTGGGAAAGGTCGATCTCCGCGGGCAGAAAGGCGCGTTCGGAATCCAGGAGGCGGTCCAGCCCGCCCACGCTGATTTTTCGCGGCAAATAGAACGGAATGTTGAGCCCGATCAACGGCAGATGCCGTTCCTGGACAAATAGGAGAATATCCTTGTAGAGTTCATCGTCGAAGCGCCAGGTGGCATACCAGTGTACCTGCTTGAGAAATTCATCCCAGGACATCTCTCCGGCGGACCACCGGTCCAGCCGTCGCTGGTAGGTATGGGCAAACATCTCCATGCCCACCCGGACCTGGTGGCCGCGTTCCACGAGGGCCTGGATTATCTGTAGTTGAATCTGATGGTGACGCATGGCCGTATGGCGCTCACCCACGTAGACCACCCGGACCCTTTCCAACTGGTCCATCAGCGCCGCAAAGTCGATAATCCGCCCCGTGGCGCTGTCCAGGATGGACTCCATGCCGAGGGGCTGATCGAATCCGGTGATATTCATTTGGGCAGGTTTCACGGAACAGGCTCCCACCAGCAGCGCAGCCAGCAGAATCGAAATCACGGCCGCCCCTGGTTTTTTCTGCGAAGTTCTCTGATCAATCATGGCTTGATTTTACCTTCGATTTACTTAAATATGATCGGGTTTACGAGATTCCACCCGAACTGGTGGCCCCATGCGTCTTGATCCCAATCCCCTGTTTCGCCGCATCATCATGCCCTGGTATGACAGCACCCCCCTGTGCTGGTGTCTGCTCATCGCCATGGTGGCCCTGGTGCTGTTCAGTCTGGCCGGCGTGATGGTTGCCATGGACAATCCCGCGTATGGGCGCTACGCGTGGATGCCGTGGACTTTGCTGACCCTGAGCCTCTTCGTGGCCGTTTCCCTTTCCGTTCGCCTGATCCGGCGCAGCCTGCCGAACAGAGACCAGGTGCCCTGATTCCCTGCCGCTGGAACTCAAATGGTGCGCGGTTCCACCACGGGAGATCCCCTGGTTATGGGACAGCCGATGGCTGGTTTTGCTGCTGCCGGACAAATTCCATGAAGGTCATCTTGTCGTAGCTTTCCGTGTGTATGTATTTCAGCATCAAGAGCAGGTGATCTTTCTCGATATAGCCGGGCCAACGGGCCAGGTCTTCCCCCTCGGGCGTCAGAAACCGCAGATCGGGCAGACTACGGACGCCGAACCGGCTGGCGAGGCGCTTTTCTTTGTCTGTATCCACCGCCACCGGTATGAAATGGGTGTTGATGAAGTCGATGATTTCGGCTTCGGAAAAGGTTTTTTTCTTCAGCTTGTGGCAATAGGTACACCAGTCGGCATAGAAATAGATGAAGAATTTGCGGTCGCCGTTCCTGAACTTTTCGGCCTCTTCGAAGTTGAGCCAGTTGATTCGAGATGTCGAACCGGAACTCAGGGCCGGTGGAGGTTTCGAGAAGACGACCAGCGCCAGAATCGTGCAGATTGTGGTACGCCACATGCGATACGATCTCCTTGCCGGGGCCGCGCAACCAAGCCGTTGGGTCCTATGTCAAATACAATTGCTGAAGTTTGTTGGTCATCAACAGCAAGCCGGTGATGATCAACAAGGTGCCGGCCACGGGATTGACCCAGCGTAGTACTTTCGATGCCTTTCGGAGGAAGACCAGCAGAAAATTGATGCCGACGGATAGAATGAGAAACGGCAGGGCCATGCCAGCCGAATAAGTACCCAGCAACCATCCCGCCTGGCCCATGGTCTCCTGATCCTGGGCCATCACCAGCAGCGACGCCAGAATGGGGCCGATGCAGGGGGTCCACCCGGCCCCGAATGCCATGCCGATAAAAAATGTACCCAGAAAATGTAAGGGTTTCTGACTCACTTGCAAGCGTTTCTCATATTGGAACAGCGGAATGGTCACCAGGCCGGTCATGTGCAGTCCGAACAAGATGATCAGCATACCTCCCGATATGCGGATCCAATTTCGATAGGCCGATAAAAATCCGCCGAGTACCGAAGCCGACAAACCCAGTACGACGAATACCAGCGAGAAGCCCGAAACGAAAGCCAGGGTGGCGAAGATGATCTTGCGCCGGACAACGGCATTGGAGGCGTTGCTCAGCTGCTCCAGGGACATGCCGGTGATGAAACAGAAATACGAAGGGATCAGCGGCAGAACACAGGGCGAAAAGAAAGAGAGCAGGCCGTAGAGAAAGGCGATGGATAGGGTCACCTCGGCAAACATTTCGAATTCCTTTGTCAGGGGATGGCCTGCGGGGAGGTCGGGCCCATGTCCGCCGAGGAACGGCCGAGCAGGATATATACGGCCAGGATCAGCAGACCCGTGTCGCGCAGCAGATAGATCCACATGCTGGCCGGCGCAGAAGCATCCAGGGTGAAACAGCCGCAGGCGACATCCAGGCCGCGCCATGCATTCAAGCCCAAGGCGACCAGGAAGACCAACATCATGCCGGATACCAGCAGGGCGCTGCCCCGGGTCCAACGGTGGATCACCAGGCAGACGCCGCTAACCAGCTCGAACCAGGGCAGCGTCAGGGCCACCGGCCCCACCAGGCGGGGGGGCAGAATCTGGTAATTGGCGATCATGTCGGAAAACGCGGCCGGATGGAACAACTTGCTCCAGCTGGCATAGATGAAGACGCCTCCCAACAGGAGGCGGCCGAGGGTGTAGGCGTGTCGCGTCAGGCGGTTTATTTGGCCGGTATCCATATGGGGTTACTTCTTGGTCGCAAGACTGTCGAATTTGTGGGTGACCATTTCCCCCAACTCTCTGGAGCGCAGGGTGGCCGCTTCCACCGCGTCGATCAAGGTGGCCCGCAGTCCGCCTTTCTCCAGGGCGTGCAGGCCGGCGATGGTCGTACCGCCCGGCGATGTGACCATGTCCTTGAGCTGGCCGGGATGGACATGGGTCTCCAGCAGCATCTTGGCGGCGCCGAGTACCGTCTGGGCGGAGAGCTCCGTGGCCTCGGCCCGGGGAAGTCCTGCCTTGACGCCTGCATCCGCCAGGGCATCGAGGATCATGAATATGTAGCCCGGACCGCTGCCGCTCAAACCGGTCACGGCATCCAGCAGGTAGTTTTCCTTTAAATACACACAGCGACCCACCGACCGGAAGATCGCCATGGCCATATCGATGTCCTCCGGGCGGGCGTGCTGGCCGGCGGTGATGGCCGAGGCGCCTTCCTTGACCGCCACGCACACGTTGGGCATGCAGCGGATCAGGCGCAGATCCTTGTGGACCAGGGATTCGATGGCGGCCAGGGGCACACCGGCGGCAATGGAAATGATCAGCTTGGACATGTCCAGCCCATGGGCCGTTTCCCGGATGACATCGGCCATGATCTGGGGTTTTACCGCGTAAATGATGATTTGGGCGGTCTGGATGACGGTGTTGTTTTCGGTGGTGGTGGTGATGCCGTGCCGTTTCTGCAATTCCTGCAGCCATTCCGACCGTACATCCGAGCAGATGATCTTGTCGGGAGTGGACAGTCCCGAGCCGATCAGTCCGCTGAACAGGGTTTCGGCCATGTTGCCGGCGCCGATGAAGCCAATGGTCTTTTCGCTCAACATCCTGAAAAATCTCCTATATTATCGCCGGTGCGTCCATGGCCGCCGTCGCCTCGGAGCATGTTCGGGTGGCCGGCCGATCCTGGTGGATTGCGGTCAGATGATTGGGTCGGGCGATGGGACTCCATCGCCTGGGGCCGGCCGTCTGGCCACACTTTAAAGGGTGGCACTCAATTGTCAAGAAAAATCAATGGAATGAAGCCCGGTTGCATCGGCGGCGATTCGAGAAGGGATCCGGTGCCGGCAGCGGGTGGGATTTCGGGAACCGGATCGGAGTCCGATTTGTGCGGTGCGGTCCCGATTTTTCTTCTTTTCTTCCTCGCTGTCCCTCATCGCCTTGCGGTTGGTATCGGTGCAACCCACGAAAAATCTTGACTTATTCACTTCTTTGGCTTTATGGTTCCTTCGAAGTGCCCGTGGGGCCGCCGGCAGGAGAAGATGGGATCGCCGCCGGCTTGAATAACGATATTCAAAGGAACCTCGATTTCATATGGCTATTTTCGGCTATTTCTTCATCGCCATCGCCAATGTTCTGGACCTGATTCTCAATTTATTCATGTTCGTCGTCATCGCCCGGGCCGTGCTTTCCTGGGTCAGTCCGGATCCTTACAATCCCATCGTGCGCTTCGTTCACAGCGTGACCGAGCCGGTGCTCTATCCCATTCGCCGGAGACTGCCGGTGAGTTTCGGCGGAATCGATCTGTCGCCCATCGTTGTGTTCCTGGCGATTATTTTCCTGAAATCATTTCTTGGCCGCAGCCTGGAATACATTGGTCGCACCATGCTTTAATTGCCCCAACAGGAGGCGATCCTAATGAAATTAACCCCTCTTGATATCCAGCAACATCAGTTTCGGGTCCGTTTTCGCGGCTTCGACATCCGCGAAGTCGATCGGTTCCTCGAACAGGTCGCCGATGAATTCAATACCCTGCAGGGTGAAAACAAAAGCCTGCGGGAGGAGATTCGGCGCCTGAAGCTGGAAACCCAGGGCTATAAGGAACGCGAAGAGACCTTCAAGCGCGCCATGCTCAATTCCCAGAAGGTGCTGGAACAGATGAAGGAGAATGCACGCAAGTCGGCCGAGGTGATCATCGCCGATGCCGAGGTCAAGGCGGAAAAAGTCCTCAACCGGGCCCATAGCCGGTTGTCCCAACTCCATGAGGACATTGCCGAATTGAAGCGACAGCGCATGCAGATCGAAGTCCAGATCCGATCGGTGATCGAAGCGCACTCCAAACTGCTCGAAATCGGCAAGGAGAGCATGGAGGCCATGGATGTGGCCGATGAAAAAGTAGCCGTCCTCAAGCATCCCCCCAGCACATTTAGTTAAACCCCTGGGCCATTCGACCGATAGTAGGGGTGCTATGAGTTTCCGATGAGCATTCTTTTTTCCCCATTTTGATAAAGACGACAGGGAGTCCCAATGGCCAAAATCGATGCCTTCTTCAAATTGATGCATGAGCAGAATGCCTCCGACCTCCACTTGATGGCCGGACAGCCCCCGGCCCTGCGCATCCACGGAGATGTCGAGCGGGTGAAGTTCAAGGTGCTGGAGAACGACGAATTGCGCGCCATGCTGTATGAAATCGCCGCGGCCGACAAGATCAAGACTTTTGAAGAGACCGGCGATGTGGATTTCGGATATGAAATACCGGGCCTGGCCCGCTACCGCGCCAATTTCTTCATGCAGAAGAACGGTGTCGGCGCCGTATTCCGTGAGATTCCCAGTACCATCATGACCTGCGAGCAGTTGGGGCTGCCGCCGGTGATGGCCAAACTGGCCGGCCTGCCCCGTGGCCTGGTGATCATCACCGGACCCACCGGCTCCGGAAAATCCACCACCCTGGCGGCCATTATCGACGAGGCCAATCGCACCCGCAGCGACCACATCATCACCATCGAGGACCCCATCGAATTCGTGCACCAGAGCCGGGGATGTCTGGTCAACCAGCGCGAGGTGGGCATTCACACCAAATCATTTTCCGCGGCCCTGCGCGGTGCCCTGCGCGAGGATCCCGACGTGATTCTGGTGGGTGAAATGCGCGACCTGGAGACCATCTCCCGGGCCATCGAGGCCGCCTCCACCGGCCACCTGGTCTTTTCCACCCTGCACACCACCAGCGCCGCCAAGACCGTGGACCGTATCGTGGAGGTCTTCCCCGCCAATGAGCAGGGCCAGATCCGCTCCACCCTGGCCGACGGGATTCGCGCCATCATCTCCCAGACCCTTTTTAAACGCATCGACAAGAAGGGACGCGTTCCGGCACTGGAAATTCTCATCGCCACACCTGCCGTGCGCAACCTGGTTCGGGAGGCCAAATCGCATCAGATTTCCTCCATGATTCAAACCGGGAAAAAATATGGTATGCAGTTGCTGGACGATGCCATCATGGAATTGTTCAACAAGGGGAGAATCAGTGCCGAGGATGCCTACATGAAGGCCAACGAAAAGGGACGTTTCCGGCCGTTGTTGAAGTCCCCGCCCACCGATTTCACCGAGGCCTAGCCCGATTTGAATTCGGGACCGGCCTGGTCGGTCTGTCGTTGCAGGATTCGATGGGGCATCCATTGCGCCGGCCGACCATTTGAAGTTATAATTTGCGGATGGCGATGGATCGTATGGGACGATCCGAGAGCCGCCCATCCAATCGAGGTGGCCCATGAGAAGACAGGAAATTGATCACATTCTGACCCGCATGCTCGATTCCCACAGCTCGGTGTCGGATTTGAATTTTACCGTCGGCCGTCCCCTGCAGGTGGAAAGCGCCGGCGAACTGGTGCCGGTGGAAATCAAGCCGCCCATCAAGACCCTCTCGCCCTTTCAGACCGAGATGGTGGCCATGAACCTGATCGGCGGCGACCGCCGTCTCACCGAAACGCTGATCAACACCGGTTCCTGCGACCTGTCGTACAGCCTGCCCGGAAAGGCCCGCTTTCGTGTCAATATTTTCTCCCAGACCGGCCAATATTCCATCGTGTTGCGACAATTGGAATCCAAGGTGCCCACCATCCGGGACATGAAACTGCCCGAGTCATTTTTCGACGTGGCCAGTGAGTTGAACGGCATCATCATCTTTACCGGCGCCACCGGTACCGGCAAGACCACTTCCCTGGCGGCTATTTTGGAAGATATCAATGAGAGGCGGGCCGCCCACGTGGTGACATTGGAAGACCCGATCGAATACCAGCATCCCCACAAGAAGGCGACTTTCAACCAACGCGAATTGGGGCGCGATTTCGACAACTTCGCCAACGGGCTGCGCGCGGCCCTGCGCCAGGCGCCCAAGGTGATCCTGGTGGGGGAGATGCGCGACCGCGAGACGGTGGAGATCGGTCTGACCGCCGCGGAAACCGGTCACCTGGTTCTGTCCACCCTGCATACGGTGGATGCCGGCCAGGCCTTCAACCGAATGCTGGGCATGTTTACCAATGAGGAGGAAAAACAGGTGCGCATCCGTCTGGCCGATACGGTCCGCTGGATCATCAGCCAGCGACTGCTGCCCAAGGTCGGCGGAGGCCGGGCGGCGGCATTCGAGATCCTGCGCATGAACCTGCGGGTCAAGGAGGCCATCCTGCAGGGAGAGTCCGAAGGGAAGACCTTTTACGAGATGATGCAGGCCGGACGTCCCTTCGGCATGACCACCTTCGACGATTACATTATCGGTCTGTACGAACAGGGGCTGGTCACCCAGGAGACGGCGCTGGCCTATGCCTCTCATAAGGCCGTTGCCGGCCGGGGAATCGACCGGGTCAAGAGCGCCCGGGGCGAGGCCACCACCGATATCAAGGACCTGGAGATCGATCGGGCCTATCACAAATCCTAATCAACCTCCACCGGGGAATAGATGATCAGCCATGGAAATTGTATGTCAAAGCTGTCAGGGTAGGTTCAAGATCGCGGACAGTAAGCTGCCCAAAGGAAAATCGGCCAGTGTGAAATGCCCGCGCTGCAACACCAAGATCGCCATTCCCGCCAGGGACGAGGAACCCCTCGATGCCGATGCAGCCTTCGACGACTTGTTCGATTTCGCCGAAGAGGAGGGCGATGGATACGATGCCACCGATAAACCCTTCGATTTTATCGAGGAAGAGGGCAAGACCGCCCTGGTTTGCGAGTCCGACCCGCTGATCCGGCAGAAGATCCGCCCCAGCCTGGATGTTCTGGAGTACCATGTCACCGAGGTGGCCAACAGCCGCGAAGCGCTCAAGAAGATGCGCTATCACAACTACGATCTGGTGATCCTCAACGAGTTTTTCGACACCCAGGATCCCGATGCCAATCCCCTGCTGATCTATATGGAACGATTGTTCATGGAGACCCGTCGCAATATTTACGTGGTCCTGCTCACCAGCCGGTTCCGAACCATGGATTACATGATCGCCTTTCAAAGGTCGGTGAATATGATCCTGAACATCCGCAACGTCGACGATTTCGACAAGATCATCCAGCGCGGCCTGGCCGACTATGGTCTCTTCTACAAAGTCTATAAGGAATCATTGACTCACTGATTCTCTACTTCGAAGGCTTTCTTGTCATCATGACGGCCAGCACCCGAATTCAGACCATCGAAGAGCGGCTCTTCCTGATCTCCCTGCCTGTGCCCATCGACGGTTTCGACGGCTTCATCGGCGCTTGGGTGTACACCGGCAATCCCACCATCCTGGTGGATGTGGGACCGGCGGTTTCCGTACCGGCCCTGCTGTCCGCGCTGGCCGAAATCGGCGGTCAGGCCCCGGAATTGATTCTGCTGACCCATATTCACATCGACCATGCCGGCGGTATCGGCCGTCTGGCCCGTGAACTTCCCCGGGCCACGGTGGTCTGCCATCCCAAGGGAGGCCGTCACCTCGTCGACCCGGAGCGGTTGTGGCAGGGATCGTTGAAGACCCTGGGTCGGATCGCCGAAATCTACGGACCCATCGCCCCATTGCCCGCCGGGCGGTTGTTCCCCGCCGATCGTCCCATCCACCCGGGCGTCCTGGCCATCGATACACCCGGTCATGCCGCCCACCACTACAGCTTCCGGGTGGATGAACTGCTTTTTGCCGGTGAGGCCGGCGGCGTGAATCTGCCCACCACCGACGGCGCCATCTACCTTCGGCCGGCCACCCCACCGCGGTTCTTTCTCGAAACCAGTCTCGACTCCATCGATCGGCTGCTGGCCGCCGAGCCCGGCCGGATCTGCTACGGTCACGTGGGGCAGCGGCCCGACGCGGTGTCGCTTCTGCAGACCCACCGCGAACAACTTCTGCGCTGGCGCGACTGGATCGCGCCTTTCCTGAACCGGGAGGATTGCGAGCAAGACGAGCTTCCCGAGTTCTGCGTGGATTATCTGCTGGAAACCGATCCTTTGTTGGCCGGGTATGCCGGTCTCTCCGCGTCGGTCCGGGGACGCGAGCGAAATTTCCTGCGCAACAGCGTCAAGGGATACCTGGGGTATCTGAAAGAAAGCACTCCTTCCTGAGCGTTCTCTTCCGGATCGGTTCACAAGAGGGTGTCCATCCAGAAATGGTAGATTTTGGATCAGGCCAAGGCCTCAGCGAGTTTGAGACCGCAGGCGTAGCCCTGCTACGTCGCAAAAGATGAATGGCTCCGCCATTATCTCAAAGGAGCGAGAACACCGGCCTTGGCCAAAAGATGCCGTTTCTGGATGGACTCTAGAGAACCTGACCGATGATACGCAGGCCCTGCAGCGTCAGATCGGGTTCCACCGCCTCGATACAGGTGGCCACATCCTGCATCAGCGGCGCCAGGCCGCCGGTGGCGATCACCTTGGGGCGGTCCTCCATTTCGGTTCGCATGCGGGCCACGATGCCGTCCACCAGGCCGGCGTAGCCGAAGATGATCCCCGACTGGATGCTGCCGATGGTGTCGCTGCCGATGACGGTGGCCGGACGGGAGAAGATTTCCACCCGGGGCAGTTTGGAGGCGTTGGCGAACAGGGCTTCCGAAGCGATGCCCACCCCCGGGCTGATGACCCCGCCCATGTAAGCGCCTTGTCGGGTGATGGCGTCGAAGGTGGTCGCCGTGCCGAAATCGATGATGATCAGGCTGGTTTTGTAGCGCTGGTAAGCGCCCACGGCGTTGACGATGCGGTCGGCACCCACTTCATTGGGGTTCTTGCCCATGATGGGCATGCCGGGATAGGATCGGGCGTCGATCCAATGGGGTGCATGGCCGAGATATTTGCGGCCGAAGCCGTCCAGGATGGTGACCATGGGCGGCACCACGCAGGAGATCACCGTCTTATCGATATGGTCACAGGTGATGCCGCTGCTTGTGAACAGGGCCGACACCAGCACATTGAACTCGTCTTCGGTGGTGTTGCGCTCGGTCCGGATCCGCCAGCTCTGGACCAGCGTCTCCCGGTCGAAGACCCCCATGACCGTGTTTGTATTGCCCACATCGATGACCATCAGCATGGAACGGGCTCCCATTTTTGCAGGGTTCACGAATTTCGAACGGCATCGATGACATCCACCGTGGCACGGGTGTTGGCCACATTGTGGACGCGAACGATATGGGCACCGTTCATAACGGCCACCGCCACGGTGGCCTGGGTGCCGGTTTCCACCTTGGGCAGTTCGGCAGGAATATCCTTCTCACCGGTCCGGTTGAGGATATCGCGGATGAAACGCTTGCGTGACGAACCCACCAGCAGGGGTGCATCCAGTTCCCGGAACGAAGCCAGGTTTTTCATCAGCAGGAGATTGTGGTGTCCGTTCTTGCCGAAACCGATGCCGGGATCGACGATCAGCCTGTCGCGTCGGATGCCGGCGGCAACGGCGCGGTCCATGGCTTCCCAAAGAAACTGACGTACTTCGGCGACGACATCGTCGTACGCTGGTTTCCTCTGCATGGTGCGGGGCTGGCCCTGCATATGCATCAGGATCACCGGCACGCCTGCACGGGCGGCCACGTCGGCCATCTGCTCGTCCAGGCGTAGTGCGCTGATGTCGTTGATTATCGCGGCTCCGGCGGCCAGGGCGGCGGTTGCCACCTGGGCCTTGGCGGTGTCGATGGAGATGGGGACCGGAAGGGTGGGGGCCAACGATTCGATCACCGGAATGACCCGCCGCATCTCTTCTTCTGCGGAGACGGGGTCGGAAAAAGGACGGGTGGACTCGCCGCCGATGTCGATGATGTCGGCGCCGGCATCCACCAGACGCCTGGCCTGGGCCACGGCCGCTTCTTTGGTGTGAAACTTTCCACCGTCGGAGAAGGAGTCGGGGGTCACGTTGACGATCCCCATCACGGCGGTTCGCGGTCCCAGGGTCAGCTCAAATTGTCGCCACTTGAGGAGGTAGCTTGGGTTTTCCATGATCTCCAATGGTCATCCGGCGTGGATCACTATCCGTTGAATGCGAACGTCTGTCGGATTACGTCGGGTCGTTTTCCTCCGAAGATTCCGCGGTCTCTTCGGTTTCGGCTTCCGGTGGGGAGTCGACGGTATCCTGGGGGCCGGCCTGGGTCTCATCCGCAAAGCTGTCGTCTTCCTCGCGTTCGGGCAGATCGACGTCGGGTTTCAAGGAGATGATCAACTCGTCCAACTCCTTGCCCATCACGGTTTCCTGCTCGAGCAGCAGATCGGCCAGGGCGTGGAGGAGATCGAGGTGCTCTTCCAGCACCGACTTGGCTTTGTCGAAAGCGGTTTTGATCAGGCGCGTGATTTCCGAGTCTATCTTCTGGGCTGTCTCTTCGGAATAATCCCGGTGTTGGGCGATTTCACGCCCCAGAAAGACCTGCTCTTCTCCCTTGGAGTAGGAGAGCGGGCCCAATTCTTCGCTCATGCCCCAGTTGCGCACCATGGTCTGGGCCAGTTCGGTGGCTTGCTTGATGTCATTGGAGGCGCCTGTGCTGATGCGATTGAAGACGATCTGTTCGGCTACCCGGCCGCCGAAAGCCACCGCCAGCTCACTTTCCAACTGGTCCTTGTACTTGAAATCGCGCTCTTCCGGCAGGAACCAGGTCACGCCGGCCGCCCGGCCGCGGGGGATGATGGTGATCTTGTTGATGGCGTCCGCATTGGGGAGGAAACGGGCCACCAGGGCGTGTCCGCCTTCGTGGTAGGCCGTGGTCTTGCGGTCTTCCTCCCGGATCACCTTGGACTTGCGCTCCAGGCCCATGTAAACCTTGTCCTTGGCGTCTTCGAAGTCCACCATCTCGAGTCTTGCCTTGTCGCGCTTGGCCGCCAACAGGGCCGCCTCGTTGACCAGGTTTTCCAGGTCGGCACCGGAGAAGCCGGGGGTCCCCTTGGCCAGGATACCGGGTTGTACCTGGTCGTCCACTGGTGTCTTCTTCATGTGCACGCGCAGAATCTTCTCGCGGCCGCGGATATCGGGGAGGCTGACCACCACCTGGCGGTCGAAACGGCCGGGTCGCAACAGGGCCGGGTCGAGGACATCGGGCCGGTTGGTGGCCGAAATCAGGATCACGCCCTCATTGGATTCGAAACCGTCCATTTCCACCAGAAGCTGGTTCAGGGTTTGCTCGCGCTCATCGTGTCCGCCGCCAAGGCCGGCGCCGCGATGACGACCCACGGCGTCGATTTCGTCGATGAAAATGATGCAGGGGGCATGTTTTTTCCCTTGCACGAACAGATCCCGCACCCGGGAGGCGCCTACCCCGACGAACATCTCCACGAAATCGGATCCGCTGATGCTGAAGAAGGGCACCCCGGCTTCACCGGCAATGGCCCGCGACAGCAATGTTTTGCCTGTACCCGGAGGCCCCATGAGCAATACGCCCTTGGGGATGCGACCGCCCAGTCGGGTGAATTTCTTCGGATCGCGGAGAAAGTCGACGATTTCGCTCAACTCTTCCTTGGCCTCGTCGATCCCGGCCACATCCTTGAAGGTCACCTTCTCCTGGGTATCCGACATGAGTCTGGCCCGGCTTTTGCCGAAAGACAGGGCCTTGCCGCCGCCCGATTGCATCTGGCGCATGAAAAAGACCCACACGCCGATGAGTACCAACATGGGAAACCAGGAGATCAGGATATTGTACCAGGGCGATTCGGTCGCCGGTTTTGCCTTGATGCGGATTTCCTTGGCTCTGAGGATCTTGATCAGGTCGGGATCCTGGGGAGCGTAGACTTTGAAGTGTCTGCCATCGAGATCCGTAGCGAAAAGCTCCTGACCCTGGATGATTACCTCCTGGATTTTGCTTTCGTCCACCATGGCCAGAAACTCGGAATAGCCGGGGGCCATTTCGGCCAGGTTCTGGGCATTGAACATCTTGTAGAGCATGATCATCATTAGCGTGATCACACACCATAAGGCCAGGTTCTTATAAAAAGGGTTCAAAGAATTTACCTCCTTGCTATTTCCTGCCTCGGGAACAGACTGTATACCATAATGCGGTTTGGCAGAATGCGCAAGACCAACCCATGGGCAAGCCGATTTCGAGGCAGGGGGACGTCAATGGGCGTCCGGTCCGCCTCTTCCGACATGCGAAACCGTCCAGCGCGCCACCAGAACCCGGGTGGTGGCCGGCGAAACCAATGCCAGCCGGCTGCGCCGCGTGCCGGCCACCCAGACGATCTGCCCATCGCTGACCAGGAGCGGTATGCTTCGCCGCCGATTCCGGGGGATCTTTCGGTCGGCGAATAGATTTTTCAGTTTTTGGCTGCCCTGCATTCCATAGGGGGCGAGCCGGTCACCGGGCCGGAAATTTCTCAGGATCATCGGAAACGTCAGCAGATCCAGATCGAAACAGGCGCTGTGGGCATCCGTGCGGATGCCGTTTCCACCTGCCGCCCGGTCCCGATGGAGGAGCAGACGGCCTGCTGCACCCGGCAGATCGAATTCCGCCGGCCAGGGGGTGTCTGCCTCGATGCGATATTCATAGTCCGAAGCGGATTCTTCTTCAGCGGCCTGCCGGTCACGGTCCAGCCCGAATTTCAGGTGGCCGGCCGTGCACTCGACCCGCCAACGGTTGGGCAGACTGATGCGGCGGGCGGCCCGGTCATTGGCCAGCATGTCGATGACGGCATCGATGTGCTCGCTCCCGATGCGTCGGATATGACCCTGCCAGCGTTGCAGCGCTCCACGCAGCAATCGACGCTGCATTGCCCTGGGCAACGCCGCCAATCGGTGACGATCCAGCCGGAACCCGGCCGGCGATGGATCGGTCATCAAAGTATTCAGATGACGGGCCAGATGTTCGCCGAGCCATCGATCCTCTTCCCAGCACAGATCGGCCGTGCGTTGCAATGTATTGACGATGTTGGGGTTGTATTCCTTTTCCAGCAGTGGGATCAGGCGGTGCCGGATCCGGTTGCGTTCGAAGCGCAGGTCGTCATTGGATTCATCCTGGTGGAAGGTGATCCCGTTGGACCGCAGGTAATCCAGGATCTCATCGCGTCGCAACTGAATCAGCGGACGCACGATGCCTCCGTTTCGAACCGGGGGAATGCCGGACAGGCCGCGGATGCCGCTGCCGCGCATCATGTGCAGCAGCACGGCTTCGGCATTGTCGTCGGTATGGTGACCGAGGGCGATTTTCGCATACCCATACCGATCGGCCATGCGGTGGAGGAATTCATAGCGCGCCAACCGGGCACGCTCTTCCAGGGATCCGGCATCGGGATCGAGTCGGGCGCTGCCTTCATGAAAGGCCAGCTTCAACTCCCGGGCCAGCCGGGCGGCATAGGCTGCCTCTCGTTCCGCATTCCGTGGCCGCAGTCCGTGATTCAGGTGGGCCACCCCCAACTCAATGGGGTACTGCCCGGCGAGACCATGCAGGATGTGCAGCAGGGCGACGGAATCAGGCCCCCCGGAGACAGCCACCAGTACCCTGTCTCGGGGCGCGAACATGGCATAGCGCTGGATGGTTCGGGAGACCTTCATAATAATAGGTGGCTTCATGTGGACGATGTACGGCCGGCCATGGCTTGGATCCGGATTTTCTGTCGGCACCGGAGGATCGAAAAATCATCCTCCCATCGCGGCCCTCGGGAGCGCGCGGTGCGACGACTTTAAGGGGTTCAATATTTCTGGTACTATAATTTTCTTTTCTCCTTGAAATCAAGGATTGCCATCTTTATAATTGCGCCCTGGTTGTGCTAGGTGGGGAGCTAGCGGTGTCCTGTACCCGAAATCCGCTTCATGCGGGACCGAATCCCCTCTTGAGGGTTTTTCCCAAGCCAATCGACCTTGCCGACCGGCCGCCGCGCAACAGGCGGTCGCGAACCTCGTCAGGTCCGGAAGGAAGCAGCGATAAGTGATGCAGACTGTGTCGCGGATCGATCCCGGTCACTGCAAGGGAGATACGCCCAAGTGAACTCGATGGAGGGTGCACAACCAGAACTCATCCTTTCCTAATTCTATGCCGATGCCCATCGCTTTCCGGATTACAAACTGATCCCCGCATTTTCTTGACATCGGATCAAGTCGTCTTATTTTCTTATCGATTTTTTCACAGGGATAATTTGCTAAAATTATCAGTCAATAAGAACGATCTTCAAACTTTGCGAAGCAACTGCAATCAGGAGTCATGCCGGGGATGAACGAAAAGGTCCAAGTTGAAATCGAAGACCAGAATGATCAGGAAGAGCCGAAAACATCCAATACCATAGACGATTCGTCGCAAGAACCCCAGCCTGCCGATGACGATGAGGAAGCGGGCGCCGGAGCCGATGACGATCCGGAAACCAGGCTCCAGGCAGCCGAAAAACAATCCCAGGAATATTACGATCGTCTCCTGCGCCTTTCGGCGGAGTTCGACAATTACAAGAAGCGATCCCAGCGCGATATGCGCGACATGGTCAGATTCGCCAATGAGAAACTGATCGTTGAATTGCTGACGGTTGTGGACAATCTGGAAAGGGCCATCGAATCGGCCCCCCAGGATGGCGATACTCAGGATCCATTGGTTGCAGGGATCGATCTGACCCTCAACGAAGTGCGTAAAATCCTGGAGCGCAACCATGTCCAACCGGTGAACGCATTGGGCGAATCCTTCGATCCCAATTTCCATCAAGCCATGATGCAGGAAGAGAGCGCGGACCATTCTCCCAATACGGTGATCCGCGAGATGCAAAAAGGCTATACCCTTCATGAACGACTGATTCGTCCGGCCATGGTGGTGGTGTCCAAGGCCAAGGAAGATTCATAAGCATAGCGAACACCGGATTGAGCGAAAATTTACCGAGGATACAAACTTGATACCGATGACGGCACGCGCAAATCCCTTCCACGGCGCGAATCGATTTCCAACCGTCATCCCAAGGAGGATTTCAAATGGGCAAGATTATCGGCATTGACCTGGGGACCACCAATTCATGTGTCGCGGTCATGGACGGCGGCGACGCCAAAGTAATCACCAATCCCGACGGCGGGCGCACCACGCCCTCCATCGTGGCGGTTACGGAGAGCGGCGAACGTCTGGTTGGCCAAACGGCGAAACGGCAGGCCATCACCAATCCCGAGTACACCGTTTTCGGCGTCAAACGGCTCATTGGGCGCAAATTCGAATCCGATGTGATCCAGAAGGATCGTAACATCCTGCCCTATAAAATCGAGCGTGCGGACAATGGGGATGTGCGCATCAATTTGCGCGACAAGCGTCACAGTCCGGCCGAGATCTCATCCTTCATCCTTTCCTACATAAAAAAATATGCCGAGGAATATCTGGGCGAGCCGGTGAACGATGCCGTGATTACGGTGCCGGCCTATTTCGACGACAGCCAGCGGCAGTCCACCAAGGATGCCGGAAAAATCGCCGGCCTCAACGTACTGCGCATCATCAACGAGCCTACGGCCGCCTCACTGGCCTACGGTCTGGACAAACGCCACGAAGAGAAAATCGTCGTATTCGACCTCGGCGGCGGCACCTTCGATGTCTCCATCCTCGAGATCGGAGAGGGCGTTTTCGAAGTGAAGTCGACCAATGGCGATACCCATCTGGGAGGAGAGGATTTCGACCTGCGGCTCATCGATTACCTGGCCGATGAATTCAAGAAGGACCAGGGAATTGATCTGCGCAGCGATAAGATGGCCCTGCAGCGGCTCAAGGAGGCCTCGGAGAAGGCCAAGATGGAATTGTCCACCTCCATGGAAACCGATGTCAACCTGCCCTTCATCACCGCAGATGCCAGCGGGCCCAAACATCTGAATCTCAAGATCACCCGCGCCAAACTCGAATCCCTGGTTTCCGATCTGCTGGACAAGCTGGAGGGCCCCTGCCGGACGGCACTCAAGGATGCCGGGCTTTCCGCGACCGAAATCAAGGAAGTGATCCTGGTCGGCGGTATGACCCGCATGCCGGCCGTTCAGGAACGCGTCAAGACCATTTTCGGCAAGACCCCCAACCGCAGCGTGAATCCGGACGAAGTGGTGGCCCTGGGCGCCGCCATCCAGGGCGGTGTGCTCAAGGGCGACGTCAAGGACGTGCTGCTGCTCGACGTGACACCGCTCTCTCTGGGCATCGAAACCCTGGGTGGCGTGATGACCCGGTTGATCGAGAAGAACACCACCATTCCCACGCGCAAGAGCCAGGTATTTTCCACGGCGGCCGACAACCAGCCGGCGGTTTCGATCCACGTGCTGCAAGGTGAGCGCGAAATGGCCCCCAACAACAAAACCCTGGGCCGTTTCGAACTGGTGGGAATTCCACCGGCGCCGCGTGGCGTGCCCCAGATCGAAGTGACCTTCGACATCGATGCCAACGGCATCGTGAACGTGTCGGCCAAGGACACGGCCACCGGCAAGGAACAATCCATTCAGATCACGGCCTCCAGCGGCCTGACCAAAGAGGAGATCGACGCCGCCGTCAAGGATGCCGAGTTGCACGCCGAAGATGACAAGAAGAAGAAAGAGCTGATCGATGCCCGCAACCATGCCGACAGCCTGATGTACGCCACCGAGAAATCACTCAAGGAACTCGGGGAAAAGGTCGATGCCGGTACCCGCAGCAATGTGGAAAGCGCCATGGCGGAGTTGAAGACCGCCCTGGAAGGCGACGATCTCGCCGCCATCCAGTCCAAGAGCGAGGCCCTGACCCAAGCCTCCCACAAGCTGGCCGAGGCCATGTACCAGCAGTCCGCGCAGGCCGAGCAGGGTGCCCCGGGCGCCGACGCCGGCGCTCAGCAGCAGGCCAATGCCAACACGGATGACGATGTGGTCGACGCCGATTTCGAAGAAGTGAAGGATGAAGATAAGAAGTAAGGCTGACTCGTAGATTCCTGGAACCCGCTTCGAACTTCATCGGGGCGGGTTTTGTTTATACTGCGGGGGGCGGTTGACCGGTTTTCCGGTTGAGCCGGTTGATCAGTTATCCGGTTTGCCGGTTGTCCGGTTCGGCCCCGGCGATATTATGTGCCTCGTTGGGATCGAGTGCGAATCGATGCAAAACCGGATTCGAGCCTTCCGGATCGAACGCCATGCGGTTGATTACTATGCAAACAAGCTAACGGTCGAACCGGCTAAACTGGCAAACCGGCTAAACTGGCAAACCGGCAAAACCGGCCCAACCGGCTAACCGGCCAACCGGCCAACCGATCTAGTCGATACGAAAACTCTCCTTCATCCCGGCGTACTTCTCGCGCAGCTGCGGCTTTTCGATCTTGCCGGTGGGATTGCGCGGCACATTATCGAAGAAGATCTTGCGGGGTCGCTTGTACCGGGGCAGGGGCTGGCAGAAATCCCGGATTGCTTCTTTTGTGATTTCCTGGCCCGGTTTCACCTGGACGATGGCGGTGGAGATCTCTCCCAGGCGCAGGCTGGGCAGCCCGATGACGGCCACATCCTGGATGGCGGGATGGTGTTGCAGGAAATCTTCGATCTCCACCGGGTAGACATTCTCTCCGCCGGTGATGATCACGTCCTTCTTGCGGTCCACCAGCCAGATGAATCCGTCTTCGTCCTGACGGACGATGTCGCCGGTCAACAACCAGCCGGACCGTATGGTTTCCGACGTAGCGTCCGGATTCTTGTAGTAGCCCTGCATCACCCCCGGGCCCTTGACGATCAATTCGCCCGGCTCCCCGGGAGGTACCGGCATTTGCCGTTCGTCCACGATCTGGTACTCCCAATCGAAGCCCGGCCGTCCGATGGCGCCCACCTTGTGGTCGTTTTCGATACCCAGGTGGATGCATCCGGGACCGGTGGATTCGGTCAGCCCGTAATTGGTGTCGTATTGGTGATGGGGGAAGATCTTCTGCCACTCCTTGACCAGGCTTGCGGGAACCGGCTGGGCGCCGATGTGCATCAGGCGCCACTGATCCAATCGGTAGTTCTTCAGTTTCAGGTCACCGCTTTCGATGGCAAATAAGATGTCCAGGGCCCACGGCACCAGCAGCCATACGATGGTGACGCCCTCTTCGGAAACGGCCTCCAGAATCCGGTGCGGTTCGATGCCTTTGAGGATCACGGCCTTGGCGCCCACCAGGAAATTGCCGAACCAATGCATCTTGGCGCCGGTATGATACAGCGGGGGAATGCACAGGAAGTTGTCCGCGTGGGTTTGATGGTGGTGATTGTTTTCGATGTAGCAGGCGGCTTCGAGGTTGCGGTGGGTCAAAAGGGTGGCCTTGGGCGCGCCGGTGGTGCCCGAGGTGAAGTACAGCCCGGCCTCGTCGGTGATCTGGATATCGATCCGGGGATCGTCCACCGGCCGGCCGCGCATGAATTCGACATAGGAGAGGGCGTCTCCGGGCCTCTGCTCCTCCGGGCCGGCGAAAATATAAAGCCGGACCGTGCGGTCCAGGGCCGGTTTGGCGCGCTGGATGCGATCGACGAATTCGGGGCCGTAGATCATGGCCTTGGCTTCGGCCAGGCCGACACAGCGTTCGATGGTGGGCGCCTCGAACCTGAAATTGAGCGGCACGGCCCAGGCGCCGGTGCGCAGGATGCCGAAGTAGATCGGCAACCATTCGAGGCAATTGGTCATCAGCAGGACCACCCGGTCGCCTTTGCGGATACCTTTGGCGATCAGGGCCTGGGCCAGTTGGTTGGCCTGCCGGTCGAAGGTTTCCCAGGTCAGGGTCCGTCGCAGGTCGCGGGCGGGTTCGCGCTCGACGAGCGCGGTCTCCGGGCCGTACATGCGGGCGTTGCGGGCCAGAATTTCCGTTACGATCATTGGCTACCTCACCAGTGGGTGGAACTGAAAAATAATCCGGTGTGCCGCTGGTCTTGCTGCGCAGGATCATCGACCGGAAACCGGCCCCGAAACCGATAACAGAGGCGCCGGCAATTATCAAGACGGGAAGGAGGCGACCGGCAATTCCAACAGAACATGTTTCATTCGGTTTGATTACTTTTTCTTGAAATTGGATCGGTTTTAGGCTTGAATGTGGAGCTTATTCAATCTACATGGCGCCATCCGTTGGATTCTCGGCAGATGTTCCCATCGATGCAATCATGGCTGGGCCGGAAACTATTATTAAGCCAAGGGGGAGAACGATGAAGGTATTGGTGAGCGATAATCTTGGACAAGTGGGTATCGATATGTTTGAGGCAGCCGAGGGCATCGAAGTGGATGTCCGCACCGGTCTGGAACCGGAGGCGCTCAAAGAGATTATCGGAGATTATGACGGCCTGGTGATTCGCAGCGCCACCAAGGTGACCGAGGACCTGCTCCAGGCGGCGATCAATCTGAAAGTCGTCGGCCGGGCCGGCATCGGCCTGGACAATGTCGACATTCCTGCCGCCACCAAGCGCGGTGTGGTGGTGATGAACACGCCCACCGGCAATGTGATCACCACCGGCGAGCATGCCATTTCCATGATGCTCGCGTTGAGTCGCAACATCCCGGAAGGCACGGCCACCATGAAGGCGGGCCGCTGGGAAAAAAAGCGTCTGCAAGGGCAGGAGGTCTATAAAAAAACCTTGGGGGTCCTGGGCTACGGCAAGATCGGATCCATCGTCGCCGACCGGGCGCGCGGGTTGCGCATGCGGGTGATCGTATACGACCCCTTCGTGACGCCCGAGAGAATCGAGAAAGCCGGCTTCGAGGCCGTGAACCTGGAAGAACTGTACCGCCAGGCGGATTATATCACCATCCACGTACCCAAAATGAAGACCACCCAGAATCTGCTCAACAAAGCGGCGTTCGACCGGATGAAAACCGGCGTCATGCTGATCAACTGCGCCCGCGGCGGCATCATCAACGAGGCGGATCTCCATGATGCCATCGTCGGCGGCAAGGTGGCCGGAGCGGCCCTGGATGTCTTCGAAACCGAACCGCCCGCGGCGGACAATCCCCTCCTGGGACTGGATCGCGTCATCTGCACCCCCCATCTGGGGGCATCCACCAAGGAGGCCCAGACCAACGTGGCCGTGATGGTGGCCGATCAGATCATCCAGTATCTGACCTCGGGGACCATTATCAACGCCGTCAACGTGCCATCGGTGACGGGTGAAGAACTCGAGCAGGTCGGGCCCTATATCCGCTTGGCCGAAATGATCGGCACGGTGCAGGCCCAACTCGCCGGGGGCGCGCCCAAGGAAGTGGTGGTGGAATACCATGGCGATTTCAAGGGCATGGACTTGTCTCCGGTGACCACCGCCTTGCTCAAGGGCCTGCTGACACCCATGGTCCAGGACCTGGTCAATTTCGTGAACGCCCACGTGATCGCCAATGAACGCGGCATCAAGGTTTCCGAAACCACGGTTGCCAGCCATGAAGAGTACAATACCCTGCTGCTGGTCAAATTGATCACCACCGGAGGCGAGAGCATCGTGGCCGGCACGGTCTTCAGCAAAAAGGATGTGCGCATCGTCCGAATCAACACTTTCCGTCTGGAGATGATCCCGCTGGGACATATGGCCTTGATCTACAATCTCGATATACCAGGCTCCATCGGAGAGATCGGAACCACCCTCGGCCGGAACAATATCAACATCGGCCGCATGCAGGTGGGCCAGGAAGAGGGGGGGGAGCGCAACATCATCTTCCTGTGCACCGACACATCCATTCCCTCGGATGTATTGGCCGAGCTTCGCGAGTTGAAAACTGTGAAGCGTATCATTCCGTTGGAATTCTAATCGAGATTCGAGGACTGCCATGCCCGGGCTTCGCCCGGGTGCATGGTTCATAGGCGACCTGGCACGCTGCACAGGTCAAACCCGATCACATGATGGGAGGAATCATGGCAGAAAACAGCGGTGCCCCCAATCCGTCTTCGGAAAATAAGACCAGGGAAGGATCCTACACCCTGCCCCGGATCGACTTTTCCACCTTCATATTGTCGATCAATTCGTCCGCTTTGGTCCAGTTGGGAATGATCGAAGATCCGGGCAGCGGCCAGAAGACCAAAAACCTGCCCTTGGCCAAACAGACCATCGATCTGCTGGCCATGTTGGAGGAGAAAACCAAGGGCAACCTCACCAGCGACGAAGAGAACATCCTCAAGAATATCCTGTATGAACTGAGGATGCTCTACGTGAAGGAGAAAGGCTAGCCGGTTTGCCGGTGGGTCGACTGTGTGATATTCATCCGGCGGACCGGCCAACTGGACAACCGGCCAACCCATGGCGAAGCCAATCGAAATCCAGGCGCCGGCCAAAGTCAATCTCTTCCTGCAGGTAGTCGGCAAACGGGCGGACGGGTATCATGAACTGCGCTCCTTGATGTGCGCCGTGGGAATTTACGATACCCTGGTGCTGACCATTGGCGGCAACAAGCATGAAATCTTCTGCCGGGAGGGCGGTGTTCCCGGCGATGCATCCAATCTGGCCATGAAAGCCGCAATGCGGTTCAACCAGGCCCTTGCACAGGAAACCGACACTTCCCCCGAGTATATTTCCATCCATCTGACCAAACGGATTCCCGTGGGCGCCGGACTGGGCGGCGGCAGCAGTGATGCGGCCGCCGTGATCAAAGCGCTCAACCGGTATTACGGAGAGCCTTTGAATCGAGGCCGACTGCATGCCCTGGCGCTGGAATTGGGGGCCGACGTCCCCTTTTTCATCGACTGCCGTCCGGCCCTGGCGACGGGTGTGGGCGAGGTGCTGCAACCCTGGTCGCCGCTGCCGCCATACAGCGTGGTAGTGGTCTATCCGGGCCTCGTCCTGGCCACGGCGGAGGTCTTCAAAAACCTCAATTTAAGATTGACAAAATGCGAAAAACAACTTAGGTATCATCCCTTTAAATATGGAGAATTTGATACAGATCGCCACCTGTGCAACGACTTGGAGCAGGTGGCGATGGATCGATTTCCAATTATACAAGAGGTAAAACAGAGGTTGTTGAATCAAGGGGCCCTCGGCGCCTTGATGACAGGCAGCGGGTCGGCGGTGTTTGGGCTGTTCCGTGAATCCGAAACCGCCCGGCAGGCCGCTGCGGCCTTGATGCAGCGTCCGCAATGGCAGGTGTTCGCAACCGAACTACTGGTTTGATGCGGATACGGCGGCCCGACGACAACTGGATATGACAGCGGAGTTTGCTGGGGCGTCGTCAAGCGGTAAGACACAGGATTTTGGTTCCTGCATTCGGAGGTTCGAATCCTCCCGCCCCAGCCAATTTGTTTTTTGTCGCGCGATACAGGAAAGGGATGAGTGGCAGCCGTGGCTCGAACGCTCAACGACTTTTGGATCTTCTCTGGCAACTCGAATCCGAAACTGGCCAATAAGATCTGCGATTATCTGAAGATGCCCATGGGGGGCGCCAAGCTGTCCACTTTCAGCGACGGAGAGATTCAAATCGAGATCGACGACAATGTGCGCATGAAAGATGTCTTCATCATTCAGTCGACTTGCCGTCCGGTCAACGACAACCTGGTGGAACTGATTCTGATGATCGATGCCCTGAAACGGGCATCGGCCAGCCGCATCACCGCGGTGATGCCATACTACGGCTATGCGCGCCAGGACAAGAAAGTGGCGCCGCGGGTGCCCATCAGCGCAAAACTGGTGGCCGATATGGTCACCATGGCCGGCGCGAACCGGGTGATCACCCTCGACCTGCACGCCGGGCAGATTCAGGGGTTCTTCAATATTCCGGTGGACAACCTGTTTGCCGCGCCGGTGCTCCTGGACCACATGCGGACCCACTTCCAGGACAACATCGTACTGGTATCGCCCGATGCCGGCGGCGTGGAGCGCGCCCGGGCCTTTGCCAAGCGACTATCCGCCAGCCTGGCCATCATCGACAAGCGCCGATCGGCCCCCAACGAAGCCAAGGCCATGGCCGTTATCGGTGATGTGAAAAACAAAACTGCCATCATCCTGGACGACATGACCGACACGGCCGGCACCTTGACAGAGGCCGCCGGGGTGTTGATGCAGAACGGGGCCAGGGAGGTGCATGCCTGCTGTACCCACCCGGTCTTGTCCGGACCGGCCCTGGAGCGAATCGAAGCATCCGAACTGAAAAGTTTGGTGGTCACCGACACCATTCCACTGACCTCCCAGGCCGCCGCATCTGAAAAAATCCAGGTGCTCACCATCTCCAAGCTGGTGGGGGAAGCCATCATCCGCAGTTATCGGGGAGATTCGGTGACATCATTGTTTGTGTAATGTAAGGAGGATCAACTTTTGAACAATATCGAACTCAAGGCGAACATCCGAACCACAACCGGAAACGGTCCGGCACGTGCACTGCGGCGGGAGGGCCGGATTCCGGCTATTCTCTACGGACCCGACTCGGAACCCAGCATGCTTTCCATCGACGGCCACGACATGGAGCTTGCCATCAAGGACGGCCATGTCGGACGGGCCATCTTCACCCTGGCCATCGACGGCGGCAAGGAGACCCGGTCCGCCATGATCAAGGACCTGCAGATCCACCCGGTGCAACAGGATATCCTGCACATCGACTTTTACGAAGTCAGTATGAAACGCAAGGTCAAGGTCAACGTACCGGTGGTGACCACCGGCGAGGCCAAGGGGGTCGAGTTGGGCGGCATGCTGCAGATCATCCGGCGGGACCTGGAAGTTTTCTGTCTGCCCAATGCCATTCCGCAGGAAATCACCATCGACATCACCGATCTGGACATCGGCGATTCCGTCCATGTTGAAGATATTCAGATCGCGGGGGATGTGGAGATTTCCCATGAAGTCAATTTCACCATTCTGACCATCTCGGCGCCCAAGGCGGCCGAAGCCGAGGAAGAGGAAGAGGTCGAAGAGGGTGAAGAGGCGGAAGCCACGGAAGAGGGCGAAGCGGAAGGCGAGGCATAGCCCGATCCGGGACCGACGGACCGGAATATCATGGCAATGCCGGAACATAACTTTTATCTGGTCGCCGGGTTGGGTAATCCCGGACGGAATTATGTACGCACGCGCCACAACGCCGGGTTCATGGTGGTAGATGCCCTGGCCGCCCGTCACGACATCGAATTCGAGAAGAATAAATTCGGTACCTTGTTCGGACGCGGTCGCATCCAGAGCGCGGACGTGATTCTGGCGAAACCGCAGGCTTTTATGAACCGCAGCGGACCGCCATTGCGGCAGCTGGCGGATTATTTCAGGATTCCATGTAAGGCGCTGGTCGTTGTCCATGACGATATCGATCTCGCCTACGAAAGATTAAAGATAAAAGAGAAAGGGGGGGATGGCGGACACAAAGGGATAAAATCGGTGATCGAGGCCTTTGGTGGAGATCAATTCGTCCGGTTGCGCGTGGGTGTCGGACGATCCGGACCTGGTGGTGACGTGGTTGGCCATGTGCTTGGCAGATTCGACCCGGAAGAACTTTCATCCCTGGAAGGGATTCTTCACAGAGCGGCAGAAGCGATCGACACGATTTTATGCAAAGGGATCAAGGAAGGGATGAATCGATACAATCAGAAGCCCACGCCAACTTAAATGGAGGAGAGAATGGACGTTGTAATGAACAATATTCCGTTGATTTGTACTTTGGTAGGAGTGGCTGGCGTCCTATTTTCAGTCATTCTGGCCGGCATCGTCAAAGCCGCACCTGCTGGTGACGAAAAAATGCAGTCGATCGCCAACGCCATCAAAGAGGGAGCCGTTGCCTACCTGAACCGTCAGATGAAAAGTATGGGGGTTGCCGGCATTATCATTTTCGGCGTCATCTTCGGCACCATGGGCATGAAACCCGCCATGGGATTCCTGCTGGGTGCCGTGGCTTCTTTCCTGGCCGGTTACATCGGCATGCGCGTTTCGGTCCTTGCGAACGTGCGTACAGCCGAGGCGGCAAAAAAAGGCATGGCCGCAGGTCTATCCATGGCTTTTAAAGGCGGCAGTGTCACCGGTATGATCGTCGCCGGCCTGGCCCTGACGGCCGTGGGTGGGTACTACACCCTGACCCATGACGTTACCTCTCTGGTTGCCCTCGGTTTCGGCGGCAGCTTGATCTCCATCTTCGCCCGTCTGGGCGGTGGTATCTTCACCAAGGGCGCAGATGTCGGTGCCGACCTGGTGGGCAAGGTCGAAGCCGGGATCCCCGAAGACGATCCCCGTAACCCGGCCACTATCGCCGACAACGTGGGCGACAACGTGGGCGACTGCGCCGGTATGGCTGCCGACCTTTTCGAGACCTATGCGGTAACCGCTGTGGCCGCCATGCTCATCGGGCACCTGTTGTTCCCCAAAGTTTTAATGGCCACCGAATTTCCACTGGTGCTGGGAGCCATCTCCATCATCGCTTCGATTATCGCCGTATTCTTCGTTCGTCTGGGCAGCGGCGGATACATCATGGGCGCTCTGTACAAGGGCATGTTCGGTTCCGCCATTATCGCGGCCATCGCTTTCTACTATGCAAGTGTCAAGATGATGGGCGGTCTGGGCGATATCTCCCCAATGGATATTTACTACTGCTCCCTCGTTGGACTGGTACTCACGGTGGTGATCGTTATCATTACCGAGTTCTACACCGGCATTTACAGCCCGGTAAAATCCATTGCCGAGGCTTCCACCACCGGTCACGGTACCAACATCATCTCCGGTCTGGCCGTATCCATGCAGGCCACCGCTGCACCCGTTATCGCCATTTGTATCGCCATTTTGGTTGCTTATAACTTCGGCGGACTTTACGGAATCGCCATGGCGGCCATGTCCATGCTCTCCATGACCGGTATGGTCATCGCCATCGACGCCTACGGTCCCATCACCGACAACGCCGGCGGCATCGCCGAAATGGCCGAGATGGACGAGTCTGTACGCGCTGTCACCGATCCGCTGGACGCTGTCGGTAACACCACCAAGGCCGTAACCAAGGGCTATGCCATCGGTTCCGCCGGTCTGGCTGCCCTGGTGCTGTTTGCTGCTTATGTGATGGAGTTCCAGATGCAGGGCAGCGGTAAAGAAGCCATGGCTTTCGACCTGTCTGACGTAAAGGTGGTCGTGGGCTTGTTCATTGGCGGCCTCTTGCCCTACCTGTTTGCCTCCATCGCCATGAAAGCCGTTGGCAAAGCCGGCGGCGCCGTAGTCGATGAAGTCCGTCGTCAATTCCGCGAGATTCCGGGCATCATGGAAGGCACCGCCAAACCGGATTACGGTGCATGCGTTGACATCGTCACCAAGTTCGCCCTCAAAGAGATGCTGGTCCCGGCCCTGCTGCCGGTTGTGGCACCGCTCATCGTGGGCTTTCTGCTGGGCAAAATCGCTCTCGGCGGTCTGCTCATCGGCTCCATCGTCACCGGCGTATTCGTGGCCCTGTCCATGACCACCGGCGGCGCCGCCTGGGACAATGCCAAGAAATACATCGAAGACGGTCATTTGGGTGGCAAGGGCTCCGATGCCCATAAAGCCGCCGTTACCGGCGACACCGTAGGCGACCCGTACAAGGATACCGCCGGTCCCGCAGTGAACCCCATGATCAAGATCCTCAACGTCGTGGCTCTGCTCATGGTACCGTTCCTGTAATCTTGTTTTTACCACTGCGCCTGCCCGCAGGCGTGACTTACATGAGGATCGGCCCCCGCCCCAGGGGGCCGATCCTTTTTTGTTGCATGTTGACCGCTGAAATGCTATATTTGACGTCTATTTGGGCGCTTATGCACATCTAAATGCACAACAGTGGTGCTTTCATGACGAATAACTCAGTTGAAGATAAATCGGCCGCGCCGGCAGGAAAGACCAAACGTTTCAAGGTTGGCGATCTGGCCGTCTATCCCGCCCATGGGGTCGGCCGCATCGATGCCATCGAAACCCGGGTGGTGAATGGTGAAAAACATGATTTCTACATCATGAAGATCCTCGAAAACGGTATGGTCATCATGATCCCCACCTGGAATGTCGAATCGGTGGGCCTCAGGGACGTAGTGGCCAAGAAAGAAGTTCCCAAGATCATGGAAGTGATCAAGTCCAAGAAGGAACTTACCATCGACAACCAGACATGGAACCGCCGCTACCGGGAGTATATGGACAAGATCAAGACCGGTTCGCTGTACGAAGTGGCGGAAGTCTTCCGGGATCTCTCTCTGCTCAAGTTGACCAAGGACCTCTCCTTCGGTGAGCGCAAACTCTATGACACCGCTCACAACCTGCTGATCAAAGAACTCTCCACGGCCAACGAAACCGATGAGAAGTCGGTGGCCAAGGAGATCGAAGGCCTGTTCGTGCCGCCTGAAAAAGAGTAGGCGTCTCCCGCCGTTCCCACATGTCCCTTGATGATGTTTTCAAAATCAGCGTCGACCCGCAACACGCGGGGACGCGGCTGGATACATACACCGCAGATTGTTTGCCGGATTGCTCCCGTACCTTCGCTGCCGCCCTGATTCGCCGGGGGGCGATCCGGGTGGACGGCGGCCGGCGCAAACCGGGCTATCGGGTGAAGGCCCGTGATCTGGTGGAAGCGCGACGGCCACCCCCCCAACCGGTGGCGGCACTATCTGCCGAGGCGATGGATCTCGATCTGGTGTTCGAAGACGAATGGCTGATCGTGGTCAACAAACCGCCCGGTCTCGTCGTCCATCCCGCCGCCGGGCACCCCGACGGCACCCTGGTCAACGGTTTGCTTTTCCACTGTCCCGACCTCGAAGGAATCGGCGGAGAGCGGCGGCCCGGCATCGTCCATCGCCTGGACAAGGATACTTCCGGTCTGATCGTGGTCGCCAAATCCGCCATCGCCCATCATGAACTGGCCCGCCAGTTCAAAGCGCGCCTCGTCCGGAAACACTACCTGGCCCTGGTTCATGGAGTGCCGGCCGGGGAATGCGGAACGGTGGATCTGCCCATCGGCCGCCATCCCAGGGACCGCAAACGGATGTCCACCCTCAGCCGGAGAGGTCGCGAGGCCCTGACCATGTGGCGGGTCAAGGCATCTTTCGGCGGCCTTGCCGCCCTGCTGGAAGTCGATCTGAAAACCGGTCGCACCCATCAAATCCGGGTTCACTGCCACTCCATGGGGCACCCCCTCGTGGGAGACAAGGTCTATGGCGGGGCCAAGAGCCTGGTACGGCTGGCCAGGACCCATGCCGACTTCCATGCGATTCTGCATTCGGCCCGGCGGCAGATGCTTCATTCCGCCCGGCTGGAGATCGTCCATCCCGTCAGCGGCCGACCGCTCTCATTTTCAGCCGCGCTGCCCGAAGACATGGTTGAGTTGATTCAGCAGTTGGAATCCCACACCTGACCTTCCTTTTTATTGCGGACATGTTCCGGCGAGACAACGAAAAAAGCCCCCGGGGCCGGATGGCCGTCGAGGGCTTTGCGTATTCAGATGATTAAATGAGGTGCCGGGTCTAGGCTGCCTGGGTCGTCTTGATCTCCGGGTTGTAGCACAAGCGACAGCAACCCAGGCAGCGTCCCGATTCATGGGCCGCATCTTTCTCGCTGATCACCTGATCCACCTCAATCATGGAGTCGATTCGTTGGGCCACTTCCAGCTCCGGCATGGGGGTACGCTTCTTCTTCCCTACGCCGGGGACCGACTCGAACAACGACTCTGGGATGTGCTTCTTGCGCAGCGACCTGGGATCGCCCTGGATCTCTTCACCGGTGAGGTATTGGTGGATGGAACGCGCGGCGCGACGGCCGCCGCCGATGGCTTCCACCACCAGGGATGGGCCGGTGGCCACGTCGCCGCCGGTGAACAGATAGGGCAGACTGCACTGCAGGGTCTCTGCGTCGTTCTCGAACGTATTCCAGCGGGTGATGGTGATATTGGCCTTTTCCTGCTCTTTTTCGATGAATGCCAGGTCCGGCTGCTGGCTGATGGCCGAGATGAGCATGTCGATTTCGATGACGGTTTCCGACCCTTCGATGGGCACCGGGCGGCGCCGGCCGCTGGCATCGGGTTCTCCCAATTCCATCTGCAGGTATTCCAGCCCCTTGACTTTCCCCTGGTCGTCGATGAGGACCTGGGTGGGGGCGGCCAGGAATTGAAATTTGATGCCTTCGTGCTCGGCGGCCACGATCTCCACCTCATTGGCTGGCATTTCCGCACGGGTGCGGCGGTAAACGATATAGACCTCTTCACATCCCAGTCGTTTCAGGGTGCGAACGCAGTCGATGGCTGAGTTGCCGCCACCGACGACGGCGGCGCGCTTGCCCACGGGAATCTTCTTTTCGGGGTGATCGGCCACGGTGGAGAGGAAATGGATGCCCTGCCAGACGCCTTCGGCATCTTCATTGGGAATGCGCAGGGTATAATCCTTCCAGGCGCCGATGCCCATGAAAATGGCGTCGTAGCCCTCTTCGCGCAGAGACTGGATGGTGAAGTCCTCTCCCAGGCGCGTGTTGTAATGCACGTCGATGCCCAGGTCGAGAATGCCTTGGATTTCCCAGTCCAGGACTTCGTCGGGCAGGCGGTATTCGGGAATGCCGTAGCGTGTGATGCCCCCCAGCTTGGACATGGCGTCGTAGATGGTGGGCGAATGGCCCAGGCGGCGCAGAAAGTAGGCCGCGCTGACGCCGGCCGGACCGCCGCCGATGATGGCCACCCGCTTGCCGGTATCCGGAGCGCAGGGGATCGGCAGCCGCCGACCGGAATTCATTTCCCAGTCGGCCACGAAACGTTTCAGCTGGTTGATGGAGACGGGCTCGTCTTCGATGCCGCGGCGACAATAATCCTCGCAGGGATGGGGACAGACCCGGCCGCAGGAGAGCAGCAGCGGGTTTCGTTCCCGGATGGTGTTGACGGCGGCGGCGTAGTCGCCTTCACGGATGTGGCGAATGTATTCGGGAATGTTGATCTCCGCCGGACAGGTCTGCTGGCAGGGGGCCAGCGCGCCGTCTTCCGCGTTGAAGGTGAGCAGCCGCTGGCTCATGGTGCGAACGGTGAGGATGTTCTTGGGGCAGGCTGTCTCGCAGGCGCCGCAGCCCACGCATTTGGCTTCGTTGACCACGGGAAAGCCTTCGGGCCCCATGTGGATGGCGTCGAACTTACAGGAACGGATGCAATCGCCCAGCCCCAGGCAGCCCACCGAACAGACGCGTTTTCCTCCGTAGAAACTGGAGAGGGCGGCGCAGGTATGGGCGCCGTTGTAATAGTATTTGTCGGCGGCGCGATGGCCGCCCTGGCAAACATTGAGGGAGCGCTGGGGTTCGGCGCTGCCCGGATCCACGCCCATCACACCGGCGATGTTCATCGCGGATTCCTGACCACCGACGATACAGACACTGGGCGCGGCCTTGCCCCCCACCACGGCGTTGGCAGCCGCCGAGCAACCGGCGTAGCCGCAGCCGCCACAGTTGGCGCCGGCCATATAGTATTCCACTTCCGATATGCGTGGATCTTCCCAGACATAGAAGACTTTGGATGCCACGCTTAAGACGATGCCGCACACGGCACCGATACCCAACATGATGATCACCGCTTCAAACACGCATGCCTCCTTGGAATATTTCGATCCCGGACGGTTTGTGCGGATTGAATATGCCCAGCCCCGCCCGGGAGCGGTTTCGGTTACCTATACCATGCCCCGGAAGGCATAGAAACTCAAAGATATGATGCCTGCGGTGACCAATGCAATGGAGGTGTCCTGCAGGGGTGTGGGAACCCTGGCCAGCAGGATCCGTTCGCGTAGCCCGGCGAAGATGACCAGGGCCAGGCCGAATCCGGAGGCATAGCCGAAGGAGGCCACCAGGGATTGCATGAAGCTGAGCTCTTTATCGGTGTTCAGGACGCATACGCCGAACACCGCGCAATTGGTGGTGATCAGGGGCAGGAAGATTCCCAGGCCGGCATACAGCGCCGGAATGCTTTTTTTGAGAAACATCTCCACGAATTGCACCAGGGAGGCGATGACCAGGATGAAGGCGATGGTGCGTAAAAATTGAAGCTTGTACGGAACCAGCAGCCAGTCATAGATGATCCAGGTCATGACACCCGCCATGACCAGAACGAAAATCACCGCCATGGCCATGCCCACGGCGGTCTCCATCTTCTTGGAGGTCCCCAGAAACGGGCAGTTGCCGAGAAACTGGGCCAGCAGAATGTTGTTTACGAAGATAGTGGCGATGATCAGCTCAATATATTCCATAGCGTGCTCCTTAAACTATTTGCTCGGGATCAGGTTCATCAGGCACAACATCAGTCCCAGGGCGACAAACGCTCCCGGAGCCTGTACGGCGAAGCCGAAGGGCTCGAAGGAGGCTCCGAAGATATCGGGGATGTGATAGGGGAACATGCCGAATACATCCCCTTGCAGGGACCCGGTTCCCAGCAACTCGCGCACGGCGCCCAAGACGCCCAGGGCCAGCGTGTACCCGATGCCGATGCCCAATCCATCCGCCGCCGAGAGGATGGGACCGTTCTTGGAGGCAAAAGCCTCTGCACGACCGAGCACGATGCAGTTCACGACGATGAGCGGAATGAAGACGCCCAGGTCGATAAACAGCTTGTAAGCATAGGCCTGCATGATCTGTTCGACAACGATGACGAAAGTCGCGATGATGATGATAAAGCAGGCGATGCGTACTTTCGACGGGATGATTTTACGCAGCAGCGAGACCAGGATATTGGAGCAGAGCAGTACAAATGTGGTGGCCAGCCCCATGCCGATGCCGTTTTTCATGGAAGTGGTGACCCCCAGGGTCGGACAGAGACCCAGCACCAGACGAAAGGGGGGAATTTCTTTCCAAAGGCCCTTGGTGAACTCCGAAGCGATTGATTTGGCCATGGTTGCGAACTCCTGTTATTTTTGGATGCCTTTGAGCTTTTCCAGCAATTGGGGTTTCAAGCGGTTGTAGGATTCGATGGCCTGCATGGTGCCCCGGCAGACCGCCCGGGAGGTGATGGTGGCCCCACTGAGGGCGTTGATGTCGCCGCCGTCCTTGGTCACCTTGATCTCCTTTTCGATTGATTTTCCTCGAAACTGGGCGGCGAAAGCAGGGTTGTGTTTGGCTTCGCCTCCCAGGCCGGGGGTCTCTTTGCTGGTGGTGACGGCGACGCCGGCCAGGGTCTGGTTTTCCGTGTTGATGGCCACCACGAGGCCGACTTTGTCTGCAAATCCGCTGACTTCCGTTTCCAGGACGACGGTGTTGGCTTTGCCGTCGAATACGCCCACGAAAACATTGTGTTCCACGTCATCCTCTTGGATCTTGAATCGATCGGCCACCGGATCGTTTTCGGCGTCCTTGAGCATATCGTGAATGGCAGGCCCCTTGACCAGGTTCATCACGTTGTTTTCGATCTTGGGCTTGGCCCATTCCTCCAGTCCTTTCAGCCCGCCGCCCGATATCAGGCTGAGCGCGGTGAGGACCACTACCATTTTGATCATTTCGCCCATGTTTATGCCACCTTTCCCAGTGCTTTGGGTCTAATCTTGTCGACCAGCGGATGTATGAGATTGATCACCAGAATCGCGAAGACGACACCGTCCGGAAATTGGCCGATGTTGCGGATGAGGATGGTCATGACGCCGCCCGCGGCACCGAAGATCAACATGGCCGCCTTGTTTACCGGCGAGGCGCTTTCGTCGGTGGCCAGGAAAATGGCGCCGATGAGAGAGAAGCCGGTGAAGAGGTGGAACATGGGACCGGCATATTTCGCCGGGTCGGCCATGTGAAAAAAAGTCGCCGTGATCATCAAGCCGGCGACGAAGGCCACCGGTATCTCCCAACGCATGAAGCCGCGGACCATGAGATAGATCCCCCCCAGGATCAAAGCCAGACCGCAGGTGGCACCGATGCCGCCCACCTGCCGGCCGACCACCAGGTCGCCGAGGTTGATATTGGAGACGGCGTCTGTGCCGAAGGCCTTGAGGGCCACCAAAGGATAAAACGGGGTGAAATCGAAGTCGAAGTGCACCAACTGGGCATCGAAGTCGAGATGGCTCTTCCAGGAAACCAGCAGGATGGCATAGGCCAGGGCCACCGGGGAGAAGGGGTTGGCGCCGGTGCCGCCGAAAATTTGCTTGCCGATGACCACGGCCAGGAAGGTGCCGGTAAGCACCAGCCAGTAGGGAACAGCGGCCGGCAGGAGCATACCCAGCAGCAGCCCGATGAGGGCGGCGTGCCCGTCGCCGGCCGTTTCCTTCTGTTTTGCGACTTTGTTGAAGACCAATTCCCAGCCGACTGCGCTGGAGACCGCCAGGCTGAGGACTCCCAAGGCCGGCACGCCGAAGTAGGCCAGGCCCATCACGGCCGCCGGCAACGCCGCGATGATGGTATTGTAGTTGCGTTCGGCCACGGTGCTGCCCATATGCAGGAAGGGCGCATGGGAAACGATGAACTTCTTCTGATTATTCATTCTCTTCCTCCGCAGGAATCGCGCGTGCGAGTTCGAATTTGGCCAGCTTGATGTATTGCAGAATCGGGATGCGGGCCGGGCAGACGAAGGTGCACAGGCCGCAATCCACACACGAATAGAGGTCGTAGAGATCGGCGCCGTCCTGGTATTGTCCTGCTTCCAGAAATCGGATCAGAAGGTTAACCGGCACTTTGGTGGGGCAAATGCGGACACACTCGCCGCAATTGATGCAGGGCTCGTTGCCGCTGAACACGATATCGTCATGATCCTGAACCATGATGGCGTCGGTGTCGGGCATCACCGGTTGATCCTCGGAGTAGATGGCCGTCCCGGTCATCGGGCCGCCGAAGATGAGGCGGTCGCCGTCTCCGGTGGCGATCTTGAGTTTTCGCAGAATATCCCCTACCGGGGTGCCGAGGCGGGCGGAAACCAGGTGCTTGTTGCCCTGCTTGTCGACGACCGTGACGATCTTTTCCACGGGAATCCGGCCCTCGGTGACGGTCCTGCCGATGGCGGCCACGGCTTCGGCACGCATGAAAAAGACGCCGGCGTTTTCGAAGGTTTCGCCCTGGCGCAGGATCCGGCCGGTCACCTGGTAGTACACCATCAACGGCTGGCCGCCGGGGTACGCAGAGGGAACGGCGACGACATCGGCGGCAAAATGGCCGTCGAAATTTTGGAAGCTCTCCGCCGGCACCGCCACGACCACTTTTTTGACGCCGAAGGCGTCCTGGAGGGTCTTGATGCCCTGGTTGACGGCCGCGATCCGGCTCTTCAGGACAAAGAGGTTGGTTTCGATGAGCAGATCCGTATCTCCTCCGTAGACGACGATGGTATGAACCGGATTGCCGGGGTTCGCCAAACGATCCAGGGGAGCTCCGCCCGGTGCGCCGCCGAACAGGCGGATCAGCGCACCGGCATCGAGCGATTCGCCGGAGATCGGTTCGGCCGTCTCCTCGGGTCCGTCCGCCGAAATCGTGATGGCGGTGAATTTGCGGCCGTAATCGCCGGTCTCGGCGGCGATGGAACGGATGGTGCCGGTGATTCCGGAGATCACCGACGGACCGGAAGACGCTTCCCATGACAAACACTGGCCGGTCTTGACGCCGGCTCCGATGCGAATGGATTCGGAGGCATCGCCGGTCAATTCTCTGGGCAGCATCAAAGTCGCTTTGGCCGGGGGGGGGACATTGATCGGTTGGGGAAGGGTGGTGCTTAACAGCTCGTAGCGAAAAGCGGGCTTGGCATAGCCGAAAAACGATTTCGATAGCATGGCTGAACCTTTACTGGGCTGCAACGGATTTATTGTTGTAGGTCAACTTCCAATTGCACATGGCGTGCTTATCGAACATGGCATTTGGAACAATCATCCGAACTGGAGGTCGGCCCTTTTTCATATTGTTCGTGGCACTGCTGGCATTGCTTGTGGATGGCATCGCTGTGCTTGGGGGGTTCGGAGTCTTCCACGTCGCCTTCATCATGGCAATCCAGGCAGCCTGCCGGGATGACGCCCTCCTCGGGTTTGGCCACATGGCACACACTGCAGGCGATCAAACCGGATTCGTCGTCCGGCGTGTGGTGGTGGCAGTCGTAGCAGCTGAGCCCAAAGCCATCTTGCGCGGAATGGGTCTTGTGGTCGAAGAGTACTTTGCCGGCTGCGGTCTGGTACATCATGCGGATGGGTTCTTCCGGCGCTTGGACCGGAAAAGCGGCATAGCAGACCAGGGCAATTAACAACAACTGGGCGGCGACGCCGTAGACGATCATGCGCTGCTTCTTCGAAGTCATCTGCTCAAATACCTCACTGTTCTTGGGGGGTTGCACTTTGCTCACCAGGCGATAAAAGCCAAGGGACCCGAGTACCATAATGACCTTGCGCTTTCAAGTCTTTTGTGCACTGCGGCCCATTCCCGAAAGCAGGACAACCATACCGGCAACGATGCCATAGGCGGTGGCATCCCATGGGTTGGCGCAACCAAAGCCGGCGCCAATATGGAGTTGCAATATCTCCGGATTGAGTTCACAATAACGGGATGATCGGGTCGGTCCGTGCCGGATCTTGTACGATTGCGGACCCGACCCGAGAACCGATCACATCCGGACACCCGGGTTTGGCCAGCGGCGGGCTTTCTATTCGCCGGTCCCATGACATGAAGGAGGCAGGGATGAAGGAAATGGATGAGCTCATTTTTACCGATGATGTGCGATATTCCGAGGATCACGAGTGGGCCCGGGAGGAGGACGGGCACTACGTCATCGGCATCAGCGATTATGCCCAGGATCAGTTGGGCGATATCGTTTACGTGGAGCTGCCCGAAGTGGGCGCCCGCTTCGACCGCGGCGAAGAGTTCGGCTCGGTGGAATCGGTAAAAGCCGTATCCGAGTTATACATGCCTTTGAACGGCGAAGTCGTGGAAGTCAACACCGCCCTGGAAGAGAGCCCGGAACTGATCAACACCGATCCCTACGACGACGGTTGGATCATCAAGATCAAGAACGCAGATGCCGACGACTTCGGTCAGCTCATGGACCGCACCGCTTATCGCGCCATGCTGACGGCATAGCTTGCTCCCGGGGAGGGACCAACCCGAAACGGCCGCAGGGCATGCCCTGCGGATTTGAAAACTCCACCACCGGAGTCGGTATCCTCGACTCCAAGGGATTGGACTCGCGGGACCGCAAAGGAACCCCATGCGCTACTTGCCCCATACGCCGGAAGAAATTGCGGCCATGCTGTCCAGGGTGGGGGTCGGTTCCGTTGAAGATCTTTTCGCGCATATCCCCGCCGACTGCCGCAGGGCGCGTCCGCTGCGGCTCCAGGCCCCCTTGAGCGAGTGGGAGCTGGACCGCCACATGGACGGTATGGCCGGCACCACCGCCATCCAGCCCGAATATATGATCTTCATGGGCGCCGGCAGCTATGATCACTACATTCCCCAGGCCGTCAAGGACCTGTTGCGGCGCGGCGAGATCTACACGGCCTACACGCCTTACCAGCCGGAAGTGAGCCAGGGCACGCTGCAGATCATCTACGAATATCAGACGCTGGTGGCCCGGCTGCTGGAGATGGAGGTGGCCAATGCCTCCATGTATGACGGAGCCTCCGCTCTGGCAGAAGCATTGTTGATGGCCCTCCGTGTCTCCCGGCGGCAGAAGGTGGCCCTGTCGCTGGCCATCCACCCCTTCTATCGGCGGGTGGTCGCGACCTACCTGGCGCCGACCGGTTTCGAGATCGTCGAGTTGCCCTTCGGGCCGGACGGCCGTACCGATCTTTCCGGCCTTCCGCCGATGGATCAACTGGCGGCGGTGGCCGTACAATCGCCCAACTTCTTCGGCTGTATCGAAGATCTCGAGAGCGTGGACCGCCGCGTGCATGCAGATTCCGAATCCATGATGGTGGTGGCTTTCACCGAACCGCTGGCTTTCGGGATCTACCGTTCCCCGGGCAGTTACAACGCCGATATCGTCTGCGGAGAAGGGCAGAGCCTGGGGCTGCCGCGATCCTTCGGGGGACCGGGTGTCGGGATGTTCGCCTGTCGCCGGAAGCATGTGCGCAATATCCCCGGCCGGCTGGTGGGACAGACCGTGGATGCCGACGGCCGGCGCGGATTCGTGCTTACCCTGGCGACGCGCGAGCAGCACATCCGACGGGAGAAGGCCACTTCCAACATCTGCACCAACCAGGGATTGTGCGCCACGGCCACGGCCATGTTCATGGCCACCCTGGGCGGCACCGGCTTTCGGCGCCTGGCCCAGCTCAACTACGACAAGGCCGGCTACCTGAAGGATGAATTGCGCAAAGCCGGCATGGCCCTGCCCTTCGACGCACCGACCTTCAACGAGTTCGTGGTGCGGCTGAATTCCGACTCAAGAAAGGTCTACCGCCAGCTCATGTCCAAGAAGATCATCGCCGGCCTGCCGCTGGATAAATTCTATCCCCAGTTGGAGGACTGCTACCTGATGTGTGCCACGGAGACCGCGGCCAAGGCCGATATGGATATCCTGATCAAAGAGGTGACCACGTGACTCCCCACCCGGGCACCACCGGACTGATCTTCAACGAACCGCTCCTCTGGGAACTGGGGGCCGAAGGCCGCATGGGTTATTCCATGCCGCCCCGGGATGTGCCCGTGCTTTCCGTGGACGACGACCTGGCCGGCCGGGGGCCGGATTTCCCCGATCTCTGCGAGCCCGATATCGTCCGCCACTACACGCGGTTGAGCCAATGGAATATCGGCGTGGACAGCAGCATGTATCCATTGGGTTCCTGCACCATGAAATACAATCCCAAGACAAACGAGCGCCAGGCGGCGCTGCCCGGTATCGCCACGGCCCACCCCCTGCTGCCGTCCAACCTGGCCCAGGGCCTGCTGAGGCTGCAGTACCAGTTGGAACGCCTGTTGGCCGATATCACCGGCATGCACGCCGTCACCTTGCAGCCCTCGGCCGGTGCCCAGGGAGAACTCACCGGCATGCTCATTTTTCATGCCTACCACATGGACCAGGGACGGCCGCGTTCCAAGCTGCTGATCCCCGATACCGCCCATGGCACCAATCCGGCCAGCGCCTCGTTGTGCGGCTTTGCCGCCGTGCCGTTGGCCTCCAACGACCAGGGGGTGCTCGATCCCCAAAATGTCGCCCGGCTCATGGATGAGGATACCGCCGGCATCATGGTGACCAATCCCAACACCCTGGGCCTGTTCGAGGACAACATCCGCCGGGTCGCCGACATCGTGCATGCCAAAGGCGGCCTGGTTTACGGTGACGGAGCCAATCTGAATGCCATCATGGGCATCGTGGATCTGGCGGCCTGCGGTGTGGACGTGCTGCATCTGAACCTGCACAAGACCTTTTCCACGCCCCATGGCGGAGGCGGACCGGGGGCCGGCCCGGTCTGTGTCACCGAGGCCCTGACGCCCTATCTTCCCGTTCCCCGGGTGGTCAAGAAGAACGGCCGTTTCGAGTGGAGCGAAGACTTCCCCTTATCGGTGGGCAAATTGCACGCCTTTTACGGCAATTTCGGCGTCCTGGTGCGGGCGTACAGCTACATCCTCAGTATGGGCGCATCCCTGAGAACCGTGAGCGAGCACGCGGTGCTCAATGCCAACTACATCAAGGCCGCGCTCAAAGACCATTACCATCTGCCCTTCGACCGACCCTGCCTCCACGAGTGTGTCTTCACCCACAAGCGCCAGCAGGCATACAAGGTGAGCACCCTGGATATCGCCAAACGGCTCATCGACTACGGGTTCCATCCGCCCACCATCTATTTTCCCCTGGTGGTGGACGGCGCCATCATGATCGAACCCACCGAGAGCGAGTCCAAGGCCACCCTGGACCTGTTTGTCGCGGCCATGGCGGCCATCGCCGAAGAGGCCCGCGACGACCCGGAACTATTGCGCCAGGCCCCGCACAACGCCCGCCTGCGGCGTCTCGACGAGACCCTCGCGGCCCGCAAGCCCTGTCTTCGGGGATGATGGGATTTCAGCCGGACGGCGAGATCTCGCGGAAGTCGCCTCGGCCGGTGTATTGCGGCCATGTGTCGGTGAGGCGATAGCCCTCCGGCCACGGATCCTCCGGATCGAGCATCAATTGATGCGTGCCGGTGATCCAGGCCCGCCCGCGAACGGTGGGGACGATGGCTGGCTTGTCGCCCACCCGGGCGCTTTCGATGATGGTGCAGTCGAAGCGCGAACCGATGATCGAGCGACCGATGAAACGCTCTCCGATCCCCATGGTGCCCCGGGCATTCAGAACGGCCATGCGCGCGGAGCAGCCCGTACCGCAGGGCGAGCGGTCGAGCTTGCCCGGATCGATGGCCACGGTACTGAGGCCGTTCAGGATGCCGTCGCGGCGTTGGGTTGGCATGGTGAACTGGCAGAACGATATCTGGCTCCATTCGGAATGGACGGGGTGCCGGAAGCCGATCTGCTCGTTGGCCGCGGCCGTGATCCGGGCGCCCGCGGCCGCCAGGTCCCGCGCCTCGTCGGGAACGATCTCGAAACCCAGGGAAGGTGCATCGACGATGACGAAACTATCCCCGCCATAGGCGGTGTCCACGGTCAGCGTACCAAACCCCGGCACCTCCAGCGGCACCCCCAACCGGTCGGCAAACGACGCCACATTCCGGATCTCGATGCTTCTGGCCTTGCCCTGTTCACAACGGGCCTTGACCCGTACAAGGCCGGCCGGCGCCTCCAGAAAAAAAGTCGTCTCCGGTTCCTGCATGGCCACCATTCCGCTGTCCAGCAGAACCGTGGCCACACAGATCGAATTGGACCCCGACATGGGCGGCGTGTGTTCCGGCTCCATGACGATGAAACCGAATTCCGCCTCGGCGCGCCTGGACGGCACCAGCAGATTCACATGCTTGAAAACCCCGCCCCGCGGTTCGTTCAAGACGAACCGGCGCAAGTTCTGATCTTTGGCGATCCAGCGGGACTGCGCCCAGACGCTTTCCCCCGGCGGCGGCGCCACGCCGCCGACGATCACGTTTCCGACTTCCCCCTCGGCATGGCAGGACACGATGTGGACGACTCGGGTGGATCTCATGGGTCTCCTTTGCGCCAATCCTATTAATATGGCGCAGGGTTCGGGTCAATTGAGGTTGTGGTGTTCGTCGATGGGGCAGCTCGAGTTCAGATGGACCAGGTTCCGGTCGGCCGGGAACAGGGCCAGGGTTTCTTCGGTGACCTTTCGGCAGCAGCCTTGGTCGCCGTGGAAGCGCAGGCGGTTCTCCTCGGCCAGGTACTCGATCCGGCAGTCGTATTTCCTGGCCACCGAATTGAGCAGTTTGGTCAGGATCTCGAGATTCATGTCGATATGGACGATGTGGAAAACGCCGGTCATGTCACTCTCTCAACAGGAAACTCCCGGCCTGGTGGAACCGCCGGGATCAGTACTTTATACTTCTCCAAACCTCATGGAGAATGGAATAATGACCTGGGAACAACGTAAAACCGAAAGTTCGACGATTCAAGTCAGGAAAGGTTTTGTTTATCCGGGATCCCATCGTTCTGCAAAAAGCGCCCGCCCCGGCAGGGGGCGGGCGCCAGGGATTGGTGGTCAGGCGACCTCTTCGAAGTCCGCGTCCACTACCTCGTCTTCTCCGGTGGACCGGGGGGTGCCCCGGCCCTGGCCGTCGCCGCCGGGGGGGCGGTTGTACGCCGCCTGGGCCATGGTGTGGGCGATCCGGTTCAGGGCTTCACTCGCTTGACGGATCCGGTCCACATCCTCGCCTTGGATGGCCTGTTTGAGATCGGCCACGGCTGTTTCGGCCCGTTGCCGGCTGTCGGCGTCCAGGCTTGCGCCCATTTGGGCCATGGATTTTTCCACGGAATAGATCAGGGAATCGGCTGAGTTGCGGGCCTGCACCAGATCTTTCTTGCGCCGGTCGTCGTCGGCGTGCGCCTGCGCCTCTTTCACCATACGGTCGATCTCTTCGCGGGCCAGGCCGCTGGAGGCCGTGATCTGGATCGACTGCGCCTTGCCCGTGGCTTTGTCCGTAGCCGACACGTTGACGATGCCATTGGCATCGATATCGAAGGCCACTTCGATCTGGGGCGTACCCCGGGGGGCCGGCGCGATGCCCACCAGGTCGAAGCGTCCCAGGGTCTTGTTGCCGGCGGCCATCTCGCGCTCGCCCTGGAGCACATGCACCGACACGGTGGTCTGGTTGTCCTCGGCGGTGGAAAAAACCTCGCTCTTGCGTACGGGAATGGTGGTGTTCTTGTCGATCAGACGGGTCATCACCCCACCCAGGGTCTCGATGCCCAGCGACAGGGGCGTGACATCCAGCAGAAGCACGTCCTGAAGGTCCCCCTGCAACACCGCGCCTTGAATCGCCGCGCCCATGGCCACCACTTCATCGGGGTTGACCCCCTTGTCCGGGGTCTTGCCGAAGATTCGGCGGACGCGATCCTGTACGGCGGGCATCCGGGTCATGCCACCCACCAGGAGTACCTCGTCGACCTGTTGGGCGGTGAGTCCCGCGTCGCGGAGGGCCGTGCGGCACGGTCCCTCCAGCCTGTCCAGCAGACCTTCGATCAATCCCTCCAACCGGCTCCGGGTCACCTTGACATTCAGGTGCTTGGGTCCGGAGGCGTCCGCCGTGATAAAGGGCAGATTGACTTCCGTCTCCATGGTGGTGGAGAGCTCCATCTTGGCCTTTTCCGCCGCCTCCTTGAGCCGTTGCAGCGCCATGGGATCGTTGCGCAGGTCCACCCCCTGATCTTTTTTGAATCCGTCCGCCAGGAAATCGATGAGGCATTGATCGAAATCCTCGCCGCCCAGATGGGTGTCGCCGTTGGTGGCCTTGACTTCGAACAGGCCGTCGCCGATCTCCAGGATGGAAATGTCGAAAGTCCCGCCGCCCAGGTCGAAGACCGCCACCTTGCCTTCGGCGCGTCTGTCCAGGCCGTAGGCCAGGGACGCGGCCGTGGGCTCGTTGATGATGCGCTGGACATTCAAACCGGCGATCTTGCCGGCATCCTTGGTGGCCTGGCGCTGGCTGTCGTCGAAATAGGCCGGTACCGTAATCACCGCTTCGGTCACTTTTTCGCCCAGGTATTCTTCGGCGGCCTGTCGCAGACCCGCCAGAATCTGGGCCGAGATTTCAGCCGGACTGAACACCTTGTCCAACAGGCGAATGTGGGCGTCGCCATTGGACGCGGGCACTATTTTATACGGCAGGATGGTCTTGTCCTTCTGCACCTCGGCAGAGTCGAATCGGCGACCGATCAACCGCTTGACGCCGAACACCGTATTTTCGGGATTGGTGATGGCCTGGCGTTTGGCAATCTGCCCCACCAGGCGCTCGCCACTCTTGGACTGTGCGTAAACGGACGGCGTGGTGCGGCCGCCTTCCGGGTTGGTGATCACTTTGGCCTCGCCATTTTCCATGACGGCGACACAGGAGTTGGTGGTTCCCAGGTCGATTCCGATAATCTTTGCCATTGTCTCTCTCCTTCTCATGTTTGGCGGCATGACGGGCGATGGTCGTTTTGAAGGCCATCCTGGTGCCGCGGGACTTCACCATTGGTATGTCCATTACTAAAATTGTTATGAAGAAAAAATAATGAAGATCCGATTGGTGTCAAGACCAGGCCGAGGAATGACATCCCGGTTTTACGATTTCCGTCCGCCGACTCATGAGGTATTATACAGTGGTTGTATGATATGGAATGGACAGATTTCAAGCTGGAATGGTGTAATCAGAATTCCAGGTTCCATTATCGAACAGATGGTTTTTAATTAAGTAATATATTGCCATGGGAGAGCATAAGCGCCAAACCCACCATGAAATGGTGTGGGAAAGGATGGCTTATGGGCGGCTGCTGCCCGGCGATGGCGGGGAGATCATACCGTCGGGATAGATTTTGGTAAACAGCCGCTCGGCCGCCTCCGGGTCGAGATGCTTCAGGATCTCGTATTGATCCAGGGCCAGGTTTCGTTTGCCCTGGTCCAGAAGCAGCAGGCCCAGGTTGTAATGGGCTTCGGTCATTCGCGGATTGGCTCGGATGGCGCGCCGGTAGGCCTGAAATTCTTCGGACGGACGATCGATGGAATGATAGGTGACCCCGAGGTCGAAATGGATCCGGGCATTGTCCGGGTCCAGGTTGCTGGCCTGGTTGAGCGATGCCAAGGCTTCCTCATAGCGACCGAGTTGCCCCTGGGCGCGCCCCAGCAGGTGCAGGGTGGGCACGTGGTCGGGTCTCAATTCCAGGATGTGTTTGTAGGAGTCGATTTGCTCTTCGGTGCGGTTGAGTTCGGCATAGGTCTCGGCCAACTCGAACCGGGCCTGCACATTTTCAGGATCGATGTGAATTACTTCCAGCAAAGACGGGATGGCGTCCTGATACTGTTCCAAGACCTTGTAATACATGGCCAGGGCGAAATGCGAGGCCGCATTGCCCGGGTTGGCGGCGATGGAATGCAAATAGGCGTCGATGGCTTCCTCGGGCTGGTTCAGGCCGATATAGCAGCTGCCCAATCCGTGCCAGGTATCGGGGTCCTTGGGGTTGGCCTCGGTGGCCTTTTGATAATAGGTCAACGCGGCTTCGTACTTGCCCCGGATGGCCAGTCTGGCACCCTGTCGGCATAGCGAGGCGGCAATGGAAGGATCGTGGCCCGCCTTTTGGATGGTCCATTCGGCCAGGGACGGCTCCCCCGGCTCGGCCGTCAGCATATCGAGGGTTTGGACCGATATGGCGAAATTCAGGTTCTGCCCCTTGGCGGCCTGGAAGGTGACCACACCCACCACCTCGCCTCTGAGATTCAGGGCCGGGCTGCCGCTGGAACCGGGCGAGATCGGTGCGGTCAACTGGTAGACCCGGCTGCCGGTGGGCAACTGCCGCATCGCGGATATGATGCCTTCGGAGATGGTCTGCGCCAGGCCCAGGGGACTGCCGATCACCAACACCCGTTCGGCGATGCCGGGTTCTTCCCGCGCCAATACCACGGGATCGGCCAACTTCCGGGAAACCTCGGCGCGCACCTTGATCAGATCGACCACTTGATTCTTGGCAATCACCGCGGTAATGGGATGCCGGCTGCCGTCCGCCAGTTTGATCTCGGCCCGGTAGGCCCCGTCGAGCACATGGTAGTTGGTTACCAGGGTGCCGTCGCGGTCGATGAAGAAGCCGCTGCCGATGTTCACCAGATCATCATCCAGGTCGAAGGTGGCCACGGTCACCACCGCCCTTTGAACCGGGGCCACGATGGCATCCATTTGCCAGGGCGACGGTTGGGGATTCCTCCCAGCGGAACAAGCGCCTATGAACAGGGTGGTGGCGAGAAGAATGGGGCGTACCATTTTTCGTTGAATCAAATCTGCTCCCATCGCGGCACCTCGATATTTACTTTTTGGTCGGGTGGTGCGCGTCCTTGCTTACAATAATAGGAGACGAATGGATGGAATCGATGGTGGAGGATCATATCGCCTGTTGGAATGGCATCCGGCGCCTGTATGCGGGCGCTCCCGCAAGGCGGGTGGCCGGTATTCTGCGCCTCGACCGGCACCCGGTGATCATCGGCGGCTGCGGGCGATCGGGGACGACCCTGTTGCAGGCCGTGCTCTCCTGCCATCCGGCCATGGTCGCCGTTGCCGAAGAGACCCGCGCGTTTTGCCCGGGGGGCTACCTGCCCACTCCCACCCTCCAGGCCCCCTTTAAATTCACCAAACTTTACCACCAATTGATCCGATGCGAGGTCCCGGACGACGCCATGGGCTGGTGCGAAAAAACTCCCAAGAATATCCTGTACTTCCAGCGAATCCTGCGGTTTTTCGGCGAGCGGGTACGCCTCATCCAGATCGTCCGGGACGGCCGCGATGTCGTCGTGTCGCGGCACCCCGCCGATCCCGCCAAATTCTGGGTCACCCCCCGGCGGTGGGTGACCGATGTACGCGCGGGCCTGCAATGGACCGACCATCCCCGGGTGTTGACCATTCGCTACGAAGACCTCATCGAGGCCTATGCGTCGACGGTCCGCCGCCTGTGCCGATTCATCGGAATTCCCGTGGTCCCCGGGTTCGACGATTTCCCCCGGCATGCGCGACTGCGGCGCAACGCCGCCTGGTCGGGTCCGGTGCGGCCGTTGTACAAGGAAACCATGGGCGCGTGGAAGCACCCGGCCAACCAGGAACGCATAGCCGATCTTCTGGCGACCCCCGGCGCCGAAGAGTTGCTGCACCACTATGGCTACGTCCCCTAATCGCTATTCATCCTTGGTGTAATATACCCCGGGAATCCAACTTTTGTGCAGTTTGGCGGTCTTTTCGGTGAGGTTGGCGGTTTCGTCGATGAATTTGAACAGGTGTTTGCCGATACGGATGCGATCTTCGTGTTCCAGCTTCTTGCGGGTGACCGGATTGCCGTTGACGAAGGTATGGTTGGTGCTCTCCAGGTCCTGGAGGAAGTAATCGGCGCCGCCCTTTTCCTTGGCGTTGGGCACCACCTCGATCCTTGCGTGGGAATGGCTGGCCATCCGGTCATCCAGGTAGACGTCGGCATCGGGATCGCGGCCGATGAGCAGTTGTTCCCTGTCGATGGGGATGCGTTTGATGGTCAAGCCTTCATGCAGCAGGACGAGCAGGGCCATGGCGTGTGTCTCCTTCAAAATGACAGTTTCGAGTGACTATAGTGAACTTTGTTACGAGTGACTATAGTGAGCTACAGTGAGCTATAGTCACGGAATTCTGTCCATCATACGGCAATCGGCACGCGCGAAGCGCGTTCCAAAACTGTAGTCACTTTAGATCACTCGTAACTATAGTCACTGCCTTTCCTATACCATTTCGGCACGGCAGGCCTCAATGGCTTTGAGGGCCTGGTCCGCCGACCGGAACCGTTTGCTCAGCGCCTTGACCAGCAGGCGGTCCACGATGACCGCAAGGCAGTCGGGAATATCCCCGGCAACCTGCTTGACCGGGGTGTGGGCGGTGTGCACGATGGCATGCATGGTGGCGCTGATGTTTTCGCCCTTGAAGGGCTTGGTGCCGGTGAGCAACTCGTAACAGACGATCCCCAGGGCGAACAGGTCCGAGCGGCCGTCCAGGGGTTTGTCGGTCACCTGTTCGGGGGACATGTAGCTGGGGGTGCCCAGGATGATGCCGGTGCGGGTGGCCGTGGAATCCACCACCCGGGCGATCCCGAAATCGGTGACTTTGACCCGGCCGTCCTTGAGCAGCATGATGTTGCCCGGCTTGATGTCGCGGTGGATCACCCCCTGGCTGTGGGCGTATGCCAGGGCCTCGGTGACGTCGGCCATGATGGTCAGGACACGGCCCTGCGGGAGCAGGTGGCCGGGTTTGCGATGGTGGGTCAGATCCTCTCCCTTGAGCAGTTCCATGGCGATGTAGGCCATGTCGTGTTCTTCGCCGGCATCGTAGATGGAGACGATGTTGGGGTGGGAGAGCCGGCCGGCGGCCTCCGCCTCCCGGAAGAAACGGGCCTTGACTTCGTCCAGTTCGCTGGCATCGACATCGGCATAGGCCAGGGTCTTGATGGCCACCCTGCGGTTGATCTTGGGATCGCGTCCCAGAAAGACCGTGCCCATGGCGCCGTGGCCCAACTCGCTGAGGATCTCGTACCTGCCGAATACCGGCTTGGCCTGGCTGTCGTCCATCTGCAGGGTGGGCTCGCCCATGGAGGCCGCCACCGTGGCGGCCAGGGGATCGTCCAGGGCCGCCAGCCGGGCGATGCGCTGTTGGACATCCTTGAACGCCCCCTTGCCCTGGATGTGGCGGTAGATGGCCACGGCTTTGTTGAACATCCGCTTGCGTTCGAAATCGAGACCCAGGTTGTAGAGCAGATTCTTGACGGTTGCATTCCGCACGGAACATTGCATGTACTGCTCGTACGCCATGTCCAGCATGCCCTGGCCCTGATAGGAAAGTCCGAGGGTCTTGCAAAACTCCAGTTTTTCCTGCCGGCGCCTGCGCGCGTGGGCGGTGACCTGGATCAGGGCAAAGCCGGCCAGGGTCAGGATCAGCGGTCCGTACGGCCGGATCCAGAAGCCGTAGCCGGAGAGCAGGGCGGTGCCGGCCCCATACCAGGCGGCCAGAAAAAAGGCCATGATGAACAATCCGATCCGCAGGTTGACCCGCGGCACCACGAACGCCAGCAGACCGGCGAAATAGAGCAGGGCCGTGATTTCCAGGACCAGGGCCCACCCAGGCCGGGTGAGCCGATCCGAGGAAAGGATGCGGGCCAGTGTTTCGGCCATGACCTCCACCGTGGTAACCCCGGCATGGGAGCCCAGGCGAAAACCGGGGGCTACCCCTCCGGCCGTGAGACCGATCAGGACGATCCGATTCTTGAACGCCGACGGATCGATGGCGCCGTCCAGGACCTCGCTCAATGAGTATGTCCGTTGGCGGGTCCAGGGCGCGTTGTGCTGGATCAGCATGCGATAGGCCGGATCGAGCGCCAGTTGCAGATGCCCCGCCCGCAGCAGCGGCCGGCCGGAAGCATTGCGGCCGATGGACACGTCGCGGGTGGACACGCCGATATGTTTGAGGGCCAGTTGCAGGGACAAAGAGGGATAGAGCCGGCCATCGAATTCGATGAGCAGGGGGACATGCCGCAGCCGGCCGTCCGAATCGGCTTGCAGGTTCAGGTGGCCCAGGGCGCCGGCCTTGCCCGCCAGATCGGCGAAGGTGGCCTGGACCCCGGCTGCCAAGATCGGCCTCCGACCGTCCAGGCCCAAGGCATTGGCTTCGGCCATCCATGCCGCCGGCCGCCGGTTCGGTGCCCCCGCTGTCCGCAACGAGTTGATTGCCAGCAAACCGGAGATCGATTCGTCCACCGATGTCGATGCCACCATCGTGAAGCGGACGGGCAGGACCACGTTCCTGGCGTGGCGGATGGCGGCGATCAACTGGTCGTCATGCCGTAGCCGACTCTCCGAACGGCGCAGCAGGCGCTCCAGCACCTGTTCCGTCCTGCGTCCCCCCTTGAAGGACTGCGCGGCCAATTCCTCCCGCAGGGTCTGAATTTCCTGCAGGCCGGGATTGACCTCGGGCCGATGGAACAGCAGGCAGATCCCCATCGCCCGGGCCCCGTCGTCGGAAAGCTTTTGTACCAGCGCGGTCAGTTGGGGCCTCGACCAGGACCATTCCCCCAAATGCGCAAGGCTCTTGTCATCGATGGCCACGATGGCGATGGGCTGATCCTCCGGCGCCCGGAAACGCTCGGCCCAGAAATCGAAGTGACCGTTTTCCAGGTTCGCCAGCGGGGGCAGCCGCCATAGCATGGCGGCAAGCACCAGGGCGGCAAGGGCCAGGGTATGCAGCAAGGGCGCGCTGATGATCTTTTTCAACATGGAATGGGCCTGTCTCCGCATCTTCCCGGGTGGATGAACCGGTTGTGGCCAGCTCCGGCGCCAACCGCGGTATCCGGATGGCATGGCATTCGGCTCATCGATGTACAGGGCATGCCCACCATCATAAAAAGGACGCCCTGTTAAATCAATAGCATCGATGACTTTTGCGCTGCGCATCGGAATTCGCAGGCTTTGGACGGTCCGACGTCGGTAGATCCGAAAAGGTCGGCAGGCCGGGTGGAATCACGGGGAATCGGCCATGATGTCCCTCTGGAGAGGGCTCCCGGGACAAAACAGGAGGCACCGGTGTCGGTGCCCCCTGGATATCCCGGTATTCGCTTAGCGCGACTCGGGGAAGATCAGGCCGTAGCCGTTCTCGCTGTGGAGATATTGATCGAGTCCTTCGACTTCGCCTTGCTCTTCGAGGCGGAAGCCGATTGTTTTCTCGACCACCAGGCAGATGAGGTAGGTCCCGACGACGGCCAGGGCGACGGTGGCGCCGAAGCCTTTGACCTGCACCAGCAATTGATGCCAGGCATTCCATCCGGCCACGTTCTGGTTGGCGGCGGCCATCCAGCTGTCGCGGATGAAGAAGCTGAGCAGCAGCACACCCAAACCGCTTCCGATGCCGTGAATGCCGAAACAATCCAGGCTGTCGTCATATCCGATCTTGAGCTTGGCATTCAGGGCCCAATAACAGACGATGGATGACAAGGCGCCCAGGCAAATGGCGCCGTAGGGCTGCACCACGCCGGCGGCCGGGGTAATGGCCACCAGGCCGGCCAGGATACCGGAGACAAACCCCAGGGAGGTGACTTTTCGGAATGTCAGGGCTTCGATAATCATCCATGTCAGGGCACCGCTGGCAGCCGAAACCTGGGTCATGGTCAACGCCCGGGCCGTGGCCAATCCGCTCTGAACGGTGGAGCCGGCATTGAAGCCGAACCAGCCGACCCACAGCAGTCCGGCGCCCATCATGGTCATGACCAGGTTATTGGGTGCCATCACGCTTTTGGGGTAGCCCTTGCGGGGCCCGAGGAAGAGGGCCACCACCAGTGCGCTGACACCGGCCGATACATGGATCACCAGCCCGCCGGCCAGATCGATGACACCGGCGGCTCCGGAATTGAACAGCCATCCGTCCGAGGCCCAGACCCAATGGCACAATGGGCAGTAAATGAACAGGAACCACAGGACGATGAACAGGGTATAGCCTTTGAAATAGACCCGCTCGGCCAGGGCGCCGCTGATGAGGGCCGGGGTGATGATGGCGAACTTGCCTTGGAACATGGCCAGGACGTATTCGGGCACGCCGTTGGTAATGGTGTCGTCGATGCCTTTCAACAGGAAGTAATCGCTGTTCCAGCCCAGGAATCCGCCCAGGACGTTCTTGCCGAACGCCAGGGCATATCCGCAAACGACCCACAGCACGCCGATGATCGCGATGGAGACGAAGCTGTGCATCATGGTGCCCAGCACATTTTTCGTCCGTACCAGGCCACCGTAAAACATGGCCAGCCCCGGGACCATGAGCAGCACGAGGGCCGTGGAGATGAGCATCCAGGCGGTAGTGCCGGTGTCCACTTCTTCCTGCCCGGCGGCCGATACAAAGGAAGGGATCAGCAGCAGGAGCATGAATAACAAAATTGCAATTTTCAGGTTGGATTTCATCAACGCCTCCTTTTTCATCAACTGTTTTTGCACCGGTAAAATAAAATCCGAAATAGATTTGCACGCAGTGTGCCGCCGGGAATTTATTTCATAACTGACTGATATTAAATATATTAATAATAATAACAAGATTGGAAGATAGAATAATGATATTGCATTTATGTAATGTTGGCGCGAAATAGATAACAAATTTGTAGTTTATATCTGGAAATGCCGTCCGGCTTGGGTTGTATCCACTATTTCTGCAGGAAAATGACAATTGCCCGGGGTGTATGCCGGGGAGGGGCGTCCGGGCGTGAAGGGAAGGTTGCATCGGGCAGGAGGAGGCCGCCGATTGGTAGATGGCGGATGGAGCTTCGTTCGCGTTGTGCCGGCGACCCCGCAGGAGGACCGATAACGATGTCTGAAGATATCGACCGGATATCCGGCCGCTGCCATCCGAAACCCGGTCGAGCAGGAGGGATCAATGCATCAGGCCCGGAGGTGTTTCGCGCCTATGGTCGCATACGGACGCTCAGCATCTTTGCCCGATGACGCAGAGCTTGATATACTTCTTTTCGGCTTCCTTGTAGTCTTCTTCGGAGTAGAAATTCAGGTTTTCCGATCGGCGAAAGGATCGCCGGCCTTGCTCGATGAGGCGTCGGATGCCCTCGTTGGTCTTGGCCTGATGGTGTTCCATATCTCCACCCCCTCTTCGGTCGTGACAGTTGATTTGGAAGATGTCCGGGGTCGACGGCCTGAAACGTACGTCCTTCGTCCTCTTCTACTTCAAGCAAGAACCATGCACAAATTTTCATATCAAGATTATCGGTGGGTTATCACAATATCCCCGTCTCCTTGTCGCCGATTTGGGTATTGCATTACTCAAACGGTGAGACAAACGCCGGGAAATTGGGTATCCGATTTCATCCCCGGGTCGATTGCCGACGGGCTGCCGAAGTTGGAATCCGGCGGCGCGGGACCTTACGACTCCCTGTTCATGATGTGCTCCATGAGGGTGGAGAGGGCGGCGGGTTCGTCCTTGGCGGCCAGGGCCCTGCGGATTTCGGTGATCTCCTGAAGTTCTTCCTTCCCGAGGAGAAGGTGCTCCTTGCGCGTTCCCGAATCCTTGATATGGATCGCCGGCCACAATCGCTGCTCGGCGCATGCGCGGCTCAGGACCAGGTCCATGTTGCCCGTGCCTTTGAACTCCTGAAAGATGATGTCGTCCATGCGACTGCCGGTGTCCACCAGAATGGTGGCGATGATGGTCAGGGAGCCGCCCCCTTCGATGTTGCGGGCGGCTCCGAATATCTTGCGGGGAATCTCCAGGGCATTGGCCCCCAGACCGCCGGTCATGGTGCGGCCGTAGCTGGGGGTATCGGTGTTGAAGGCGCGTGACATGCGGGTCAGCGAGTCGATGAACACCACCGTATCCTCGCCGGTTTCGGCGCAACGGATGGCGGTGTTAATGCCCAGGCGGGCCATGCGCATGTGCTGGACCACACCCTGATCGGCGGAGGAGTGCAACACATGGCCGGAACGGATGGACCGCTTGAAGTCGGTGACCTCTTCGGGCCGCTCATCCACCAGCATGACGAAGATTTCGCTATCCGGGTGGTTGGTCGCGATGGCATTGGTCATGTGTTTGAGGATGGTGGTCTTCCCGGATTTGGGCGGCGAGATGATCAGGCCGCGCTGTCCCTTGCCGATGGGGACGATCATATCCAGAGCGGCTCCCATGTGATCTTTGGGTCCCAGGGTCAGCCGAAATCTTTCCGTCGGGCTGATGCTGGTCAGTTCCTGCAGGGATCGAACATCGGCATACGCATCGGTCGCCAGGCCGTTGATGGAATCGATCCGGGCCAGTTTCCTGTTCGTATTCTTCCCGTCCCCCGGAACACCGCTCCCCTGGATGAATACGCCTTCCCCCAACTGGTGCTGGTTGATCATCCGCGCCGGGACGAAGGTGTCGTCCGGGGTGGGTTGAAAATTGCCTTCGATGTTTCTGAGAAAACCGAATCCGCGGTCCAGAATTTCCAGGTGTCCTTGTACGGGATCCAATAGGTACTCCTTATCGGCCGGTAATGGGATGGTTGCGTCGATGAATGAAAAAGGTTTCCGATTCCTGGACGGGTTCTTACTACAATTGACGGTGATTGCAAACCAACACCATGGATCCGGGTTCTCCGGTTGACTCCCCTATCGGATTGTTCGATACTTCATCCCATGGGAAGAAAATGCATCCTGATCCTGCTGGATGGCCTGGGCGACCGGTCCTATCCGCAATTCGACCATCAGACGCCCCTCCAGGCGGCGCGCACTCCCATCCTGGATCGACTGGCCGCCGAAGGGGCCAGCGGATTGTATCACGCCGGCCGCCAGGGGGAAGCGCTGCCCAGCGAAAACGCCCACTTCGCCATTTTCGGCTATGAACAGGATCTGTTCCCCGGACGCGGTCCCCTGGAGGCGTTGGGCGCCGGTATCGAGCTCGGCCGGAAGGAGGTGGCGGTACTGGCCCATTTCGCCTCTCTGGAAACCCGGGACAACCATCTGGTGCTGCGGGACGGGAAATTGACACCCGTGGCGGGGGAGGCCCGGCAACTGGCCTCCCTGGCGGAGGAATTCACCCAGGCGGGGATCCGGATCCAATTTACGCTTACCCACCGGTTGTCCGGGATCCTGACCCTCCAGGGCGATGTGACCCCCTTTTTTACAGATACCGATCCTATCCAGACCGGCCGGTTGCTCATGGAGCCCAGGCCCCTGGCCGGCTACGAGTCACACGAGGCTACCTGCCGCACCGCAAATACATTGAAGGCCTATCTGCTGGCCCTCCACCGGAAGCTCGCATCCCATCCGATCAACCAATCACGCTGCCGGTCCGGGATGAATCCCATCGACGGGCTCGTTACCCAGCGGGCCGGCCGCCTGAAAACTGCGCAACCTTTTGAAAAACGGTACGGGCTGCGGGGGCTCAGCCTGGCATCGGGGTTGGTCTACATCGGGCTGAGCCGCTATCTCGGCATGGACGCCATCCGTGTCCAGGACAGCCGGGACCCCGGTCGGGATCTGGCGGAACGATTGCTGTCGGCCTACGAACAACGGGAGCATTATGATTTCATTCACGTGCACACCAAGGTGCCGGACGAAGCCGCCCACACCAAAGACCCGGAGGCCAAGCGGCGGGCCATCGAGGCACTGGACCGTGGTCTGGCCCTTGCCCTCCCCACGCTGACGTCGGATCCTGAACTGTTGCTGGTGGTCTGTGCCGACCATTCCACCCCCAGCAGCGGCGAACTGATCCACTCCGGCGAGCCGGTGCCGTTGCTGTTCCGCGGTCCGGGTATCCGTCGGGACGCGGTGACCCGGTTCGACGAAATCTCCGCCGCGGCAGGTGCCCTGGGGGGCGTGCGGGAGCGGGAATTGATGTTGATGGTTCTCAACGCCCTGGACCGCATCAAGCTGCGGGGCCTGATGGATATGCCGGAGGATCAACCTTATTGGCCCGGCCGCTGCACGCCGTTTACCTTGTAGCGCGGGGCTGGCACCAACCGAAGAGGAATGGACATGCAGGCCGGTGAATTCCCTTACCAGACCGGAGTGATCCATGGTCGGTTCCAGGTACTGCACAACGATCATCTCAAGTACCTGATGGCCGGCAAGGCGCTCTGCCGGCACCTGGTCGTGGGCATCACCAATCCAGAACCGCTGCTGGTGAAGAGCGAAGCCGCCGATCCCCATCGCAGCGATCCCCTGGCCAATCCGCTGACCTATTATGAACGGTATTTGCTGGTCAAAGCCACCCTGGCCGGACAAGGTCTGCAACTGAACGACTTTTCCATCGTCCCGTTGCCCATCAACCTTCCCGAGCGCTACCGCCACTACGTTCCCCTGAATGCGGTGTATTTTCTAAGCATCTACGACGATTGGGGGGAGCGCAAACATCACTATTTCCGATCCCAGGGGTTGCAGACCCACATTCTGCGCAAGGTGTCCCTCGACGAGAAAGGCATCAGCGCCAGCGAGGTCCGCGGACGCATGGCCGACGGCGAAACCTGGGCCCATCTCGTTCCCCCACCCGTCGCGCGGCTGCTGGAACAATGGGGACTCCCCGATCGGCTGCGCAAGGCCCGGATCGGTGCGAAATGATGGTTGGCGACTGGGAACTACATGTTGGGTTGTCATTAATAGACAAATACTATATGTCGTAGCGTAACCCGTGGGTAAATAATTTATCTTGCCTGCCGGGACGATTTTCGCTACACATGACTTCATAGTTGTCTCATCGCAGTCGCGGCCTTGCAACAGAACATCCCATCCCGTTCCACGTTCCACCACCTCCTCTTGCTTCAGATCCTGAACCCATGCGATCGACCATCATGATCCGTTTTCTGGTGACGACTTTCCATCAATCAGGCGTGAACCGCCTGCACATGGAACCATTATGGCGAACTCCCGAAATCGACATCGAATCCTGTGCATGGTCCTGGCCCTGGCAGTTCTTGTCCTGTGGGGGCAGGGGCCGGTCTGGGCCGGGTCCCATGACGGCGAGGCTGCCCGGTCTGATGTCTATCATCCGATTTCCACGGGAGTGAACCTGCCGCCTCATCTCGGCGGCGTCCTTGAAGCGGGGGTGCATCCCGGTCACCGGAATACCGGCATCCGGGTCAGTGGTCTCGCCTCCGCCGCCGTCATCCGGCCTTTGAAAGAAAAATCCCTGGCCCTCGCCCTGGTGGTCCGGTCCCCGGTCCCCGGTGCACCGTCCGCCGCAACTTTCGGAGGCTCGGTTTTCAAGGCCACCTCTTCCCTGAATGCCTCGACCAGTGCAACCGATGCCTTTCAATGGGTGGTGTTGACCGAATCGTGGCCCAACCTGACGCCCCAAAGCAGGCCGAATTCCAAAACAGCGACCGACCTGGATGCCACACTCGACAAGGACGCCTGGCAATATTCCATGGAGGTGGTCTATATCCCCCTGGCATCCCTCTCCCTGCACGCCGCCTTCTCCGTGGCGCCGGAAGCCGATTCCTTCGATGCCGTCGAACCGGCCGGCCGGGAGCCGTCTTCCCATGTCGGCGTCTCCATCGGTCTCGATTACCGGCCCACCGAGCGGGTCGTCCTGGATTTCGACTATGCACGGGTGATGCCCGGCGGTGTCCTGTCCCTCGGGCCATGGCTTGCCACCGAACCCACAGGGCCGGCTCCGGATGCCGCCTCCGGCGTCAACGTCTTCCGCGCCAGTCTCAACATTCAATTCTGACCACCGGACCGATGCCCGGCATCGGCTTCAACTCCGCCTTGCCTCAACCATAAGGCTACCGCAGGCAGCAGTGCAGGAGGCGAAGCGGGCGGGAGGTTTGCGCCCCGTCAGCAAGGAATTGCGTGGGGCGCAAACCTCCCGCCCGCTTCGCCGGCTCTTCTGCTCGGAAATATGCTACATCTCTATCCTGCAGATTCCCAATGATTGACTCCCCGGGCGCCTTTGGCTATAACGACTCCCCAGTTCCATCGGAGGCCGTCATCATAATACCTTGAATTCCACAACATCTGGGGCGGGATTCGTTTCATCGAAGGCCATGCCGGAATTTAGGCAGGAGAACGGAAAATGAAGCTGGAAGATATTCGACGCAAAATAGACAAAATCGATCGCGAACTGCTGGTACTGCTTCAGGAGCGCATGGGCCTGGCCATCCAGTCCAAGAAGTTCAAGACCGACATCGCCGATCCCAAACGCGAAAAGGTGGTTCTGGCCCGGGCGGAACGGATGAACCTGGCGCTGGTGGAGCACTCCTTCGCCCGCCAATTGCTGGCCACCATCATCGAGGAGAGCAAGCGCCTGCAGAACGAGAACCGCCAGTTGGTCGCCTTCCAGGGCGAACATGGCGCCTACGGCGAAGTGGCCTCCCGACATCTGGTCCCGGGAGGGGCATATATCCCCTGCCTGGAGTTCGTTGACGTCTTCCGGGGGGTCGCCCAGGGGCATTTCGACCTGGGTGTGGTTCCGGTGGAGAACTCCCTGGAGGGGGCCGTCACCCAGGTCAACGACCTGTTGACCACCACCGAACTCAAGGTGATCGGTGAAGTCAAGGTGGCGGTGAACCACTGCCTTCTGGCACCCCAGGAGACAGGATTGGGCGAAGTGCGGGTGGTCTACTCCCACCCCCAGGCGCTGGCCCAATGCAATCGATTTCTGTTGGAGCACAAAATCGAGCCGCGCCCCTATTACGATACCGCCGGAGCGGCCAAGATGATGGCCCGGGAGAACCCCCGTGCGGCGGCAGCCATTGCCAGCGAATTGTGCGCCGAATTGTACGACCTGGATATTCTCAAGAAAGGCATCGAGGACGGCGCCGCCAACCACACCCGGTTTTTGCTGCTCTCCCGTGAGAACGGCGTGGTCCACGGAGACAAGACCTCCATCATCTTCGCCACCGCCCATGAAGCCGGCCAGCTTTTCAATGTCCTGCGGTTGTTCGCCGAAGCCAGCATCAACCTGACACGGATCGCCTCCATGCCGCTGCGCTCCGATCCCGGCAATTACAGCTTCTTTCTCGATTTCGAAGGCGACGTCAAGGACCCGCTGGTGGCCGGAGTAATGGCCCAGTTGAAAAAGATGGCCATTCGGATCAAGTGCCTGGGCAGCTATCCGGCGGATCCCGCAACCTTTTAGTAACAGCTGCCGGAAGGCGTCCATCCCGACCTTTCTCCCCCACTCCCACAGGGCCATCGCAGGCAGCAGCGCAGAAGGCCAGGCGGGGCGGCGGTCCACGCCCCGTCAGCAACGAGTTCCCGTGCGGCGCAGCCGCGCGGAAACGAAATTGCGTGGGGCGCGGACCGCCGCCCCACCTGGCCGGCTACTCTGCCCGGCTGCCCGCAATTGCCCTGCCGACCCCCTTCCTTCCCCTTGACACCCGCCCGCAAGCATGTCACATAAATAAAAGCTATCCCTACCATGGCCAGGCTGTAGCAACGTTCAAAATTCAATCGGTCTACTTCTCGATGGGACGGGACCTGCCTACGCTGGGCTTGAAGGTAGTGGGTCGGTTGCTCAAACGGGGAGTTACCAGATGCGCAAGTTCCTGATCTTCTTATTTCTTCCGTTCTTGGGCCTTCTCTGGCCGCAACTTTCCAACGCAAACTGGACCAACCTGGGGATCTACGGCGGTTCGGTCTACTCCATCGCCGTCGATCCACAGAATCCCGATACCCTGTACGCCGGCACCTACCTGGGCGGCGGCCTGTTCGCCAGCCGCGACGGCGGACAAAGCTGGCAGGCACTGGTGATGGATCATCTCATGGAGGGGGAGGACACCTTCCAGGAGCACGTCGTTTACGACGTGGCCGTTGCCCCTTCGGATTCCAACGTGATCTGGGCGGTGCATAATTTCTGGGTGGCCCGCAGCGGCGATGCAGGCGCCACCTGGACACATATCCTGAACGGGACGATGCAGCGGGACTGCACCCAGTGTGGCGGTGTCGGCGATGCCTGGCGCCAATGCCGGGCCGTGGCCGTGCATCCGTCGAATCCCGATGTGGCCTTCATCGGCACCACGGGTCCTTCCAGTTCCTCCACCAGCGGCGCCGTTTACCGTACCGGGGACGGCGGCCGGTCATGGACCAAGATGAATCAGGGCGCAGACCTCGATTACCAGGTGGAAGACCTGGCCGTGGATGCCGGTAACCCGAATGTGGTCTGGGCCGTGACCAACTCCAACGGAAACGGGGGAATCTGGGACGGCACCGTTTATCGCAGCGTCGACGGCGGTCTTACCTTCACGCCCATCGACCCCAAACCGGTGCTGGGCGGGATCGTGGCCGTCGCCCTCAAACCCCATGGCGAGGACGAGGCCCTGGTGTCCGGAGGCATGGGGGTGGTCCACCTGACCTTCGATGGGACCCAGTGGCTGTCCGAATATCCCGTTGCCGGATCTGTCTACGCCTCGGATGTCGGTTACGCGCCGGGCGACCCCCTTTCCATGTATGCCGTCTGGTACCTTCCTTGGGGCACGGAGCCCGGACCGAAGTTTTCCGTTTCCAGGGACGGGGGAGCCAATTGGCAGACGATTTCCATGGACGAGCGGGTGGCCACCTCGCCCGCCGTTCTGGCCGTGGATCCGCGCAATCCGGACCGGATCTACGTGGGCGATTATGCGCTGGGGGTGGTCCGGACCGGGGATGCCGGCCAGACCTGGACCCCGGTCAACCAAGGCCTGGACGCGGTCATCGTGTATGACGTGGACGTAGAGAAGGAAAATACCACCCATATGCTCGCCGCCAGCGGATCGGGCTTGTATGAACGCATGTCGGCGGATGCTGCCTGGCAGCGCCGCCGCAACGGCAATTATCATTCCGTCCGCTTTCGACCCGGGGACGGCAGTTCCTATTTTGCGGGGACCCAGGGTTTTGTGCTGCGCACCGCCGACAACGGCACCACCTGGCAGGCCAGCAACGATCTGAACCGCGCGCGCATCAACGAGATCGCCGTGCACGCCGCCGCGCCGGATACCGTATTTATCGCCGGCGCCCAATTCGTGCACCAGGTTCTGCGCAGCACCGACGGCGGGGCCACCTTCGCACCGGTCCTGGATGGGGTCAACGCCGAAGGCCAGGACTACGATTTCAACTCGGTGGTCATCGATCCGGACGATGCGCGGCATGTTTTCGCCGGGGGCGGCAATTTCTACATCCCGCGGGTCTTCGGCGATCTGTGGGAGAGCCGCGACTCCGGCGATACCTGGCAACGCACCGGTCTGAGCGATGCCGTCATCAACGCCGTGCGCATCGATCCCCGCGATCCCAACGTGCTCTACGCCGGATGCGGATACAGCTGGAACGAAAATCCCCCGCTGTTCAAGAGTACCGACGGAGGCGTCACCTGGAGCCAGGCCATTGACGGCCTGCCCAACCAACGGGTGGCCACCTTCGACGTCTGGTCGGCCGGCAACGACCATGCCATGGCGGTGGGTTGGTATGGGGATGTGTTTCACTTTGACGGTCAATCCGTGACCATCCAGTCCGGCGGCACCACCGAAAATCTTTACGGTATTCACGGCCTATCCACCGATGCGGTCTGGGCCGTAGGCGCCAACGGCACCATCGTGCACTATGACGGCACCCAATGGTCATCCATGCCGAGCCCCACCACCGAGACGCTCAACAGCGTATGGGCGTCCGCCCCGGACCGGGTCTTTGCCGTGGGGGCCAACGGCGCCATCGTCCATTTCGACGGCAGCCGCTGGACTTCCATGGCCAGTGGCACGACCCTGGAATTGAGCAGCGTTTACGGCGCCGGGGGCGACCAGGTGATGGCGGTGGGCGCCGACGGCCTGGCCCTGCGATTCGACGGCCGGCAATGGTCGCCTTCCGACACCCATACCCACAACCCATTGCACGATATCTGGGCCTCGGGTCCCGATGCTTTTTACGCGGTGGGCGCCAACGACACCATGCTGCGCTATGACGGCACAGACTGGGTGTCCATGAACCCCGGTGTCGCCTCGAAGGAAGGGGAAGGCATCTGGGGTACGCCGGCAGGGGAACTCTATGTCTCCACCGGCCTGGGCGCCGAAATCCTCTATTTCGACGGCACCACCTGGTCCCTGCTGCCGGTCCCGGAGACCCGCAACGCGGGCGATCTCTTCGGCACCGCCGGGGGGCGCCTCTTCATGACCGACGGGTACAGCGGCCTGTTCCGCTTCGACGGCGGCCAGTGGGACATCCTGCGCACGCCCGGCACAATTTACCGCTCCGTCACCGACCTGGCCTTTCACCGCACCAATCCCGATATCGTTTACGCCAGTACGGCCAACGCCGGGATCTTCATCTCTCCCAACGGAGCCGGCAGGTGGCTCGATCTCGGCGCCCCGCCGTCCAGCGTCTATGCCATCACCAGCGGCAGCCTCTATGCCGCCACCGGTGCCGGCATGTACCAGCACACCGGCGCCGGCGTCATCGCCGGCACCGTGTGGGACAACAATTCCGCGCAGCCCATTCACCAGGCCACGGTAACCACCGACCTGGGCAACCACTGTTATTCGGTGGGGGGCGATTACATGATGGTGATGCCCGCCGGCATTTTCGACCTCTACGTATCGGCCCAGGACTACCAGATCGCCTCCGTCAGCGGGGTGACCGTCTATGGCAGCGATGTGACCTGGCACGACTTTGCCATGACTCCCGGGGCCACCCTCAACCCCGTCGGTGTGCCCTCACCAGGCAGCGGTTCCGGCGCCGCCGATGGCGGCGGATACTGCTTCATCGGTTCGCTGACGTCAGAATCCGGGCCGGCTGCTTCCGGTATACCGCTGCAATGGTTGTGGGGAGTGGTCGGGGGGCTCGTTTTTTTTTTATGCCGTCGCCGGCGGCAGGGGGGCAAAACCGCAACCTTGCTGATGATGGCAGGCATCTGCCTGGTACCGGCCGCACCGGTATGGGGGCAGACCCTCTTCCAACAGGTGGGCGTGGCGTCGCCGCCGGTCCCGGTGGGGTCGGGCGCCCGTGCCCAGGGCATGGGCGGCGCATTTATCGCCGTGGCCGATGACGCCACCGCCGCATCGTGGAACCCGGCCGGTCTGATCCAGCTGGAAAAGCCCGAACTCTCCCTCGTAGGTGCCTATATCGACCGTCGTGCCGACTTCACGTCCGACATCGACCCGGAGATCGACAACAGCGTCGATGACGGCCGTTCCGAATTGAATTACGCCAGCGCCGCCCTGCCCGTGGCCTGGGGGCGAAACATGGTCTTCGCCCTTACCTTCCAGCAGCTCTACGATTTCGACCGCAGCTTTCACCACGCCCTCGATTTCTCCGACAATGCCGGACTGGACCTCGTCCAGCAGATCGATTTCGAACAAACCGGCAGTGTCCGGGCGTTGGGCATTGCCGGCGCCATCGAAATCACGCCCCGGTTCTCCCTGGGCGTCACCCTGAATATCTGGACCGACGAACTGGGCTGGGACAACGGCTGGCGGGAGCACTACCGGGTCCGCTCCAACGGCACCCTGACCGGGGCCCCGGTGGCCATCGATACCGACATCGAGGACCGTTTTGAAAAATTCAGGGGCATCAACGCCAACCTCGGTGCCTTGTGGGAGACCGACGGCTGGGGCCGCTGGGGCATCGTGATCAAGACCCCCTTCAAGGCCACCCTGGCGCATCGCTTTACGTTCCAATCCACGGAAACCGTGGGGGCACCCGTCGATTCGGTTGTCGTCAGCGGACCCATCGTCGTCGAGGAAGAAGTCGAACTGAAGATGCCTCTCTCTTTTGGCATCGGCTGGTCCCGGAGATTCGGAGATGCCTGGACTTTGGCCCTGGACGTCTCCCGCACCCTCTGGGACGACTATACCCTCATCGATGGCCAGGGCGTCGAGTTCAGCCCCATCGACGGCCGTCTGAAAAGCCAAAGCCAGGTAGACCCGACCACCCACGTGCGATTGGGCGCCGAGTACGCCCTGCTGTTGCCCCGCTACCGGTTGGCCCTGCCCCTGCGAGCAGGGCTGTTCTACGACCCCGAGCCGGGTGAGGCGGGGGCCCGCGATTTTTACGGCCTGGCCCTGGGGGCCGGCCTGAGCCGCAGACGCTTCAGCCTGGACCTGGCGTATCAACTGCGCTGGGGCACTGATCTGGACAGCGGCAACCTCATCGCCAATTCCAGGACCGATGAGTATCAGCACACCCTGCTGGCATCCCTGATCTACTACTTCGGCGCGGAGGCCCGCTAGCCAAGGACAATGCCCATTCGGTGGGCGGTTGAGGTGCGCCGATCGGGCGGTGATCCCCCGCTGCCGGGTTTTTATCGGGCAAGTGCGATAAATTTATGGAATCGGCGTCCATTGATGTAAACCATCGACCCGACCGCTATGAATCGATTCAGACAAATGCGACTCCTCGTCCTGCTGGCGCTGATGCTGGCAGTGGCCTGCGCCCCGGCCCCCATGGGAGACGACGATCTGCGGCCCGATTCTGGGACCCTCTTCCGCCACCGCTGGTGGAATCACTACAGCCGGGCCCTGGAGGCCGCCGATGCCGGGGACCCTGCCGCCGCCCGGGACGACCTGCTGGCCGCCATCGGCCGGCGTTCACGGGATCAGCGCATGGCCCGCACCTACGGCATGCACTTTATCGATTATTTTCCCCACCGGGAACTGGGGGTGCTGCACTGGCTGGCCGGCGAGTTGAAGGATGCACGTCGCGAACTGGAACGATCCATTGAAGACTATCCCAGCGCCAAGGCCCGCTACTATCTCGACCGGGTCCGCGAAGCCCTGATCCGCCAACAAGGAGGCCCCGTCGCGCCGCCGGACCTGACCCTGGATATTCCGGCACCCGGATTCCGCACCCGGGAACAGCCGGTACGAATCAGGGGCCGCGCCCGCGATACCGGTTTCGTCGCCCGGCTCACCGTGAATCAGGAGGCCGTCTTTCAAGCCGGGTCCCGGATCGAAGTCCCCTTCGATCATCCCCTCTATCTTCCGCAGGGGCGCCATGAGGTCTTCATCGCCGCGACCAACTTGTCCGGCCGAACCACCCGCCGTAGGGTCGTGGTCCATGTGGACCGGCAGGGACCCTGGATCGCCATGACGCCCCGTCGTCTGGACGACGGCCGCTGGCGGATCGAGGGGACCCTCCACGATCCATCGGGGGTTGCCGCCTTCCAGGTGGCGGACAGGGAGGTGGATATCGTGCCGGGCATCCGGACGGATTTCCGGCATGATATCGAAGGCGCCCGGGATCCGCTGCTCCTGGAAGCCCGCGACCGCCTGGGAAACGTCACCCGGGTGAGACTTCCGGCCGGCACGCTGACGGCGGCGTTTTGCAAGCCGCTGGTTGTGGCCGGCCTGCAGTCGGGTGCGCTCCTGGCCGGCTGGCGGCCGGCGGGGGAAAACGGGCCTCCGGTGATCCGTCTGGAAGGGTGGCAGGACCGGCAGACGGTCTACATGGATCAGGTGGCGCTGGCCGGCAGCGTGCGCGACCGCCAACGGGTCACCGATGTGCGGGTCAACGGAGAATCCGTGCTGCCCGTGCCCGGGCCGCTGGTGATCTTCAACCACGTCGTGGCCCTGAATGAAGGGGTCAACCAAATCATTATCGAGGCACGGGATGCTGGCGGCCAGGTAACCCGACGGGAGCTGACCATCGAGCGCAAGGTGCCCCAGGCCCTGCTGCTCAGCGAACGGTTGCGCCTGGGCGTCTTTCCCTTCGAACAGGCCGGCGACGTATCGCCGGCCAGCTATGCCTTCCAGGACAGCTTCATCTATCAACTGCACCAGCGCCACCGGTTTCAGATCGTGGAGCGCTACCTTCTGGAACAGATCCTCCGGGAGCAGAAACTCAGCCGTTCCCGATTGATCGACCCGGCCACCGCCCTGGGACTGGGGCGCATGGCCGCGGCCCATGCCATCGTGGCCGGCAGCCTGGTGGAGACCCGCATGGGCATCGAAATCGTCGGACGGGTGGTGGATACCGAGACCAGCGAAGTGTTGGCCGCCGCCGATGTCTATGGAGAGGTCAAGTCCCTGGTGGGTTACCAGGACCTGGCCCGGGCCCTGGCGCTGAAGATACACCGCGAATTTCCCCTGGTCAGCGGCAAGGTATTGCAGAAACACGGGGAGATGATCCTCACCGACCTGGGCAGCGAACAGATCCGCTCCCAGCGCCGCCTGATCGTCTACCAGGATCGCGAGGTGGATTTCCCCGGTGAGGACCCGGCCGTGGACCACCAGGTGCTGGGCCGCGCGCGGGTGGTCCAGTTGGACCCCCGCATGTCCAAGGCCCGGCTCCTGGAAGGCTGCGACCCGCAGATCGCCCCCCGAAACAAGGTCATCGCCCAGTGATGCCCGGCAGGTAGACCCATGCCCCCAGCCGACAACATTGCGCCACCGACCCGCAACGGCGGAGACCGCCATCTGATCGCCGGTTGCCTGGATGGCGATGCCGAAGCCCAGACCCTCCTGGTGCGCCGGTTTTCCAATCTGGTCTATGCATCCGTCCTCGGCACCCTGAAAAGCAAATCCAAAACCCTCAGCGAGAACGATATCGAGGATCTGCACAGCACCGTGTTCGTCAGGCTTTTTGAACGCGGCTGCCGGAAACTGGCCCAGTACCAGGGACGCAACGGTTGCAGCCTGGCCTCCTGGATCCGGATGATCACGGTGAGGACCGTGCTGGATCATCTACGCCGGCGCAAGGATGCCCTGGCCCACGAAAAAGACATGGTGCCGTTGGAGGCGGTGGCCGATCTGGCGGTGACGTGCCCTTCGCCCTGGGACTGCCTGGCCGCCAAAGAGCGAGAGAGATGCCTGGAGGCCGGCCTGGCGGTCCTGGCCCCGCGGGACAGGCTGTTGATCCGCATGCATTGCCTGGAGGGCTGCAGCCTGCAGCAGACGGCTCAGGTACTCCAGGTGTCGGACGCCAATATCCATTCGGTCAAACACCGTGCGGTGCAGCGACTGAAGCGGGCCGTCGACAAAATAGTGCGCCAGGAGACGGACAATTGAAACCCGGGAGGAAAGTTTTCCGTTTCCGGGTGCGAGGAACGGCATTCGCCGGCGTCCATTGTTGCCAGAAGAGATCGACGGCGAAGAACGTCCCGTCAACAACCGATACCCGACATAGGTGGCGCAGATGAAGCAGAACCCGTGTCCCGACGAAGAATATTTGATGGATTTTCTGGAAAACCGGCTACCGGCCAAGCAGCGGTCCCGGATGGAGGACCACCTGGCCGATTGCGCGGACTGCCGGGAACAGGCCGCCGTATGCGCGCACTTGCTCCAGGAGGAATTCACGGAATCCAAGTTCCCGGTTCCGGCGGCACTGACCCACCAGGCGGTGGAACAGGTGGCCGCGCTACGGGCTCCGCGGCGGAGACGTCCGCCTCTGCCGGACTTGCATCGCTGGCTGGCACGCACCAAGGCGCTTTGGGAGCAGGTCGGATTCCGGGGCGCGGCCGTGCACATGGCCGTGCGCGGCACAGAGGCGCCGGCGGCCGAGGGAAGATTGCGGCGCCGGAAGCAGTTCGGAGATCTGGCGGTAATCATCGAGTTGGAACACCAGCATGATCGCAGCGCACTCATCCGGGTGGCCATGGACGAGGGCGTTCAACTCTCGGAACCGGTACGGGTGGCCCTGACCCGGGAGGGACGCGAACTGGTCTCCATGATGCTGGGGGACGGTCCCCTGGTGTTCGAAGAAATCGCCCCGGGAATCTACACCCTTCTCTTCGTCCGGCGGGGTACCGTCGCCGGAGAATACACATTCGAGCTGGCGGGGGATCAACGTCCGCCGGATCGGAGGGAACAGGCAGGAAATCCGTGACCGACATGGCGCTCCATTCCACAGCCGACGACGAAATACTGCACCTGGATATCGCCCAGGGCCGGGAAAGGCTCAAGGTGAGCCTGGCCTCCCAACAGGCCGGAGAGATGCAGACGGTGCGCCACGTGGAAGAGTTGGACGTCCCCATGGTTCGCATCCAGCAGCAGTGCCGCCGGATGGTCGCCACCCTCAACCGGGCCAACCGGCAGGGCCGCCTTACCGCCGAGTTGCTGGAGGGATTGAAGGAGAGCGGCCAGCGGTTCCGGGACGAATTGCTGTCCGGACGCATCAAGGAGCAACTCAACGCCACCGCCTGCCGGCAATTGGTCGTCACCCTGGACGATACCCTGGTATCCATTCCGTGGGAATTGCTCCATGACGGAGACCGGTTCCTGTGTCAGCGGTTTTCCATGGGACGCCTGGTGCGTACTTCCCATCCAATGGTCGGACCCCAGTCACGCACCCGGGACCTGCCGCTGCAGATGCTGATCCTGGCCGATCCCTGTGCGGACCTGGCCTCGGCCTATGAAGAGGGCATCGGCATCCGCAACGCCATGGATGACGGCAGCGACCGGATCTGGGCGGCATTGCGCACCCAGGGCATCACCCTCGATTTCGTCCAGGCCAAATTGCGCCGCTACGACCTGGTCCACTTCGCCGGCCATGCCGATTACGACGAGCAGGATCCCGAAGCCGGCGGCTGGCGGCTGGACGAGGGCCGTTTCAACGCCGCCCGGGTCATCAAAATGGCCGGCACCGGCATCATGCCGTCTCTGGTGTTCGCCAATGCCTGCCAGTCCGGCCGGAGTACCCACGCCGATGCCGGGATAGGCATCCAGGACCGCATCTTCGACATGGCCAATGCCTTCATCCTGGCGGGAGTCAAGCACTATATCGGCACCTTCTGGGAGGTGGCGGACGAATCGAGCCGCCGTTTCGCCCTCCATTTCTACGACCACCTGCGATCGGGAATGAGCGTGGGCCGGGCCATGCAGGCCGCCCGCCTTGCGCTCATCGAGCTCAACGGCGAGGAGAATATCATCTGGGCCAGCTACCTGCTTTACGGAGATCCGTCCAGCACCTATCTGCCGGCGGTCGAGCCGGACGCCCCGCCGGTGGATCATGTCGTGGCCGCCCACGTGGAGACGGCGACGCCGATCATGCCCCAACCCGCCGGCGGTTTGCGCAAACCGGAAGACGTGCTGCCCCTGGGCCGGCAGCCCGTGGACCGGCGGCGCAACCTCGCGGCGTCGGGCCTGGGGGTCCTCGTCATTCTGGCGGGACTGTGGATCTACTTCTTCGGATTCGGCCGGGATGCCCGCCAATACGAACACCAGGCCCTGGCGGCCTTCAGCGCGGGCAATTACGCCCAGGCCGAGAGCGCCTGCTACGATCTGCGGCAGAAGGATCCCCAGCGCGGTCTCAGTTATGTCCTTCTGGGCAACATCCGTTTCTACCAGGGGAACGTGGAGCAGGCCCGCGGTTTCTACCAGGACGCCATCCAGGCGCCGCGCAGCGAAAATTCCGAGCGGGCCGAGGCCCTGATCGGACTGGGGCGTATCGCCTCGGAAGCCGGCCTGACCGACCAGGCCCTGAACTATTACCGGCAAGCCTCCGATCTGACGCCGGCCAACGGCCGTCCGTATCTGGCCCAGGCCGTGCTGCTGGAAAAACAGGGCGAATACCAGCAGGCCGCGACGGTCCTGCAACAGGCAGCGGCCGGCGTCGGCGAAGATCCGGCCGTGCGGGCCTTCTCCCGGCAATTGGCGGCCAGGGCCGGATACGAGACGGATCAGACCCGCCAGAAACGCATCGATGAGTTGATCCACGACTTGGAAAAAGAGGCCGCCGACGCGCCGGCGAAAGCCCGGCGCCCGGTTGGCGAGGGACCGTGGACTTGCTGGGTGATGGATTTCGAGGAGATGGGACCCACCCTCCAGGAGGGCGCCTCCCGGTTGCTGGCCGGCAGCATCAGCGACCTATTGTTGCAGGGCGGACGCTATCAGGTGGTGGAGCGCGCGCTCCTGGACAAGATCCTGGGCGAGCTCGAGTTGGGCACCTCCAGACTGGCCGATCCCCAGGGAACCCTGGCCCTCGGCCGGCTGGCCTCTGCGAATCTGATCCTTTCCGGAAGGATGGTGCACAGCGCGCCGCATACCCAGGTCTCCCTGCGCTGCATCGAAACCGAAACCGGCCGGGTCATCGCCATGGTCAATGCCACCTACGACACGCGGACACCCGTGACCGCCATGGCCTCGGATCTCGTCGAAGCCATCACCACCAGGATCGAGCACCATTTCTCCGACCGAAAGCCCGCCCCCGGCCCGGCCCGGTAGATCCCCCCTTGCGCCCGGAAACGATTCGGGACCGAAGAGAGACTTTCTGAACATTTCCCCTGCGAGAATCCGGAAACTTCGGCGTCCTTAGGAACAGGTCGTTTGAAATGTGGAACGCCATGTCATCTCAATCACGACGGGAGGGAAAAATGAAGGTCTGGACGAAGATCGGTTGGGTTGCGTTTGCTTTGATGCTGGTGCTTTTCGGCCATGTCGTTGCCATGGCCGACGATCCACTGGACGATTTTCCCGTTCCCCTGGGGGGGCGCTGGGGGACCCTGCATCTCACCGAGAGCACAGCCGCCGCCGTCGCGGAAACAGTGGATGGGTATATCGTCGCCGGCCGGCAAAACGGACCGGTGGGACCGGCCCTGGACTACTGGTCGGCCTTTGCCCGCCTCAACCCGGCCACCGGCATGGTCGAAGCCGGAAGGATTTTCGATACCGAGAGCGACCACAACGAAGCCTTCGATTTGATTCCCTCCTATGATGGCACCGGGACACTGGACGGCTACGTGATTGCCGGCGCCCGCCACCAGGCCTATACGTTCGGCGCCCAGGAATACTACCTGCCCGATGTCTGGCTGCTGAAAACCGACGCCGCCTTTGAAAAACAGTGGGAGGCCACCGGATTCGGACATCCGTTCACCGACCACGGGTACAGCCTCGTCGCAGACGGCGGCGGCTATATTATCGGCGGCCTGGGGCGCAACGGAGCATCCCCGGGCAACAGCCATGGCTACCTGTTGCGCGTCGCCGCGGCCGGCGATGCCTCCTGGGAGATGCACGTGGACGATGGGGCCGGCAATTACATCTCCCCGGTGATCCATTCGGTGGCGCGGGCCGGTGACGGCGGTCTGGCAGTGGCAACGGAGAACGGGATGTACAAGCTCGATGCCGATACCCCCCCCGCGGTCCAATGGAGCAGCGGGTCGGATGACCTGAGATCGGTAATCGTGGTGGCCGACGGGTATGTGGCCACCGGTTCGGCCATGGTGGCCGGCGATCCCGATCATACCGATCTGGTACTGGTCAAGCTCAATCCGGACGGCAGTCAGGCCTGGCGCCGCACCTTCGGCCGATCCACACCGACCCGGGGAGCCACGGGCCTGGACGACTGGGGCGCATCCCTGATCCAGACCGCGGACGGCGGGTTCGCCGTCACGGGCACCACCCGTTCCTACGCATGGCATGGCGGCGCCGACATGTGGGTGCTGAAAACCGATGCCTCCGGCCTGCCGGAGTGGGATGTCGTCCTGGGGGACGCGGGAAACGACTTTGGCCGGGACATCCTCCAGGGCAGTGATGGCGCGCTGGTCGCGGCCGGAAGCGCCTACTGGGAGGGGACCGACCGGATGTACATCGTCAAGCTCGATGGCGGTTATCAGCCACCCACGGCCGCATTCACCTTCTCGCCCGTCAGTCCCTTCTTCATCGAGACGCCGATTCGATTCGACGCCGGCGGATCGGCCGATCCGGACGGTGATATCATCCGCTATGAATGGGATTTCGGCGACGGCCACACCGCCGAAGGACCCACGCCGGAGCACATCTATATTGCCCCCGGCGAGTATACCGTAACCCTCTACGTCACCGACGACGACGGCGTGCGGCGGGAGGCCCGCCGGACGGTGGTCGCCGAGCCCCTCGAGATCCAGTGGGAGCGCAAATACGGCGACGGCCGCGACTGGGGCTACGACATGATCGAGACGCCGGACGGCGGCTTCCTGGTCAGCGGGATCAATTGCAACACCGGTGTCTGGTGCGATTGGCGGGTGATGAAACTCGACAGCCGGGGCGATCTGCTCTGGCAGCGCGTCTATCCCGACAGCCACCGTTATAACGACTCGGCCCGCAAGGCCGTGGTGGCGCCGGACGGCAACTATGTGGTCGCCGGATTCCGGGACAAGGCCGAAACCGGGGAAACCCGCGACATGCGCGTCCTGAAAATCAGTGCCGACCAGGGCGATATCCTCTGGGAACAGTTCTTCGACCTGGGTTCGTACGACGATGCCTTCGATCTCAAGCGCGTCTCCGGAGGCGGCTATATCCTGATCGGATCCGGAGCCGCCGAATTCGGGGGGAGTTTCATCGACGCCCGCCTGGTCAGGATCGATGAAACGGGTGCCGAGTTATGGAGCCAGTCCTACAGCAATTCCGGAGACTTGCCGCTCCAGGGGCATGCGGGCACCCCCACCGCGGACGGCGGCTACGTGGTCGTGTGCGGGCGCTATTCCAGCCATTCGGCCGATCCCATCGTCGTGATCAAGACCGATGGCGACGGCGTCGAGCAGTGGCGTCGTGAACTTTCCCAGTCACGGGGAAAGGGCGCCGGCGAATGGGTCCGCCAGACCCCGGATGGCGGGTACCTGATCGCCGGCACCTTTGAAGGCCAATATGCCCTGATCAAACTCCGCGTCGACGGCGTTCCGGACTGGGAACAGACCTGGGGCACGGAGTACGATGACGATTTCATAGACGATGGCGATGTGACTCCGGACGGCGGCTATGTTCTGGCCGGTGCCGAACTGGTGGTCCGGGAGGGCGGATCGGGAGACTACGATCTCTACATCGCCCGCACCGACGACCTGGGAAATCTGGCCTGGCAGCGCACCCTCGGCGAGGCCAACAGCGAGGAGACCGGCCAGGCGGTGGTTTATCAGGAAGACGGCGGCGTGGTCGTCCTGGCCGGCGACTCGACCGGGGGCGGTACCTGGTTGTTGAAGATGGGCAGCAACCTGATTCCAACGGGTGATTTCACCTTCGCGCCCACCGTGGCCGTGGCCGGATCGCCCGTGACCTTCACCGCGGAGGCCACCGACCCGGATGGCCGGATCGACCACTTCGTCTGGCGATTCGGTGCCGGCCAGGGCGATCCGATGTCCACCGGGGAAGCCGGAATCGTTCATAATTACGCGGTACCAGGAGACTATCGGGTCTCCATGACCGTGGTGGACGAACGGGGCGGCAAGCTCCTCGTCACCCATCCCATCACCGTTATCGGAGACGGCACGGACCTGTGCCCGGGCGATCCGGACAAGGTGCTGCCCGGAATCTGTGGCTGCGGCACCCCCGATGATGATTCCGACGGCGACGGGGCGGCGGATTGCATCGACGCCTGCCCCCTGGACAGCGCCGACGATGCCGACGGCGATGGTGTCTGCGCGGATGCCGACGGCTGTCCCGCCGACGGCGGCAAAATCGCTCCGGGCATCTGCGGCTGCGGCGTGGCCGATGTCGACACGGACGGCGATGCCCTTTTCGATTGCGAAGATGCCTGCCCGTTGGATCCCTCCAACGACGAGGACGGGGACGGCATCTGCGGTCACGACGACGCATGTCCCCTGGATGCCGGAAACGATGCCGACGGCGACGGGCTCTGCGCCAACCAGGAGATGGGGCCCGATGGCGGCGACGCCGGCTATGACGGAAACGGCGACGGTGTGGCCGACAACACCCAGGAAAACGTCGCTTCCCTGTTTACAGCCGATCTTTCCACTTATGTTACCCTGTCCTCACCGGCGGGGACCCGGATCCGCGCGGTGAGCGCCGAGGGCAATCCATCCCCGGCGGACAGCCCGGATGTCGATTTTCCCTACGGATTTTTCCATTTCACCGTCACCGGAGTCGTACCGGGTGGCGCCACCGCACTCTCCATCCATCTGCCGCCCGGAGAGACGGTGGATGAATATTACAAGTACGGCCCCACGCCTTCCGAACCCACTCCCCATTGGTATGAATTTCTTTTCGATGGCGCCACGGGTGCGGAAATCGCGGGCAACGTGATCACCCTGCACTTCGTGGACGGCGCCCGCGGCGACGACGATCTGAATGCCGCCAACGGCGAGGTGGTCGATATCGGAGGGCCCGGCATTGCCGTCGCGGTCCAGCAGCCCGCGGGATCCACCGCCGGCGGCAATGGCGGGGGAGGCGGCGGCGGCTGTTTTGTCTCCACCGTCACCGGTCACGGTCCGGCCCGTTAGGCGGTCTTGGGGATGTCTTCCTTCGCCAGGAGGGCGTCGATCTTCTCCATGGCCCGCATGAAGGCCGCGCGCTTGTCCTTGGCGTAAGGGTTGTAGTGGTTCATGTCTTCGAAGAGTTGCCAGGTGTCGTTGTTGACGACTTCCAGGATATGGAGCAGTCGCTTGTAGCCTTCGGTATCGATGTCCAGGGGAAAGGCGCCGAACTCGGCCATGGTGCGGCCGATGAAATGGGTCATGGCCAGGCTGACGGCGATCTGGCGATCATGCTGGTCCGGAGAGGTTTCGATGATGATCAGTCCCTGTTCTTCCAGCCAGGCCTTGATCTTCAGATAGCGTTTGGGGTCGATGCGCTCCGGACAGAGCACCATCTTATGCCCCTTGAGGGAAGTCACGGCGCTGTCCGGGCCGAACATGGGATGGGTGGCCAGGATCTCCACGTGGGCCGGCAGCAGCGCCTGCATCCACCGGGTGGGATAGATCTTCACCGAACAGACATCCACCACGGTGGTGTCCGCGGCCAGCAGCGGCGCGATCTGCTTCAGGGTCGCCTGCATGGCCGAGATGGGCACGCAGAGAATCACGATCTTGCGCCGGCAGGCCTTTTTCAGGCTCACCAGCCGACCGCCGGCGTCGGCGATCTCTTCTGCTTTGCTTTCGTCACGGGTGTATACCACCACTTCGAAATCGGCGGACAAATGACGCACGCACAGGCGGCCGAAACGGCCGTATCCGATCAGGCCGATCATAATACCCTTTTCATCCTTTCAAAAGCCTCTTGGAGTTGAGTTTCTTCCGCGCCGAAGGAGATGCGGATATGCCCCGGCCCCCCGAATGCTTCGCCGGGAACCACGGCCACGCCGCAACGGTGCAGCAGTCGCAGGGCAAATGCTTCGCTGGTTTCTTCTTTCTTCAGGTGCCGTCGAACATCGGGGAAGAGATAAAAGGCCCCCTGGGGCGGAACGCAGTCGAACCGTTCCGTCACCAGGCCCAGGGCCAGCCGTCGGCGGCGGTCCAGCACCGTCCGGCATTGCTCGATCCCGGACGGGTCCAGTTCCAGGGCGGCCAGCGCGCCGTGTTGGGCGAAGGAGCATACATTGCCGCACAGGTGTCCCTGGTGCTTGGCCATGGCCGCGATGATTTCGGCGGACGCCGCGGCATAGCCCAGGCGAAAGCCTGTCATGTTATACTGTTTGGAAAAGCTGCGGATGGTGACGACCCGCCGCGGATCCCGGGCCACCCGGGTCAGTTCCACGTGGACGGCGCCATTATAGGTGAAGGCGTGATAGGCCTCGTCGGCCACCAGGAGAAGGCCGTGCCGGTGGGCGATGCGCTCCGCGGCCTGCAGGTCCTCCCGCGGATAGACCGCACCGGTGGGGTTGTTGGGCGTGTTGATCACAATGGCCTTGGTTCGCGGGGTGACGGCGGCTTCGACGGCATCCAGGTCCAGTTGGTGGTCCGGCCGCGAGGGGACCGTCACCGGGACGCCGCCGGCCAGCTTGATCTGTTCGCTGAAACTGACCCAGCAGGGGCTGGGCAGGATGATTTCGTCGTCCCCGTCGCACAACACGTGAAACAGGGTAAACAGGGCCTGTTTGGCTCCGTTGGTGACGATGATATTTTCCGGACCGGCGCCGGCGAATTGTCCGGCCAGGGCGCTGCGCAGGTCGTGCAGACCGGCCACGGGTCCGTAGCGCGTCTCACCGTTTTCCAAAGCCGCCCGGGTGGCGGCGATGACGCCGGCGGGGGTCTCGAAGTCGGGTTCCCCCACGGCCAGGCTGATGATGTCCCGGCCCTGGCGGCGCAACTCCTGCGCCAGGGCGAACACCCGGGTGGTGCTCGATTCGCTGACGGCGCCGATGCGGGCGCCCAATGCCGGCAGGCCGCCGCTCATGATTCGAGGCTCCGGTAATCGCGGGCGGCCTGCCGCAGCAGGCAGTCCACCAGCACCAGCGCGGCCATGGATTCGACGATGGGTACGGCCCGGGGGACCACGCAGGGGTCGTGCCGTCCCCTGGCTTCCAGCCGCACCGGCCGGCCGTCGAAATCGGCGCTGGCCTGTTCCCGGCCGATGGTGGCCACCGGCTTGAAGGCCACCCGGAAGTAAATGGGTTCACCGTTGGAGATGCCGCCCTGCACCCCGCCGCTGTGGTTGGTCACCGTTCCCAGGCGGTCCCCCTTCCTCACGAAGGGGTCGTTGTGCGCCGAACCCCGCATGCGCGTGCCGGCAAATCCCGAACCGATTTCAAACCCCTTGGTGGCCGGGATGGACAGCATGGCGCGGGCCAGTTGGGCCTCCAGTTTGTCGAAGACCGGTTCCCCCAGGCCCGGCGGCACGTTCCGGCAGACGCAGGTGAGGATGCCGCCCAGGGAATCGTGGGCCTGCTTGGCCCGTCCGATGGCCGCGATCATCCGTTCGGCCGTTTGGGAATCCGGGCAGCGTGCCAGGTTGCCGTCCACGTCGGCGCGGGTCACCGTGGTCATGTCCACGCCTTCGGCGCTTACCTCGGACACGGCGCTGACCCAGGCCACGATCTCCACGCCGTAGCCCAGTCGCAATACTTTTTCGGCGATGGCACCGGCCGCCACGCGGCCGATGGTCTCCCGGGCGCTGGCGCGTCCCCCGCCGCTGGCGGCGCGGATGCCGTACTTCATCTGGTAGGTGAAATCGGCATGGGAGGGCCGGGGCACCCGGCGCATCTCCTTGTAGTCGCCCGGCCGCTGATCCTTATTGGGCACCAGCATGCCGATGGGCGTACCCAGGGTGCGGCCGTTCTCCACGCCGGAGAGAATGGTCACCTGGTCGGCTTCCCGACGGTCGGTGGTCAGATGGCTCTGTCCGGGCCGACGCCGGTCGAGTTGCGCCTGGATGTCGGTTTCCGTCAGCTCGAGATTGGGCGGGCAGCCGTCCACCACGGCGCCCACTGCCTTGCAATGGGACTCGCCGAAGGTGGTCACCCGAAAGATCTTACCGAAGGTGCTGGACATGGGGATTCCTTTCCCGATTCCGCTGTCGGTTTCCGACAATTTTGTCTTGGCAATTGATGTTGCTCCGGCGCGCCCTGTATATTTCTTGCCGCGGTTATCCGGAATGCTCAAGTTGCATGTAACTGCAGGTCTTTTGCTGCTATTTCATATCGTCAAATCGTTGAATCGTCGAATGGTCAAATGGCGAAAGGAATTTTCGCCTTATTCAATATTGCTGCAATATCTAAATGATAGAATTCCACTCCCGATTTGACCATTCGACGATTTGACCAAACCAACTTTGCATAATTGGCACAGATTCGGGCTGCCTCCCAGCCAGCTTGAGTTTTGTGGATAGGCGCGTTTCCTATTGATATCGCATCCCGGTTCAGGGGGCATACAATTGCCGAAAGACCTCCCAATAGGTGGGGAACGATTTGGCCACGCATTGGGGATCCCCGATCACCATCCCCGGCACCTTGAGCCCGGCCAGGGCGAAGCTCATGGCGATGCGGTGGTCGTCATAGGTGTCGATCACCGCCCCACGGGGCGCGCCGCCCTCCACCCGGAGCTGGTTTTGCGACGTGTGCGTCGCGATGCCCATCTTGGCCAGTTCCTGGGTCACGGCGGCCAGCCGGTCACATTCCTTGGCCCGCAGATGGGCCACGTTGTCGATGATGGTGGTGCCTTCGGCGAACGCGGCCACCACCGCCAGGGTGGGCACCACGTCGGGCATGTGCCCCATATCGACGGTGACCGCCTTCAGCGTGCCTCCTGTGACGGCGATGCCGTCGCCGACCTGCTCCACCCGGCATCCCATTCGTTCCAGAATCGCCACCAGGCCCACATCGCCCTGACGGCTGGCGGCGGTCAGGCCCCGGACTTCGACCCGTGCGCCGGTGATGGCGGCGGCGGACCAGAAGTAGCCGGCATTCGAGGCGTCGGGCTCCACGGCATGATCACCGGGACGATAGCGCTGGCCGCCGGGGATCTCGAAGCGGGTGTAGCCGTCCCGGGTCAAGTGTACGCCGAACGCCGCCATGATGTCCGCGGTCATATCGATGTAAGGCTTGGACACCGGACCCTTGGCGACCTCGATGGTCAGGCCGCTGTCCAGGCAGGGGGCCACGAGCATCAAGGCGGATAGATACTGACTGCTGACGCTGCAGTCGATGGTGGTGCGGCCGCCCTGGCCCGGCCGGCCTTCGATGATCACCGGCGGGCAGCCGTTGCCGCGGGCGGAGGAGGCCCGGGCCCCCATCTGGTTCAGGCTGTCCAGCAACGCCTGCATGGGCCGTTGGCACATGCGGGGGGTGCCGGTGAGGGTGTAGGGGCCCCGGCCCAGCACCGCCAGGCCGCCGAACAGGCGCATGGAGGTACCGGAATTGCGGAAATCGATGGGTTGGTCCACGGGTTGGAACCGCCCCCCGCAGCCGTGCACCGTGATCCCTTCTTCTTCTTCCCCGGCCCGCACGCCCATCCGGCGCAGGGCCGCCAGGGTGAGCAGCGTGTCTTCACTGCGCAGGGGATTGGCGACGCGGCAGGCACCGTCGGACAGCGCGGCGGCGATGAGGGTTCGATGGGTATAGCTCTTGGACCCCGGGATCCGGATGGCGACATCCGACTGGACGGGTCGGGTTTCAACGGCGATGGAATCGTCTGACGGCATTGTGTCGTCCGTCCCTGTTGGTTTGGTTTCGGCCCGGTTCTTTTACCGCGTCCCGGGGTTCAAATCAATCCCGTCGGCAACGGGTTCGAAAAAACAGATGGGCCATGAAAGCGGCTGGCTCCCACGGCCCAAAAAAGAAAGCCGCGGGGTCGGTCTGCCCGCGGCTGTCATGGCTGATGATTCAGTCCTAACCCGCCCCGGGCATTTCCTTACAATAGGAATAGACCAGATAAACTTCGTATTTCGCGTCTCTATGATCCGGGTCGGGTTGCATCTGCATCTTCCATGAAAATTCAGGTTATCAACGCAGGGCGTAGCTTTAGCGGTTAATACAATCGTTGTCAAGCAGGGGCGGCAATGCCGACGGAACATGGATTAAAAACCTGCCCGCGCATGGCCTAGTTGTCATCGCTAGTTGCGAATGTAATTTTCCAGCAGATTCCGCGAGGCATATGAAGTGAGATGAATCGGACTCAGTCGGAATTGCGGAAGCTGGGTCGGGATACCCCGGTTCGGGCACAGAGTGCCCGAACCGGGTGGCGCGGGCGGTCTTGTATTCGGCAGACCAGAACCGCTGATTTGTCGCTAAATGTCGTAATAGAGGAAGAACTCGTGCGGATGCGGGCGCAGTTTGACCGGGTTGATTTCATTTTCGGTCTTGTATTCGATCCACATGTCGAGGGCATCCTGGGTAAAGACATCGCCCTTGAGCAGGAAGGCGTTGTCTTCCTTGAGGGCGCTGATGGCTTCGTCCAGGGACCCCGGTGCCGAGGGGATCAAGGCCAGTTCTTCCGCGGGCAGGCCGTAGATGTCTTTGTCCAGCGGATCGCCCGGATCGATCTTGTTCTCGATTCCGTCGATGGCGGCCATCAGCATGGCCGAGAAGGCCAGGTAGCCGTTGCAGGAGGGATCCGGGGTGCGGAACTCGATGCGTTTGGCCTTGGGGGAAGCCGAGTACATGGGAATCCGCACGGCGGCGCTGCGGTTCCGGCTGGAGTAAGCCAGGTTCACCGGCGCTTCGAAACCGGGCACCAGCCGTTTGTACGAGTTGGTGGTGGGGTTGGAGAAGGCGCATACGGCACGGGTGTGTTTGAGGATGCCGCCGATGGCGTACAGGGCTTCCTGGGAGACCCCGGCGTACTTGTCGCCGGCAAACAGCGGGGTGCCGTCTTTCCAGATGCTGATGTGGGTGTGCATGCCGGTGCCGTTGTCTTCGAAGATCGGTTTGGGCATGAAGGTCACGGTGTGACCGTGCTTGTTGGCCACGTTTTTCAGGACATACTTGAACCACATGAGCTGGTCGGCCATCTGCAGCAGCGGTTTGAAGCGCATGTCGATCTCCGCCTGGCCGGCGGTGGCCACCTCATGATGCTGGGCTTCGATGTCGATGCCCAGGCCTTCCAGGGTCAGGACCATTTCGGTACGCAGGTCCTGGAATTTGTCCATGGGCGGTACGGGGAAGTAGCCTTCCTTGTGGCGGGGTTTGTATCCCAGGTTGGGGCACTCTTCGCGACCGGTGTTCCAGATGCCTTCCACGGAATCGATTTCGTAGAACGAGCGGTTGCGGCCGGACTCGAAACGGATATTGTCGAAGATGAAGAATTCGGCTTCGGGCCCGATGAAGGCGGTGTCCCCGATGCCGGTGCTTTTCAGATAGGCTTCCGCCTTCTGGGCGATATAGCGCGGGTCGCGGCTGTAGGATTCCCGGGTGACGGGGTCCACGATATTGCAGATCAGGGTCAGGGTCGGTTCCTGGTAGAAGGGGTCCATCTTCGCCGTGGCGGGATCGGGGATCACCAGCATGTCGCTGGCGTGGATGGGCTGCCAGCCGCGGATACTGGAACCATCGAAACCGAAGCCGTCCTCGAAGCTCGACTCTTCGAGTTCGCTGATGGGAACGGAAAAATGCTGCCACAATCCGGGGTAGTCCATGAAGCGCAGGTCGACCATTTTTGCGCCGCTTTCTTTGGCCGTTTTCAATACGTCTTGGGGTGTCATAACTGCTCCTTTCCTTTTGCTTGAAAAATGTGAATTCGTTCTATAACCACTTTCAGTGTAGCGCCTCCCGAAGGATTTTTCGTCGTACGGCACCGGTCGGTGAAATCCGCGGCGGCATTATGTGGACGGGAACCCAACGCGGTCACAACCTGTTCCGGGGATGTTAAATTGCGTCCTTGCCGGTTTCACCGGTGCGGACCCGGATGGCTTCCTCGATGCTGGTGACGAAGATCTTGCCGTCGCCGAGTTTTCCGGTGAGGGCCGAGGTCTTGATGGTCTCGATCACCTTGTCGGCCCAGCTGGAATCCACCACGATTTCGATCTTGATCTTGGGGATGAAATCCACCACGTATTCGGCACCGCGGTAAATCTCCTTGTGCCCCTTCTGGCGGCCGTACCCCTTGACTTCAGAAATGGTCATGCCCTGGATACCGATTTCGTTGAGGGCTTCCTTTACATCGTCGAGCTTGAACGGCTTAATGATGGCCTCAATTTTTTTCATATCTCCTACCTCCTGTTGGGCTTGGTTTGACGAGCCGGGGCTTTTCCCCATTGTATTGCATCATCAGCGTCGGGATCAGGTTTGGATCTCGAATCCGCGCTCGCCGTGAAACGCATTGTCGAGTCCCTGGATTTCGCTGTCTTTATCAATTCTGATGCCTCCCGTCAAAACCCGAGTGATGAAAATCACCACCAGCGTGGCCACGGCGGAATAGGCCGCCGTTCCGAGGACCGATATCAACTGGATCCATACCTGTTTGGGATTGCCGTAGAGCAATCCCACGCCGGCCTCGTTTACGGCCGGGTTGGCGAACACGCCGGTGGCCAGGGCGCCCCAGATACCGCAGATCCCGTGGACGCCGAAGGCATCCAGGGAGTCGTCATAGCCCAGTTTGTGTTTCAGTTTGGACACGAAGAAGAAGCCCAGCACGCCGGCACCCAGGCCGATGACCAAGGAGGCGCCCAGGCCCACGAATCCGGCCGCCGGCGTGATGGCCACCAGTCCGGCCACGGCGCCGGAGGCGATGCCCAGCAAGGTGGGTTTTTCATCGGTAAACCATTCGATGCACATCCAGGTCATGGCACCGGCCGCCGCCGAGGTGTTGGTTACCAGGAATGCGGAGCCCGCCAGGCCGTCGGCGGCCAGTTGGCTGCCGGCGTTGAAACCGAACCAGCCGAACCAGAGCAGTGCCGCGCCCAGGGCCGTCAGCGTCACGCTGGAGGGGAACATGGCCTCCCTGCCCCAGCCCAGGCGCCTTCCCAGGACCAGGCAGAGCACGAGACCGGCGATGCCCGCGTTGATGTGCACCACCGTGCCGCCGGCAAAATCCAGTGCGCCGATCTCGGACATCCAGCCGCCGCCCCAGGCCCAGTGACAGACCGGTGCGTAAACCGCGGTGACCCAGAGGACGATGAAGACCACCCAGGAGGAGAACTTCATGCGATCCACCACGGACCCCAGCACCAGGGCCACGGTGATACAGGCGAAGGTCATTTGGAAGAGGGCGAATACCGATGTGGGAATCGATCCCGTAAGGCTGTCGACGCCGATGCCGTTGAAGAGAATATGGCCCAGATTGCCGACGAAGCCGGAGATATCCTCGCCGAACGCCAGGCTGTAGCCCCAGGCGACCCATACGAGGCTGGCCAGGCAATAGGCGGCGAAGGTCATGGCATAGGTGTTGAGCAGGTTCTTGTAGCGCGACATGCCGCCGTAGAAGAGGGCCAGGCCGGCCGGCGTCATCATCATCACCAGGGCCGTGGCCACGATGACCCAGGCCGTATCCCCCGAATTCAGTCCGTCCGCGGCCAGGGCGGAGGTAAACGGAAACAGGACGATGCTTGCGATCAAACATCCGAATTTGAATTTCATGATCTCCCTTTCTGTTGCCATGGGGCGGCGTTGCCGCCGCTGGTAAGTATATTTCCGGCGCGCCGCGGCGGCTCTCCCGCCAATGCCGTTGGGGGCGTCGCCGCGGCGCGTCGCACGTTGCCTATTCCAGAACAGCCTCGATGCTCTGCTGAATCATCTTCTCCTGGTCCGGCTGATCCACCTTCTCGCCGTCGAAATTGCGCACGTAGAAGACATCCACCACCTGGTCGACCCGGTTGGCGACCTTGGCCACCCAGATGTCGAGCTGGCAGCGGTAGAGGGCGTCGGTAATTTGAAACAGCAGGCCGGGGAAGTCCCAGGCCGTCACTTCGATGATCGTGAAAAAGCTGGAGGTGTCGTTGTCCACCAGGACCTTCTGCGGCCGACTCTTGGTAAAGGATTTGATGGAGCGGTGGCGTTTTTGTTTCCGGCGCAATGCCTGGCTCAGATCCAGTTGCCCCTCCAGGGCGGCCCGCAGATCCTTCGCGGTCCGGTTCCAGCGCTCCTGCTCGAAAAGCTTGTCCGGCGGCGCCGCGACCTCGAAAATGTCCAGGGCGATGTTGTTGCGCCAGGTGAAGATGCGCAAGTCCAGTATGTCGATGCTGTTCAATGTCAGCGCGCCGGCGATCCTGGACAACAGTCCGGGCCGGTCCTTGGCGCAGATGGTCACCGTGCGGCGGTCGGCGTTGTCGGCCTTGTCGATGCGCCATACGAAATTGCGGTCTTCCAGCGATTCGTACAGCCGGATGTGTTCGGGGATGTCGCTGGAGGGCGTGTAGAGCAGGTACCGCGGAGACATGTGGTCCACCACTTCCAGCGCATCGGTGTTGCCCAGTGCGGTGTTGGTCTTTTCCTGGATCAGCGTCTTCTTCTGTTCGATGGTGCGGGTGGCCTTGCGGGAAACCAGTTCGCCCTTCTGCAGCACGTTCAAGGTCTTGAGGAAGAGCCCCCGCAGCAGCGAAGCCGTCCATTCATTCCAGGCCTTGGGACCGGTGGCCATGGCATCGGCCACGCTGAGCAGGTAGAGGCTTTTCAGGCGGTCGATGCGGCCGATCCGGCGGGCCAGCCCGAGGGCGGTCTCTTCATCGTTGGTGTCGCGCCGGGTGGCGGTCTCGAAGAGCAGCAAGTGCTCGCGTACCAGGAAGACGATGGTTTCGATTTCGCCGATGGCCAACCCTTTTTCGGTAAGCAGCCGTTGGGCCATGTCGGCTCCGCGTTCGGAATGGCCGCTGGACGGTTCGGCCTTGCCGATGTCGTGCAGCAACGCGGCCCATAGGAGCGATTTCTTGGAGCGCACTTCGGAGTAGACCTGGCGGAACAGACGGTCACGCTCGCCGGATTTGTCGGTGCCCAGCTTCTTCAGGGTCTGCACGGTCAGCAGCAGGTGGCGTGCCACCGGGTAGAGGTGGTATTGATCGAATTGCATGCGGTTGACCACGCCGGAGAACCCCGGCAGAAAATTGGTCAGAAAGTGCGTGTCGAGCATGACATTGAGCGGATTGAACTTGCCTTCGGGCCGGGCCAGGACCTTCTCGAACAACCGCACCACTTCCCGGTCGTTGCGAAAGCGGGACTGGCGGATCAGGTGGCCGAAATCCTTGACCAGCCGCCGGGCCTCCACGTTGAGGGGCGCCTGGTGCATGGCCGATTCCAGGAAAATCCTCACCAGCAGGGACGGATCTTTGAGGATGGCCTCCGGCGATACGAAATTGAGCATGCCGCGGTTGAATTTCAGGCCGTAGACGCGGGTCTTCTTCCAATATTTCTTCCTGCGATTGCGCAGTTTCTTCTGCGCCAGATCGTAGATGAAGACTTCGTAGCACCGTTTGACGAACTCCATGTGGACGTGCAGGTCGCCCATGAGTCGTTCCACCGGCAGATGGCCGTCGATCCCGGCGACCTTCATTTTTTCCGCCAGACGGGTCTGGTTTTCCAGATGCAACTGGTCGCACTTGCGATTCATCATCAAGTGCAGCTGGTTGCGTACTTGCCAGATGAAGCCGAGGGACTTGTTCAGTTCCTGGTAGTCGTCATGGGAGAGTACGCCGAAGTATTTCAAATCCTGAACCTGCCGGATTCCCGGCTGGATCTTGGCGATCCACAGCAGGGTGTGGTAGTCGCGCAGGCCGCCCTGGCCCTCCTTTAAATTGGGCTCCAGCAGATAGGAAGAATCGCCGAAGTGCTTGTGCCGGGCCAGGTTGCTCTCGGACAGGAGGGAGATGATGCGCCCGGGGTTGCGGTCGATCAGTTTGGACCGCAGTTTTTCGGTCATCTGGTGATACAACGGCGAAACCCCGCAGATGAACCGGCCATCCAGCAGCGAGGTGAGGACTTCGAAATCCTTGCGGGCCAGGCTGATGCATTCGTTGATGGAACGGGTGGCGTGGCCCACTTCCAGACCCATGTCCCAAAGGGGGTAGACGATCTCGCGTACCAGCGCCTCGGCCTCCGGCGGCACCTTCTTTTCGAACAGAAACAGCAGGTCGATATCCGAAAAAACGCATTGTTCGCCGCGGCCGTAGCCACCCAAGGCGATCAGGGCATAGGGCTTGTTGGTGATGCCCATCTTGGGCCCCACGTCACTCTGGGCGAAACTGGTCAAAAAGTATTCGTCCACCAGCGCGGCGTGCGCGTGCACGAACCGGAATGCGTCCATCCGATCGGCCCGGGCCAGCAGGTCTCGTCGCTGGGAATCCAACTGACCGATGGGGCTGGCGATGTCGACTGGTTTTGGCGATGGCATCATGATTCTGTTCCTCTCGACCTTTTGAGCGTGCCGGAAAGATAAGAGCAACGGTCATGCCAGGCAACCAATATTTTAAAAAGGCAAATAATTCCAGCGTAATGAAACTAATGAAGGAAACAGGCCAATCCGCGCGTATTTGCGTTTATGTAATAAAACGATCCTTAAAATAACAAAATTGAAATTAGTGCATCCAGGATCCATTTTTGTCGTCACGGGGGTATCGCCGCGGCCGGCCGGCGGAGGGGATCTGCGCGGCCGGGGAAAGCGGAGGGGGCCTTTCCCCGGCGTTGCAGATGTGAGGAGGAAGTTTGGGGTGGGCGGTCGGGTTTGCGGTTGCGATTTAGCTTTGTTTCGCCGGCACCGCGCCCAGGGCGAAGGCCTGCCGCGGTTCGCCGGCGCTGTCGCCGACGAAGGTGGCGCCGTGGGACGACACACCGAAGTCGGGATAGGCGATGCCGCCATGTTCGGTATGGTCGAGCCCTTCGATCTCCTCTTCCGGGGATACGCGCAGCCCGATGGTCATGGAGATCAGTTTGAACATGATAAAGGCCACGGCAAACGTCCATACGAAGGCCGTACCGATTCCGATGAGCTGAACCAGGATGATCTTGGCGGAAGTGCCGCCGATGTTGAACAGGCCGGCTGCCAGGGTTCCCCAGGCGCCGCAGACGCCGTGAACGGAAACGGCACCCACGGGGTCGTCGATTTTTCGCTTTTCGAAAAAGAGGACCGCCATGACCACCAGGACGCCGGCCACGGCACCGATGATGATGGAACTGCCGGGGGTTACATTGGCACATCCGGCGGTGATGCCCACCAGTCCGGCCAGGGCGCCGTTGAGGGTCATGCCCACCTCGGGCTTGCCGAATTTGATCCAGGAGGTGATCAGGGCCAGGGCGGCGCCGGCGGCGGCGGCCAGGTTGGTGTTGACGAAAATCATGGCGATGCTCTTATCGGCCGTGGTGGTGGATCCGGGATTGAATCCGAACCAGCCCAGCCAGAGGATGAAGACGCCCAGGGCGGCCAAAGGCATGTTGTGGCCCATGATGGCGTTCGGTTTGCCGTCCTTGCCGAATTTGCCCAGGCGCGGACCCAGGACGATGGCGCCGGCCAATGCGGCCCAGCCGCCCACGGAGTGCACCACGGTGGAGCCGGCGAAATCGATGAATCCCAGGCCTTCCAGCCAGCCGCTGCCGTGGAACAGGCTGCCCCAGGCCCAGCTACCGAAAACCGGATAGATGAGGGCGCTGACGATGACGCTGTAGACCAGGTAGGAAACGAATTTGGTGCGTTCGGCCATGGCGCCCGATACGATGGTGGCGGCCGTGGCGGCAAAGACCACCTGAAACATCCAGAAGGCCAGCACCCAGGGATCGCCGTCCGGGGTGAAATCGCTCAGGAAGAATCCGGTGGTGCCGAACCAACCGGTTTCGGTGGCGCCGAACATGAGGCCGAAGCCGATGGCCCAGAAGGCCAATGAGCCCAGGGAAAAATCCATGAGGTTCTTCATCAGGATGTTGACGGCGTTTTTTGCGCGGGTAAAGCCGGTCTCCACCATGGCAAAACCGGCTTGCATGAAGAAAACCAGGGCGGCGGCCACGAGGGTCCAGACATAATTGGCATGGGTCTGCACCAGGTCGATGGCTTCCTTATTGGACATGGCCGTGGGGATTGGATCGTCGGCCCAGGCCAACAGGGCGGAGCACAACAATATGCCGGCGGCAAAGAGAAAAAGTTTCATCGGTTTCATCGGTTTGCTTCTCCTTTCGATCTGTAATACGCGGGTAAGGCGTTCAACTCCATTCGTTAGACGGCTTCCGGTCCGGATTCGCCGGTGCGGATCCGCAGGGCCTGTTCGATGGGCATGACGAAAATCTTGCCGTCGCCCACCTTGCTGGTGTTGGCCTGCTCGGCGATCACCGCCACGACCTTGTCGGCCATATCGGCTTCCACCACCAGGTCCAACTTGATCTTGGGGACGAAATCGACCTGATATTCGGTTCCCCGGTAAATTTCCTTGTGGCCGCGCTGGCGGCCGAAGCCCTTGACTTCGCTGATGGTCATACCGGTCACGCCCAGCTTGTTTAAGGCATGTTTGACATCGTCCAGTCGAAAGGGCTTGATGATGGCTTCGATTTTCTTCATTTGCGTCTCCTCGTGAAAAGAATCATATTCGTGATCGATCGTGAACATGTTATGAGCAAGGGGCGTGCCGAACTTCGATTTATTATATAACATATTGTTATAATTAAAAATTATTATACATACATAATAATGCGTTAATTTTTAAAAATACATAAATGTAGAAAAATACGTAATGAAAAACATAATTGTATTTTATACCGATCGGGTATGCCGGCTCATGTTGTCCGGGCAGTCCGGATCACAGCCAGACAATCTTCTCAAGGAGGCCATGTCCGGATAACATGCCGATTATTTCGGTTTGAAGGGGGTTTCGGTTCGAAAACAATAGAAAGACCGGCATACCCATATATCACCGTTGAGCAGGCCAACCGATTCTTGTGGGTCAATCAGCATGCCATCACAGCATGCAGTACGGGGTTGAATCGGGCAGGTGGCTGCTGCACAAGATGATGTGGAGCCACAGGGTTTGACATACAATCGTTGTTTTGGCATACTAACAAACATACTCAACAAGTTCCCATCGATCTCAATTGCACGGCAATTTCTTTCTGTAATTTGAATTCGTTTTCGAATCAGATCGCGATCCTTTAACACCAACTCGGTGAGAGGGGGTGATCGAAGAGAGAATAGATCTTCTTTATTCATCCATAGAAATCAATAAAGGAGAAAGCAATGGAAGAGAAAGTAGAAGTTATGCATGGCACGGGATCGTTGACCGGGAAGGCACTCGAAGTCGACGATGTCCTTGCGGGTGCGGAGCCATGGGAGCCCATCGAGACCAAGATGGTCGTCTGGTCCTTCGTGATTGCCGGAATCGCCTTGTTGATCGGACTCTTGCTTGTGCCAACTTCGGTATTCCACTGAGAGAAGACGATGCGAACAGAAATGTCGATATTTTATGACGGCAAGAACTGGGTTGCCCAAAACGACGACTTGGATATCTCGGCCCCTACGCTTGAAGAACTCGATCGCCTTTTAAGAACGGCAATGAAGGAAAAGGGGTTGATTCGTCAAGGGGAGTGCAAGGAAGTCTATATGTTCTCCAATAACGCCGTGATGATTCCTCAGTGGATGCGCCCGTACAGCCAGCATTATTTCAACAGGATCGTCAAGGTGATCGGGTAGGGATTCTCCATACCCGCTGTGATTGCATATTTGATTTCCGGATCCAGAATCTTCAATACGTAAAAATTATCACTTTTACAGACGGTTATACAAATCACATTATTATCAGGAGGTGATTTAATGACTGATCTTGCTAGTGTAGCGAACCGAAAATGGTATTCGGGGATGCTGACCCAGGAGGACTGGTGGGCGGTCTGGCTGGGTGTCGGTTTCTTTTTTCTGGGGTTTCTCAACGTGGCCGGCGTCGATATCGTTGGTTTTCTCACCTATCCAACGAAATGGGTTTTCAGTGTCCCGGAAGGCGGCAAGGGCGCCCTGGGCCACGCGTTTTATGCCATCGGCAAGAAAACGAGCCTGGTGTCCAAGGACGCATATGCTTCCATGGGATGGTGGAGTATCCTGTGGACCTATCTTGCCTTTACCATCGCAACCTGTATCGGTGCGGCCTGCATGAAATGGAATCTGAAGAGGTTCTTCTCCGGATGGACGATCATATTTTTCCTGACGATCCTGACATGGCTGGTGGGATCCCATGCGTTCTTCGCCTCCAGCAGGCTGGACATGCACAAATATGGACTCGATTTCTCCCTCTCCCTCGGCGAAGGCGGCTCCTTCATCCTGGCATTGCTGGTGGGACTTTTCATCGGAAATTTCATGAAGCCCCTGGCCAACTATCTGAGCGAGGCGGCGAAGCCGGAGTGGTTTATCAAAACGGCCATCGTGACCTTGGGGGTGAAGCTGGGCTATCTGCCGATCAAGCTCGCCGGCATGTCGCAAACGCTTGGAAAGCAGGCGACGGGGCTCACCTTTGAACTGTTTGTCGCCGGTGCGGCGGCCACCATCGTGGCCTATATGATCTTCTGGCCGGGGGTGTATGTGATTTCGCGGCTGTTGTTCAAACTGCCCAGGAAAACGGCCGCCGTGCTGGGTTCGGGGATTTCCATCTGCGGCGTCTCCGCCGCCGTGGCGACGGGCGGCGCGGTCCGGGCCAAACCGGTGGTGTCGATCATGGTTTCCGCGCTGGTGGTGGTGTGGGCCGTCATCGAGCTTCTCGTACTGCCGGGATTCTTCACCCATGTGTGGCCCAGGACGGACGATCCTCTCGTGGCCGCCGCCGCCATGGGGATGTCCGTGAAAACGGACGGCGCCGATGCCGCTTCCGGCGAACTGATGGATACCTTTATGCGCAACAAGGTCGAGGCGGATACCGCGGGCGCCACCAAATGGCCCGAAGGCATCATCACCGCCGGCGCCGTCATGACGAAGGTATGGATCGACATGTTCATCGGTATCTGGGCGTTTGTCCTTGCCATGATATGGGTATACAAGATCGATCGAAGACCGGGGGAGGTGGTCCCCGGCTCCGAGGTCTGGCACCGGTTTCCCAAGTTCGTACTGGGATATTTTTTCTGCTGGCTGTTCCTGCTGGCCATCTACTTCGGACCCGGCCGGGGGGGTGCTCCCGAAGCGATGCCGTTCCTCAAGACGGTCAAGGCGGGAGCCGTTCCGGTGGAGGGACCCATGCGGAAACTCTTCTTCATGCTGACCTTCCTCAGCCTCGGGATCATCACGGATTTCAAAAAGCTGAAGGAAGCCCAGTTCGGCAAGATGGTGTGGGTCTACTTCGTCGCTCTTTTCTTCTTCATCATTCCGGTTGCCATCCTGATCGCGTATCTCTTCCACCATGGGATGCAGATCCCCAACATTGCGGGATTCGGTCAACCGGGTTAAACAAAGGATTGTGTTGATTCGATCGGGGCAGGGTGCCGGCATCTTGCCCCGATCGCTACTCTTTTTGGATAGCGAATTTTTCTTATGTCCAGTCCGCCAGAAAATAGGCAGGCATTCGTTGGTGAGTGCATCGCAAAAGCAAAGTGCCTGTACAAGCTCGGCCTTATCGCTTGCGTGATCTTCGTCGTTGCCGCTTTCCGGCTGTATCCCTATTGGCAGTCGTCCAGGACGCTCTTCTTTTCAATTGTAGCCATGATTTTCGTGTCCATGGGTTTTCACCTGATCATGAGAAAGGCCGTGAGCGTCCTGGGAAACAATCCGAGCGACGAGGAGGTAGTGAAATGGGGGGATTTTCTCGAACTCTATTACGTACCCAAATATTTCATCCGAAAAGAGGAAAAAAATTGGGGACGTCCATGATTTTATGATTTCCGGCTTTTAAAAGAGATGGGCGGATCGAAGCGATCCACCCATCTCTTTTATTCGTTTTACAGCAAGGTTACAGGTACGTTGAGCACCGTAATTCCGTTGGGGAACTCCAGGCTGATAGTGTTGGTCGCGTCGGGTACCCGGACGCTGGTTTGCAGGTATTGCCAGTTTCCAGCGACATCCACCGGGGCGGTACCCAGTACCGGGCCGTTCAGATCGGGGCCGATGTGAATGATGGCGTTGGCCCAGTTGCTGAAAAGACCGGTGAAGGTGCCGGCCACATTCCAATCGCCGCCGGTGCCGGTTGCCGCCGCGGTAAACGTGACCGTGGGGGTGGTGATGATGACCACGGGCTGCACGTCGATTGTCTGCAGTTGGACACAGGGATCGCCGGGAAGTGGCAAGTCGAGCAGCGTATTGTCGCCGTCGAAATTAGGTGGACTGAGGTTTCCGTCCACATAAGACAGGACCCGGTCGCGGGCGAAGGTCAACGGGCTCGCCGTATAGGCGGGATCATTGTAGGTGCCGGTGGGTGTCTGTGCCTGCAGCCGCGGGTCGAGCCCGGTATAGGGCATGGGACAAAGAGGTTGCGGGTCCGGTTCGCATCCCGCGGCCTCGTCGCACCCTCCCGGTCCGAGTCTCCGGTCGAGGTTCCAGGGAATTCCTTCGAAGGGGAAGGGGGCCAGGACCTTGTTCAGGTCGATTTCCACGAACTCGGGAAAGGTGACGCCTCCCAGGCCGGCGCCCAGGGGAAAGAGATACCGGCCCCAGGTGGACTCGTTGCCGTTGACATCGATCGCCTGCGGCAGCGGGGTACCCTGCTGCGCGGCGGCCAGGGCGTCGAGGCGACTCTGGGTGCGGCCGATGATCTCATGGGGCATCGGACTCAGCACACTGAATTGTTCTTCGAAGGTGCCTCCATCGGGACAAACGGGGAAGCCCCCGGCCCGCAGCTGCGCGCAAGGGTCCAATGTGACCTTGGTGCCCTTGCCCCCGGGTTGCAGGAGAAGGAAGTCGACATCATAGCGGATCTTGAAGATATCTCCCACAAGGTTGGTGATGCCCTGGGCCGTGCAGGTGCCGGCGCCGGCGGCCAGATCGCAACCCAACACCGAGCCGAGGGGGAACTCGTTGGCGGCATTGGCCTGCGGGTCGTAGTGCAGGGACCATAAATTCACCCGGGCCGGAGAGCGGGTGGTGAAGCCGATGAACAGGCCCCGGACCCGTTCATTTTCAAATCCAGGGGTGTCGATCTCGACCTCGTCGAAGATGAAGTAGTCCGGTTGGGTGGGATCGATGCGGGTGGTAAGGCCCAGATTGATCGTCATGCTGTGGGCGGAAAAGAACCGCACCCCGTTGACGACCTCGTAATTTCCCTCGGCGGCAATGGCGTCACCGACCTGGACCGGGGCGAAATGGGTCGAATCCGCCACCGGCAGGGTGCCGCGGTTGGTGTCGGGGCACAGCGGGTCCCCCGTGCCGTCGACGGCCGCGCCGGTGCTGCTGTCGAGAGCCCCCGCACGGATAGTGGTGCTGGGGATGCAGACCGGGTAACCGGTGGTGAAGGTGATGGTATAGTTGTCCGCGTCGAGGGTGAAGCGGGGATCGGCGCTGCAGTTCGGCCCCAGGGTGGCGTCGCACCCCAGGCCCTGCTGGATGGTGTGGCGTCCGTCCGGGTCGTTGATCCGGACCATCACACCCGAAGTCGGAATTCCGGGGACACCGTTCACCATCAGGTAGCCGTCGGTATATTCGATGGACGTGACAGTACCCGAGATGGTCTCTATCCCCTTTTCCACGAAGACATCGCCCGCGATGATGAGCGTGTCGCTGCGGCGGTTGGCGTGGATGGTGGCATACCCTCCGGGTCCGCCCGCCAGGCAGACGTCCGTCCAGGCCAGCCCGGTCTCTCCGAGCGCCTGGCAGGCAGGAGGTGCCTGTTCGAACAGTTGTTGCAGGGTCAGGCGGTTGGCCGGAAGATCCAAAAGCAGGTTGCGCGGAAGGATGACCGTCTGGCCGCCGATTTTCATGGTACCCCCGGCATAGAGGTCCCCGGGGGGATCGAGGGTGATTCTTTCGATGGCGCCGGATACGAAGGCCTGGGTGGTGGTGGCCTGGGCGTACGCCTGGCCCGCTCCCAGTAGGACCATCAGCGCGAGCAGCGCGGTCAATACCCCGGCACCCCTTGCTCTGCGTTTTCTGGACGATTGATATAGTTGCATTTGATCTCTCCTTTATTCAGAAAGGGTTTGTCTCGGGGTTTTTAAGGCAAAAACACCTGAAGGGCCACGAAGCCGTGGGGGTTGCCGTCGGCGGTTTTGAACGAGCCGGCCACCCGTCCCTGGTCATTGATTCCGCGGGCTTCGCTGGCCTTGGTCTCGTAGACCGCATCGAAGAGCTCGCCATTCTTAAACAGGGGGTCCCATAGTACGGCAGCGGCGAGTCCCTGGGCCGTTACCCCTTCGCTGGCCCCGGCGATCCATCCGGAGGTATTGACGGCGTACGCGGAGACATCTTTGCCCACGTTCAGGGTCGCGGCACTGAAAACAACGGGACCGCTCAGCAGGGCGCCGTTGGTATCCACCTGCCAGGAGACGGCGCGATGAAACTGGGAAGAGTCCTTGGATTCGCCGACCACCATGCCGTTGTCGTTGGCGCCGTAGGCGGCGCTGAAGTCGCCACCGGCCAGGACGCCCAGGTCGGTGGGGCCGTTTTGCAGGGCGCCGTCCGCGCCCACCTGCCATGTGACGGCATGGGTCTGCCCCGTAACATCATCGGCTTCGCCGACCGCCAGGCCGGCATCGGTCACGAAGCGGGCCACGCTGTAGGTCCCGCCGGCCAGGAGTCCCAGGTCCACCGGTCCGCTGACGGCACCGGTGCCGTCCACCACCCAGGATGCGGCCTGCTGTAGACCGGAGGCATTGTGAACCATTCCCACGGCCACGGACGCGCCATTGACGCCGTAGGCGGCGCTGGCGATGCCCGGGCTGAGCAGGATGGGATTGCCACCCCGCCACAAGACGGCGGTGCGGATGCCGTTGATGTCTTCTGCCTGACCCACCGTTTCGCCGGGATCGTTGAGACCATAAGCGGCACAAGGCTTTCCGGCCTCCGGGGGAGCAAGCGCCTGGATGCTGACCTGGTTTCCGGTACCGACGGTCCATTTGACCGCCTGCAGGACGCCGGTCGCGTCGGTGGAGGTGCCGGCCACTTCGCTGGCGGCATTGATCTTCTCCGCCAGGGCGAAATTGCCGCCGGCGAGGGGGGGCAGCTCAACCAGCGAGAAGGCGGCGAACCGACTGGCGTCCCGCGGCAGGCTGTCCATTGCGTCGGCCACACCGTCGTTGTCGTCGTCGGTATCCTCGGTCAACCCCGAAGCGGCGATCTCCGCCGGCGTAGCACCGGCATGGAAGGTATCGGGCATGCCGTCGCCGTCGGTGTCCACGGAGGCCACCTTCTGGGTGGGAAATGCGTCCAGGACCAGACCCGAAGCGGCGATGGCCGCCTGGGTTGCGCCGGGATTGAAGGCATCCGGAGCACCGTCGCCATCGGTATCCACCGAGGCGACTTTCAAATTGGGAAATGCGTCGGCGTTGTCGCCGATGCCATCCCCGTCGGTATCCGCCCATTCGGTCGGGTCGTTGGGGAATACGTCGGAATTATCGCCGATGCCGTCCCCATCTGTATCCGCCCATTCGGTGGGGTCGTTGGGAAAGGCGTCTATGGAATCGGGAAATCCGTCGCCGTCCGTGTCGATTCCGCTTACCTGGTTGCCGGGGGGAGGGTTCGATCCGCCACCGGGTGTGGTGGTGGTGCCGTTTCCACTCCCTCCTCCGCTGCATCCCCACATAAGGAGCAGCAGAACCGCCATGGGGACCAGAAAGATCCTTTTCATTCCTCTCATTGTCGTCTCCTTTCGTTGCCGTCGCCAGCCTCCAGCACGCAATCGTCGGTATGCAGCATGAAGCCTGTGCCATCTATTTGGTTGGTGCGGATTTGCATCTGAGGGGTACGCTTCGGCAACGCGGCCCAAAGGCAATCCTCAGTCGGCCATCGGGAAGCATCTGTCGGATGCTGGATGACCTTTTCACATCTAAACTAAACGAACGTGGTCCGATCGTAAATCGATGGTAAACCTGAAAAACGCGCCGCCGATTCCTGAAATTATCTCCCGATTTACTCGGTGCGACTCCCCAGATTGATATCCAGGATATAATTGAAGGCCATTTCGGTAAATCACGCAAATGCCTGAGATATAGCGGCGAAATCTGGCGGAAACCCCCGCAAATGGGGTGAATTCCCCACTGCATCAAGGTGAGGCAGGTATGGTATTTTGAAATGGTTTCCTTTCATCCAAATTGATGATTTCAGGAATCGGCGATGTGGTTTTCAGGTTTTTCACCGATTTACTTTCTGGGCCGTCTCTGGATAGACTGACACAGGGTTTCAGGAAGTTGATTACACCGAGGATGTATTTATTGAACTCTCCAACGATACGCACCTCGCATCCCCCGCCCTGGATCCAGGAGACAAACGAAAAAAAGTTCGGTCCATGACCGATCGAAGGAGGCAGGAAATGAGAGGCAAATGGATGGTATTGATGGCATCGATTCTTTCCCTGTTCTGGCTGGCCGCCTGCGGCGGCGGAGATTCTTCCGGGTCCGGCCAGACACCCGGCAATGGAGGGAATGCGGAAACCATCGTGGTGCAGGGCAATCTGGTGGGATTCACCGCAGCCGCCCTGGACCGCGTCCAGGACGCCGCGGCAGGGGATGCGGTGGCCGTCATGGTGGATGAGTCCCGCCGCCAGACCGCCAGCCAGACGTTGAGCGCCACCACCGGCCCGTTTTCGATCACCGTACCCACGGGCCATGACTACGTGATGGTGTTTCGCGAAGGCAGCTCCAATGGCCGCACCCTGGCGATTCTCACCCCGGATGCCTCCGGTCGGACCACCATTACCCTGGCGACCGGTTCCGGCGATATCGATCTCGGGGATATCGAGCTGGACGCCAAGACCGGCAAGGCCCGAACCCTGAGCGAGGTACAATTGGCCCACCCGGCGGCCGAGTTTCCGGACAGCGACGGCGACGGCATTCCGGATGTCGGCGACAACTCTGCCGATGAAGACGGCGACGGCGTGGCCGACAGCCAGGATCAATTCGCCTTCGACAGCAGCGAATCGATGGATACCGACGGCGACGGCATTGGCGACAATGCCGATTCCGATGACGACAACGACGGCATCGCCGATGCCGGCGATGCTTTTCCCAAGGATCCGACCGAATCGGTGGACACCGACGGCGACGGCATCGGGGACGCGGCCGATCCCGATGACGACAACGACGGAATCGTGGATACCGCCGATGCCTTCCCCCGGAATCCGGCCGAATCCGTAGACACCGACGGCGACGGCCTCGGCGACAACCTCGACCTGGACGACGACAACGACGGCGTGGCCGATGCTTCCGACGCCTTCCCCAAGAATCCCAGCGAGTCGGCGGATACCGACCATGACGGCATCGGCAACAACGTGGACCCCGATGACGACAACGACGGCCTGGCCGATGCAGTGGACCCATTCCCGCTGATTGCGGGAGACGCCGGCGTGGTGGTGCGTCCGCCCGCCCTGAATCCCCTGAACCAGATACCGGTCCCCGAGCCCCCGCAGCTGCTCCAGTTCGTCAAGAACAAGCTGGTGGCCATCCGGCTCGGCAAGGCGCTGTTCTGGGACATGCAGGTGGGCAGCGACGGCATCCAGGCCTGTGCGACCTGCCACTTCAGCGCCGGCGCGGACAGCCGCACGAAAAACCAGATCAACCCGGGGACCTTTGCCGGGGATGACCTCTTCGGCAACAATCATCTCGGGGGTGTGGATTTTCCCCAGTTCGGACCCAACTACACCTTGCAGCCCGGAGACTTCCCGCTGCATGAACGCCAGTTCCCGGAAGACCAGGCATCCCTGATCCTCCGGGATACCAACGACGTGGTCGGCTCCCAGGGCGTGCGTCTCAACCTTTTCGTGGATGTAGTCCCGGGCTCGGCGGTGGAAACCTTATCGGCGATACCCGATCCGGTGTTCAACGACCCGATCAACAGCTCCGCCCCCTTCAACAACACCCGCCGGGTGGAGCCGCGCCATACACCCACCGTCATCAATGCGGTTTTCAATTTCACCCAGTTCTGGGACGGCCGGGCCAATTTCCTTTTCAACGGCGAAAATGCCTTCGGACCCGCCGACCCCGATGCCGGGGTCTGGTTCAACGATCCCGTCCAGGGTCTGGTCAAGCAGCCGGTGGAGATCCAGTTTGCCGCTCTGGCTTCCCAGGCCGTCACACCGCCGGTTTCCGATTTCGAGATGTCGGCCCGCGGCCGCACCTTCCCGATGATCGGCCGCAAGTTGCTCAACCTCGTGCCCCTCGCCCAGCAGTTTGTTCAGCCCGGTGACAGCGTGCTGGGCTCCCTCTCCCTGGCCATTGGCACGCCAGGCGCCAAAGGGCTCAATACCACCTACGATCAGATGATCCGCGACAGCTTCCTGGACAAGCTCTGGAATTCGTCCCAGTTGACCCCGGAAGGCTTTACCCAGATGGAGGCCAACTTCTCCCTGTTCTTCGGACTGGCCGTTCAGCTCTACGAAGCCACCCTGGTCTCCGATCAGACCCCTTTTGACGGCTGGCTGGCAGGCAATGAGAACGCCATCACCGACCAGCAGAAGTTGGGCTTCAATCTCTTCAACGGCATCGCCAATTGCACCGTCTGCCACGTGGGGGTCGAACTCACCACCTCCGCGGCCGCGAACATCGGCTTCATCGACAATTTCAACCACGGCACCATCGAGCTGATGTTCACCGCCGACGGAACCCAGGCCATCTACGACGAAGGCTTCAACAATACCAGTATCACGCCGACCACCGACGACCTCTGCCGGGGCGGCACGGCCCCGTTTGACAATTCGCTGACCGGCGCGCCCTATCCGCTGTCGTTCTCCGGACTGGCCGTGCTCGATGCCCAGGGTCTGCTGGATTTTGAAACCCCGATCATGGACCTTTTCCTTCCCCCCAACATACCGGTCAACAAAGACGGTCTCTTCAAGGTGCCGGGGCTGCGCAACGTGGAACTCACGGGGCCCTACTTCCACAACGGCAGCGTTGCCACCCTGGCGGAAGTAATCGACTTCTATGTGCGGGGCGGCAACTTTCCACAGGAAAATATCGCCGACCTGGACCCGGTCATCGGCGAGGGCCTTTCCCTTCTCCAGGGCAAGGAAGTACTGCATGACGCCCTGATCGCCTTCCTGCAGTCCCTGACCGACCCGCGGGTATTGGCCCAGTCGGCTCCTTTCGACCATCCCGAACTGTTCGTTCCGGAGGGCGATCCAGAAATACTCCGTCAGATTCCGGCCACCGATGCCAGCGGCAGCGCCGTCCAGCCCTGACCGGCCTTTGCCGATCAATCCGGGGAACCGGTTTCAAACTTGAGACAGGACCCCGCGCAGAAAACAAGAATCCCGGACCGAAACCCATTCGATCCGGGATTCTTCTTGCCGGGATTTTCTCAGGAGTTTTTCCAGACGGCCGCCATACGCATCTGGGCCTTCTGCACATCGGGATCGTTCATGTACGGCATTATCTTGGGCATGGAGCCGACAAATTGTTTGGCCACCTCGGCAGCCTTCTGGGTCAGGGCCTTGACCCTCTCGGGCTGCTGGTCTTCATTCTTCAATTCCGGGTACTTGCCCATCATTTCTTTCATTTTCGGCATCAGCACCTCGAGGCCGTCGGCCAATTCATGCATGGCATCGGCCACGGCCGTCGCATCCCCGGCTTCATTCAGTTTGCCCGCATAGGTCTCCAGCAGGTCGATGTATTGTTCGTTGACCTCGATGACCTCGGAATAGTCTGCGCTGCCGCTGCAACCCATCAAGACAGAACACGCCATCAGCACACAAAACATCCAAATAGCAGCTGGTTTCATCCAAACGCCTCCTTCGTGTAGGTTAATATGGCCTTTTTTCACCCGATCGGTCGAATTCCCGGTCCTGAATCCAAGGACAGGCAAACTTCCCCTCACCTGCCGCCCGACCTGGTGAAAAGGATTCCCATCGATTAAAGATATCGCCGCCAAGCGCCGATAGCATACCCGTCGGGAAACTCGAAAGGCAAATGATTTGAGCATAAATAACTCCGGAAGACATGCCGGAAAGACGAATGGGTGAGCGCCTGATATGATATTCAAGGGGGACTTGAGCAAATACCATCCGGCAGATGCCATGATGTTTCTGTCCCAGGCGGGGTTGGACGGCGTCCTGTCCGTCGCCGACCGCGATAGCCTCATCGCCCTCACATTCAAATCCGGACGGCTGACCGATGCCCAATCCAGCCGGGGCGACAACAAAATGCTGCGCTGTCTGCACCATGAGGGCATTCTCAATGAGTCCCAGATCCGCCAAATCCAACAAATCCAGAGAGAAACGGGCCTCTCGGTGCGTCAGATCATGGGCAAGCTCGACTTCTGCCCCCTGGTCGAGATCCACGCCGTCCTGAAAATCGGCATCGCGGAGGTCTTGCGCCAACTCTTCCTCCTGGACCACGGCAATTTCAATTTTGCGGAAATGTCGGTGGAGGACGATGGCGCCCGGATCCGTCTGGACACGGCCAAGATCGCGCTAACCATTCTGCACCAGGTGGACGAATACAGGGACTTTATCAAATCCATCCTCACCATCGAACGCCCGGTCATCCTCGGGTGCGACCCCCGGGAGGTGGGTGGTGCGTCTCCTTCCGGGCAACTTGTCCTCAGACTGGCGGAAAGGCGGCCGACGGTGGGTGAATTGCTGGACAAAGTCCCGCTACCCGGCAATGAAGTCCTGGAACAGATGCGACAGTATCTGAATCAGGGCCTCCTCACATTGGGAGATGCCCCCGAGTCGTCCTCCCCGCCGACCGAACCGCGCCTGGATCCCATGTTTTCGGCCTATAAGCACGCCCTGAAAATCCTGTTGGGCAATGAAGAAGTCTTGCCCAGACTGGAGGCCATGCTCTCATTCGGAAAGAGCTTTTACGACCACATGTTGATCCTGACGGCCAGGCAGGGCAAATTCATACATAGTAAAATCATCAGCAGGGACCCGGGCGCCGGGCTCCTTCAGAAATCGAAAAAAGGCCATTTCGGCAGCGTGGGCGACGATCCGGTATTTTCCACGGTTCACCGATCGGGAATTGCTTTCTTCGGCAAAAACTTTCCATGCCGCCTGGTGGAGCAATTCATCGATCCGGGAACCGACGGCGACTGCGCCCTGATCCCCGTGCTGAACAGTCCCAAGGCATCCATCTTTCTGTATGCCTGCACGGCAAAAAGTTTCTCCGGCCTCTCCCCCCATCATTATATGGAACTGCTTTCCTGGATCATCGCGCCATCCCCGCGCCAGGGGTTATCATCCGCCGCCGGCGGCGCTGTGGCCGACGCAGATCCGCAAGCTCCGTCGGAACCCGGTCCGCAAGGAACGGAAAATCAGATCAGAAAGATGGTCAACCGGATCAGAGACCTGCCGCCGCTGCCCACCCTGGTGTCCCAGATTTTGCAGATCCTCTCCAGGCCGGACACCCCCCTGGAAGAGATCGAGGCGATCATCAGCAAGGACCAGGCCCTGGTGGCCAAACTTATCCAGGTGGGCAATTCGGCCCTTTACGGCGGCATGCAGAAAGTCTCCACCTTGCGGCAGGTGTTGACCCGCCTGGGCCTCAAGACCATCCGCAACCTGGTGGTGGCCGCTTCCACGCGCAGTTTCTTCATGCAAAACCGCAAAGGCATGCGCCTCTGGGGGCAGTATCTCTGGCAACACGCCATCGAGTCGGCCCTGGCTGCCCGCCGCCTGGCGGAATCCATCCAGTATCCGGAGCCCGAAGAGGCCTTTATCGGCGGCCTGGTCCACGATATCGGCAAACTGGTGATCCTGATGCTGTTCGCGGACGCTTACAAAGAGATTCTGAAATTGAAAAAAATCCACCAGATGGCGAGCATCCAGGCCGAGACCCAGGTCCTGGGCTGCAACCACGAGCAGATCGGAAGACTTCTTCTGGATCGCTGGAACATGCCGGATAGCGCCAAGGCATGCGCAGAGTACCATCACCGCTACCGGGAATGCTGCACCCAAGCCGACCTGGTCGCAATCGTGGCCTATGCCGACCATCTGAGCCGCCAGTACGGCACCAACCCGGAATCCCTCCCATCCCCGGACCTCGCCTATTCCGAGGAACTGATGGCCGCCCTGAAAATAACCCCCACCGACCAGACCCCCCTCGTGGAAGCCGTCATCGACGATTTTCAAAAAGCCGAATTGATGATCGAGTAGACAAATTGTGGGGACGTCCATGAAATTATGATTTGCCTCGATAATAAAATCCAAGTATTGTCATCTCATATTTAGAAAAGCCGGAATAGAATTTCAATTGAGGGATGTGATTACAATCCATCCCAATAATCCGAACCACCCATTCAGGAAGTGGATATGGTGGATCCCCCGCTGACAATTTTGCCTGTTTTGGCCGTATTTATGATTGTCGCCCTGGCATCCAGGCAAATCGGATCCTTTTTTGCGCGGTTGAAGATGCCGTTGATCACCGGTTTCCTGTTGACCGGAATTGCCGTCGGCCCCTACTTACTGAAAATCGTCTCACCGGAACAAATCGACAAGCTGCGCTTTGTGGACGAACTGGCCCTCGGCTATATCGCCTTTGCAGCCGGCAGCGAACTGGTTGTACGGCAGATGAAAAGTCGGTTGACAGTCATTCGTTATACGACCATCGCATTGGCTGCGTGCGCATTTGGTTTGGGCAGTTTCGCCTTTTATTTATTGTCCGGTATCATTCCCTTTGCCAGATCAATGCCGGCCGCCCATCGGGCTGCGGTGGCGATTATCGCCGGATCCATCATGGTGGCACGCTCGCCTTCTTCGGCCATTGCGGTGGTCAATGAACTGCGGGCAAAGGGCCCGTTCACCAAAACCGCTTTGGGCGTGACGGTGATCATGGATGTAATCGTCATCACATTGTTCAGCATTTGCGTCTCCATTGCCGGAACGATTTTGGCCGATCAGCGGTTTGATATCGGTTTCGTCACGATTCTTCTGGTCGAGCTGTCGTTTTCCGTGGCGCTGGGCTACCTGCTCAGCATGATTTTACGCATGATTCTCTCCCGCTATTGGAATCGAGGCCCGAAAACGCTTTTCATCCTCGCATCGGGATACGGAGTTTTCGTTCTCTCCGAAGCCTTGCTGCATTTCACACAGGCGCACGCGACATTCGAAATCCGCCTGGAACCCATGCTTATCTGTATGTCGGCAGGAATCCTGGCCGCCAACATCGGCGCCTATCGCACCGAATTGGTGAAGGTGCTGCACGATATCGGCCCGGTAGTCTACGTCGCGTTTTTCACCTTGACCGGTATGTCCATGCGGCTGGATGTGTTGAGCAGGTACTGGGCCGTGGCACTGGCCCTTTTCGGCGCCCGGGTGGTGGCCATTTATATCGGAGCATTTTCCGGGGGTCTCGCCGCCGGCGAACCGATGAAGAACAATAAGATCGCCTGGATGTGCTACATCACCCAGGCCGGTGTCGGCCTGGGGCTGGCCAGGGAAGTTAGCGTGGAGTTTCCCCAATGGGGCGCGGCGTTCGCGACGATCATGATCGCCGTCATCGTATTGAACCAGATCGCGGGTCCGCCGCTATTCAAATGGGCGCTGGTGCTGGCGAAGGAGGCACGTCCGATGACCGGGGGCTCTGCCGGCGAAGATGTCCGGGATGCCATCATCTTCGGTCTGGAAGGAGAGTCGCTGGCCCTGGCGAGGCTTCTGCAGTCCAACAATTGGGAAGTAAAGATCGCCACGACCCAGGAGCAGTATGCCCGTAAAATGATCCCCGATGCGGATATCGAAATACATTCCATATCGGACTTGGGCATGCCGACGCTTTCCAGGCTGGGAATCGGCCAGGCCGATTCCATTGTTGCCATGCTGTCCGACGAGGAGAACTATGAAATTTGTGAACGGGTATCTGAAAATTTCGGAACCCGCAATATGATCGTTCGCTTGAACCAGCGCGCCTATTTTAAACGGTTTCACGAATTGGGGGCTTTGGTTGTCGAACCCCGCACCGCCATGGTCAATCTCTTGGACCAGTTCGTACGCTCCCCGTCGGCTGCCCGGTTGTTGCTTGGAATGGAACAGGGCCGGGAGATAATCGAGTTCGAGTTGCGCAATGCCGACCTGCAGGGGCTGGCCATCCGCGATTTGCACCTTCCCCTGGACCTGCACATCCTGTCCATCCGCAGAGAAGGGCAAATGATGGTTTCCGTCGCCTTTGCCCGGTTGCGCGTCGGAGACTGGCTCACCGTCGTAGGATCGCGAACCAGCCTGGAGCAGATGATGCTGTCGTTCGGCGAAAACCGCCGGTTGGCGCTGGCGGAAATGGTGAGCCGCGCCGCTTCCAGTCAGATGGTCTCCCAGACCATGGAGCGCGAAGTCGACAAGATCATCCAAACGAGAAACCACAATCGGAGGTCGCGGTTCGAGAGGCTCATCAAAGAAAGCACTGTATTGGACCTGCAATCCGCCATCACCTATGATCGATTCTTTGATCAGGCCGCCCAGGCCCTGGCGCCCCATGTGGACGTTTCCGGCGACGCACTTTACCAACTGCTGATGGAAAGGGAGAAGGAGAGCTCCACTGCCTTGCGGCCCGATCTGGCGATCCCCCATATTATCATCGACGGCCGCAATACATTTCACATTCTTCTGGCGCGCTGCAGGGAGGGGATCTATTTCTCTGAACTGGCTCCCCGGGTAAGTACGGTCTATGTCCTGGCGGGAACAAGGGATCAGCGCGATTTTCATCTCTTTGCCCTGTCGGCCGTCGCGAGGGCAGTACAAAGCTCCCGTTTTCATGAAAGGTGGCTCAAGGCGAGGAACGCGGCGTCACTCCGCCATCTCTCCGTAAAAATTATGGGGACGTCCATGAAATTATGATTTACAATGGAAATTGAATCTGCCAATATCGGACCATGCCAAGAAAAGCCAGAATCGACGCGCCGGGTGCCTTGCATCACGTGATCGTCCGCGGGATTGAGCGCAAGAAGATATTCAGGTCCGATTCCGATCGCAAGAACCTCTTAAGGCGGCTCTCCGAATTAATTCCCCAATCCCATACCGGTTGTTTCGCCTGGTCTCTTCTTCCCAACCATTTTCACTTGTTGCTCAGGACCGGGAATGTACCGATTTCGACGTTGATGGGACGGCTTCTGACCGGGTACGCGGGATGGTTCAATCGCAAATACAAGCGGCACGGACAGCTTTTCCAAAACCGCTACAAATCGTATTTGTGCCAGGAGGATCCTTACCTGATGGAACTGGTGCGCTACATCCATTTGAATCCTATGCGAGCGGGGATCGTAGCGGATCTGAAACAACTGGATCGCCACCCTTGGTGCGGACACGGCGTGCTGATGAATAAGACGAACCATGCCTGGCAAAACAGCGATTATGTTTACGGCCTGTTTGCAGATCAAAAAAGCCTGGCCCGTAAAAGATATCGTGCGTTCGTCGCCAAAGGGGTCGACCAGGGCAGCCGGTCCGATCTTACCGGGGGGGGATTGTTGAGGAGCTCCGGTGGATGGACCGGGTTGAAGAGGTTCCGAAATGCCGGCATTCGGGTCAAAGGAGATGAGCGAATACTAGGCGACAGTGATTTCGTGGAAAATGTGCTGAAAGCAGCGGAAGAAAAACTCGAGCAAAAGTATGCGTTGGACGCCCAGGGATACGATTTCGACCGCGCGGTGCAACGAGTCGCCCAGGTATTGGACATGGAGCCGAATGAAGTCACGGCCTTCGGGAAATCTCCGCAAACGGTCAAGGCCCGGGCGCTGCTATGCTTCTGGGCGCATCGAATGCTTGAGATGACCACGGTGGAAATCGCGGCCAGGCTCTCCTTGAGCCAATCCGGAGTGAGCCGTCTGTCCATGAGGGGTGAAAAATTGGCAAATCAAAATAAATTTGAATTGATTGCGGGGAAATCATAAAATCATGGACGTCCCCATTTTTGACCGTCCCCATTTTTGACATTTTTGATTGAAAGAAGATTATATGGCCGATTTTATACTTCAGTTTCATCCCGTTGTTCAGGCGCTTATGGCGACGCTGTTTACGTGGGGGGTGACGGCCGCCGGTGCGGCGTTGGTCTTTGTGACCAGTGCCGTCAATCAGAAGCTTATGGACTCGCTGCTTGGATTCGCCGCCGGGGTGATGATCGCGGCGAGTTTCTGGTCCCTGCTCGCGCCGGGTATCGAGATGGCCGATCAATTGGGGCAGGTCGCATGGTTGACGGCGGTCATCGGGTTTATGGCGGGCGGAATTTTCATGCGGCTTACCGATAAAGTCCTGCCGCATCTTCACCCGGGGTTGAGTATCGACAAGAGCGAAGGAATCAAGACTTCGTGGCAACGCAGCACCCTGCTCGTGCTTGCCATCACCCTGCACAACATCCCCGAGGGCCTTGCCGTGGGGGTCGCCTTTGGCGCCGTGGCCGCCAACCTTCCATCGGCGACCATCGGCGGCGCCATCGCGCTGGCCATCGGCATCGGCATCCAGAATTTTCCCGAAGGCACCGCGGTATCCATGCCGTTGCGAAGAGAAGGATTGTCCAAGGGAAAGAGCTTCTTCATGGGCCAGGCCTCCGGCATGGTGGAACCCATGGCGGGTGTGATCGGAGCCATGTTCGTGCTCAAGATGCAGAATGTCCTGCCCTATGCGCTCTGCTTTGCGGCCGGGGCGATGATCTTCGTCGTCACGGAGGAATTGATCCCCGAATCCCAGAGAAAGAGTGAAAACATCGATACGGTGACCATGACGACCATGGTCGGCTTCTCCATCATGATGATTCTCGATGTCGCCCTGGGGTGACCCTGCCGCAGGCACAGGGCAGGCCCCCAACCTATTTGGCGTCATGCTTCCTTGACGAAGATTTTCTCCATGCGGTCCGGATCCACGGTTGCGATTTCTTCGGGATCGCCGGACCAGGTGGTCATTTCCGCCTTGATGCAGATGGCGTAGATCATCAGGACGCCCACCAGCCACCAGGCCACCTGCCACGACCAGAGTGGCGGAAGACCCAGAACGCTGAAGGCCCGGTTGCCCAGAATGCACCCCGGGCCCACGGCAAAGAAAAACCATGCGGGAACGATCCACTTCATACCGGCGCGCCACCTGCCGGCGGATTTACTGGGTATATCCATCGATTCCAGCCAAAGCCGGACTTCCGCCTGATGAGCAGTCAAGGATTCTCTACGACCAAACTTGCTCACCAGCCAGGTTACGATAAATCCAGTCGACAAACCCCAGAAGGCGCAATGCATGGACAAGGGGTATTTCCAAACGTAGTAGGTTAGAAAAGTGGCCAGCATCCCCGCGAGCATCCCCCGAATCACGCCCCGGCCGCTGATGCGGAATCCCCAGACCACCCCCAGCAGCGGAATGTACATCAGCAGGCCGAATGAAGTGGCCAGGGCGCCCAGTATGATCATCAGCCTATTTGAAGTTATCCCTACGGTGAGGCTGAGGATCAGGGTGACGGTGATGGCCAGTCTCGTGATCCAGATCTGCTCCCGTTCGCCGGCGGCTCGATTCCTGAAGCCCCGCCAGTAGAAATCGCGCACCAGCATCGAACTTCCGGAGACCACATGGGCGGCCGCCGTGGATTGCGTGGCGCAGATATGCCCGATGAAGATCAGCCCCAGGGACGAAGGGGCGAGGAGATACTGCATGAGTGTCGGCACGACATTGGAACTGTTCAGCGACGCGAAAGTAACATCCCCGCGCAATTCCATGATTTTCGCCCCCAGCCCTTGAAAATTGGTGAAGAAAAACAAGGCCGCCCCCATCAGGATGGCGGAGCAGAACAACTGCTGCCAGGTCAGCGAGCGGGGCGATTTCATGGAGAAGAAGTACATGGTGAAGGCCGGAGAAGCCTGGACGCCCATCAGGGCGAAGAGGTAAGTGAGGATCATTGTGGATGTCCAGGCCGTTTCACCCCTGGCCGCCCCCAGGCCGAAATTCACGATTCGGGGGACTTCCAGGTATTGCGCGGTGAGCTGATTCGCCGCGTCCATGAATTCCCGCCATGGCCCGATCACCACCAAGGCGACATAACCGAGGACGAAAATCGCCCCCCATGTGAGCAGCATCTGCACCGATCCGATTCGCAGTACCGCCGGATATCCGCCGCGGCATGTATAGATCCAGAGCAGGAACGTCAGGAAGATTGCGCCGGAGTTCACCGGCACGCCGCCGATCAGATGGAACAGGGCCGCCGCGGCCATCAATTGTACGGCCGCATAGAAGACGGCGTAGAGCAGGGAAGTCAGGTTCGCCAGCCAGCGGATGGACGGGTTTTGGTAGTAGTAGACGAACATCTCCGACGGGGTGACGAACCCGTAGCGCCTGGAAAGCAGCCACAGCCGTTTGCCGAAGAGAGTTCCGGTGAGGGCGACGGTGATGGCCATGAAGGCGGCAAACCCGTAGGGCAGTCCGTCGCGCCATACCAGGCCGGGATGTCCGATGGTGCTCCAGCCGGAGAAGCAGATGGCCGTACCCGCAAGGGCCATTGTCACCATGGGCGTCGCTCCCCTGCCCAGCATGAAGTCCGCACTGGTCACGATTCTGCGCGCCTGCCATTCGCCCTGAAGGAAACAATAGATGATATAGAGTCCCAACAGAAGATATACCCAGCCGGTGGCACTTATGTTCGACCCGCCGCCCCAATAGCCGAAGGCGAAGATCGCAGCCAGTCCGCTACCGAAACCCGTCGCCTGTTTCCAGATCGTTCCGTCCGCCGCGGGCGTCCGCGGACGGGGTTTTGGACGAACCTTGGGCAATTGGAGCGGTGGCCGCGCAAGCAGACGCCCCCGCAGCCGATGCAGCAGATCCAGTACGTACCCCGGAGCGGCGAAAGCACGGTGCAGCGCCCTGGGAATGCTCACGGCCAACGGGTTCTCCATGAAGGTGACGAAGATCTGGTCGTGGACCGGGCTGGACTTTTCGGACCGGCGTCGCATGGCGCTCCAGATCTTCCTGGCGTACCGGAAGTCCCGGTCCCGCTTCTTCACCGCGTAGGCCAGGTCGAAGCTCTCCAGCGGGCGCTCCAGGGACGAGATCAGGAGATCGTGCAACAGACGCCGGGTCCTGGATTCAGTCTCCTTGGGCAGGTCGCCGATGAGGATTTCGCGCAGCCAATCCGGCAGGGAGCCCTGCCGGAACCAGGGCAATTGGGCCAGTGCGGCCAGGGTGGTGCGACTGAACAGGTCGCTGCCTTCCGCGTCGGTCAGGTTGTGCCCCAGAAACAGGGTCAGGTGCCAGTCCAATTTGGGATAGACCGCGCAGGCGCAGAGCCACAAATACCCCGCGGGGCGCAGGTACCAACGCAAGTCCGAAAGCATTTCGTGGAGTACTTCGGGATCCGGCGGCATGCTGTCGTGCCAAAGGTCGGGTTCGGCGACCAGCGATTCCGGCAGGGGTTCTGCCGGCGTGTGGTCGTCCTCCTGGCTGATTTTGTCGGGGAGGAAAAGCGTCGCCAGCCGCCGCAGGCCCTGGTCGTCCGCCGGCAGGAGTTGGAATCCGTTCCGGCGCAGGGAATCCTCCCAGGGGCCCCATCCTTCCCGGGAGGTGGGGGTGAGGATGATCCGTTGATCCCAGGGATGAAACTGGCTGCACCAATGCCAGGCGCGATCGGAGAGCGGTTCGATCAGGCCGGCCCCGTCGGTGAGCAGGATCAACCGGTGGTGCTGATAGCGGGCCGCCAGTTTCCGGAGGCTGACCGGGCCGGTCGGGTCGCCGTCTCCGCCCAGGCAGCTGCGGGGGTCGGCGTCGAAGTAGTAGCGATGGAAGTAAATGTCGGCCTCTTTCAGGCAATCGGTCAGGGCATCGAACAACCTGGCCTGGTGGTCGCTGCGGGTCTTGCGGTCGATCAGCAGCAGATATTCGGGCGATAGCCTGCGGACCCCCATGATCGGGGTGTAGAAGCCGCCCATTTCGGTGGATGCGACAACCGTGGCCGAAGGATCGATCTCGTCCGATTCCACTGCCACGTGGGCGCGCAGGGAGCGCAATCGGCGGATGAGATCCGGAGCGAAAAACCGCCGGGCCTTCGGCTTTTCGACGAAGAGTCGCCGGATTTCGATGGCCCCGCGGAATGTCTGCCTCGCCAGAAATCGTCGCCACCGCCAGGCACGGATGATCAACCACAAGAGGAACGGCGCCAGGATCAGGACCGGAGCCCAGATCTTCATGGACCCGTTGGCTCCGGGAACCTGGACCGCCGGCCCCGCCTCGGATTGCGTGTCCGTTTTCCCGGTGGCGGGGGGAGGCTGGGCGGTGAAAGGAGATCCCATCCATCCTCCGAGATAGTAGATTGCCAGGCCCAGGGATACCAGCAGTGCCACCACCAGAAGAATCCGGTTCTGCCGGCGCTGCCGGCGGAACTTGGCAACTGCGGGGACCTCGGGCGCCGTTGGCTCGGCAACCTCCTGTTCTTCCGTTTCCGGAGGAGATTCGAAGCGGTGGAACCAATCGTGGAAACGCGTCTCGAAATCCCGCTGTTCGGCGGCCGTGGAGCAGACGATGGCTCCGATATGGGTCTTGAGCCGCCGCAGATCGGCCGGCAGGATCCCGCGCCGCAGCATCAAGGAAAACAGGGTCCGGACCTTGATGAATTCGCCGGTGCCGATGCGGTAGCCAGACACGCGCAGGCCTTCCAGGAAGGAAAGCAGTTGCGGAAGAAAACGATCCGGCAGGTTTATGGCTTCCGGCGCGACTGCCATGCACTCAGTACTCCCTTGGCGGCGTTCAGGTCGTCCTTGTTCTTCATCAGGGTGCCCACCGTGCGAAGGGCGTTGTCCGGATCGTCCCGCAGGGGGTTGGCGTGGGGAGATACGTTGTTCAGGGCCAGCAGCCAGGCCAGCAGTTCCGCCGTGGCGGGCATCTTGCGGATGCCGTGGCGCGGGTCCCGGATCTCGAAAAACAGATCCACCGCATCGTTGAGGAAGCTGCGGATGCGATCGGGGTCGTACTCCTTGGGGATGTCCCGCAGCCGGTTTTCAACGATCCGGCGCATGCGTTCTTCGGTGGGAAATTCGATATGGTAGAAGACGCAGCGCCGCATGAAGGTATCGGGCAGGTCTTTTTCCGAATTGCTGGTGATGATGACGACGGGCGTGAAGGCCGGGTCCGCGCGGACTTCGGCGTTGTCCAATTCGGGGATACGAAAATACATGTTTTCGATTTCGTTGAGAATGTCGTTGGGAAAGTCCCGGGGGGCCTTGTCGATTTCGTCGATCAGAACCACGGAGCGCCTGGGTTCGCCCAACGTCAGGCCCTGGGGCAACAGGTGTCGATACCGTTCGTGGGGATTGCCGCGCAGGATCGCCAACCCCAGGGCATTGTAGGTGATATAGCTGGCGTCGCCCTTGTCGCGCTTGAACTGCGCATCGTGGAAACGGGCCAGGGAGTGGTAGTAGTAAAACAGGTCCTGGGACTTGGTGTTGGACTTGGTTTCGAATTTGAGCGGGGGGTCGTAATTGAGTTCCCAGGCCACGCGGTAGGCCAGCTGGGTCTTGCCCGTGCCGGGATCGCCGGTGAGCAGCAGGGGCTGGTTGATCAGCAAGGCGGTGTTCACCGCGTCGGCCAGGAAGGGATCGGTATCGTAATTTTCGGGATTGGTCTGCACCGCCCGGTCCAGCACGGGGATCTGATTGTCCTCGACAGGCGCAGTGCGCGATCCGGTAAAGTAAGGAAATTTCAACGGGGCCTCCTTTGGTTTGCGCGAACCTTTATCATTTTACGCCCATCAGTTTCTGAATGCCTTCCGCGAAGATCGCCATGGGCAGCACCTCGCATTCGGCGAACATTTCGCGAATGGCCGGCATGAAATCCATGTTGGCGCATTTGTTCTTGATTTCAGGATCTTCCGTCCAGTTCTCCGCATCGATCTGGGTGATGCCCTGCATCTCCGGCAGGATATGCCCGGTGACGTCCGACATCTGCTGCGGCCGGCCCTGCCGCTGGACGAAGAATTGGCGCATTTTGCGGTTATGCTTATCGAATGACTCGCGTCCCATACCCAGGCGTTTGAAGATTCCCTTGGGCGATGTTCGTCTATACTTGACCAGGAGACAGATGATCATCAATTTGCCGCTGACCCGCCGGGGCCAGTTCCTGGACAGGCGGAGCAGGTATGGAACGATCTTGTCTCCGTAACCCTGCCAGACGATTGAATCGACCCGTGACCAGATGAGCAGGGGGGCGTTGGTGGAGTTGTTGATCGCGAGCATCAGCTCCTCCGGCTTGGCGTTCGCGATTTTCAAGCGTTCGCGCAGTTGACGCATCACCTGGGCCTGATAATCGTCGTAGCTAGCACATGCCCGGGGCCAGTTGAAGTACACGGCATGCAGGTTGGCGCAATTGTCGTCATTCGGGGTCAACCTGCGGATATGGTGGCACCGGAAGCATTCGAGGAATTTGTCCAGGGATTCGTTCTGCTCGCCATGGATCACCCAGACATTGGGGCCGGGAAGATCCAGGACAATATGCTTCTCGATGGCGCCGATCTGCGGCTCACGGTCCGCGAGGTGGGGCAGCAATCCGGGTTTCAGACGGACCCCCCCGCGTCGTATCACCAGGCCTTCGGGCCTGTGAGGCCAAAGCCTTTTCAATTGCTCGACGGAGATGGCAAGCCCCCCCCTCTGCCCCAGGAGGTGGGTCACCACGGCCACTGCATTGCCCGTGTTGGCATCCACTACCGCGGCACCGCTGAAACCTTCCGCCAGCGAGGAGCCCTCCGCCAATGCCAGCTCCCAGCCTTTGACGCGACAGGATCCTTTCTTGGAGTCATAGAGACAGGATTGGCCCAAATCTCCATGGAGGGCCGCGAGCCTGAATTTCTTCTGTGTGTCATAAGGCTTCTGCCCCACGATGAGGATGGGGATGCACGGTTGCCGAATGATCTCCATTTGAAGCGGGAGGCCGGCCGGCCATCCGGACCATGGTGCGTCCCCATCGGGCGCCGTTCCGGAGGGATCCGGTTCAGCCGCCCATTGCAGGACGGCCATATCTTCTGCGCTCTCCGGTCTCCCCATGGCGGCGACGCGAACCGGCCGGTGTTCCACCAGGACCCGCTCCGGGCCGCCCATGTCGACGACCACATGGGCGGCGGTGAGGAAGGTGGCGGATCGTCGGTCCTTATGGATGAGAAAGGCCGTCCCGAAGCTTTCGTTTCCGGGATTGCGGCTGGTGACCAGGAAGGTCGCTGCATTCAGTGCGTCGAGCATGGTTACGCGAGGGGTTTGATGATCAGTTTGACGTTCAGGTGGGCCGCGGCCTTGGTCTTGGCGACATACAAATTGCCTTGGCCTTCGAAGCTGAACCCGATCTCCACCTCGGCCTTCTCGATGTCCACCTCGTCGCGCATGCCTTTCCAGGCCTCGGCAATGGGCCGGCTGATGCCGATGAGCAGCGGCTTGATTCGCTCTATGCCGGCATTGACTTTATGCGCCAGTTTGCCGGAAATCGGCAGGGCCTCGTCGTCGGGGACTTCCACTTCCACCAGGATGCCATCGGCGGTTTCGATGAGTTTGGTCGCCATCGGCCGGTCCTCCTTGTGCTGTCATTGAATCCGATCGTCAATCTGTGCTGCCGGACATCTCCGGGAATCGACTTCGTTTCGGTCCGGCCAAGGATACGGTATTGATTTGTCGTAAGAAAATCAGGATTGAAGAAATGTGCTTTATATCTGAATTTATAGCAATATCTGAATTGTGTGTCAACAATGCGGCGGCGGGAACGACGGGGTCGACCCTAGGGAGAGGATTCAACTTCCAAAATTTCTTTCCAGCAATGCCGTACGAAGGCCCGGGCGCCGCCGAAGCGGTCTTCGGCCGTGTGGGCGGGCAGGCCCTTGAGATTGAGGCGGTGGCCCATGGCCCGCAGGACCAGGTAGGCCCGGCGCAGGCCGAAGGCGTCGTCGGCAGCGATGATCCCGTTCTCGGCAAGCGCCTGTAACTGGCGCACATTGTCGGTCCAGCGGGCGATGTCGGGGTGGCGGTGGGTGTGGCGCAGGAGCAGGTATTGCACCAGGAACTCGATGTCCACGATGCCGCCGGGCCCCTGTTTGATGTCGAAGACCTTTTCGGATTCGTCCTTCTGTGCCCGGCGCAGCTTTTCCCGCATCTCCACGACTTCGGCGCGCAGTTTGGCGGCGTTCCGGGGAAGCGAGAGCGTCTCCAGGCGGATGCCCTCGAATTTCTCCTTCAGGGTCCGGTCGCCGATGATGGCCCGGGCGCGGATCAGGGCCTGGTGTTCCCAGGTCCAGGCCTCTTTGCGCTGGTAGTCGCGGAATCCGTTGATGTGGCATACCAGCATGCCCGAGTCGCCGCTGGGACGCAGGCGCATGTCGGCCTCGTACAGGATCCCCGCCGGCGTGTGGGCGGTGAGCAGGTGCAATACCCGTTGGCCCAGCCGGGCGAAGAACTGGGCATTGTCGATGGGGCGGGCGCCGCCTGCGGTCCGGCCGGGTGCCGCGGCGTGCAGGAATACCAGGTCGAGGTCCGAGCGGTAGCCCAGTTCCCACCCCCCCAGCTTGCCGTAAGCGATGACGGCGAAGCCGGTGCCGCAGGGCCGCCCGTCGAGCCGGCAGGCCGGCGCGCCGTGCTTTTCGGTGAGGTGGCGCCAGCACAATTGCACCACCTGGTCGAGAACCACTTCGGCCAGGTCGGTGAGATGGTCGCTGACTTTCATCAACGGCAGCACGTCGGTGATGTCCGACGCGGCCACGCGCAGCAGGTTGACCTGTTTGAAGATGCGCAGCACCTCCATCTGGTGCTCCAGGTCTTCGAAAGGAATATTGTCCAGCCGCGCGCGGATCTCCCGCTCCAGTTCGGGCCTTTTCGGCGGCCGGAACAGGGTGCGCGGGTCCAGCAACTCGTCCAGCAGAACCGGGTGGCGGTTGAGCAGGGCCGCGATCCAGGGACTGGCCTCGAACAGACGCACCAGGTTTTCCAGGGTGTGCGGGTATTCGCAGAGCAGGGAGAGATAGGCGGTCCGCCGGCAGATCGATTTGATCAGGTCGAAGAGGCGGCCCAGCACGAGTTGGGGCCGATCGGCGCCCGCGCTTTCCCGGAGCAGCAGGGGCATGATGCGATGGAACCGTTCCATGCCCTCCGGTCCCATGGCGCCGATGGCCCGGTCTTCCCGCAGATCGCGGATGAGCTGCAGGGCCTTGGGCGGATCGCCGAAGCCGGCCTCCTGCAGGATGGCCCGGGCCTCCTCCTCGGGCACATTGGGCCGCCAGGCCCGGTTCAACGCCTCCAGTTCCGTTTCCGGCCTCGGCGCGGCCTCGTCGTCCGTGGTTTTCAGCAACGCATCGAAGTGGAACTGGACCCTTGCCCGGTGCCGATTCAATCCATCGAGAAAGGCCTGCCAATGGGCAAATCCCATGGCCGCCGCCAGGGCGGCTTTTTCTTCCTCCGCCGTGGGCAGGTCGTGGCGCTGGCGGTCGGCATGGGCCTGGATGCGGTTCTCCGTCCGGCGCAGGAAGATATAGGCCTCGCGCAATTCCGTTTCTGTCCGGGCGGGAATCAGATCCCGGTCCGCCAGGCGGGCGAGGATGGTCAGGATGGGCCGTGCCTGCAATTCGGGCTGCACCCCGCCGCGCAGAAGCTGGAACATCTGGCCGAAGAACTCCACAGCGCGGATACCCCCCGGACCGAGCTTGATGTTGTGCTGCAATCCCTTGGTGCGCACCTCGGCGGCGATGCGCCCCTTCATGTCCCGGAGGGCGTCGAAGGTGTTGTAGTCCAGGTAGCGTCGAAAGACGAACGGCTTGAGTTCGGCGAGCAAGCGCCGGCCGGCCGGCGGATCGTCGGCGACCACCCGGGCCTTGATCAGGGCGTAGCGTTCCCACTCGCGGCCATGGACCTGGTAATAGTCCACCATGCGGTCGAAGCTCATGGCCAGGGGGCCGGCATCGCCGAAGGGCCGCAGGCGGGTGTCCACCCGGAACACGAATCCGTCGTCGGTATTGGCGCCGATGGCCTGGATCAGCTTGCGGCTCAGGCGGACGAAGAAGTCCTCGTTGGACGTCGCGCGGATGCCGTCGGCGGTGCGGCCTTCCGAGGGATAGGCAAAAACCAGGTCTACGTCCGAGGAGAAGTTGAGCTCCCGGGCGCCGAGCTTGCCCATGCCCAGGACCACCAGGCGCTGGGGCCGGCCCTGGCCATCCACGGGCGTGCCCCAATCCCGGGCCATGCGGCCATGGAGAAAGTCCAGCGCCAGCCGGATGCACTGGTCGGCCAGTGCCGACAGGTCGGCCAGGGTCTCCGCAAGGTCGGCCAGGCCCGCCAGGTCGCGCACCGCGATGCGCACCATCTCGCGGTGGCGGAAGCGGCGCAGCACCTCATGGAACCCGCTCTCGCCGAGGGTGTCCGGCAGGCCGGCGGGGTCGTCCCCTTCCTTGGGGAGATCTCCGGGCAGGTGACGCCGAATCCCCGATTCCCAGTCGGAAAGCGCGTACCGCCGCACCAGGTCGCCGCCGTGGATCAGGTCGAGGGCCATTTCGGGGCGGCGGATGCACTGGCGGCCGACGTAGAGACTCAAGGCGAAGCCGGTCCGAAGGGCGGACGCGGCCCGGCCCGCGGGCGGCGGTTGCAGGCCGCGGGCGGTCAGGGCCTCCGTGAAGGAGTTCCACCGCCGGCCGGCTTCCTGGGCGATGACATCGGGCAATCGGGACATGGGCACCTGCTGTGGCCAAAGGCTCGAGGCCTCGGGGCAATGATGGCTTTCAAGTATCAGATAATTCGAGAGGAACCAAGAGGGGCGGCCCGCATCTCCGAGTGATTCCAAGTCGCTTTTGGCACGCAACGCTGGGGATCGGTTGGCCCGTAGGCCGGTTATCCGGTTATCCGGTTAGCCGGTTGACCGGTTGACCGGTTACTCCAGGTGAAATGGGGTGTTCTTTTAAGGCCATGATTCACGGTACCGAACAATAATGCATATACGCCCCGCCCGGCAAGACAGATGATCCGGCCAACCGCCCAACCGGCCAACCGGCCAACCGGCAAACCGGCCAACCGGCAAACCGGCCCAACCGGCCCAACCGGCAAACTGACAAACTGGCCAACCGCCCTTTAAGGGCCATATTTATGACAATATTGTCGCGAATTCGCGAATCCTATTTCAATATTGTCATTTTCCGGGATCCAGTTTGCGCTTCTCAAATACCGGATTACCTGCTATGTACATCAGTTCAGCCGCCGGGGTTGGTGGCATGTTCGTTGCACTCCCAACTGAACGCCCCGCTTCCATTAAATATGGATGTGCCCAGCCGAGCAGTTGTCCTTGCCGACGGAATCGGTCGGTGGCTCTGGAACGTCATAATAAGGAGTTTATTGAAACATGTGCCGATTGTTCGCCATTTCGAGTCAGGAGCCGGTGTCCCCCATGGTGGCCATCGACGCCATGGACGCCATGCGGGAGGGGCATGACGGATCCGGTGTCGGGCTGTTCTTGCGCGACCTGTCCGGTCCCTTCGAAGAGATGAAGGATGCCCCCATCTTATCCGGCATCTTCACCAAGGACGGGATGCGCCGCCTGGACAATATCATGATGGATATCGGTTTCCGGACCAAGTACAAGACCTCCATCAAGATACCCAAGCAGGCCCCGCCGGGGATCCCCAAGCGCGATACCTACCTGATCCGGGCCTATGAATACCCGGAGGATTGGGAGAGCCTCAGCCGGCAGGAGCGCTATGTCGGCCTCACCGATGTCCGCCTGAAACTGCGGGCCATGGGCGAAGAGAAGGAGGACATGATCGTCTACTCCTTCTGGCCCGACGTGATCATGATCAAGGAGATCGGCGATCCCCTCACCGTGGCCGAGTACCTGAACCTGGACCGCGAGGAGCTCTATGCGCGCGTCATCCTGGCCCAGGGGCGCCAGAACACCAATTATGCCATCAACCTGTACGCGTGCCACCCGTTTTTCATGCAGGGATTTTCCACCATGACCAACGGGGAGAACACCGCCTTCATTCCCATCAAGGAGTATCTGCAGTCCAGGGGCGTGCGGGGTTACACCGGCTACCAGTCCGACTCCGAAGTCTTCACCCACATCCTGCACTACACCATCACCCAGCTGGGGCTGGGACTGGAGGGCTACAAACACGTGATCACCCCCCTGCAGGATGCGGACATGCAGGACCATCCCAATGCCGACCTGCTGCGCAACATCAAGCAATCCTGCCGCCGGCTGATCATCGACGGACCCAATTGCGTTATCGGCTGCATGCCCGACCACTCGGTATTCATGGTCCAGGACCGCAAGAAACTGCGTCCCGGCGTGGCGGGCGGCCGCCCCGGGCGCTGGGTCTTCGCCTCGGAAATCTGCGGCCTGGACGCCGCCATTCCCGATCGGGACAAGAGTAAGGATTTTCAACCCATGCATCTGGACACGGCCGTGGTCGGCCCGAACCGCCAGGAGATCAACATATGCTCCCAGACAGACCCACTACCCCTTCTACCCTGAGTGTCAAGGACCTGCTGTGGCAGATCGAATGGCGCAAGGACAAATGTACCCTCTGCGGACGCTGCACCGCGGTCTGTCCCGTGAATGCCATCGAACTGGGCGTGTTTCGCAAACGGACGGTCAAGACCTCTCTCGACCCCGCCGATCCCCCGGACAACAGCTACCGGGTCTACCAGGGCATCCGGCAGAAAACCGACCCGGCCTATGCCTGCGTGGGCTGCGCCATGTGCAACCTGGTCTGCCCCAACGACGCCATCCTGCCCCTCCACGGCGATGAGGCCGACAAGCTGCGCTATCACATCGATCGCGGCGGACAGCCCCGCAAGCGCGGCGGCCGGCGCAACGTCGTGGGCGGACTGCTGGACCAGATCAAGTTCATCCGCATCTCCATGTTAACCGATCCGGCCCTGGACGCCGGCCGCCATGAATTCGAGCTGCGCACCCTGCTGGGACGCGTCCTGCCCCCCGAGGAGAACCTGAAATTCCTGCGGGAGAACGGCTGGATGCCGCCGGTGCGCGAAATCTATCCGCTGATCATCGGCTCCATGTCCTTCGGCGCCCTGTCGCCCAACATGTGGGAAGGATTGCAGTTGGGGGTGGCCTATCTCAACGAAGAGCTGGGCATGCCCGTACGCGTCTGCACCGGCGAGGGCGGATGCCCCCCGCGGCTGTTGCGCAGCCGGTTTCTCAAATACGTGATCCTGCAGATCGCCTCCGGCTACTTCGGCTGGGACGAGATCATCCACGCCCTGCCGGAAATGAAGGAAGACCCCTGTGCCGTGGAGATCAAGTACGGCCAGGGCGCCAAACCCGGCGACGGGGGCCTGCTGATGTGGCACAAGGTCAACAAGCTCATCGCCGCCATCCGCGGCGTCCCCACCGGGGTCAGCCTGCCCAGCCCGCCGACCCACCAGACCCAGTACTCCATCGAGGAGTCGGTGGCCAAGATGATCCAGTCCATGTCCATGGCCTGGGGATTCCGGGTGCCGGTCTATCCCAAGATCTCCGGCAGCTCCACGGCCATGGCCGTGCTCAACAACCTGACCCGCAACGCCTATGCCGCCGGCCTGGCCATCGACGGCGAGGACGGCGGGACCGGCGCGGCCTACAACGTCTCCATGAACCACATGGGCCATCCCATCGCCACCAATATCCGCGACGCCTACCTGACGCTGGTCAGACTGGGAAAACAGAACGAGGTGCCCCTGTTTGCCGGCGGCGGCGTGGGCAAGAGCGGCAACCTGGCGGCCAATGCCGCCGCGCTGATCATGCTGGGCGCCAGCGGGGTCCAGATCGGCAAGTACATCATGCAGGCCGCGGCCGGCTGCCTGGGATCGGAAACCGACCGCTGCAACATATGCAATATCGGGTTGTGCCCCAAGGGCATCACCTCCCAGGACCCGCGGCTCTACCGCCGGCTGGACGTGGACATGGTGGCCGAACGGGTGGTGGATGCCTTCCTGAGCTTCGATACCGAACTGAAGAAGATCATGGCGCCCCTGGGCCGCTCCACGGCCCTGCCCATCGGCATGTCCGACGCCCTGGGCATCAGCGACTACCACGCGGCCGAACGGCTGAATATAAAATATGTTGTCTAGGTGGGCAGTTGTGTTTCGGCCGTGGGAAGATGATCTTAAAATGAATAATAGGGGAGGTTTATCCGGTTGGCCGGTTGGCCGGTGAAGCCGGGCGCGATGGGGTTCTCTTCATGACAATGATTCCCAATGCCGAACAACAATGCAAATACGCATCGCACCGGCAAAGCAGATAAACCGGCCAACCGGACAAACCGCTCAAAGGACCAACCGCCCGATGGGCCAACAGGCCAACCGGACA
>JBNKDU010000135.1:0-34070 GCA_050288425.1 Desulfobacteraceae bacterium | reverse complement strand
CGGTGGAAAGGGAGTTCAACGCCAAGGCGGGCTTTACCGCCAAACACGACCGGCTGCCCGACTACTTCAAGTCAGAAAAACTCGCGCCTCACAACGTTACCTTTGCGGTTTCGGACAAGGAACTGGACGAGGTCTTCAACTTCTAAACCCTACCGTTGCATAAAAAAGATGGCAAAAGAGCAAATAACTCTTATGAACCTTGAACCGAGGTCATATCCGGTGCCGATGCAAGCAATCCACCACCGGTTCACTGTAGGATCGGACCTATTATATGCCATCTTTTTTCCCCTTCGGGAAAGCCGGAGGACTCCAGATCCGGCGTTGCCGGAGGTTCGCAGTAGCGGACTACGGCTTCACCTCCGGCGCCTTGGCTCAGGAGCCCTCCGACTTTTGCAACGATAGGGTAAACTTCTCACCGGCATCCAAAATGCCGGAAGGGGCGCCGGTTTTCGGCGCCCCTTTTTTCGTTCCGGAAGCCCGCCGCTTCCCTCCCCTGGGAAAAAAAGGGCGTCGGGTTTTCCCTTGATTCCTGCCCCCCAGCGAAGAATGTAGGAAAACCGCGACGCCCGGTTCAACCAAAACAGGTGTTATGCGCAAAGCTCGAACAGCGCCGCCGCACCCATTCCGCCGCCGATACACATCGACTCGACCCCGTATTGCACGTTACCGGCCTGCATGTTGGCCAGGAGGGTGGCACACAGCTTGGCCCCGGTGCAACCCAAAGGATGCCCCAGGGCGATGGCCCCGCCGTTGACGTTGATCCGGTCCATGTATTTGTTCAGCCCCAGTTCCCGGATGCAGTAAAGGGCCTGGGAGGCAAACGCCTCATTGATCTCCCACAGGCCGATATTGTCGATGGTCAGGCCGGCCTTGTCCAATAGCTTGGGAATGGCGTAGCGCGGGCCGACGCCCATCTCGTCGGCCTTGCAGCCGACGGTGGTGTAGAGTTTGACCTTGGCGATGGGCTTGATGCCCAGTTCCTGCACCTTGCGCTCGCTCATCAGCACCGCGGCCGCGGCGCCGTCGGTGGTCTGGGACGAGTTGCCCGCGGTGACCGATCCGTTGGCCGCGAATACCGGCGGCAGTCCGGCCAGTTTTTCGGCGGTGGTGCCTTTGCGCACGCCGTCGTCGAAATCCTGGGTAAATGTCTCGCGTAAGGAGGTGCCGTCGGACTGGATCACGAACCGGGTGGCCGGCGTGGGTACGATCTCGGTGAAGCGTCCCTCTATCTGCGCGGCCGCCGCCTTCTGCTGGGAACTGGCGGCGAATTCATCCTGCTCCTGGCGGCTGACATTGTACCGGGTGGCCACGTGCTCGGCGGTGATGCCCATGGACGCATACAGGTCGGCATGTTTACGGGCATATTCCGGATGGGGACGCGGCTGATTGCCGCCCATGGGTACATAACTCATGGACTCCACGCCGGCGCCGATGGCCACGTCGGCCCATCCGGCCATGATGCGCAGGGCAGACAGGGCGATGGCTTCCAGGCCCGAGGAACAGAAGCGGTTGACCGTGGCTCCGGAAACCGTTTCGGGAAATCCGCCGATCTGGGGCGCGATGCGGCCGATGTTGAGCCCCTGCTCGGCTTCTGGGAACGCGCAGCCCACCATGATGTCCTCTATGTCTTTCTTCTCGATCCCGGGCGCCTTCTCGACGGCCGCCCCCAGAATGAAAGCCAGCAGGTCCTGGGGCAATGTATCCTTGAAGGCCCCTTTGGCGCGCTTGCATCCCGGTGTGCGCACGGAGCTGACGATATATGCTTCTTTCATGGTCTTCCTCCCGTCTGAATGGGTTCGCAGCGCAATCCCGGCCCGAGGCCTAATTGCGCAACGGCTTGCCGGTTTTCAGCATGTGGTCCACGCGGGCCACGGTCTTTTCCTGTTGGAAGAATTCCACGAAGGCCTCTCGTTCCAGGGCCAACAGGGCCTCCTCCTCCAGCCTGGCGTTGGACCGGGCCTGGCCGCCGCTGAGCACGTAGGCGATGCGGCCGGCCAGGAAGGCGTCGTGTTCGGAGACGAATCCCGCCTGCCGCAGGTTGTACAATTCCGCCTGGATCATGCCCTGCCCGGCCTCGCCCAGCACGGGCAGCGGCCGTTTGACCGGCGGCGCATATCCGGCGGCCGCCATGGACAGCACTTCCCTCTTGGCCTCGCCGATGAGGTAATCCCGGTTGAAGACGATGCGATCCCGGGGGCCGAGGAAACCGTTGGCCCGGGCATCGGCCGCCGAGGTGGAGACCTTGGCCATGGCGATGTTCATGAAGGCCGGCACGAAGAACTTGCCCAGGTCGGCCTCGGTGACCGCCGCCGGCAGGCTCTCCAGGAACTTCTTCCACAGGTTGGTGCAGCCGCCGCCGGCGGGCAGCAGGCCGACGCCGATTTCCACCAGCCCCATGTAAAGCTCCGCGTGGGCCACGATGCGGTCGGCGCCCAGGCAGAGCTCGCAGCCGCCCCCCAGGGTCAGACCGTAAGGCGCCGCCACCACCGGAAAGCTGGCGTACCGCGCCCGCTGGAGTCCGTCCTGGGCCTTGCGCAAAAAGGTCTCGATCTCATCATAGGCGCCCTTGGCCACGAGGTTGCGCATATAGGCCAGATCCCCGCCGGCGGAGAAGGCGCCCGGCATCCCGCCGGCCTGGTTGCCGATCACCAGGCCGACGCCGTTGGCGTCCACGTAGTCCAGTGCCTCGCCCATGAAATCGATGATCTCGCCGTTCAGGGCATTCATCTTGGTATGGAATTCACAGCAATAGACATCATCGCCCAGATCCACCAGGGAAGCCGACTTGCAGGAGAGTACCTTCCCTCCGGCGGCCTTGCGGGCGGCCAGGGAGATGACGCTGTCGCTGACTTCGATGGGCAGGTATTCCCGGGTCTGGAATTCGTAGTAGAAATCGCGGCCGTTCTCGGTCTTGTAGAAATCGGTATTGCCGGCGGCCAGCATGTCTTTGACCGCCGGGGGAACGGCCAGCCCCTCTGCTTCCATGCGCTCCACCGTGCGGGCCACCCCCAGGGCATCCCAGGTCTGAAAGGGGCCCATTTCGAAATTGAAGCCCCAGCGCATGGCGTTGTCGATTTCCACGATGGTATCGGAAATTTCGAAAACGCGGTTGGCGGCATAAATAAGGTTATCGGCCACGGCGCGCCAGGCGAACCGGGCTCCCCGGTCCTGGCCGAAAACGATGGCCCGCATCTTCTCCGGCAGGGTCCTGGCCTTCCCGGCCTCCGCCAGACACGCAAAATCGGGCTTTTCATATTCATGGTAATCGAGGGTTTCCAGGTCGATGACCTTGCGGATCTTCTTCCACTCGGGGGTCAGGTCGGTCTTGTAGAACCCGGCCCGGGTCTTCTTGCCCAGCAGGTTGTTCTCCACCATCCTATGGAAGAAATCGGGAAGGACGAAGTGATTCCGGGACTCGTCATCGGGAACCAGGTCGTAGGTGTTCGCGGCCACATGGCCGAGTACATCGAGGCCGACCAGATCGGAAGTCTTGAACATGGCGGTCTTGGGGCGCCCCATGGAGGTTCCGAACAAGGCATCCACATCGGCGATGCCCAGTCCATGCTCCTCCATGAGCTGCATGGCCCGCACGATGCCCTGGACGCCGATGCGGTTGCCCACGAAGTTGGGGGTATCCTTGGCCCACACGATGCCTTTGCCCAGGAGGCGCTCCCCGAAATCGGCGACGAATTCGATGACTTCCGGCAGGGTATCGGCGCCGGGAATAATCTCCAGCAGCTTCATGTAGCGCACCGGATTGAAGAAGTGCGTCCCCAGAAAATGCGCCTGGAAGCTTTGGCTCAAGCCCTTGCCCAGCTCCTCGAGGGGCAGGCCCGAAGTATTGGTGGATATGATGCTGTCGATCTTGCGCACCTCGTCGATGCGCCGGAAGAGCGCCTGCTTGATCTCGACCTTCTCCACCACGACTTCGACGATCCAGTCGCAGTCCGCCAACCGCTGGAAATCGTCCTCCAGGTTGCCGATGGAGATCCGGTCCAGGTCCGTGGGATGCATCACCAGGGCCGGCGATGCATTGCGCACCGTCTCCAGCCCCTTGGCGACGATCCGGTTGCGTGCCTTGGGATCCGATTTTTCCGCATCGGTCAGATCCATGGGAACGATGTCCATGAGCAGCGTCCGGATGCCCGCACTGGCCAGCAACGCGGCGATGCCGCCGCCCATGACGCCGGAACCGATCACGGCCGCCTGTCTGATTTTTCGAATCATAACCCCCTCCTGTGGTTGATTGACATCGGACCGGCTGGATCACGAATCGGCCCACAACCAAATGAATAACAGATATTCATCGACTACTGAATGAATACTCATTCATTTATCAAAGCCTTTATTTCGTTGTCAAGGGAAATTATTTGCCCCGCCGAGTGAACCCATTCCAAAAAAACCGGTTATTAACATTGATGATTCGTTTTGTGTGGCCGCGAATCGGTTTCCCCGCCAGCATCGTCCGGAGGAACGGATCAACCAATGAATGAATATTCATAAATAAAACGGTTTTCTATGCCTTCGCCGGTGCCCGGAAAGGCTTCCGGGCCTACCGAAACGATTGCCGGCGCGGCTTTACATTCCTTGGGGAGTATGCCATCATGCCTTCCTGCGTCGGGCGACGAAACGCAACCCCGGGAGGCTTCATGGCCGTAGAGAACGATATTGTCCTGATCTATATGGAAGATGCGCCGCTGACCTTTGCCCGCATCGAATCCATCGAGGCGGACGTCAAGCCCGGCTGGTGGCAGATCACCCTGCTCATGCTGCAGATTCCGCTCCAGACCGTCACCTGGATCCTCCGGGATGCCTATATCGACGGCGAAACGTTCACCATGGGCGGCAAGGAGATGCGCCTGGAAAAGGTGGAAGCCCCCGAAGAGCCGCCGGACGAGGATGAAGAACCATCCGATCCGCCCGCCAAAGTGGGCGACGCCAAGGTCATATCGCTGGTCGACCTGAAGAAGAAGTAAATGCCCCGCCTGGTCATATCCGCATCGCGGCGTACCGACATCCCCGCTTTTTACATGCCCTGGTTCATGTCCGGCCTGGAGGAGGGTCGCTTCGAAGTCGTCAACCCTTACAACCGGCGTATTTCCGTGGTCCCGGCTTCCCCGGACCAGGTCCACAGCATCGTCTTCTGGTCCAAGGATTTCGGCCCCTTCCTGCGCCACGGCTATGGCCGGCAATTGGAACGACGCGGCTACCGGCTCTTTTTCAACTTCTGCGTCAATTCCCCCCACCCGGCGCTGGAACCCGGCCTGCCTCCCCTGGAAGAACGCCTGCATCAGATGGCGTGGCTCAGCCGCGATCACGGCCCCCGGACCATCCAGTGGCGCTTCGACCCGATCTGTTTCTTCAAGACCCATGGGGGCATGGAGAACAACCTCGGCCATTTTCATGCCATTGCCGAATCGGTCTCCCGGGCGGGCGTCTCCACCTGTATCACCAGTTTCCTGGATCACTACGCCAAAATCCTCCGGCGGGTTCGCGACGAACGGGATTTTGCATGGATCGATCCGCCCCTGGAAACCAAATTGGAAGTGGTGGACCGGCTGGCCGCGGACCTGGCCGCCCTGGAAATCGAACTGCGGCTTTGCTGCGAACAGGCGGTGCTGGACGCGTTGCCCGCCGATCTGCCGGTTCGCGGGGCATCCTGCATCCCCAACGAGCTGCTGGCGGAGCTGTACGGACCCGATATCCGCCTGGCCAACGATCCGGGTCAGCGCAGGGCGGCCGGCTGCAATTGCCGGGTCTCCCGGGATATCGGCAGCTACGCCCTGCATCCCTGCCGGCACGACTGCCTGTACTGCTACGCCAATCCGTGCATGGATCGAGCGGGCGGCGCAATCCATAAGGCAACCAGCCCGGCGGAAACAACCTCGACAACGCGACGACGTATGAATCGATGAATATCGGAAACCTGAAAATCGACAACCCCACCGTCTTCGCCCCCCTGGCCGGCATTACCAACCTGCCCATGCGGCTGCTGGCTAAGCGGGCCGGCTGCGCGCTGGTCTGCTCGGAGATGATCAGCGCCCACGGCCTGGCCTACGGATCGGCCAAGACCCTGCGCCTCATGGACAGCCGCCCCGAGGAGAAACCGCTCTCCATCCAGATCTTCGGCAGCGACGAGGCGATCATGGCCCAGGCGGCCCGGATGGCGGAGGCGGCCGGCGCCGACTTGATCGATATCAACTGCGGCTGTTCGGTCCGCAAGATCCTGAAAAGCGGATCCGGCTCGGCCTTGATGCGCGAACCCCGCAAGGCGGCCGGGATCTTCGAAGCCGTCCGGCGAGCCGTCTCCATCCCGGTGACGGTCAAAATGCGTTCCGGCTGGGACGCCACCGGCCGGGAGGCATTGGAACTGGCCCATGTGACCGAAGATTGCGGCCTCGATGCCGTGACCCTGCACCCGCGGACCGCCCGCCAGGGGTTCGGCGGCCGGGCCGACTGGTCCCTGATCGCCAGGGTGAAACAAAGCGTCGGGATTCCGGTGATCGGCAACGGTGACATCGCCACGGCCGAAGACGCGGTGCGCATGCTGGATCAAACCGGATGCGACGGCGTGATGGTGGGTCGCGCCGCCTTCGGCAACCCCTGCCTCTTCTCCCAGATCCTCGACCGGCTTTCCGGCCGCCCGGAGCGCACCGTCACCGCCACGGACCGGATCGCCATGATGCGCCAATACCTGCGCGCCTCCGTGGCCTACTACGGCGAGACCCACGCCTGCTACATGATGCGCAGCCGCCTGGGCTGGTTTGTCAAAGGACTTCCCCGGGCCACGTCCTTTCGAGCGTCCATTCGCCAAATCTCTTCCGAATCCCAGGCCCTGCAATTGATCGAGGATTACGAAGACCTTCTGGCCGATTGAAATTGAGAAATATTTCAATCCCATCTGCTGATGTATGTTTGGGGCTAGCGGCGATATGCGAAGAGAATTGAAGAATCTATCATTCTGAAAGGTTCGGGCCGGAGGGAGAACATCCCTCCGGCCCGCGATTGTTATTCGGAAAAAAACTCTGTCTTGGACGTTACCGTGGATTTAATGGCATTGAGGGTATCGCTCAATGCGGCGATGACATTTTCGCGGATGTCGCCGGCGACGGCCAGCAGCATGACGTCCTCGCCAACCGCCAGGTCCCGATCCGCGTCGATCTGAACCAGGATTTCGATTATCCCCGGTCTCTCCTTGTGAATTTGGACGATCCGTTCCAGCTGTGCCTGGTCCACCGCCACCCGCAGACCGTTGACCTTGCGACCGTCCCGGGAAGTTCCCCGGACCACACCGTTGTGGTATAAAATCATTCCCGCTTCGTGATAGTTGGGCAATTGCTTGATTTGATCGACCAATACTTGGATATCCAAAGATTTCTCCTCCTGCTGGTGGTAAAATGGACCCATGGGGTTATCTTTTCAACGATGGACGACCATAGAAAATGCCCCCGCTGATGTCAACGACCCCTCCAGGCAGCGGGCGGTCATAATATCGATCCCCCGAATCCTCTTTCTCGTGTCGCGGACTCCTTCCCCTTTCCGTGAAGTGCCACACCCTGCACAACCTACTGTATTGACAATCAGATTGACACACAAACATCGCTTTGGCATACTCGGCCACGAAAAAAGGGACTTCTTCGAACCGGCGATTCGGCATGACGACCCTATCCGATTATATCAACGCGCTTTTCGGACGCGCCCGCGATTTCTGGGATGGACATTTTTCCCGAACCGTCGCGGCGGCGATGATTCTGCTGGTCTATCTCCTCAGCCTGGCGATCATCGAACTCGGTCGCCGCGGCGCGCTGCCCCAGGCGCTGGCGACCCTGGTCCCCCGCAGCCATTACGCCGCCATCAACTTTGCGTTTACCTTCCTGCTTTACCTTGAACTCATCGACCTGGTCTTCGGCCTGGCCAAATCGGTCTCCCGCTCCGTGGGCAAGCAATTCGAAATCTTTTCGTTGATCCTGCTGCGCCAGTCGTTCAAGGATTTTTCCGATCTTCCGGAACCGCTGCACTGGCCCTCATCCTCCGATACCGTGCTGCATATCCTGTCCAGCGCCGGTGGCGCCCTGCTGATCTTCGCCGTCCTGACCCTCTATTATCGCATGCTGTATCACCCGCCCATTACCATCGATGAGAGGGAGAACTTCACCTTCATCACCACCAAGAAGGCCATTTCCCTTCTGCTGCTGGCGATCTTCGCTTTCCTGGGAATTTACAGCCTGCGGTCGCTTTTCGAGGACGGATCGGCCCACAGTTTCTTCGCCACGTTTTACACAATCATGGTATTCTGCGATATTCTGATCGTACTGGTGTCGATCCGCTTCAGCCATGCCTATCCGGTGGTTTTCCGCAACTCCGGATTCGCCCTGTCCACCGTGGTGCTCCGGCTGAGCCTGGCGGCACCGGCCTATTACAACGCCGGCCTGGGAGTGGGCGCCGCCTTGTACCTGCTGGGGCTCAACGCGGTATACAACCTGTTCGTCCGCGCCACCCACAAGCCGGATGTCTGCCCGGACACCACCAAAACCTGAGACAGGGATTCTTCATTACCAATGACCTAATCGCCGGGATGCGAAGCATCACCAGGCGGTTCATCATGCTCCCCGGGCAGGGCCGGGAACTCGTCGTGTTCGGCGCTTTCATGCTTCCAAACCAATTTCTTGAGCGCTTCCAGATACTCTTCGTGGCGGGAAAGATAGAAAGACAGCGGTTTCGGGAAATTCTTCCCCAGCATGCCATCGATGAACATCTGGCTGACTTCCCGGTGGCGCAGCAGGATGAACTGGGAACTGATCATGATCTGGCGCTCGTCTTCGGAAAGGGTTCTCAGGAAATCGACCAGGGCCACCCGGCTGCGGGGCTGGTACATCCAGAAGTAAAGCAAGTCCAGGGCGTGGATCATGATGATTTTTTCGAGATCCTGGGCTTCGGCGCAGGTTCTCTGCTGGTCCCGGGCGGCATGGTCCAGCACCTGGCTGCTTTCGACTTCCGGATAGCACAGCTCCAGCTGCGCATAGATATCCAGCAGTTCACGGAACTTGCCTTTCACGGCCCGCAGCCGCAGGTGGATGTTGTTATAGCGGTCGGCGGTGCCCTCGATGATGCCGGCCACGATGTCCGAGGCGGCCTTGGATATCACGGCGGCCCATTTTTGCAGGATGGGCGCCGCGGCTGCGGTTCCGGTCATGGAGAGCAGGGCCCCTACGCCGGCGTTCAGACCGATGGCGATCGGGATGGACAGGATGCTGCGGAAAAAATTGCCGAAGATGGCGGCCTTGGGCAGACCGCGGAAGGCGTTGTGACTGGATAGATAGATACCGTTGGCCAGGGCCATGAACGTATAGAGCGCCATGGGATGGTTGGCGGTGGTGATGCCGAATCCGCGGTCCAGCAGCACGGTCTTGACCAGGTAGTCCAGCAGGGGGACCGAGAAACCGGTGTAGAGCAAGGAATCGGTAATGCGGGTCCAGGAGATCAGGTCGTTCCAGTTGAGCAGGGGCGATCGCCGCAGGCCGCCGCCGCCGAGGACCGACTGCAGGATATTGCGGAATCCGGTGATGCCGAACCAGATGAAAGCCCCCAGGTAGGCCAGAATCCACCAGTCCTTGGTGAGGGCGAAGGTGGCAAAGGCCGGGATGAAGCCGATCAGGACCTTCAGTCCGTTCTTCAGGTGGGAATTGAGGTAGGTCCACCGGACCATGGCCCTGATTTTGCGGGTGCGGGATTCGCGGAGATGGAAACCGTTGTCGATTGTTTTCCGGACCCCGCCCAGGGTGACCACGTTGCCCGGGACGGCCATGCGGGTGGCCACGGCCTCCACCTGCCACCCCTTGCGGCGCTTGTAGCCCAGCCAGCCGAGAAATTCGAACCGGTTCGCCAGGCGGGTGAACAGCCGGTTGAACGGCCGGGACTCTTTCTTGGGAATATACAAAACGTTACGCAGGACGGTGATGACGATGGGCAGGACATCCCGCAGGTTGGCGCGGACGTCCCGGTCGATCTGATGCTGCACCTTGCGGGGCAGGGTATCCTTGACCACCACGCCCATCCCGTGCACCTTGGGCGAGCGCCCGGTGGAGTCGCTGCCGATGCGGGCCTTGATCGGTTTGCGAGTGTAAAAGGAGTGCAGGGCGTCGATATCGTGCAGGATGATCTTGAGCTTTTCCATCTGCTGCGGTGTCACGGCGCCGTCCAGCGAGCATCGGTCCACGATGTCCCGGATCAGGCGCTTGAGATTGATCACGTTGCCCTGGTTGAGGACCTGCTGCAGTCGGCTGATTTCAGGAATGTGGGCTGTTTTGCCGGCAGCCTGATCCTTCAGGTTGAAGATTTCCAGCCGCGTGATCATGCCCTGGCCATCGTACAGCAGCTCCAGCACCTCATGGACCTTGACGTTGCTCAGATTCAAGGTGATGCGATATCCCGAAGACAACTGGGTCAGGCAGCACAGGATCTGATGGGGGGTCTTGCGCAGCATTTCGGGTACGTCCGCGTCGTCGGCAGGCGTATCGGGATAGGCGATGCCGGGGTTTCGGGAGCGGTGCAGGTAGCCGTCCACCAGCGCTTCGATATCCAGTTCGTTGGCGGCCTCGATCCACCGTGTGATTTCCTCGCGGCGCGGTTCCGCGGCCGTGGGCATCTCCTTGCGCAGCGCGGCGACCCTGCGCTCCAGGGTCTGTACGATCATGTCATGGATATGTTTGGCCAGATGGAGCTTGGATTTCTGCCCGATCCCCACGAAGGCCAGAAACTTCTGCTCGTCGATGGCGGGCATCTCGATGCCCAGGTCCCGGCCGATCGGCTCCCGATGGGTCTCGTTGAACCGGCGGAGCAGCGCCATGACATAGTGCTGCTGATAGCGGGCCGCCTGGCGACCGGCCTCCATGACCTTCACCACCTGGGGTTCGGCCAGGAAACAGAGAAAGGCCTGGGCGTCGGTGAATCCCCGCGGCACCCAGATCAGTTGGACGTATTTGTCGTTGTAGCGGGCATAGAATTCGATGCCGATGCGCACATCGACTTCCAGAATGGCCGCGGCCTCCAGGAGCTCGGCGGCAAACCGCGGTTCGATGAAATGGTAGTGGATCACCCGCAGCCGGCGGATCCCTTTGATCCAGGCGTCCATGATCAGGTGGGTGGAGGATTTGCGCCCCTTGGTGTTGGCATCGTGGACATGATCGTCGAAGGCGATCTGGTTCCACTGCTCGGGCATTTCCAGGAGGTGGAAACGACGCAATTGTTGGCGCACCAGGCGCGGCTTGCCCGACGCCGTGGTCCTGAAATCGTGGGCCAGGGCCAATTGCTTCCGGTAGTCGCCATGGGCCCGCACGATTTCTTTCATGATCTGCATCAAGACCCTGGCCGTATTCTTCGCCAGGGACCCTTCCGCCGTATCGATGACCTCCTTGCGCAAGGCCTGCAGGGCCTTGAGACGATCATCCACGCGGCCCACCTCGAGGGAACTGAGCAGGTGAATCAAGGCGTAGGCGATGCGCAGCCCCTTGGATTCGGACATCTCCTTGATCCCCTGGGCGTGGAAATAGGGATAGTAGAGACGGCGGGTATGGGCGTCGTCTCCGCCGCCGCTCAGGACGCTGTTGACGATTCGGATCAACTCATGATCGCGCCCATCGAACATCGGCCGGGGGATCGTTTCAATGCTGGCTGGCAATGGCGTGCTCCGTTTTCCATGGGCGAGCAATCGTCGCTGTTCCTGCGCGTGGCCGCTCTGCCGGGATCTGTCCTGCCCCTTTACGGCCCATAATACCATTATCCCCCAATTTTTCAAAAGCTTGATCGAAAAACCGGGACTGGTGCCGACCTATGGGTTCGATCATGCCGACGCGCAAGTTTCCTTCCTCGAGGCGGCCAGGCCAAACCCTGGACCACGGTCATACGGAAGGCACTGGAGCGCGCGGTGCACAATTTCCCCCACCATCCCCACACGCACCATCTCTATATCCATCTCATGGGAGAGATGAAAGGCGCGTCGAAGAATTCGGAAATAGCGAGGGCCTGGCCGATCTGGCCGGTGACCTCGACCGACGGATCCATCTGCTGGGCGGGATGGGCCTGCTCTTCGCCGATTGTTTCAAGGCCGGCAAAATGTTGGTTCCCAATTCCCACGGGTTTTCTTTTATCCACTTCATGGGCGATATCTGCCTCGCTGTGTTCCCAAGGGTAAAGATATCTCGATATTCCTGCCCATGGGCGCCTTGCCAGACGGACGCCTCGGCACCGGAAAATGTAAATTTCTTTTTGCGCGGACCCTAGATACATGGCTCCTAATATGCATGGATCGATGCCGAATAAGGATGCGCATTTAACCAATGCAACCAGGTCAGGCGACTCTATGCCTTGGCATGCACCAACAACAGACCTCCGATGTCCGGGAGACGAGGAAAACAGGACCTGCTGATTCCGGTTCGGCTTAATTTCACATTCTCATTGGAAAAGGAGAATCACCCCATGCTACACCGCAAACCGTATATCGAAGACCACCTCCGGTCTTCCGAAAAGAGGTTGGCCGCCCGACTTGAGCTGCTGACCGCCAACGGCGTGGATGCCCAGAATATAAAAAAAGATAATTACATCAAACAGTTGAAAGCCAAGGTACGCAAGGCCAAAAGAGAGCTGACCTCGATTGCGGCCATGGAATCCCTGGCGGAAGAGAAAGCCGAGTCCCGGATCCGTAAAGAAGCGGCCGCCAAGGCGGAAGCAGTGAATGGAAAAAGGAAGAAAAGGGATGGGGATGCACCGCCGGCCAAGAAGAGGAAAAAAAGACCCGCCGAAGTGGATCAAGACGAATAAAAGGAACAGGGAAGGTCGAAACCGGCATCGCCTGCTCGAACAGTCGCCCGGAAGAATATCAGAATTCAGCGAAAAAATGACGCGGGATCGAAGCTGCACTTGCCGGCGGTGACCAACAAGCCTAAAACATTCACTTTTACAGCACCTTGCAGTATATTCCCTTGCCGTCGCCGGGTGCATAGAAATCCTTCAGAACCGCCTCCAGGCGGTAACCGCAGTCTTCGTAGAAGGCCCGGGTGCCGGCATATTGATCCCGCTGGGAGGTATCGATGTAAATGCGATTGCCGCCGGCCTTCCGGATCTGGTGTTCGGTCTCTGTGACCAGCCTGCGTCCCAGCCCCTTGCGCTGGAAATCGGGATGCACTGCGATCCAGTACAGATCGAAGCGATTCCGGGTGCAGGGGATCGGGCCGTAGCAGCTATACCCCACCAGCCGGTCGTTGTGCTCGGCCATCAAGAAATGGTAGCCGCCGGCATCCCCCCTGGCCAGTCGCTCCCGCACCAGTTCCACGGCAATCAAGGCTTCCTCGGAATGGAAGAACCCGGTCAGATCCACCAGGCGCCGGACCCGTTCCGGATCTTGCGCCGTGGGTTCGCGGCGCAAGGTCACTCCGGCCAACGGCTCTTCCTCCAGCGGATGTTTCCCCCGGGGATGAACGCCGACGGAGGTCAACCCTTTGAGCAGTTGATGGGCATAACCGCCCATGGTTCCGAAGGCATCATAGAACCTGCGAATTTTGAGCATGGTGCACCCTATCTTCGCGCTGAATCCACGATCCTTCCAACGGCATCGGTCATGGTCAATCCAGCCTGACGGACGGCGACTGCAAAGCCGGCGTCCGGCGAAAGACAGGGATTGGCGTTGATTTCCAGAATCCAGGGGCGCTCCTGGCGGTCGACACGAAAATCCACCCGGGCGTACCCCCTCAACCCAAGCAAATCCCAGCACTCCAGGCAGAGATTGCGAAGTTGCTCCAGGAGTCCGCCGTCGATCGGATCGAAATCAAAACGGCGCACGGTATGGTGATACGCGTAGGAAGTATCGTCCCATTTGGCCTGGTAGTCCACGATCCGGGCCTGGCCGGGCGGGTACTCCTCGAAGATGATCTCTGCCGGAGGCAGCACCTGGGGTCCTTCCGCGCTTTCCAGGAGGGAGAGGTTGAACTCACGGCCTTCGATAAAGGCTTCGCCAAAGCAGGCACCGCCCAGTCTTTGCTCGCGCCGGGCCAGAAGCGACTCCAGCAACCGGTCGGATGCAGCCTCCACGACGGCTTCTGCGTCCAGACCGATGGAGGCATGTTCCCATACGGATTTCAGGATCCAGTGCCGCGGATTATCCCGGGGCCGGCGGAACTGTCCGATGCACCAGGTATTCGGAAGAGCGGTCCAGGCCGGCGTGGGCAGACCGGCGCCATCCAGTATGGTTTTTGCCATCAACTTGTTGGAGGTCAGCATCATGGCTTCGGCACACGCCCCGGTATAGGGAAGGGCCATGACGTCCAGCAGGAAGGGAAACAGGTGAATCAGGCGGCCCTGGCCGTCCAGGGATTCCACCAGGTTGAAAACCAGGCCGGGATCGATGGCATGCAGCTCGCTTTGGACCCGGGACAGATTCAATCCACAGGTCAGTCGAACCGGTTTGTGGCCCAACTCGCGCAGGGCTTCGGTCACGGCATCGGCCTGGGTCAGGACATCCTGCTCATCCGGAGCGCTTTTCGGTTGCAAGGCATTATGAACCACGGCAATGCGCATGGACTTGACTCCTTTCACGGGTAGTGCCGGGGCAAATTCGTTTTTGAGCGGAATTTACGATCCACTCGATCAATTGCACATAGGGAATGTCTAACTTTGTGCATAAAATCGGCAGGTCGGAATGCACGGGATGCAGGCCGGCCAGGGGGTTGACTTCCATGAACTGTGGGGCGCCCTGGGCGTCGCAGCGCACATCGGCACGCCCGCCATCCCGGCAACCCAGCACTTGCCAGGCTTGCAGCACGATGGCCTCGGCCTGCCGTACCAGCAGATCGCGGTCTGCATGTACGCGCCGATACATGACCGTTTCTTCCCAGTGCTTCTTGTTGTCGTAGGAATAGACCTCGGCCTCGGCATCCTTTAACAGATGAACTTCCATGGTGCCCAGCACCCTTGCCTCACGCCCCGTTCCCACCACGCCGATGGTGAACTCCCGACCCGATAGAAACGGCTCCACCAGGACCGGCTGGCGGAAGGCGTCCATCAGGTTGCGGCAGGCCGCGGCCAGATCCTTGCGCCGTCGCACAATGGAGTCGGACGTCACCCCTTTGCCCGTGCCTTCAGACACGGGCTTGATAAAGTATGGCGGCGCAAATCTCACCTCGTCCAGGTCCTCGAATTCAGCGACCACCATGAAATCGGAGGTGGCCACACCGGCATCGCGCAGCACATGCTTGGTCATGCCCTTGTGCAAGGTCAGCGCCATGACCAACGGATCGGAAAAGGTATAGGGGATGCCGTAGACATCCAGTATCGCCGGCACCTGGGCCTCCCGGCCGATGCCATTCATCCCTTCGGCGATATTGAACACCAGATCCCATCGCCGCCCCGCAGCCAGCATCTCGATCAGGTTGCGGGCATGGCCGATGCGCTCGATGTGATGCCCCAGCCCGGTCAGGGTATTTTCCAGGGCCTCGATGGTGTCGTCGCGATCGAATTCCGCGGTCTCCACCTCACCGTATCCTTCGGCCAGGTAATCGGAGCGCAGATCATAGGTCAAGCCGATCTTCATTGGTACCGCCCTCCTTTGTCGGCGGTCGGGTCGCATTTTGCCGCGTCCGGATAGCGATATGTCTTGCCTTCATAGTTGTGCAGCACGATTTCGCATCCGTTGCCCTCCTGGTAGTATTCGGGCATCAGAGGAATCTTGCCGCCACCGCCGGGAGCATCGATCACATAAGTCGGTACGGCATAGCCGCTGGTAAATCCACGCAGCCCTCGGATGATTTCCAGTCCTTTTTGCACCGGCGTGCGGAAATGGGAAGATCCGGAAATGGGGTCGCACTGGTACAGGTAGTAGGGCCTGACGCGCATGCGGAGCAGTTGGCGCATCAGGCGGCCCATGGTCTCCACCGAATCGTTGATGCGGTTGAGCAATACGGTCTGCGAACCCAGGGGAATTCCGGCGTCGGCCAACCGCTGGCAGGCTCGCGAAGCCTCAGGCGTACACTCGTCCGGATGGGTAAAGTGCAAACTCATCCACAACGGGTGGTGGCGTTTGAGCATGCGCACCAGCTGCGGGGTAACCCGCTGGGGCAGTACGGCCGGTATCTTGGTGCCGATGCGAATGATCTCCACATGCTTGATCTGCCGCAACCGGGTCAGCAGCCAATCCAGCCTTGAATCACTCAACGTCAGCGGATCGCCGCCGGAGAGGAGGACATCCCGGACCGCGGGGGTGCGCCGAATGTATTCCAGGGCCTGTTCCAACCTCCGGCGATTGAAAAACAGCCGGCCGTGTCCCACCACCCGCGACCGGGTACAATAGCGGCAATAGGTGGAGCAGAAATCCATGGCAAGGAACAGTACGCGGTCCGGATAGCGATGGACAAGTCCCGGCACCGGGCTTTGTTGCTCTTCGCCCAACGGATCGTCCGTCTCTTCCGGCATGCAAACCAACTCGTCGATCGTGGGCACCACCGTGCGGCGAAGGGGGTAATCCGCGCTTTTCCCTACCAACAGGCTGAGAAAATAGGGCGTGATCGCCAGGGGGAGTCTGGTTTCCAATCCCGCCATGGCCGCCTTTTCTTCGCTGCTCAACATCAAAAACTTTTCCAGCCGGCCGGCCGTGCACACCCGGTTGGCGATCTGCCACCGCCAGTCGTTCCATTGCCGATCGACGATGTCGGGGTAATAGGTCTGCAGGAACCGGCGTCGATGCGATACCGGAAGGTTGGAAACCGCTTTTAGGGAAGATCGTTTTTTTTGCGGCCGGGTATCCGCCTTTGGCAAGGCAACCGTACACCCGGCCCCCTGACCCGGAGGCTCCTCTTCCACCTCCGTTGCGATTTCCGCGGGATCGGCGGATTTTTGGATTGGGTTTGGAATGGATAGATGACGGGTATTCAGAGGCATCATTCAGATTCTCCTTTAATTTGTCCAGACAGGGGTCTCGGTAAAGCCTGATCGGTTTCCTGTACCGATTAAACAAGGAAACCTTAACAAAAAATGTGCCACTATTATATTGTCCTACAATTCAAGTTGTTATGGGAATATTGCGCTACACAATTCCAGGAGCGGCAAGAAACAGGAAATCCCGGTTCCTATCTTCCAACGCGGATCTGCAGTTCAGCCTCTGAATGCTTCCCAAACGATTTCTGCCAATAAAATCGAAGAAGGAGCATACCGGATTGAAATCATGAAAATTTATTCTTGCGCGAACCCTGATGGGGTGATTGGATGGGGAGGTCTATGTTCCGGGATTGTGATTTTCATTGGTTAAAAGGGGCGATCCGCCGAACAGCAAGCTTCATCCGTTTCCAGCCTTGCGCATGGCATTACCCCGGTTCCGCCCCGGCACCGAAAAAGATTTCCAGCAGATTCTTCAGTCGGCGACGCAGCACCTGGTAGGAGTAATGCCTTGACGCAACGGCGTAATTCTTTTCGACCATTTGCCGGCGTCGCTCCGGATCCTTCATCACCTCCCGGACCTGGACCAGGATATTGTAGGAGACGAATCCGTCCATGACGATCAGATCGAAGCCTTTGGGTTCGATATCACGGACGAAGATGGCGTAGCGGTTGATCAGCAGGGGTTTTTTGAAATAGACCGCCTCCAGGAAAGCATTGCCGAAACCTTCGTAAAGACTCGGGTAGGTGATGAAATCGGCATGGGGATAGATATCCCACAGCGAGTAAAGACCATCGTCGCCCTGCCCGTGATGATCGTTCAATGGATCCTTGATCCGGGTCTGCACCAGCCGCAGGTCGACTCGCTTCTTGGCGGCGGCCTCCTTGAGCCAATCGGCATATTCGAAGCCTTCGTCGCCGGTTTCATGGGAAATGAGCAGTTTGAACCGTCCACCACCCAGCTGTTCCACCAGTTCCACGGCATGTTCGATGCCTTTCCGCTGAATCACCCGGGTGGGTTGCAGTATGACGATATCGGTGGGTTCAAGATTCAACAAACGACGAAATTCTCTGCTGCGATGCGGGTCGAATGCCGGTGGATTGTCGAAATCGATTACATTCGGTATCACATGGGAGGAGATGCCGGTTCGTAGCGCCAGTTCTTCCTGGGCCGAGGTATTGATGACCACATGTTCGATGTTCGGCAGGTTGGGTGGAAATGCCATGCGCAGGTAATCGCCCACGCCGTTGATCGTAAACCGGGTTCTTTCCCAGTAGAAGTCGTGGTGGTGAGCAATGGTGGGAAACTGCGTTTCCGCGAGAAATTCGGTAATGGCCACCCCCAGGGGAACGTGCAGTGGGATGGTCAGCGCGTTTTGCATCACCAGCAAATCGATGCCGAACTGGTCGATGAACTCATGGAGTTGGACTTTCAAGATCGATTTGAGCGCGTGAATCGTTTCCGTTGTGGATGTTTTGCGTCCCTTGGACCCGAAGATCCGCTGTTGGATCCATTGGTTTTTTTCGTATAGGAAATGCGCTTCGGGAACCAGGTAGCTGTGGCTCGGCGACCGGTCCAATTCGCCCGCGAACCAGTAACACTCATGGCCCATGGCCCGGAGCACCGCCGCCCATTTGCTCGACTCCATGGAAACACCGTCGGTGCCTGCGAAACGGGTGGATATGAAGCCAATTTTCTTATTCATCGGGCTCCTCCATTACGGGTATCCTGTGTAGCGTTCGTAACGGCTTGGCACGTATTTGGCAGAGCACATTCGGTGGACAATGGACCGAAAGGGACTGTCCGGAATATAGCCACAGCTTTCGTTTTGGCAAAAGTTGCTCCGCATCCGGGTGGAGCGCAACCGACCTTCGGCATGTGGGACGATGCCCATGATCTTCGCCTGGCCAGGGACTGCATGGCCGGCCAAAGGCATTTTACCTGAAAGGAATCTTAGGATGATGACAATGCGTATTCGTCACATGGTGTGGGTCCTCTTGCTTCTGCTGCCGATGGGCTGCGAAAATCAGGCGCCCGCGGATCGGCACGCTCCCCAAACCGGGAACGAGCAGTTCGAACCCCAAGCCCGGCTGGTTGCCCGGCATACGGCCATTGTCGGCCGGGTCGAACTGTTCGAGGACAAAGTCGTCATCCTCGCCGAGGGATACGATTATGATGTCGACGGCCGGGATTTGATCGCCATGGCCGGCAAAATGGTGCGCGTCACCGGCGCCTTGTTCGAAAAAGAGGATGGCTATACCATCCAAGTCTTAACGGTGGAAGAAATCGAATAGGGTTGGCTCAGGGTATCCAGGATCTTCCGGCATGGTCACCGCCACGCTGCCACGACTTGGTCTTGAAATCGAAGCCCAGTTTCGTGATTAACGTGGTGCAGGCGTCTACCACATCGTTATCATACAGGATATCCCTATTCTGCTGAATCTCGGCCAACGCCGCGGGGAGGCCCAACTCGGGCCGGTAGGGACGGAACGAGGCCATGGATTCCACCACATCGGCCACGGACAGGATCCGCGCTTCCAGCAAAATCTGATCGCCTTTCAAGTGCCGGGGATAGCCGCTGCCGTCCAGGCGTTCGTGGTGCTGGTAGATGGTTTCGGCCAGCGGCCAGGGAAACCGGATCCCTTTGAGGATTTCATAGCCGGTGCGCGGATGCATGCGGATGATGGCCAGTTCGTGCCTGGACATGTGGCCGGGTTTGTTCAGGATGCCGGCCGGCACATGAATCTTGCCCAGGTCGTGGATGGCCGCCGCCATGCGCAATCCCTGGATTCGATCCCAGGAGAAGCCCAGACGCGTGGCAATGGCCCGGCACAACTTTGCGACGCGGCGCTGATGACCGGCGGTATAAGGATCTCTTTTCTCGATGGTCGTGGACATGGCTTGAATGATGGCGCCCATGTTTTTGCGCAAGCGGTCGTCACTGCGAAAGAGGGCTTTCTGGACCTGGTGAAAGGCCGTGGCGTCCGTGATGCGCTCGATGTATCCTCCCAACCGGCCGTCCGCATTGTTGAACGTTGCCGCAGAGATCAGCCAGGACGCCTTCTTTACGATCTTGCAATGGGCTTTTGGCTCGAACTCCGCCGGAGAGCCTTCCTTTCGGGTCCGGGCAAGGGGGCAGGCGTCGGTATGGCAGAGGTCGCAGGTGTATACATCATGGCATTTGCGGCCGATCAGTTCGGACGGGTGCCTGTCCGTGATCGCGGCAAACTTGCGGTTTACGAAGAGAATGGTCAGGTTCGGATCGGTAATGATGAGGCCGTCGGGGACGGAATCGAAAATCCGGGGCCAATCCGGCTGATCCTTGGCAACCCGGTGCTTCCGATGTTCGGCGCTTGTGTTCATGCGGTTCCCCCCGCCGGTTCGTGACGGATCCGGGCTTCATAATCAGGCCACCCAGCTTCGTCATCGCCATATCCACTATATTGTTTTATCGGTCTTTTTACGAGTCCATAATATGGTCGTCGATCAAAACCAGGCGGGCGGTTCTCCTTATTTTTTTCCTTTCCCTGCAGGTGATCTGCAAGTTATCCTCGTCCTCCCAACTGCTGATCAATGGATCGGAGCCGTGTCAGTATCTCTCTCGGGCTGTGGCTCATGGATATCTTGAGCAATTCCTCCATCCTCTCATTGGTGATTTTCTGCTTGTTCATCACCTTTTGTTTATATGCATCCGCAAGGACTTCGAGAAGCCGATCAAACTCACAGGGTTTTTGGATATACGCATATGCGCCGCTGCGGGTGCAGGCTGCCGCGGAGTCGATGGTGCCGTGTCCGGTCAAAATAACGATCTCCATCCAGGGGTGCGACATTTTCAATGCTTCGAGGGTTTGGCGGCCGTCCATCCCCGGCATTTTCAGATCCACCAAGGCGATATCCACCGGATGGGCGCGGGCCAAGATCAGGGCCTCATCGCCCCCCTTCGCCGTCAACACTTTGAATTCACGCAACTCAAGGCTGCGTCGGATGGAATTGAGGAATTGAATTTCGTCATCGACAATGAGCAGGTTTATTTTTCGGTTTTCCATTTTTTTCCTCCTTCGGACTTATTATCCAATGCCGACCCAACACCTTGATTTTCCTTGTTAGAAGCCGGAACCACGTTCTAATGGAACCAACGCCAGTACCCCAAAAAGACCCATAACCAGAGAACTGCCATACTCAACAGGAAAACCATGGATCCATGGACGAAGAAATCCTTCATGGTCAGCAGTTGCTCTCCAGTCTCCGGGTCCCGCGCCGCACTGAAGACGATGGCGTTGTTGGGTGTGCCGATAATCAGAATATGTGCGAAGCTGGATGCAAAAGCGGTGGCCAGACCGACGAGCAGCGGAGATGTTCCCGACAAAGTGGCCATGGGAACGGTGATGGGGCCGATGGCGGCCACGGTGGCGCCGTCGCTCATGAAATTGGTCATTATTCCGGTAATGAAGCTGGTGGAAATGCACAAGCCGGTACCGCTTTTCAGGAAATCGGGCAGCATATCCACGAAACCGGAAGCCAGCCACAGCGCGGCACCGGTGGATGCCAGACCGGCACCCATGGCGCTGGCGGCCGCATAGAGCGCCACCACATCCCAGTGGATCCCGTTGATGTCTTTCCACCGCAAAATGCCCAGCAGGTTCAGGGCCACCAGCGCCAGGAGCGCCGGTCCCCCCATGCCGTATCTGGAAGAGAAAAGCGCCCACATGACGATCAGGGCGATCAAAACGGAGGCCGCCTTGAATTCGTCGGGGGTCATGCGGCCGATCTTCTCGGATTCGCGGCGTATTTGGGCAGCCACATCGATATTTGCGCAACAGATGCGCTTTCGGAATACCAGCAGGAAATAGCCGGCGATGACCAGGCTCATCACCGGCACGAAGGGCATGCCCATCGTGACCCACTGGCCGAATGAGACGTGGACGCCGTAGTCGCTGAAGATACCCAGCATGACCGCATTGCGCCCACCGGCCGCCGGCGAGCCGGGCCCGCCGACGTTGCCGCAAAAGGTCAGCATGAGGAGAAGCATTACCGCCAGTGCTTTGTCCTTTTGAATGCCTGCGGCTTTGATGGCCCCCAGATAGGCCATGATCAGGATCGGGGCGATAAAGGCCACCAGGGCGTGTTCGGAAAGAAAAGCCGCCGTGATGGACAGAAGCGGCGCGAAGATGAGACCGAAGCGTACCAGGCTGGTACTGGTACCCAGCAGAAGGATGCCGATGCGCCGGTCCAGGCCGGTCTTGCCGATTGCGGCCGCCAGGGCGAGGACACCGAAAATAAAAATGACGGAGTCCTTGGCGTAGGATTTGGCCACGTCGTCGGGTTTAAGAACCCCGAAAAAATACATCAGCATGCCCACCAGGAGGGCGGTCACGCCGACGGGGATGGCCCCCGTGGCCCAGAAAAGGGCGGCGACCAGCAAAACCGCAATCATGATCTTGGCGCGAAACGCCGCCTGACCGACGGCAGTGGGCCCTTTGCCGGATCGCCCCCCGGCCTTCGCCGCATTGCCGGATAGTCCGGCCTTGGTCGCATAATACATGCCGATCGTCTGCCCGGCACCCATGCGACGATAGTCCGAATAGCCGGCGACGGCTTCTCCGATGGTTCCTTGCTTGGGCGTTTCCATCAGTTTGTTCATCGAAGCGGGCGCAGGTACCAGGGCAATGGCCAGAAACAGCAGAACTCCCAGCATGATGATTCCCGGGCGGGCATTGTGCGCTCCGATCAGCCAATTCCTCAGGCTGTCCTTCTCGATGGTCGGGATTTCATGGCGTGCAAGGGCATGCAGGCGTTCATCCATGGCGGCCCGGATGGCATCGATCAGGGCATCCAGCGAACAGGGTTTTTCGATATACCGGAAAACGTCATGCTTGCCGGTAATGCGCGCGGATTCCGTACAGCCGTATCCGGTGTGCATGATCACTTGCACCTCGGGCTTGACTTTTTTGATCTCCTTCAAGGTCTGAATACCGTCCATGCCGGGCATCTGCTGGTCTAGAATCACGACTTCCGGTTGGCAATGGCGAACCATCTTGATGGCCTCTTCGCCGTTGCTGCAGTCAAGAACCTCGAAATTCCTCGTGGTCAACTGCCGGGCCAGACCCTTGCGGAAATCGTTCTCATCATCGATCAGCAATACCTTGGGATTGCCGTTGTTGCCGCCAATGGCTGTTTGTCTGTTCATGGATGACTCCTTTGGGTGTTTGCAGCGGCAGGGTAATCGTGAAGGCACTGCCCGCGCCCGGCATGCTCTGGACCTCCATGCGGCCTCCCATGGATTGGATGATGCCAAGGGATACGCTCAAACCCAGGCCGGTGCCTTTACCAACCTCTTTGGTGGTATAGAACGGGTCGAAGATATTCTTGGTTTGCTCTGCCGTCATTCCGCAACCCGTATCGACTATCGTTATCCGCAAGTTGCCGTTGACGGCTTCCGTCGTCACGGTGATGGTGCCGGCGCCGTCTATGGCATCGCCTGCGTTGTTAATCAGATTGAAGAAAACCTGGCGAAGTTGGTCGGGATCCACCTCGATGGCCGGCAGGTCCGGCTGCAGGTCGCGCTCCACGGTTACATTCTCCAGGGCAAGGGTTCTCTCGCGAAGTCCGCTGAGCACCTCCTCCACGATGACGTTGACGTTGGAAGGAACCATCCGCGGCGAACTCTTGCGGCCGAAATCCAGCAGTTGCCGGGTGATTCCCCGGGCCCGCAATACCGCCTGGTCAATTATATCGAGTTCCGCCGTGATCTCTTCGGGGCTGTGGCCGATCTTGAATTCCGGGTTGAACATGTCCTTGATCACACCGGTGGTGGCCAGGATGATGGCCAGCGGGTTGTTGATTTCGTGGGCCACGCCCGTCGCCAGTTCCCCCACCGAGGCGAGTTTGGAGACATGCAGCAGTTGGTTGTGGAGGTCTTCGCGCCTCTCGGCGTTCTCTCTGGCCTTGCCGATCAGCGTCCGGGTCGTAAACCAGATGGCGCCGACCACGGCCGCCAGAATCAGGCTGGAACCGGCCAGCATGATCTGACGAGCGCGATAAAGCTTGGCATATGCCTTGCGCAAGGGTTGATACACCAACAAGGCCCACTCCACATCGGCCAACCAGGCATGGGCGGTCAAAACGGATTCTCCTGCGCGTTGGATCACATTTGCACCGGACAGGCTGTCTTGCGGGGGGATGTAATCGCTCAATCCGAGCGTCTGATGAAAACGCGGGTCCGCGAGTTGAAATCGGCCGTGCCGGTCGATTATCGCCGATTCCACACTCTGGCTGTGTTGAATGGTCGCCAGGAAAAGATAGAACTTTTCCGGATCGAGGGTGGCGCGCAAGATATATGCCTTTCCATCGATGATTTGCCTGGCGGCGATGGTGAAGTGCAGCTTGTTGCGAAACCCGTGATAGATATCGCTGATGTGGTAGTTTTGTCCCGAATGGATCAACTGAGAGAACCATTGCTGATCACGGTAATCCTTATCCTGCAAATAGGCATATGGCCCCGCATATCCGGCCTGGATGCCTTTGTCGTTTAAAAAGCCCACATCGATGAATGCGTCGCTGGCCTGCCGCAATTGCTGCAGTAACCTTTGCATCTGATGCTCGTCCGGAGAGAGATTGAAGGCGCTGCTGTGGAAGAGCGAAAAGACATTGACCAGACGTTCCTGAAGGAAAAGATCCACGGTATTGCGTTGGCTTTCCGCAATGGCCGTCAGGTTCAGCTTGCCGGCTTCCTTCAGGGTCGTGTGGAATTGAAGGTGAAAATATGCCGAAAGCATGATCAAGGGCAGTATGAAAGCCAGCAAAAGGCCGATCTGGAACCGCCGTTCGAGCTGATGAAAGTACGAACGCAAGCCCGCCGCCTGATGGGACGGTGGCCATCGCACTTCATTTTCCTGTATGATGGTGGCGGTCATCCTTCGAATGCTTCGTCTAAAGCCCCTTGCCGATTAAATGAATCGATCCATTGCTTGAGGCAAGTTATGCTGTTGCCGTTTTTTTCCACAAAAACCATTCGTCGACGCCTCGCCGAATCGATATCCGTTTCCTTTACAAGACTGTGAATGATGATCCGCATTTGGGGATATGGCGCCAGAAGATCCCACATGTTCTGCTTCTCACCACCGGGCAAATCAGGATCCAGGATCAGAACGTCAGGCGCCCGGCGCATGTACATCCAGTTTTTCAACTGCGATGTGTTCTCCACCGTAAATACGTAATGGCCTACCGAGATCAGCTCCCGCTTCACCAGGTCGCGAATATGCGGATTGCGTTCCGCGATCAGTATGACGCGTTCATTGGACATGATGCCATCTTCTTTACCCCGACGTTGTTTCGGCAGGGTATAAGTTGCCGGGCAGATCGATGGTCAGTTCATACTCCGTCGACTGCGGAATCCTTGTGATGGTAAAATTGAGCTTGCGGCCCAAAGCGAGCATTTGGGTATTTTCGGCCAGCACGAGTCCGCAGAGATGCCGCATCCCACGCAGGGTGGCGATGCCCATGCAGCGCAGGAGCAGACAGGCGCCGATGCCTTTGCCCTGGAATGGGTCAGCGACCAGCACGGCGAACTCCCCATGCAGCGGATCACTGGTTTCGATCACCTGCGCCATGGCCAGCAGGTGCACCTGCTGCTCGGTCCTCTGCACGGCCGCCAGCGCAATTTCCCTGTCGTAGTCGATCTGCGTCAACCGCGCGAGCCGCTCATCGCTCAATTTCTTGAACGAAGAGAAAAAGCGCATGTAGATGGAATGCGGAGAAAGGTTCAGGAACATGGCCCGGATCAGATCCGCATCTGCGGCCCGGATGGCCCTTACCTCGAACGGACCCACTTCGTGCAGCGATACCATCTCCTCATAATCGTGCGGGTATCGAGACAAGGCATGGGCTTCCGGCAGCAAGAGATGATGGCCGGTCTTTCTCTCCTGCGCACACGCGTCCGCAGGGATCGAAGGGGTGGCCTGGTTTACAGGAATCTGCCTTGTATTCATTCGCCATCCCTTCATTGCACGATCCAGATTCCGAATTCGCGGCCGATCTGCAGGACTTTGCTGCTCACGCGGCCGATGGTGAACTCGCGCACCCTCGAACTGCCCTTGCGCCCCAGGATAATCGTATGATACTGCCCTTCTTCTGCGACGCTGACGATTGCTGCGGAGCGGCTGGGAGCATTCCTGACGATTTCGACCGCCACCTTCTCCGGCGCGAATCCCGAAGCGATCAGTCGGTTCCTGGCTTTTTCCAGAAATGCGGTGATGTCCCGCTCCACGTTACCGAAGGATTCCTCGAGGTCCTGGCTATCGGAAGCCGTCGGATACAATTCAAAATCCCTTCGCAGTACACTGAGAATACAGACGCTGCATTGGCTGCCGGCGAGTTTCGTCCCGGCAAAAGCGACGGAGCGCATGGCATTGTCGGAACCGTCGACCGCAATCAAGATACGGTGGTTGAATGGTTTGCGACCGGCAAACATCAGGGGAGCAAAATCGATGGCATTGAGCAGTTTAAAGGCCACGCTGCCCATGACCAGGCCCTGAAGCCGTCCCATTCCGCGGCGCCGAAGCACTACGGCATCGTATCCTTCGCGAAGTTCGGCGATAATATCCCTCGCGACACCGGAGCGGCGGTCCCGAATGACGGTCCTGATACGGTCCGGATGGAAGTCGGACGACAACATCAGTTGCCGGCACTGGTCCAAATGCCCTGCCATATGTTCCCTCTGCTGCGTTTCCCACGCCCGGACGGAAGAAAATGGATGGATACTGGCCGGCTCGCTGGCCAAGTCGTAATAAGATTCCGGGACCTTGTTGAAGACATGGAAAAAACAAATTTCATGATCCCGGAAGCAGGATATCGCGGAGAGGTATTGCGCGGTCTGAATGGAGCGATCCGATCCGTCAACGGCGACCAGCAGCTTTTTTCGGTATGTCTTTTTCATCTTATCGATCCTCCGGTATTTGTCATGCGGCCGGTTTCATAACGGTGCATATATTTTTCGGGTTTGCTCCTTGTGATCGACGAAAAACAACAGCCGGCCGTGATCTTCCAAGACGGAAAGGAGTGCGGAACGTAGCTTTTGATTGATCCCGTAAATCCTGAGATAAACATGGCGATTACCTTCGGGAGCATGCCCATCGATGCTGATCACACTGCCGATGCGGGCGCCGTGACGTCCCAAACCCTCGATCATGGCCAGCGTCTTGCCGGGGCGGTCTTCTATCTGCATGCCCAGCTCAATGCCCCTGCGACCGGACGCCGACAGGCAGAGGAAAGCTCTGGTGATATCCGATCGCGAGATGATGCCCACCAATTGCGCCTGACCGGCCATCACCGGCAGCACCGGCACGTCGTGTTGTAAAAAAAGGGTGGCGGCTTCCGGCAGGGTATGGTCGATACGTATGGTGACCGGATCGGGCGACATGATTTGTGCAATTTTGATTTTTTGAATCAGATAGGCCAACTCGTAGATCTCCAGGGTGGTGGCATCGGATGCCGAGGCACGCTTCAGGTCACCATCTGTCACGAGACCCATCAGCTCATCTTTTTTCATCACCGGCAGGGCATGGATTTTATGGATTTTGAGCAATTCAATGGCTTCCGGCATTTTTGCGTCGATTCCAATGGTCACCACGGGCCGGTGCATCCAGTTCTGAACCAACATGTCCGCATCTCCTCTTCGTCTTGTTTGCAGCCACGCCGCGATGGGACGATCTTCACCGCGATTCATTCCGCCTGGGCCGGTTTCTGTGGCCGAATACTCAACAGGGGGATCGGGCATCGGCGAAACATCTTCTGCGCGCAGGAGCCCACGATGGTATCGGCCAGGTTGCCGCGCCCCTTGGTTCCCATAACCAGCAGGTCCGGCTGTTCACTTTCAATGACTTCCAGGAGAGCCCGGTATGGGACGCCCCTGCAGACCACCCTGTCGGCGACGACGGAATCGGCCTGTGCCTGCTTCACGAGTTCGTCGAGCCACGTGCGCCGATCGCTCAATGCATCTTCGATAAGCCGCTGGCATAGCTCCGTATCATAGATTTCCAAAGCACTCCTTATGGCGCGGATATCCCGCTCATTGATCACGCTGACCACCAGCAGCTTTACCCCCAGGGATTCGGCCAGTCCGCGCGCATAAAGAAGCGAGGGCAGTGAATAATCGGATACATCAACTGCCACCATGATGGTTTTTAGTGAATTCACTTTGCACCTCCATCTTCTGTTGACCCCGACGTCACATCGTACGGCTGAAGATGGTACGAGCAACGGACATGCCATAGCCCGCAAGCATGGTGTTGATTTTAATTGACGTAATTACAAAGGGTTATGATTGAGTTCCGGGGATGGCACCATTCCGGCGGGAAGAGATCGAGCGGTGGATCTTACAACCTGTTAAGCAACCTGACACATGCGGCTCATGGCAACCGGACGGGATCCTCGACGCTGGCCGATATCGTCAGCCCGTACTTTTCGATTCTGGCGTGCAGCGTGGGCCGTGAAATGCCCAGGAGTTTGGCAGCACGGCTGCGATTGCCGCCGGTGGCGACGAGCGCTTCCTTAATCAGCAGGGCGGCGAACCGATCCATGGCGGCATCGAAGCGGCGGTCGTCCGGTCCTCTTTCGATCTCCGCCCGGATGATTTGACGCAGATTTTCTTCGTGGCCTTGCGACGTCTCACAATGCAGTCCCCGGCTCTCTTTCACTGCGGCAAGAATATCCTCACTGCCGATGGGACCGCCACGGTTGAAAATCAGTGCTTTTTGCAGGGTATTGGACAGCTCGCGTACATTTCCCGGCCAAGGCAACTGTTGCAAGGTGGACAGGGCATCGCCTGTGATGACGGGAATCCCCAAATTGAGCGCAGCCGAATGGCGGGCCAGATGAAATCGGGCCAGCGCCTCGATATCTTCCGTGCGCATGCTGAGGGGCGGCAGCCAGATGGTCACCACCTTCAGGCGGTAGTAAAGATCTTCACGAAAACTGCCCGCCGCGATCATCTGTTCCAGGTTGCGGTTGGTGGCCGCAATAATGCGGACATCCACCGCAATGGTCTCTCTGCCCCCCAGTCTTTCGACGCACTTCTCCTGCAGCAGCCTGAGAATTTTGGCTTGCAGCTTCAGCGGCATATCGCCGATCTCGTCCAGGAAGACGGTACCGCGGTGGGCCTGTTCAATTTTTCCGATCCGGCGATGGGTCGCCCCGGTGAAGGCCCCTTTTTCGTAACCGAAAAGTTCGCTTTCCAGCAAGGTTTCGGGAATGGCGACGCAATTGATCACCAGGAAAGGCTTTTCCGCACGTCGGCTGTGTTGATAGATGGCCCTGGCCGCCAGCTCTTTTCCCGTCCCGGAATCGCCCCGGATCAGCACGGTGGCGTCCGTGGGCGCCACCCGGCCGATGGATTTGTATACCGTCTGCATGGCCGGACAGCTGCCGATGATGGCGTCTTTGTCCGCGTTTTCGGGGACCGAGTTCAACGCCACGGGCTTACGCATAAAACGGCCGGCGTTGAGCGCGCGACCGATGGTATCGAGCATTTCCGGGATATCGAACGGCTTGAGCATATAGTCGAAGGCGCCCATCTTGGTGGCACGGATGGCCGTCTCCGTGGTGCCGAAGGCGGTCATGATAATTACCGGCATTCTGGGAACCATGGCATGCATGCGCTGGAAGGCGTCCAGTCCGTTCATCCCCGGCAGGCGGATATCCATGACGACCAGTTCCGGCGGATGCTCCTCGACCATATCCAGGCCCGTCTCCGCGGAAGCAGCGCTATAAACGCGGTAGCCTTCTTCCGCAAGCAGTTTTTCAAAGCTTCGCCTCAGCTGATCATCATCGTCAATGATCAGGATGGTCTCCATCTTCTTTCTCCTTTGCCGGCAGGGTGATGACAAAACAGGCGCCCGCCTCGGTCGTTCCGTCCAATACTAGCGAGCCTCCGTGTTCGTCCACGATGCGGGCGGCAATGCTCAGGCCAAGGCCGGTGCCTTCTGCTTTGGTGGTAAAAAAAGGTTGAAAGATCTTTTCGTACAACGAAGGATGGATCCCCGCGCCCGAGTCGCAAATCCGCAACTGGATGCCGGCGCCAGGGGGATTGCCGGTCAATTTTTCTTCGATCATGACGGTGCCGCCCTCTGTCATCTCTTCGCAGGCGTTGATGATGATATTGACCAGTACTTCCTTGATTTGTTCAGGGTCTGCCAAGACTTCCGGCAACGGTTGGTCGCGCATCACGCGGACATCCACGCCATATGATTTCAGCCGGTGGGCCAGCAATTGCAGCGCATTGTCGATGATCACCGATGGACTGACCGCCTGCATCACCAGCTTGGGCGGCCGGGAAAATTCGAGAAAATTCTGTACAATGGTGTCGATATGGCGAATCTCCTGGGAGATGACTTCAAAATCCTCTTCCTGACCGGCATTCAACTTCAGGGAGCGTCCCAACGAAAAAAGCCGCATCTTTACGGATGTAAATGGATTGCGGATGCCATGGGCCATCCCGGCCGCCAGCTTGCCCACCAGGGCCAGTTTTTCGGCCTGCAACAGGTTCTCCCGGCTTTTCTCCAGGTCATGCTGCGCCTGATCCATATCCTGCAGCAACCGGTCCACCCGGGATCCCAACGTATGGATGACATTGTTCTTATTCCCGGGCGGCACGTTACCGGTGGTTACGTGCAACATGCGGTAGACCGGAGCCAGAATATTGTGGATGAAGATGAAGCCCAGGGCGATGACCAGCAGCATCTGGACAACGATGGTGGCGACGGTGGCATAACGCAGCCGTACGGTGGTCCTGGCACCTTCGAGCTGCGCATACCGGATCCGGTCATGATACTTTTGTTTGAAATCCCGACAGAGGGACAGGATGCCGAAGAAATGTTTGCGCACTTCCGTATGCAGCGCCGCCCCCTGGTCTCTCTGGCCGTTGCGGTAGAGCTCGATGACACGATCCTTCAGGCCCACGTAAGCGCCATATTCATCCTCGATGCGCTGGATAACGGCACGCTGCTCATCATCGCCGGCCAGGTTCCCGGCCCGGATGAGTTGCCTGCGGAAAACGACCCGGTAGCTTTCCAACCGGTTCAACCAATTGACGTCGCCATCGAGAAAGAAGTAGGTCACCAGACCACGCTGGTAGACCAGGGCGGTTTCCAGCTGGCCCGCCGTTTCATAGGCTGTTACATGATGGTCGATGATGTCGTTGAAGGCCTTCTGGATGCGCTGGGTGTGCCATACCATGAGCCAGCCACTGCACAAGGCGATGGAAACGAGAATGGACAAGAGCAGATAGATGCGTGCACGCAGGCTCATGCGACACCACTCTTTCAGGTTGGCTTGTGGTAACGGAACCATCAGATCATGACCAGGCTTGTCAAAACAACCGCAAACTGGACTGCCGGTGATTTTTCCAGACCGTCCTGCCCCTTGACGACACTGGCCTTTTGCCCCGCCAGGGGCTCTAATCCGCAAACCGCGTGCCACCTCGATGATTTTTTATTCTTTGATATCTATAAGATAAAGCAGCATGCCGGCGAAAGGTCAAAACGATTGTAAAAAATTCTGACGCCTCGTAAAGATATCTTGCACCAACCAGTCCCATTTGCAGGAGAACGTGCGCTGATTGCCGGCAGCAGCACCGGATCCGGCCTTGGTTCAACTTTCATAACGGTTCATTGAATTTTTGCCATCTTTTTGATGCAAAGTCAGGGTCGAGTCGCCCCGGCCCCTCTCCCGAATGGCATCTTTCCAGGCTGTAAAAACATTTGACATGGCTTCCAGACAGCATGAAGGCGGCCACCTACGTTCGCTCTGAAATATCAAGCGGAAAACGTCAGATGCCTTGCATCGCCATTGGCACGGCCATTGCTGATCCTTATTTGGCAGGCAGCGCCGAAGCGGTTCAAGAGAAGACCTTAGGAGGAGATCACCATGACCGGAAAAATAGGCATGAGAGGCGCAGGGTCGCGCGCCATTGGATACGGCAAACCCGAAACCGGTGAGCTTCTGGCGAGGTACCTCCTCGTCTGGAAGCACAGTGAGTCTTCGCATACCAGGCCAAGACCGGCGCCGGAAACCCTCACCGGGCTGCCCCCTTGTATCACGATATCCCGAAAAATCGGTGTGGGTGCGTTGGAAATTGCGGATATCCTGGCCCGGAAGCTGGGGTATGCACTGGCCGACCGGGCGCTGATCGAACAGATCGCCAGCCAGGCCGATATCAGCGAAAAGGCCATCTCTTTTTTCGATGAACGCTTCCCGGGGTATGCCAACCGGACCTTCAAATACTTGTTCGGGGAAAAGGCCTTCATCGACAGCGATTATGCCCGGCACCTGGTCCGGGCGGTCCTGGCCTTGGCCGGGTCCACGCCCTCGGTATTTGTCGGCCGGGGGGCCCATTTGATCCTGCCCCGTGAAAGCGTACTCGCTGTAAGGTGTATCTGTTCGGACAACTACCGGGCCAATCGAATGGCGGATATGCTCGATATCCGCAAGGCCGCTGCGATGAAGAAGCTCAACGCCATCGACAAAGAGCAGGCCGCGTTCTTCAGAAAAGTGTTCGGCAAGAAGGAAGCCGCTGCATACGAATTCGATCTCGTGCTCAACCTGGATCACATTGTCGATTGCAATGACGCGGCAGAAATCATCGCCCTGGCGTTCAGCCGGAAATACAAATCCATGGCGACGGATTCCGGGGCCAAGATATCTGCATAAAGCCCAACGGTGCAATACAAGGGTCAACCTCCAAAGCCATGACTGGAGATGAAAACGAGTGTCCCCGATAAGCACGGAAGTATCTGGATCGTCGGCTGCTGTCTTCTCCTGACGATCCTGATCGGCATGACGCGCTATCTCACCGGACCCGAACTGGCCTTTTCCCTGTTCTATTTGCTGCCCATCACGCTGGCCACGAAGCAATCGGGATACCGGAGCGGTATCCTGATTTCCATTTCCAGCGCAGTCACCTGGTTGCTGGCCGATCTGAGCATGGCGCCTCTCTACCGCAATGGGAGCATTCCATTTGTCAATGCCGCCTCCCGTCTGGTGGTGTTTCTGATCGTGACCCGAACCATTTGGGCGCTGCAAATGGCGGTTGAGGAACAGAGGGTACTGGCCCACAGCGATCCTCTGACCAAGGCCGCCAATCGCCGCGCCTTCTTCGAGGCCTCCGAGCGCGCATTGAAGCTGGCCCGCCGATTCGGCTACCCTCTCTCCGTTCTCTATCTGGACCTGGACCATTTCAAGGAGGTCAACGACCGACACGGTCATCATGCGGGCGACGAACTGTTGTGCATTGTAACGCAGTGCGTTCGGCGGCACATCCGCGAAATCGACCTGCTGGCCAGGATGGGGGGCGACGAGTTCTGTGTCCTGTTGATAGATTCGCCCCCTGCATCTGCGATTAAGATTGCCCGCGAACTCAAGGCGCAAATATCGGCATCCATGAACCAGTATCAATGGCCGGTGGCCGTCAGCATCGGCGCCGCCACCTTTATCTCGATCCCGGACACCGTGTTGGAGATGGTCTCATTTTGTGACGAACTGATGTATTCGGCGAAAAACGATCCCGGGGCGAACATCGTGCACCGGGTGGTCGCCGGCCCCGCCACTGACGTCATCCCCCCATGCCGCTCCGCCGGAAGTAATTCAAACGCCGATAGTTGTGAAATGCCAACCAATCTAACCACCGCTTCAAAACGTGCATGCGGTTAGGGTTCGCACAGAAATAAGTTCCCCATTTTAGGTGTTGAGGCGCCTGTCCGGCAAGGCGCCACGGGCAGGAATATCGAGATATTTCTGCCCGTGGGCAACACCGCCAGGCAGGATGCATCGGCGCATAAAATAGGGAAGTTATTTTTGCGCGAGCCCTTAGCTCCCCGCGCATCGACGCATCCGGCGAAGCCAGCCTGCGTTTTGTGAACCTCTGGTAGATGTCGCACTCTGGTCGCCTTATCTCCTCTCTGCCGAATCGGATATCGATCAGGAAGAATTCTTGCCGTTCTATTTCCGATCAACATTTCCTTTCATGACCAGCGCCGCCGTCGATCCGCCGTTGAAGGTCGGCGATATGGCGCGCCGGATAGACCTTGGTGGGGCAGACCCGGCTGCAGGCCAGATGGCGACGGCACATGGCAGTCCCCCGGGGATCGACGGCCTTCTGCAG
>JBNKDU010000134.1:0-37416 GCA_050288425.1 Desulfobacteraceae bacterium | reverse complement strand
CCCGGGTCCGTGATATCCGGCAAATCGGGCGGCATCTGGGTTACGCCATTTCGATCAACGCTCTCCTTTGGAATGAATTCGATGGTATAAGAATCCAATGTGAGTCCGGGATCATCCGCGGCTAAGGTGAATTGGAAAGTGGCAAAAGCGTCCGTAAAGTCTTCAGGGTCGCTGGTAGTTGGATCGAGATCGCAGTCCGTATTTAGATCCACATCGAACGTCAACGTATTATCAAGATTACCATCCGAGAATGAAATAGATGCCTGATAGCGTTGCCCATTTTCATCCAGCAAATCTTGACTCCCGCAGCCGATTACGGCCAACATTCCAATCAAAAGACCCGTGAAGCAGATGATCCTACCCGTGAACGGTCGCATACTCATTCTCCTTACCATATCTTGATGCACGTCTTAATTATTATTAACGGCGATATTTTGTTCCAACTGGACGATGCGCGGAGTGATGAAAATCAACAACTCATCGTCGGTATTAGTTTCGGTCTGGTTGCGAAACGCCCATCCCAGCACCGGGATCTTGGAAAGCACGGGAAAGGCGCTCTCGCCCTTATTCGAGGTACGCTTGACAATGCCGCCGATCACCACCGTATCGCCATCGTTCACCAGCAGTTCCGTCTCGGCTTCATTGGTGGCCACATTCGGGACGCCGGCCGTTATGCCGGCAACATCGTTCTTGGTGATGTAGATGATCAAGGAGATCCGATTGTCCGGGGTAACATGCGGCGTTACCTCTAACAGCAGATCGATGCTCTTGAATTTAACGGAAGAGCCGCCCGATGAATCGCGCTCCAGGTAGGCGAATTCCAGTCCCTGTTTGATCCTCGCCTTCTTGTTGTCCAGCGTCAGGATCTTGGGTGAAGAGAGAATTCGTCCGTCTCCGGTGGTTTCCAGTGCGTTCAGGCGCGCATTGAGCACGAACGGCACGCCCGAAAGCCTCGAAAAGCTCAACCCGATGGAAGACGAGCTTGCAGAGGGAAGATTCATCGCCAGGTCGGTGTTGGTATTGATTCCCGTTCCTGGAATGACGCCGGGACCGTAGTTGAGCGTCCAGTCGATTCCCAGTTCCTTGGAAAAGTCTTTGCTGACCTCCACCACCCTCGCTTCGATGATGACCTGCGCGGTCACCTTGTCGATCCGCCGGACGATCACTTCGGCCTGCCGGACCTTGGAATCGATATCGGTAACGATGATCTGATTATTTTTTATGTCCACGGTTACCGAGCCCCTGCCGGCTGTCAGTATTTTTTCGATATGGGGCTTGATCTCGGACTCTGCATTGGAGTAGCTGACGGGGATATAGCGTGTCACCAGCGGCTCCAATGCTTTTTGCTCTTCACGGGCTTTGCGCAAGGCCTCCATTTTGGAACGGCGAAGATCGTCTTCTTTTTTCAATGTTTCCAAGGTCGCAATCCGGACGATATCGCCTTCATGCGCCATGCCCAGTTGGTTCATTCTCAACACCAGGTCGAGCACTTGATCCCAGGGCACGGGCTTGTCGAGGGTCATGGTGACCTTGCCGGCCACGTCCTTGTCGATGGCGAAATTTTCGCCGCTGACCTCTCGCAGAATGCGGAAGACATTTTTGATATCGGTATCGTAAAAATCAAGGGCGATCTTCTCTCCGGTGTAATTCTTGCGTCGCGGTGCCAACGCGGCCCTGAGATCCATATCGTCTTCCATCAATTGCTCCTCGAGCATATCCAACTCTTCTTCTTCCGTCATGGGCCTCTTCTCGACGGGAGCTTGCATTGAGGCTTCTTCCATGGGTGCGACTTCGGGTGCAGGCATGCCAACCGTCTCCTCCTCGGCCATGGAACGCTTCCATGCCGGCAGTTGGGCTTGCTCCATGGGCTTGGGAGGCACGGACGAGGCTTCGAAATGGACCAGCAACATGTTGTCCGCCTGTTCGGCGTAATACGGCACCGATTCCCGCAATTCCACGGAAACGCGGGTTTCGTTCTTCTTTTCCGCTACCTGATAGGGCACGACGCGGTCCACGGCGCTGGTAAAACGCGTGGTGATCAATGCCCGTTGACGATACGAAGGAATTCGCGTGTTCAGTAATTCGATCTCGATTTTCCGGGAGTCCAGCTTATGAATCTTGTAATCGACCGCATGTGTGGTGCCTAGCACCAAGGTCGACTTGCCCTCCGACTCGCTCAAAAAATCGATTTTGTTCACCCAGGCGGTGGTCCCGGGCACTTCCACAGACGATCCCGAGGTGGTTGTCGGCGGCGCAACAACCGGTGCAGATGCGGACGGGGCGGATTCGGTGGATGGCGCCGGAGGCTCTTCGGTGGCAGTTGACGGGCTGGTTTCATCCATGGTTGTCTGGGCAACCGCCTGGTTGGCGGCCGTTCGGTTGAAGGTCAACAGGACATTGTTGCCCTGTTGGGCCGCCGTGTAGCTGGCGTCGGCCGCCAGCTGAAACTCGATACGGGCCGTGCGTCCTCCGTTGCCGTCGTTGACCAGCACCTGGCGAATGAGCTCACTGTCGACCATGGGTTGGGTCGACATCTTGTTCGTGGTGGTTGCAGGGAAGATGAGCACCACGGCCGGCGGATCCGGCTTCTTGAACGAAGAGAAGGTCAGCGGCGCATCGGCTTCAATGGTCACCTGGGTTTCCTGCGCCGTCTCCGTAGATCTGATCTGGTCGATGACGACGAGTTCGGAGGGCGGCTGCCCTCCCCCTTCTGCAGCCGGCCCGGAAGGAGTCGCACAGCCGTTCAGGATAATAAGCAAGCCCATCAGGGCCATCACGAAGGTCGCCATTTTCGATCTTGTTGGTGTCATCTTATAGCTCTCCAGCTGGTTTCTGAAGTTTTAGCTCGGTATTTTGGATAATGAGTTCGCCCATTACGTTTTCGATCTCTTCCTCGATCAGGACGCGGTCATTCTCGATTCGTGTCACCTGGCCTGAGTTGAGGCCGACATAGGTGCCTTTCTTGATTACATAACCCTTGCCGGTGGCATCTTCGACGATGGCGCGGTTTCCGGAGGTCATTCGCATGATGGCGGATAATTTCAATTGACCGATGGCGACGCGCTCCAGAGGGGTTTGGGGCACTCTCTTTTTGAGTTTCCCTTTTCTGATGGGTTGCTGGTCCGAAGTTTCTTCCTTGAAAAGCGGTTCGAAGGGATCGAATCTTCCCTCGGGATCGTACTCGCTGGCCATCTCCCGCGAAGCCTGCACCAGGCCCGAGGCCTCCTCATCCGTCTGTTCAGCATCTTCCCCCTTGGATGGTGTTTCCGACGGCGGACTGGTTTGTTCCCCTTTGGCGGGTGTATCCAGCTTTTGACCGGCTGCCGGTATTGCCGCCTTCTCGGGGGTGGTCTGCTGCGCAATTTTCTTCTTTACGACCTGAGGTGCCGGCGCCGGCGGCGGATCTCCCCCACACGCAATAACACCGGCGATGGTCAATATCACCACAATCAACAACCATGTATGACCTTTGCGTCCCATAATCGCTGTCACCTATTTTCTTGCTGTCCTTCGCCGGCCCTTCTGGGGCTGCTGCGACGATTCAATAAATTTGTAGGTCACCGCCTGGCAGACTGTTTTCAACTCACCGCCGCTATCTTTCTGACCCTGGGAAGTCATCTTGATATTGCGGATATTCACGATCCGGCGCAGGCTGGACACCTTGTCGAAGAAAACGGCGACCTGGTGATAGGTTCCGCTGACGTCGATGTCCACCGGAATCTCGGCATAAAAGTCCTTCTGGTTCTCCGGCTTGGGTTGAAACAGGAGAAATTCCAGCCCGGCATCCCGTCCGGCCTGGGAAATACCGGCGATCAGGGAGGGAATTTCCTCCTTCTCCGGCAGGGCCCGCATCACCGTCTTGTATTGGGTCTCCTTCTGTTTCATCTTGTTCCGCCAGTCGTTGAGCTCTTCGGCATTCTTCTTGGCTTTGTCCAGTTCCAGCTGGGCCATCTTCAACTGTTTTCCCAACCCATCGATTAGATCGTATTTGGGCCAGAACAGAAGCCATACGCTCAGTCCGATGATCACGACCATGACACCGATATAGATGCCGATCCGCTGCGGTTTGGTGAGCTTTTCGATGCTCTCGAACAGGGGTGCCAATTTGCGGGCGGAGGCGTTACTTTTTGCCATTTTTGTTTACCTCCGTTGATTCGGCATCCGATGGTTTCTTGGTGAAATTGACGTCGAACTGCTTGAGCTTCAAGGCCTGCTCCTGTATTTTGTGCTGTTTGATGGAGGCCAAGCGCACATTTTCGAAACGCTCGGAATTCTCCACACGGGTCATGTAGTCGGCCACGGTCTGGTTGTCGATGGCCACCCCGCTCAGCTTGAAGGTCTCCCCCTGTTCCTCGATCTGCGTATACCACATGCGCTTTTCCACCAGCAGTTGGTAGAGGCTGTCGAGGTTCCGTACGGGAGCCTTGCGGTTGGCCTCCAGGGATTCGATCACCTTGATCTTGCGCTCCAGCACAGCCAGTTTCTTTTTGATTTCGGCGATTTCGTCGTTGATCTTCTTGTACTTGGCCACCTGGTCCCGGGTACTGTTGATCTGGGCGTTGAGCGAGTCGATTTTCCCGCCCAGGTGGCTGTTGTACCAAAACACCAGAAGAGCGACGACGACCAGCGAAAGCAGGAAGATACTCACCTGGCGGCGGATATTCTCCTTTTTTTTCGCAGCACGATAGGGTAGTAAATTAATGCGTATCATTTGTCATCCACTTTACGGGTTGCCAGGCCCATGCAAATGGAAGCCTGTGGCGCTATTTTATCAAGATATTCCGTATCGAACTTTTCGCTGTCGATGTAGAACCGCTGGAATGGATTGATGGTGCTGACTTCGGCGGACGTCTCCACCGCCAGTAGTTGACGCAACTCCTGGATATTGCCGCCCCCGCCGCTCAGAACAATCTGCTTGATCTGGTCATCCGGATAGGTCGAGTAAAAAAAGTCCAGCGCCCGCCGGATCTCCGTGCACCAATCGGCCACTACCGATGAAATGATGTCCGACAGATCTTCCGGCGAGATCTTGTCGCTGCCCTCGCCGAATTTGATGGCCTCGGCCTCTTCCAGGGAGCAGTCGACCAGGGAAGCGATCTTCTGGTTGATTTGACCGCAGCCCAGGGATACATCGCGCATGAACACCGAATTTTCGCCTTTCAGAATGTTCAAGGATGTCTTGCTGGCGCCAATGTCGATCAAGGCCACATTTTCGCCTGGTTGCGGGTCGTAACTCAATTCAAAGACGTTTTGCAGGGCGAAGGCGTCCACATCGATGACCCGCGGTTCGAGGCCGGCCATCTCGGTGAGGTTGACATAATCGTTGACCATTTCTTTCTTGGCCGCCACCAGCAGTACGTTCATCTGGTTGGGATTGTTTTCGTTTTCTCCCAGGATCTGGAAATCGAGATTGACGTCATTGATATCGAAGGGGATGTATTGCTCGGCCTCGAAATGAATGGTGTCCTGCAGTTGGTCTTCGGTCGCCGTCTGGACGCTTATTTTTTTGACGATCACCGAATACCCGCCGATGGACACCGCGACATTGCTGTTCTTTATGCCGTAAGACTTGAAAAGGTTCTTGAGGGTCTCGGCGACGGCTTCGGGATCCTTGATGGCGCCATCCTCGATGAGGCCGGGGGCGATATCGCTCATGCCGAACTTGGACAACACAAACCCTTTTTTACTTTCGACGACCTCGGCGGCCTTGATGGTGTTTGAGCCGATGTCCAGTCCTACCAATCGATTGCGCTGGGTTCCAAACATAGTCACATCTCATTCATTAAAGATTTTTTTGGCATCCGCCAAACTATAGCCAAGGGCCAAGAGGATTTTTCTTTTGGTTTCCATACGACACGGCTTGCCCTGTTCAATTCGTGAAATGGTGATCGGCGAAACGTTTGCCTCCCGCGCAAGCTCAGATTTGCTCATCAATAGGGATTCACGAACTTTCTTTAAAGAATTCTTCGCCATGTTAATTTTTCTGCTCACTTGTGTTTTAAAAAAGGATATTTTCTTCTCCGGCCTGGGTCTTATCCTGCGTCTTATTCTCGTCGTATGATCCATATTTGATGATATGTTCGATTCAGTCAAGTAAAATTATGCATAATTTATATATAATTTTGTTTATTTAAGCTATATTGTGTTCTAATTTTTGACACACCAAGATATTGTGGCCTCCTCCCGTGTTCACGTCCGTCAACCGGATGACTCCTGAAAACCGACGATGCCGAGGTACGGTTCGATAGGGGATCGATCTGCACGGGATTCTTCCATGGATAATTATTACTATATTTTTCAACATATTATTGTCATCCTAACGGTGGCTTGACTTTAATCGCCCCGTTCCTTTATAGATTCCACAGGCAAATGCCTCGACCCGACACGCGTTGCAAAGCCAATATGGGGAACTGAATTTTCGCGTCAAGCTTGTCATCGACCTGAACCATGCAAACTTTAGGCCCACTATCGGAAATGTTGAAAAAGGCCGATGGAGAATCCAATGGAAATTTCGAATGAAGCCACGTCCAGTTCCTGAAAAGGCGAAGCCGTTCCGGCTGGTGAAGTATTTTTCCTTATCGAGTCTGATTCTGATCTTCTGCGGCACCATCGTCCTTTCGGTCCTAAACACTCATTGGATTCGCTCGATGCAATTCACCAAGAGCGAAGAGTACGCCCTGCTGCTCATCGAGAACCTGAACCACCAGGTATTCATGCAGTTCATCCTGCCGGTGGGGTTGAAATACGGGAAGATAGAGCTCCGTCACAAAGACCAGTTCGAACGCATGGACAGCGTGGTCCGCAGCACCATGCACAGCTTCAATGTCGACCTGGTCAATATATACGGCCTCAAGGACCTGGTGGCCTACAGCTACGAAAAGGAACTCATCGGAATCGAGAACCTGGGCGGCGCCAGCTTTCAAAAAGCCCTGAAAGGCGAGTCCTCGTCCAAGCTGATCCAGAAAGGCAGCTTCTGGGAACTCCTGGTAGGGGCGCCCAAAGAAATCAAGATCATTACCTTTGCCCCTCTGCGGGCCGAAAAGCCGTTGTCGCCCGTGGCCGGACCGGTGCTAGGGGTTGTCGAGATCGTGCAGGACCTCTCCGGCGATTATGAATCCATCTTTCGCTTCCAGGTCATGACCCTGGTTACCGTCAGCGGGGTGATGCTGATCCTGTTCCTGATCATGATCATCGTGGTCAAACGCGGGGAAGGCATCATTCAACGCCGCGCCCAGGATCAACTCAAATTGAAGGAGCAGTTGAGCCGGGCCCAGCACCTCTCCTCGCTGGGGGAGATGGTCGCCGGGGTCTCCCATGAAATCCGCAACCCACTTGGGATCATCAGCAGTTCGGCCGAGCTTTTGAAAAAGAAGATCGCGCTCAACAATGCATCGACGCGACTGCCCGATATCATCATCGAGGAGTCGGGGCGCCTGAACAGTATCATCACCGATTTCTTGAATTTTGCCAAACCAAAAGAGCCCAACCTGTTTCCATGCCGGTTCGAGGATGTCATTGCCAAGAATATCGATTTTCTATCCACCCAGCTGAAGGAAAAAGGCTATCAGATTCGAACCCGGTTCGATTCTGATTTGCCCCAAATCCGCGCCGATTCCGATATGCTCTACCAGGCCGTGCTCAACGTTCTGATCAATGCCATGCAAGCCATGCCCGACGGCGGCACCATCGATGTCATCGCCCAGGGCGACTCCCGCAACCTGTGGATCGCATTCGAAGACCAGGGCACCGGTGTGGACCGCGAAACCCTGGACAAGATCTGGGACCCCTTCTTTACCACCAAGGACAAGGGAACCGGACTGGGGCTGGGCATCGTCAAAAACATCATCGAAGCCCACAACGGGCAGATCCGTCTGGAAAACCGTTCCCAGGGCGGCACGCGGATTTCGATCCGGCTGCCCATCCAGGAGAAAGCCTGATTATGGATACCATCTTGATCGTCGATGACGAAAAGAACTACCCGCTGGTGTTGAGCGCCGTACTGCAGGAAGAGGGTTTTGAAACCCTCACGGCGCACAGCGCCATGGAAGCCCTCGAAATAGCCGATCATTCCAATATCGACCTGGTGCTCACGGACATGAAGATGCCCCAGATGGACGGCATCCAGTTGTTGGCCAGGATCAAGGAAAAGGATCCGGAACTGCCCGTCATCATGATGACCGCCCACGGCACCGTGGAAAAGGCCGTGGAGGCCATGCAGAAAGGCGCCGACAATTACATCCTCAAGCCGTTCGACAACGAGCAGTTGACCATCTACGTGAACAAGGCCATTGCCATGTACCGGGTGGTCAAGGAAAACCGCCGGCTGCGCATCGCCGTAGAGTCACAATACAGCTTCGGCAATCTCATCGGCAGAAGCAAGCCCATGCAGGATATTTTTGAAACCATCTCTAAGGTCGCGCCGGCCACCGCCACCGTGTTGATCGAAGGCGCCAGCGGCACCGGCAAGGAACTGGTGGCCAAATCCATCCATTTCAACAGCCAGCGGCGCAACAAGCCCTTCGTGGCCGTCAACTGCTCGGCACTGGCCGAAAGCTTGCTGGAAAGCGAATTGTTCGGCCACGAGAAAGGCGCCTTCACCGGGGCCGTGGCCATGAAGAAAGGCCGTTTCGAATTGGCCGACGGCGGGACCCTCTTCCTGGATGAAATCGGCGAACTGTCCCCGTCCTTGCAGGTGAAGCTGTTGCGCGTACTGCAGGAAAAGATATTCGAGCGCGTGGGCGGCGAGCGCCCCATCTCGGTGGACATCCGGTTGATTGCGGCCACCAACAAATCCCTCAAGCAGGAGATCGGCCGGGAACGATTTCGGGAAGACCTCTTCTACCGGCTCAATGTGGTCCACATCGTTCTGCCGCCGCTGGTGAAACGACGCGAGGACATTCGTCCCCTGGTGGCTCACTTTATCGAAAAATACGCCAGCGAACATCACAAAGGCGTACCCATCACCCACGTGGACCAGGAAGTGAAACGGTTGTTTTTCGACTATAGCTGGCCGGGCAACGTGCGCGAATTGGAAAACGTCATCGAACGGGCCATGGTCATGTGTGACGGTCCGGTCATCAAAGTGGAAGACCTGCCGGACGATTTCAAGAAGAGTGTCTATCAGGACAGCCGCCTGCGCCTGGAAAGCCTGCCCGCCAAAGCCACCCTCTACGAAACCTTGGCATTTGTGGAAAAGGAGATGATCATGCGGGCATTGCGCGAAGCCGACTATGTGCAGGCCCATGCCGCCCAATTGCTGGGAATCGGCAAGAGCGGTCTCAATCAGAAAATCAAAAAATACGGGATTCCGTTGACCGGTTCGGAAGGCAGCTGACGGACATCCCCGGAGAGGGGGCCCGTTCCTTATTATAAGGGCATGAGGGTGGCCCGACCTCCTCGCGGGGTTCGCGATGGCTATCCGCCCAACTTCTCGCGCACCAGGTTTGCATAAATCGACTGGGGGAAGTCCTCCCCCAGTTGCTCGAACAGCTTCCGGCCTTCGTCCGCTTCCCCCATTTGCTCGTGCAGGTGACCCAGGTTGAACAAGGCGGCATCCTTCAACACCGTCTGGGTACCGGATACGATTTTCTCGTATTGAACCATGGCCTGGGCATAATCCCCCTTTTGCTGGTAGGCGGTGCCCAAACCGTTCCAGATCAGGGGGGCCAGCGCAGGATCGCCTTCGAAATCTTTCAGCGCCGTCTCATATTGCCGGATGGCATCATCCAAGGCCCCGGCTGCCAGGCAGTAGTGGCCGAAAAGGATCCGCCCCAGCCGACCGGCCGGCTGACCACCATAGTCGCGGAGCAAGGCGTCGAAATCCTCCCGGACGGCGTCCAGGGCCTCGACCGGCTGGTTGTCCCCCAAAGCCGATTCATATTTTACCATGGCCTGGCTGAGGGCGGCTTCGGCACGGGCCGCCTGATGGGATTCGACGATGCTGAAAATGGCGATAATCAGTACCAGCCCGAAAAAAGCGCTGGCGCCAAAGATCAACGGCTTGGTATTTTCCCGGGCCCATGTAATCAGCCGGCCTGTGGTGGTAATAAATTCGTCCGGCTCCTTCAGTAATTTTTTTCGAGGTACCCTCTTCTTGGCCATTATTCCTCCGCGAATTTTCGAATGCGATTCCAATCCGTATCGCTGATGCCGGCCCCCACCTGTCGACAGACGGCGTGCCCGCACTGCGATCCCAATGCACCGCAGCGAACCAGCGGCCATTGGTTGACCAATCCGTGAAAAAAACCTGCCGCCCAGAGATCGCCGGCTCCGGTGGTATCCACGGCCGAACCGTCGCCGAAAGGCGACACGGGGAACAGCCCGTCGTCATAGGCGATCAGGCTCCCGCGGGCGCCCAGCTTCAACACGGCCAGTTCGGCATGCCGGCTCAGGGCCGCGAGGGCTTCGGTCTCATCATCGATGCCGGTAAACGCCGCGGCCTCGTCTTCATTGGCAATGAGAATGTCCACCGATTCATCGATCAGACCAGGCAGGAAATCTCTGGTTTCCGCCACCACCGTGAAGCTGGCCAGGTCCAAAGAGACCTTGGCCCCGGCCTGACGGGCGGATGTCAAGACCGCCCGCATCAGATCCAGATTGAACAGCAGATAGCCTTCGACGTGAACGATGGCGGCATTCTCGAAACAGGCCGGTGTAATCTCGTCGGGCATCAGTTCCGAAGCCGCACCCAGGTATGTCAGCATGGACCGCTGGGCGTCCGGCGTAATGATGGACAGCACCCGACCGGTAAAGGTATCGGATTCGAACAGGTACGGATCGACCCCCTGGTCGTGCAGGCCCGCCTTCAGCGTCCTCCCCAGGGTATCGGTGCCGCGCTTGCCCACGAAACGGGCCGGTCCGCCCAGTCGAGCGATCCCCACCATGGTATTGCAGGCCGAACCGCCCGGTACGACTTCGGGCTTACGCGAAGCCTGTGCCGCCGTCTCGTCGATGGCCGCCCCATCCACGTAAATCATGCCGCCTTTGACTCCGCCGACCCGTTCGACGAATTCATCGCTCTCATGTACCAATAGATCCATTAAGGCGGATCCCACACCCACGACCAATCTCCTGCGACGCGGCAGCCGGTCATAAACGGTCATCTGCTCACCATACCAGGGAATTGAATATCCAGCCCCTGTCGCCATCTGCATGTTCGATTTGCAGCCACCGCCCCTTTTTCTGCAGCACCTTGAAGGGGGTTCCCTTTTCCGCATCGAACGCCAGGCCATGCTCGGTACCCGGACCGGAGCGGATGTTGGCCATCCGGACCCGAACGATCACCGTATCGGTTCTATCCACCAGGGATTGATGGATCCAGCCTTCATCCCCTTCGAAATCCCGGAAATGATACCAGGCCTCTTTCTTCTCGATCACCTCGAGGGGGTGATATTTTTCCACCTGCCACAAGACATCGGAATCCGTGTCGGGCTTGGCCCGCACATTGGCCACGCTGTTTTTCACCGCCACCCGTTCGGCCGCCGCCACCGGAACACCATACATTGCAACACAGAGAAGCAGAAATATCGGCAGGAGAAATCGCAGGCGCATCATCCGCTCCTCTTCCCGGGCGAAACCTGGATCTTCTGGGCCAGGCCGCGTCCCAACACCAAACGCTTATAGTCCACGGCGACCACCAGTTGCCCCTGCCCCAGGTTGGTGATCACTTCCACTTCATCGCCAATGCGCATCCCCATGGCCAGCAGGCGCATCCGGGAGCCGGCACCGCCGGTGAAAGACTTGATGACCAGGCGCTCGCCCGGTCGGGCCATGTCCAGGGCAATCAGGATATCGCGCCGGTCCAGGCATTGGCGGCAAATCCCATAGAGTTCCATCCTGTGCTGCAGCAAATGGAATCCTGATTCGGCGGCGATTTTTAATTGCAGTTGCTCCACGGCCTGATTTTCGAATTCAAAAATGCTTTTGCATTTGGTGCAGATCATGTGGTCATGGTGCTGCCCGAGATGGCGATGCTCGTAAAGCGGTTCGCCGTTGTCGAAGCGGTTCCGGCTGGCGAACCCGTACCGGCACATCAAATCGATGGTCTCGTGAATGAAATCCGCGGCCAGATTCACCCCGGCCGCCTTCACCCGGCTGGTCAGTTCATCGGCCGTGACGTGATGCTCCGTGCGCAAAAAAACATCCAGCACCGCCAGCCGGTCGTCGAAACGATCGATGCGATCCTGTTTGAACAATTTGACAAACTGATCTTTTTCCTGTCTATGGATCGCTTGCGCGGCCATCTGATGCGGCTCCCTCTGGAAAATCGGCGCGCACGGTACACGGTGGTCGAATTCCTTTGATGGATACTTCTGGGGATCCTTTGGTTCGTACATGACGTTTGCCCCGCATGCACAACGATCACCATCTCCATGCATGGGCAAAGGCGTACTTAGCGGGAAGGACCGGGGATTTCCCAGGTGGTACAAGAACCTCCGGAACAAGTGCGGGTCTTGGCAGAGGCCTGTTCCCCACCACCGCCTCCGCCGGATGTCATTTTGTATTGGGTGGAGCTCAAGATGCGTTCCAACTCGGGACTGCCGCATTTTGTGCAAACCATTTCCACCTGCTCGTCATTGGATCCCATGACGAGAATTTCATTATATTCCTCACACTTGAGGCATTTGAATTCATAAATGGGCATGTTTCACTCCTGAACCGTTTTCAAACCTATAGCCTCTTCTTGTATTACCTTCCCCTGAAAAATGTCAAGCCTGGTCCGCGAATTGCGCAGGTTATTCGGATATCGCAAAGATAGAGGCAAAGCGGGCAGGAGGTCTGCGCCCCGTCAGCAACGAAGTTGCGTGGGGCGCAGACCTCCTGCCCGCTTCGCCGGCTACTTCTGTGCCTATCGTCATGCCGTACCATCCGGACCGGCGGCACCACCCTCCGATTCGACGGCCGGAAGGCGGACCGTGGCTAAGGTGCCAACGTTTCCGGCCGGCTGCAGATCGATGCTGCCGCCGTGCCTGGTGACGATTCCGTGGCAGAGGTACAGACCCAGACCGGTCCCCCGACCCACGGGTTTGGTGGTAAAAAAAGGTTTGAAAATATCCTTGCGGATCGCGGAATCGATTCCGGCGCCGTTGTCCCGGCACTCGAAGACCACCTCACCACCCTGGCGCTCGAAGCGTGTCCGCAGGTCGATCCGGCCGTCCATGGGGTCGGCCGCCTGGATGGCGTTCTTGAGGATATTGATGGCCACCTGCCCCAGGTTGGCGTAATTGCCCAATACCGGCGGCAGGTCGGGATCGAATCGGGTATCGATGCGCAAACGCTCCCCCTTGTGCTGGTTGTGCAACACGCGCAGGGCATCCTGCACCACCACGGAAAGGTCCACCCGCTCCTCATAGGTCTGGGTCTGACGGGCCAGCCCCAACAGGCTGGCCACGATGGATTTGGCCCGGGCCAACTCCCGGTCGGCGAAATGGAGATCGTCGATCATCTCCGCATCGGGGAAATCGCCGGCCTGCCACGATTCCAGATCTTCGAGGGTGGATTGCAAGAGGCTGGTGACGCTGGCCAGGGGATTGTTCAATTCATGGGCCACACCGGCCACCAACTGACCGATGGACGCCAGGCTTTCCGCCCGCACCAGTTGCTCCTGGGTACGCTCCTTTTCCGCCAGGGCCTGCTGGAGATGCCGGGTACGCTCGGCCACCTTGGCCTCGAGATCGCGGTTCAACGCATGCAAGGCGGCATAGGCGCTCCCATTTTCCAGGGCCACCGCGCTTTGGTGCCCGAGGATGACCAACAGGTCGAGATCCTCTCTGGAGTAAATATGACCCGATCGTTTTTCTCCCAGTACGATCCAGCCGTTGAGCCGGTCTTTGAAAATCAAGGGCAGCACGACCTCCGCATCCAGGGCCGCCATGACCGCCAGCATGGCCCGGGCTCCCCGGCCGGGTTGCCGGGCCAGCCATTGGTGACGGACCAGCGGCGCACGGGTCGCCATCAGGCATTGGATCAGATCGTCATCCGCGGCCACGGGATGTCCCTTCTTCAAAGTCGAGCCATGGCCAACCGAAGCGAAGAGGTCATATCGATGATGATGGGAATTGCGGATAAAGAGGGCGCAATGGCTTACCTGCATGCCGCCGATGATGGTTTCTTCCAGCAGTGCTTTGATCTTGTCATAATCGAGCACCGACGCCATGGTGCGGCTGGCTTGCAGAATCGTTCGACGGTAATCGAGTTGACTTCGCCGAAACAACCGGTCCAGCAACGACTGGACCTCCGATTTCATCGGGCCGAACACGAAGGCGATCACGGCCAGCAAAATGGCCGGCATCCAGACGGCGCCGGCCAGGTCGGACGCCGCAAAAGCAGATTGAAGCAGGACGACGATGGAGGCGTAGACCAGGGTCAACATCGCCGTCAACACCGTATACAAAAGGCTTTTGCGAAGCAGCTGGCCCATATCGAGCAAATCGTACCGGAATAGGCCGGCGGCGAAGACCGCCAGGGGGATGAAGCCGAAATTCCCCGGAGGATAGAGGGCGATACCGTATCGCGTCAGCAGGTTGAGACAGGTGAGCAGGGCCAGGGAGACAAATCCGGCGAAGATGTATTTGAGCTTGTTTTTCTGGACACTTCGCTTTTCCCGTCGAATGGCGCCCATCAAAAGCGCCGTGTTATAAAAGGTAACGAAGACCGCACCCGCGGCCATCATGGGATAGAGCGGGCCTCCATGGCCGGCGAATCCATGGGAGAACCGTTGCATGGCGGCCACCACCAGGTCGCCCTGGGAGCAGGCCGCCAGAACGCCCGCCCACACATAGACGGCCACCACCAGCCAGCGCCTGGAATTAATCTTCAGATAGGCATGGAAGAAATGGACGAACACGGGCAGCACGAACGGGTGGGCCAGATGCAACAGGCGGCTCACCCGTAGCGCCGATTCGGCGGAGGACGCGTTGAGCTGATAGAGGATATCCACGTTGAGCAATCCACCCAGCAGGCACAAGGCGACAAAAAGCCGATTGACCCGGTGAAGGGGGGACCGAACCAGGGTCAACAAGGCCAGCGCCGCCAGCAAAGAGGCCGTCAAAAACGGCGGCAAACTGTACAGAATTTGGATCATCATCCAACTCCTATCGAAGAGAGGCAAAAAAACGCCACCCCGCCGGTTCAGGGCAAGCCAACCCCAGTCTTCACAAAATAATGAATCGATCTTGGCGCAATCTCAAAATTCAACCGATAGAACAGGCAGGCGGTCGATGGAGCGAAACGCATGGGTTCAATCCAGATATCGAACCCGAGGATAGAAGTAATGACCAAGGGTGAAGCCGTCGTCTGCTACTGCGAACCCTTGGCAACTCCGGATCTGGGGTCCTCCGCCCTTCGCAGCAGTAGTTCTCTGGCGTGGTCCAGTGTCTTCCCCGTAATCTCCTCGCCCCCCAGCATACGGGCGATCTCTTCCACCCGCTCGCCATCGTCGAGGGGGAGTATCGACGTACGGGTGCGGCCGTGGGCGACGGCCTTGACGATCCGGAAGTGCCGATCGCCGAACTTGGCGATCTGGGGCAGGTGGGTAATACACAAAATCTGATGATGCCGGGCCAGCTCGGCCAGCTTGCGGCCCACCACTTCGGCCACGCCGCCGCCGATGCCGGCATCCACTTCGTCGAACACCACGGTTTCCACCGAGTCGTTGCGGGCCAGGATGGCCTTCAGGGCCAGCACCACCCGTGACAATTCTCCGCCGGAGGCGATGCCGGCCAGCGGTTTGAGGGACTCGCCCACATTGGGGGCGATCATGAACCGCGCGCGGTCCATGCCGGTCTCGGTAAGGCTGTTGTCCCCCCGGCGCAGATGGATATGGGTCGATTCCAGGGCCGGGATGGGGTGCAGGTCGATGCTGAAATGGGTGCCGGCCATGCGGAGCGCGGCAAGGGCGGCTTCCACGTCCCGGCCCAGTCCCCGGGCCACCTGAGCGCGCTTCTTTGCCAGGCGGTCCGCCAGATCGCCGGCCCGGGCATGCACCGCCCGGATCTCCTCCCGCACCCGCGATAGGGTTTCGTCCACCTGCTCGATGGCGCCCAACTGGGAATCCAGACCGGCGGCGAAATCGAACACCGCATCCAGGGATCCGCCGTATTTCCGTTTGAGCCGGTTGATGACATCCAACCGTTCCTCCACCGTCTCCAACTGGTGGGGGTCGAGGTCGATGCGGCCGAGATAATCGCGCAGCCGGGCGGCCAGGTCTTCCACACCATAGGTCAGGCCGTCCATGGCCTCCCGGCAGGAGGCAAGCTGGTCGTCGATTCCCGCAGCCGATTCCAGCAGCCGTCCCATTTGCCCCAACCGTTCGACCACGGCGCCCTCCTCGCCGTACAGGCCGTCGATGCATTGCCGGACCGATTCGTACAGGGATTGGCCGTTCTTGAGTTTCCGGCGCTCTTTTTCCAGCCCATCGTCTTCGCCGGGGGACAGGCCGGCGGACTCGATCTCCGCCCGCTGAAAGCGCAGCAACTCCATCTGTTCGCCCTGGCGGGCTTTCCTGCGGACCAACTCCCGTTCTTCTTCGATCAGCGGCAGCAACCTGCGGTAGTGCCCGGCGTAGGCTTCGCGGATCTCCAACAGTCCGCCGTACCGGTCGAGGATATCCAGATGTTCTTCTTCCCTGAGCAGCCCCTGGTGGGCGTGTTGCCCGGATATGCTGGCCAGATGGGTCGTGATGGCGATCAGCACCTGCATGGTGGCCAGGCGGCCGTTGATGTAAATGCGATGGCGGTCGTTTCGCGAAATGATGCGCCGCACCAGCAGGCCCTCGGCAGGGTCGTATCCCTGGCGGTCCATCTCGGCGGCCACCCGGCTTTCGGCGGCGATGTCGAAGAGCGCCTCCAGTTCGGCGCTGTCGGCGCCGGTGCGGATCAAGGTCGCCGATACCCGGCTGCCCAGCAGAAGGTTGACGGCGTTGATGATGATGGATTTGCCGGCCCCGGTCTCTCCGGTCAAGACCGTCAGTCCGTCTTCGAAACGGATGTGGAGGTCCTCGATGATGGCGAAATTGCGGATGGACAATTCCTGCAGCATGATCTGCCTGCGCCTTTGGTTCGGTCGGTATCCCGACGGTCGATTGCGAAATGCTTCCCGGTATCCCGATCTGCGTCCGCGTCCCTAGGCCGGTTCGCGCGCATCATATGGAAAGCCGCATGCAGAGTCAACGACCACCCGCAAGCAGCGCGATCTGTCATCCAGTCTGGAAAAACCCATCAAGATGCGGGCGTGGATCCCTCCGGCTCGACGGTCTTTGCCGCGCCGCCTTTGGACCTGCGGGGCAACTTGCGCCAGACACCGTCCCGGGCAAAGCAGTCCCAACCCCATTTGAGCCAACCCAGCAAGGCGAAGGCCAGCCAGAAAGACCACGCCAGCATCAATCCGCGGTAGCACCAGATGGGCAGGCTGAGGATCCAGGGTCTGGGCATATCGGTATCGATACGATCCTGGGTCCAGTTCAACACCCATTGGGTGGAACCATTGCCGGCCACCTGCATCTCCGGCTGGCCGATCAGCCCGGCCTTCACGGCGCTGAACAGGGCGGTCAGGGCCACCAGGGTCCAGAGCGCCAACCCGATCTGAAGAAGGTCGAAACCAAGCCAGTGGCCGGGCATCGGCTGGTTGCGGCGCAGCCCCAGCACCAGCAGCCAGCCGACGATGACCAGGGCCACGGGTGCCGGAATCTGGGTCAGTCCCAGGCCCAGCAATGCCCATTGCCAGGTCTTGAGGGGCGTCAGCGTCAGACGACCCAGTCCCAGGGCGGCCAGGACGATCACGGCCAGGTAGCTCCAGAACAAAACCGCCGGACCCCAGCGCGGCCCGCCTGCGAAAAGGATCCAGCGCGACTGAGGCATTTTGACCGCAACGTTGGCATTCACCGCGCTTTCACCGATCTTCACCTGGGGTGTCTGGAAGTGGATGCCGAAGGGCGTCAGTTGATGCCACTGCACCCCGACGGTCTGAACCCCCGGCTGCAGCGGCACGGTCACCCAGCGACCGTCCTGACGAACGGGCAAACTGCGACCGCCCACGGATACGGACTGGAGGTTGGCATTGGCCGGCAACTCCAGGGTGTGGGGCCCGCCGCGGCTGGAATTGATCTTCAGGTGCAACTCGCCCCGACTGAAACGCCTGCCCGGAGACATTTCCAGGTCGGCCCGCTGAACGGTCACCGCCTGGCCTTCGAGGGGCTTGGGCCGTCGGACGCGGATGATGACCGATTCACCCGGCCACGGCCGCCACCGGGGCTGCCACAATCCCGATCCCCCCTGATGATGAATCACGGGGATTCCTTCCAGATCGCAGTGCCAGATGGCGCTGGCGTCGAGGACCCAGGTTTCGGTCCAGGGGACGGCCCGTGGAGCGGTCAGCCGGACTTGCGGCGCGACTTCGAGAGTCGACTGGAATGACAATTGACGCTGGTCGGCGGACATGTTGATCAACACCTGCCCCTTGTCCACCTGCAACCCGGCGGTGGTCAGGGATTCGTCGGCCAACAGGGGCACGCTCGCCACCACGGGTACCCCCGGCGGTGTGACGCGCCGTACGGTGGTGTGCACCTGCCAGGTCAATCCCAGTTGGAGCACCCTTTCCACGTGCAGGAAGGGGGGCATGGGGCCGGCATCGTTCCGGCGCCGATCTTCGCCGCGGGCCTGGCGAACCCGGGTCAGAAGCAGGCTCGATCCCACCTTGCCGTCGGCCGAAATTCCTTTCAGCGTCCAGCCGTCCACCGAGAAAGTCGCCAGATGGGGCTTGAGGGGCAAGGGGATCTGCACCAGGTCGGTGCCCACCGCGCTGCCCTGCATCACGATGGTGTGCAGCCCCGCGGGAATCACCGCCCAGAGCCCGCCCTGATCGTCGCGGGCCAATCCGCTGATGGGCGCGTTGTCCAGCAGGACCTGGCCGGGGGACCACGATTTGCGGCTGGAGGGCAGAGGGATGGCCGTCTGCGTGGCGGCGTTCGCCTTGACCATCAATTGAATTTCATCGTCCACGGCGACCAGTTCCATCCGCGAGATATCGGCGCAATGGGGGAGGCAGTCCGGCGGGGTCAACAGCCTTTCCCGGAGGGAATCCAGCAAGGAAGCCGGCGGGAAACTCACCGGTTCCTCGGCCGCCTGGACCGGTGGTGCCGACGCCCATAACCCGAGAATCACCATGACCGCCGCGGCCGGCGCCAGACGGTACCGGGCCTTCCGCCACCAGGGACGCCAATCCACGACCCCCCAGATCATCAGGCCCAGCAGCACCACGCGGATCAGCGCCAGAATCAGGTTGGCCAGCGGCGATGCCAGATAGAGCCGCATGGTTTGATCCCCAGTTACCGGACCGTTCCAGCGCAGGCCGACGCCGTGCCAGCGCCAGTCCGGCAGCCCGGGTCCGGTGGGGATCAATGCATCCGGGTCCTGGTGCCAGACGGCATCCTCCCGGACCGGCGCCTGCTCTTGCGGTTCGATGCCGCCGGATAATTTTCGCTTCGCGGAAAGGGGCGCCGACCGGAGCAGGGAGGCGATCCGATCGGGCTCGGGGGGCGCTACCGGCAAAGCCTGCGCAGGCGGCGCCGGTACGGCCCGCGAGGTATCTTGCGGGACGGGCCCCCGACCGTTGTGCGGCGCCAGTTGGGGATAGAATCCCCAACGCACCTGATTTACCGAAAAGGGGATGGTCAGAAGGACGAGGGTGACCACCGCACCCGCGCCCCAAAGACCGATAAGCCGTTTCAGCCAGCCGTCCGGCAGCAGCGGCATCAATGCCAGGGCCGCCAGCAGGTGCAGCCAGACCAGCCGGGGCGCGCCGACTTCGTGAAAGATCAACACCATGGTGGCCAGGGCCAGCAGGGACCAGCGCCAGTCGCGGAGTTTAAAGACCGCCAGGGCGATAATCAGCACCAGGAAAAAATCGAGCAGGGACCACCGCTGGAGCCAGGTATCCGAAGCCTGATCCACTCCCGAAGCGGCCAGCAGCCGCCAGCCGGGCGGCAGAAAGAGGTCGGCGCTGACACCGTCGAAATCGTGGGACCAGCCCACCGCGTTGAGCGATCCGGATCCGCGGGCCAGGCGCGCATCGCTCGTCATGTGCAGGATGCCCCGGCGCAGCTCCACACCGGGCAGCCCATCATCCCCATGGGCGGTGATCACCTGATCGCGGCCGTCCACCGCCACCCGCCCCAACTGCCCGGGCCGGCGCATGACCAGATACCATTGGCGGCTCAACGTGCCTTCGATCCTGTCGTGGAGGGTAAATCCGCTTCCATCGAAATCGAGCCACCAGTTGCGATGCAGGCGGAGCCGGGCCGGTGGTGGATCGGGGTCTCCCCGGCGCAGCATATTCAAACGCATTTCCGCGTCGGGTTTGATCAAGTAGGCGGAGTAACGGCGCCAGGCCGCGGGCAACTCGGTCTGTTCCGGTTCCACCTGGGGCACCCCTTCCACTTCCACCATCCGCAACTGGTGCTGGGGTTGGAAAACCCATATTTCATCTCCGTGGCTGGCCGCGCCGGCGCTCAGGCGGGCGGCCACACCGGGCAACCGGCCGGTGATCCGGATCTCCCAGCGCCCCGGCCGCGCCTGAACCAGCAAGCGGCCCTCACGATCCAACCGCGTCGGCAGGACGCTCTCCAGGGACATGGGGACCAGGTTTTCCAGCAGGATGTCCCCCAGTTTCAATTCCCTCGCCTGCCCCGAGACATCCAGGCGCACGAGGGTGGTGATCTGCATGGGGATGGTGTCGTTGATCAGCCGGAACAAGTGGATGCCGACCCGGTCCGCCTCTCCGGCCGCGGTCCGTCGCTCGCGCAGCCACAGGCGCCCCTTGTCGTCGATGACCGGTGCTTCGATGCGCTGGCCGTCCACCGTGAGGGTGATGAGACCGCTGGCCGGCGGCACCTGGATGCCCTCCGGCATCCGGTGCCACTCGAAACGGCCCGTGATCTGATATCCGCCGGCATCGAGTTCCACCGAGGGGATGCCCTCGCGGTTCACCACGGCCACCGGCCGGCCGTCCACCACCACACCGTCCGGCCACAGGTCCGGACCACCGGGCAGGGAAACCCAGCCGCGGGCGAAAAGCTGCCAATGCTGTTCGAACCGTCCGCCTTCGGTGGATGCCTGCAACCGCAGTTGGGAAGGCCACTGGCAGCGGGTCAGGGCGCCGTCGTCGTAGACACCGGGGCAGAGTTCGGCTTCATGGCCGTGCAGGACCCATTCCCGCCAGCGCAACAGTTCGGGCGGAATGTCTTCTTCCGTCCGCAGTTCCGCGACGGCCGGCTGAAATCCGAACAAGATCACCACAGACAACAGGATGATACGCACCATGGGCATCATGAGGAATCATTCTCCTTGCGGATTCGGGTTGTCATGCTGCCGGCGATCTTCGGCCGGTTGGGTAAGGAATACGGACCGCCGGGGAAATGCGACCGCAAGCCAGTATAGAGACAAACAAAAGCCGTGTCAATTCCGACAGTGGGGAAGTACTTCTTTAACCACCTGATTTTTTATTAAAATGCCGGGCGATGTGCTGCAAGGCGTCGGCGAGGGGTGTGGGGGCATAGCCCAGGACGAAGGCGTTCCGGCTGTCCAGGGAGCAGTCCGGGGAACGGGTCACCCCGATGTCCAGTGCGGCGATGGTGGTGGGCTGCAGCATGTGGGGCGTGCGGTTCAAAAAACCGGCCATCAACAGTCCCATTTCAAAACGGGACACGCGACTGCGTCCGCCCAGGTGCAAAACGCCGCTGTGCCTGCCCAGCAGGGCCAGAATGCCGGAGGCCGCGCTGCGATTGTCCACCGGCGTGCGGTATTCGTCCACCAACAGCCGAATGGGCCGACCCGCTTGGATCGCCTGGAGCATCTGCACGGTGAAATGGTGCATGGCGTTGGGGGCCAGTCCGAACATCAGCGGCAATCGGCAGACCAGGGCATCGGGATGACGCCGCAATACCGCTTCTTCGGCGCGGACCTTTTGATGGCCGTAAACACATACGGGATGGACCAAAGCGCGTTCGTCATACGGCGCCCCCCGGCCGTCGAAGACCAGGTCGCTGGAGGTGAACACGAAATCGATCCGCCTCCGGGCGCAGGCGGCGGCCAGCCGCTCCGGTGCCCGGACGTTGATCGCCTCGGTCCGCCGGGGGTCGGCTTCGCAGGCGGTCACCCGGGAGTCGGCGGCGGCGTGGATCACCCCCTGGGGATCGATGCGGTCCAACATGGCGTCCGTATCGTCGGAATCCGTCAAATCGCATTGCACCGGCCGCACACCCGAAATACGCACCGGATGGCGTTGGTAGACGCCGCAGACCTCCCATTTCCGGCTCGCCAGCCGGCACAGGGCATCGCCCAGCATGCCGCTGGCCCCGGTAATCAACAAGCGCGGACGATTTTGTACCTGCCGGCTATCGGTCTCCATTTTCCGTCCTTCCGGTTGACTCGCGGCAAACGACAGCCATTTCAAATACGGTCCGCTTCTGCTACCATCGGCGCCAAACCGACGCTCGTCTGCATCCCGGGAGTTTGACCATGTCTTTGCACGAACCCGCCATTGCCTATTTCATCACCCCCCACGGTTTCGGCCATGCCAGCCGCTCCGCCGCGGTCATGGCGGAATTGAGACGTATCCGACCCGGGATCCGCCTGGAACTGTTTACCACCTGCCCCCGCGAAATCTTCGCCCAGGACCTGCCGGACGGGTTCGGCTACCATGGCGTGACCTGCGACATCGGCGCGGTGCAGACATCGCCCTTGACGGAAGATCTGCCGGCCACCTGTGCGGCCCTGGACCGCATGCTCCCCTTTGACGCCCAATGGGTGGGCACATTGGCGCAACAGATCCGCCGGCTCGGTTGCCGCCTGGTGGTCTGCGACATCGCCGCCCTGGGCATCGCCGTGGCCCGCAGGGCCGGACTTCCGAGCCTGCTGGTGGAGAATTTCACCTGGGACTGGATTTACCGGGGCTACCGCCACATGGCGCCCGGCCTGGACCGCCACATCGATTACCTGGCCGCCGTTTTCGACCAGGCCCGCCACCGCGTGCAGACACCGCCGCTCTGCCGGCCGGTGGAAGGCAGCCACCGGGTGGGCCCTATCAGCCGGCGCCCCCGCACCGATACCGCCGTAACCCGTCGCCGGCTCGGCATTCCAATGGGGGCCAGGATGGTGCTCGTCTCCATGGGCGGGGTGGCCGACCGGTTCGATTTTCTCTCCCGCCTGCCGGAAAAACTTCCCTGCCGGCTGGTGATTCCCGGCGCGAATGCCGCCGCCGCAATCCATCCGCAGGTAACGCCCCTGCCCACCCACTCGGAATTTTACCATCCCGACCTGATGCAGGCGGCCGATGCCGTCATCGGCAAAGCCGGGTACAGCACCATTGCGGAAGCCTATCGCCAGGGCATTCCCTTCGGCCATGTCCAGCGACCCCATTCTCCGGAAGCCCGCGTGCTGGAGGCGTTCATCAGCGCCCACCTGCCTTCGTTGCCCATCGATACTGCCGACTACGCCAGCGGCCGCTGGATCGATCGCCTGCCGGAACTGCTCGACCTGGGGCGCAGGAAGCCGTCCATGCCCAACGGGGCGCCGGCCGTGGCCCGGCTCATCTGTGAGCTGCTGGGCCGGGGCAACCAGGACCAGGAAGAGCCCACCAGGGCAGGCAGATAGACTAACCTGCCCCCCCCACAAACCGGTTGCGAAGGGCGCCGATCCCCTCGATGACGCATTCCACCTCGTCGCCGGCCTGCAGCGTGACGGGCGGATCCCGGAAGATCCCCACGCCGGCGGGGGTGCCGGTGGAAATGACATCGCCGGGCACCAGGGTCATGTCTTCGCTGATATCGGCGATGATTGCATCGATGCCGAAGATCATGTCCCGGGTGGTTCCGTCCTGCATGGTTTCGCCGTTGACTCTGGCGGTGAGCCGAAGATTTCCGATGTCCCCGATTTCGTCCGGCGTCACCAGCATGGGACCCAACGGGGCGAAGGTATCGAACGACTTGCCCCGGAACCATTGGGATTGGCGAAATTGCGCCTCCCGCGCCGACACGTCGTTCATCACCGTGTACCCGGCCACATGCTCCAGCGCCCGGTTTCGGGGGATGCGTTTGCCGGCCTTGCCGATCACCACCGCCAGTTCGACCTCCCAGTCGATCTGTCCGGAACTGCGGGGCATGATCACCGGATCGAAGGGCCCGTTCAAGGCATTGGCCGTCTTGCAGAAAAGCAGCGGCGCCTCGGGTGTCTTGAACCCGCCCTCCCTGGCATGCTCCTCGTAGTTCTTTCCCAGGCAGATCAATTTCTGCGGCCGGGCCACGGGCGGTCCCAGGCGCACCTCCATGGGCACGCCGCTGTCGCGGCATTGCGCCGCACGGTCCAGCCAACCCTCCTCGAAAAACCGACGGCCGATGTCGGGCATGTCCGGGAAGGACCCGCGCAGATCGACGATTCTCCCCTCGCGCCACAACCCCGGCCGTTCTTCCCCCCGCGGACCAAAACGTATGAGTCTCATCATCACCTCTGTATTTGTCGAAAGAACCAACCCCCGCCGGCGGCCCCAATTGCCTGTGAGGCCGCCGCGCGTCGAAAGATCTGCGCTCATGTTACCATCAAACGGCGCCAGATCAAAATTCCGGCTTTACAATTGCCGCCCGTCGCATTAAGGAAGTATGTTCATCTCAGGGAACCTTTTGCTCGCTTCGTCGCACCAAACCACCGACCCAAAAATCGAACCGGGCATTTCCGAAGTCGATTCAGATCGATGGTGTCCCACCACAGGCTGCCGGGACATCAGGCTGGCTTTATTTGTCGATCGAGTATTATAATACGTGAACGAGACTGATCTGGAGTACAGGAGGTTGTGCATGGCATCGAATTCTCCTCGCGATCTGATTGAGCCCCAATTTCCGGACAGTGCCGAAGAGAACATCGAACTGCAACAAAAAATCCAGCAACTCGGAGACCTGTTCGGAATGCTGGGCACCGATCCCGAACAGAACATTCATGCCATCGTCCGCCAGGCCTGCGAAGTCCTGGACGCCCCCAGTTCCCTGTACAACCGCATTGGAGAAAAAAAGAAGACGGTGACCTGCTGGTCGGGTTATAATCTTCCGAACGGCATGCCGACGCGATTCGATGGCAAGGGCCAGATCTGTTACGAAGCCGCCATCCAGGCCGACCACCAACCGGTGGCCATCGAGGATATCACCAAGACCATTTACCAGAAATCCGACACCTGTGTGCGCCGGTTCGGCATCCGGGCCTTCCTCGGCTGCCCGGTCAACCGGGACGGTGACCTGATCGGTTCACTGGCCGTTCTGGACACCCGGCCCCGCGCCTTCGGTCGAACCCATTCCTATCTGATCTCGGCGCTGGCCAAAGCCCTCTCTTTGGAGGAGGAAAGGCTGCGTTTGGATTCCGCCATCCATCGGGGCAAAAGCGAGTACCAGGAACTCTATATGATGCTGCGTCTCATGGCCGACAACGTGCCCGACCTGATCTGGGCCAAGGACATGGAAGACCGTTATCTCTTCGTAAACCAGGCCGTGTGCGACAAGCTGCTCAAATGCACCCGGCCGGAGGAAGCCCTGGGCCGGACCGAAATCCACTTCGCCGGACGCGAGCGCGACGCCGGTCACAACCACACCTTCGGCGAAAATCGCGTCAATTCCGATCAGGTGGTCAAACAGAGCAAAGCACCCGCGCGGTTTCTGGAAGACGGCCTGGTGCGCAACCAATACCTGATCCTGGATGTCAACAAAGCCCCGTTCTGGGGGCCGGACGGCGACGTAATCGGCACGGTGGGCTGCGGCCGGGACGTGACCCGGGAAAAGCAGGCCGAAAAGGCGCTTCTGCAAAGCGAACGCCGTTACCGCGATCTGTACAACCAGACGCCGGTGATGCTCTGCTCCATGGACCGGGAAAACCGCATCATCAGCGCGAGCGACCTGTGGCTGAAAACCCTCGGATACCAGCGTGACGAGGTCATCGGCCGGCCGTTTCTATACTTTTTCAGCCCGGAAAGCCGGCGCGATGCCATCGAAATCTCCTTGCCTGAATTTTACGAGACCGGCCGGATGGAAAACCGGCCCTTCCAGTTCACCACCAAGCAGAAGACCGTAATCAGTGTCCTGCTCAGCGCCATCAGCCAGGAGGATGAGGAGGGCAACTACATCGGCACCCTGGCGTTCGCCGTGGATATCACCGCGGCCAGGAAGTCCGAACACGAAAAAAGCCGCCTTTCGGCGCGATTGCGGCAGGCCCAGAAAATGGAGGCCATCGCCACCCTGGCCGGCGGCGTGGCCCACCAGTTCAACAACGCCCTGGCCGTCATCCTGGGCAACCTTGAGTTGATCCAGATGGATGGCCTGCGTGACGGCAAGCTGAACCTGTATATCGAGCCCATCAACCAGGCCGGCCAGAAGATGGCCCAACTCACCGGCCAACTGCTGGCCTATGCCCGGGGCGGCAAATTCCAGACCCATATCATGGCGGCCCACAAATTCGTCACCGATACCCTGCGCACCGTCCAGCACAGCCTGGCCCCCCACGTGGACCTGGAGACCGATCTGGACCCCGCGACCGATCACATCGAGGTGGATTCAACCCAAATGCAGATGCTGCTGGCGGCCGTCCTCGCCAATGCATCCGAAGCCATGGAAAACCAGGGCCGGGTCAGGGTGGTCCTGAGAAACCACAAGGTGACCGCGGCCGACTGCCGCAAGCACCCCGAATTGAAACCGGGGCGGAAGGTCTTGCTGCGCATCGTGGATAACGGCAAGGGCATGGACGCCCAGACCCGGGACCGGATCTTCGAACCCTTTTTCACCACCAAATTCCAGGGCCGGGGATTGGGGATGGCCGCGGTTTACGGCATCGTCAAGAAGCACAACGGTTACGTCTGTGTGGATTCGAAGCCCGATCAGGGGACCTCGGTTTCCATTTATCTCCCGGCGGCCCGTCTGGAGGACGTGGTGGCCGAACCGGTGGAAGCCTACGGTGAAAAACGGACCGGGACGGCCCTGGTGGTGGAAGATGAACACCTGGTGATGGAAGTCAACCGCGCCATCGTCGAGAAGCTGGGCTACGACGTGCTGGAAGCCAAGACCGGCAAGGAGGCGGTGCGCATCGCGCGCCAATACGAAGGCAGGATCGACTTTGTCCTGCTGGATGTCATCCTGTCGGACATGGACGGCAGCCTGATCTATCCAAAGCTCATGGAGGCGCGGCCCGAGCTGAAAGTAGTGGTCTGCAGCGGATTCTCCCTGGACGGACCGGCCCGGGAGATCCTCGAGAGCGGTGCGGAGAGCTTCATTCAGAAGCCGTTCACGGTGGCGGCACTCTCGGCGGTATTGAAGAAGATCATGTCGGGCTCCTGAACCGATCGGCCCGCAATAAAAATGGCAGGCCAGGAGGGACTCGAACCCCCAACACCCGGATTTGGAGTCCGGTGCTCTGCCAATTAGAGCTACTGGCCTGCAGAAGAGGTCCCACCTTTAACAACTCCCAATCCTAAAATCAAGCGCAAGCCTGCAAAAGCCACGGCAAACGGTTGCAGCAGGGCAAGAGGCGAAGCGGGCAGGAAGTTTCCCGCCCATATACCATCCCGATTCAATCCTTCCGACGGTCCGGCGCCAGACCCTTGCGCACGATCTCGATGGGATGCCTCACTTCCAGGCGCCCCATATATTCCATCTGCATCTGGCAGGTGGGGCAGTCGGTCACTCCGAAGTCGGCCCGCGATGCGTTCAGCCTCCGGATCATGGGGCCGCCGATGGTGCGACTCAGGGCATGGTGCCGCCGCAACAGCCCCCAACTTCCGGCCATGCCGCAGCAATGGCTGTTCAAGTCGCGAACCGTCACGCCCGGCATGGCGGACAGCAGGGCCAGGGAGCTGTCGCTGTCCGGCTGGATACGCAGGTGGCAGGGGGAGTGATAGGCCAGGCGGACGGGCAGATCCGCCAGCGACAACCGCATCGGATGGCGGTTGAGCAGTCGCGAAATATGAATGGTCTTGGCCGAGATCCGTTCCGCCAGGGCCGCATCGGGCAGCAGGTAATGCCAGTCCTGGATCAGCGCGAATCCGCACGACGAACAGGTGACCACGATGTGGTCCACCCCTTGGATGAGATCCTGCCAGGCGTTCAGATTCCGGCGCACCTTGCGCCGCGCGGCGAGGGACATTCCCTTGGACAGCTGGGGCAGACCGCAGCAGAACTGCCTCGGCAGGTGGACGCGGCAACCCATGTGGGCCAGCACGTCCATGGCCGCCTCTCCCAGTTCGGGCCGGATATAGGCGGCGTAGCAGCCGGCGAAAAAGAGCACGGACGGCCCCTTGCCCGGAATCAGTCCCGGGCGCCGCCGGTAGAGGGACCGCCGGGCGAACCGCACCATCCCCCGCTCCGGCGCCAACCCGCCCAGCCGGGAGGCCAGCCGGCAAACCCCCGGCACCCGCAGGGCCCGGTCGGCCAGCGGCGCCAGTCGGTGCAGCCCGCGCGCCGCCAGCTCCACGTTGGCCGTCAGCCATTCGGGCAGCGGGGTCCCGAAGCGGCGGACATATTGGGCCTTGGCCTCCATGGCCAGCTTGGGAATGTTCACGTTGGACGGACATTCGTGATAGCAGCTGCCGCAATTGATGCACTGGGCCATCACGTGGGCGAACCCGTCGGCATAGAGGGCCCGGGATTCGATGGCGCCGCTGATCAAGGCCCGCAGGAGGTTGGCCTTGGCCTTGGGCGTGGCGGCTTCGTCGCGGGTGACCTTGTAGACCGGACACATGCGGGTGGCGGCGGTGACGATGGTGCACCGGGAACATCCGTGGCACATCTCGGCCTCGGCCGCCAGGGTTTCCGGCCATTGCAGCCGGAGCGCGACCGGGGATACGACCCGGTATTGCGGACCGAAGCGCAGGTCGCGGGTCATCTGCGCCGGGTCGATGCTCTTCTTGATATCGGGATTGAACATCCGCCGGGGATCGAGAAGTTCCTTGGCGCGATCGAACAACGGATAGATTTCCGGGTACTTCCGTCGGATGTAGGCGCTGCGCAGACGACCGTCGCCGTGCTCGCCCGATACCGTCCCGCCCAGCCGGTCGACGAGTTCGTAGACATCGTCGGCGATGGGCTGGAGCAGGTTCACGTCATGGGCGTCCTTGAGGTCCAGCAGCGGCCGGGTGTGCATCAGGCCCTTGGCGATGTGGCCGTAGAGGACGAATTCGACGCCGTGGCGGGCGAAGATGGCGTAGATGCCTTCGAAATAGGCGGCCAGCCGATGGGTGGGCACGGCGGCATCCTCCACCAGGGCCAGGATTTTCCTGCGGCCCTTGAGTTTGTAGAGGATGGGCACGGCGGCCTTGCGCAGGGCCCAGAAGGCATCCTTCTCTTCCTCCGTGGCCGCCAGATAGGCCCGGTCCGTCAGTCCGTGATCCCGGAGCAGACGCTGCATTTCGGCCGCCGGACCGGCACAGGCCTCCATCTCGTCCCCGTCGAAGGCCATGAGCAGGACATTGTCCACGCCGGCGGGGATCCGGCCCCGCAGATTCGGTTCGGCCCCGCGGGCCAGGCCGAGCAGCGACTTGTCCATGATCTCGATGCCCGCCGGTTTCAGCGGCATGGCCAGTTGCACGGCCTCGGCCGCAGGACCGATGTCATCGAAATAGGCCACCACCAGGGCATCGGCGCCGGGCCTGGGCCGCAGACGGAATTTCAGCCGGGTGACCACCCCCAGGGTGCCTTCGGCGCCGGCCAGCAACCGGTGCAGGTGAAGATGCCCGTCGCGCACCAGCCCCCGGAGATTGTACCCGGCCACGTTGCAGGCGATGAGCGGGTAGGCCGCCTCGATGGTGGAAGCGTTGTCTCGATAGAGACCCGCCAGTCGCCGCAAGCCGTCCGGCAATTCCCCGACCGCGGCGTCCTCCCATTGGGAGAGCCACCGGGCGGAACCGTCGCTCAGCACCACCCGGGCGTCGAGCAGGTAGTCGGCCACGTTGCCGTACTTCACCGAATGGGCTCCGCTGGCGTTGGTGGCGTACATCCCGCCGAAGGTGGCGTATTCGCCGCTGGAGGGGTCGGGGGGAAACCAGAGCCCGGTATCGACCAGGGCCGCATTCAGTTCCCCCAGGCGGTAACCGGGCTGACATTCGAACCATCCTTCCCCCGGGTCCAGCCGGATCAGCCGGTGCATATGCCGGGTGAAATCCACCACGATGCCATCGCCCACCGCGGAACCGCACAGCCCGCTGCCGGCCCCCCGGGGATGCACCGCGAGCCCGTGTTCGCCGGCGAACCGCACAAGGGCCCGGACATCGGCGGTGGTGCGGGGATAGACCACGGCCAGCGGCGGCTTGCAGAAGATGCTGGCATCGGTGGCCAGCAGGTAGCGCCGCAATACATCGGTATGGATATCGCCGGCGATCTGCCGGCCAAAGGTGGCGAATGCGCCGGCAAGGGATTGGTTCAAATGCATCATCCTGTATCCATGCTGAAGTCCGCATGTGGTTCGAACGCCGGCCAGTGTACTGCAACCGGCCCGAACAATAAAGGCCCGGCAATCGATTTCCCGCGCAAGCCGATAACCGGCCGTTGCTCCCTGCGGGCGGAGGCGCCGGTCGGTTCCCCTTCTTGCCCCTTGATTCCAATTTCCCCAGGCCGTAAAGTAGAATCGATTCCACCGACGGACGGGCAACGGCCGGCAGCCCCGAGAGGAGGAACCCTGTGAACAGGGTGAGGATCACTGATCCCCGCCGGCCTTGACCATAACCCCCGGAACCTGAAAAAGAGGTCGACATGATCGTATCCCATGAAAAAGAGCGCATCGCCAATACCATCAACAGCCCCGAAGTGAACAACGCCGCCATGAAAGTGCTGATCGGCGCCCGGGAAGGCTGGAGCGATCACGTGATGCGCATCGTCGAACTGGCTCCCGACGGCTACTCCCCGCGCCACACCCATCCCTGGCCGCACATCAACTATATGCTGGACGGCAAGGGGGTCCTCTTCCTGGACGGCGAGGAGCATCCCGTGGAGGCCGGCTCCTTCGCCTATGTACCCGCCGATGCCGACCACCAGTTCAGAAACAGCGGGAAAGAGAACTTCCGCTTCATCTGCATCGTCCCCAAGGAGGGACACCAATAACCGGGCGCAAGATGGCGAACCCGTTCCAACCCCGCCCATCCGCCCCGACATGGAGGAACACATGGCAGAAGACCAAGCCTTCGAATGTGAACATTGCAGCCGGCAGGAACTGGTTGCGGCCGGGAAACCGGTCCCCGAATGCTGCGACCGGCCCATGAAGAGCATTCCCCTGGATCAATGCACCCTCTCCTCCACCGCCGAGCACTCCCGCTTCGACTCGTTCGACGATCCGTGCGATGACGGCCGGGCCGGTTGAACCGGTCACGGCGGCCTAGCAGCCGCTGATGACCCTACCGGGCATCCGGTGAAGCGGGCAGACGGTCCGCCGCCTGTGGGGTAGCCCTGCCCCGGCTACCGATTGACTTGCCGGCGCTCCGTGCTATGATGACGTCATTCAGGCCTGTGTGACCCTCGCCCGCTGAAGATTCGGCAGCTTGCCCATGCCGCGCCGGCCGTTTACGCCGGCACCCGCTCGCGTTCCCCCGACCGCGCATCCTGATCCGTCCGCACCAGGCCTGCACCATCCACCCCCAACACAGGATGATGCCAGCCATGCCCCGACCCGACCATCAGTTCGACTTCGCCGCCTGCTTCGCCCAACTCTCCGGCCAGGCCCACCGGGTGGCCGACGAAACCGAAGCCGCCCGAACCATCCTTTCCATCTGCGCCTCCGCCAATGCCCGCCGTGTGGCGCTGGCCGGGCTGCCGGCCTCCCTGGAAACGGCCATCGAAGCCGGCTGTGACGGCCTCGAACTGCTCAAACCGCCCTATGCCGCCGACACCCTGCCCGACGCCATCGATACGGCCGATGTGGGGGTCACCGGCATCGAATTCGCCATCGCCCAATCGGGCACCCTGGTGGAAGTCACCACCGACGACGCCGTCCGCCTGGTGTCGAGCCTGCCCCGAACCTATATCGGCGTCCTGCGGGCGGAAGACATCGTCGACAAATTCGCCGACGGCGCCGCCCGGATCCGACAGACCGTGCAGCGATACGAAAAAAACCTGGTGATCAGCTTCATCTCCGGTCCCAGTCGCACCGGCGACATCGAACTGAAACTGACCCTGGGCGTGCACGGGCCCGAGGCGGCCCACGCCGTCATCATCGGTTCCTGACCGCTGCCGAAACCGTCCCCTCCAAAGGAGAAGAAGATGCCTGCAGAAGAACACCGCCGCCTTTGCCGGGCCATCACCGCGGCCATCGACGACCGTTCCAAGAGCGAGGCCCTGCTGCGCTGCATGCAGCGGGGGCGCGATACCCGGGCCGCCGCCCTGAAGACCCTGCCCGGCGGCGCCGCCTTCCGGGAAGAAGTCCGGCGGGCCAAGGAGCGCTGCATCGACGAACTGCCCGGGCTGAAGAAGCAATTCATCGAAAACGCCACCCGGCGCGGCGTCAAGGTATACGAAGCGGCCACCGGCGCCGATGTGATCCGCTACTGCCTCGACCTGGCGGCCGCCCGCGGGGCCAAAACCCTGGCCAAGTCCAAATCCCTGACCACCGATGAAGTGGAACTCAACCAGCCGCTCATCGACGCCGGCGTCGACGTGGTGGAGACCGACCTGGGGGAACTGATCATTCAACTGGTCGGCGAAAAGCCCTTTCACCTGGTCTTTCCATCGGTGCACAAGATGGCGCCGGACGTGGCCGAGATCTTCGCCCGCGTCACGGGCCAGAAAGTCAAAAGCGATATCCCCAGCCTCATGAAAGTGGTGCAGCGATACCTGCGGCCCATCTTTCTCAACGCCCGCATCGGCATGACCGGGGCCAACATCGGCGTGGCCGAGACCGGCGCCATCTGCATCGAAACCAACGAGGGCAACGGCCGCCTGGTGTCGAGTATCGGCGACTGCCACATCTGCGTCATGGGCGCGGAGAAGATCGTGGCCACCATCGAAGACGCCATGCTGATGATCCTGGCCCACCCGGTGAGCGCCTCGGGCCAACTTCCCACCACCTATGTCACCTGGATGCACGGCCGCTCCCCCCTGGGACAAGGCGGGGGACGCGAGCCCCGGGAAAGCCACCTGATCCTGCTGGACAACGGCCGCACGGCCATGCGCGACGACCCCGACCTGCGCGAAGCCCTCTACTGCATCCGCTGCGGCGCCTGCATGAACGTCTGCCCCACCTACGGCATCGTCGGCGGCCACACCTTCGGCCACATCTACCCCGGCCCCATGGGCATCTGCTGGACCGCCGGCGTCCACGGCCTGGACAAGGCCGCCGCCTTCGCCCCGCTGTGCATCTCCTGCGGCCTGTGCAAGGAGATCTGCCCGGCCGCCATCGACATGCCCCACATCATCGCCGAGATCAAACAGCGCCTTGCCCGGCGCAACGGTTTCCGCCGGGAGAACAAGATCATGATGGCCTCCGACCGGGCGGCCCGGCTGGGCAGCCTCACCGCGCCCCTGGCCAACGCCGCAATGAACAACCGTGCCCTTCGCAAATTGATGGCCAGGACCGTCGGGCTCTCGGCCGAACGCCGCCTGCCGACCTTCCGCGCGCCCTCCTTCAAGCAGCGCTTCGCCAGGCGCCGGCCCGTGGTCGCCGGACCGGCCGAACACAAGGCCGCCCTCTTCATCGACGTATTCGCCGACTACAACGACCCCGATCTGGGAATGGCCGCCGTGGACCGGTTGGAAGCATTGGGCTGTGAGGTCGCCCTGCCCCGCCAGGAGGCCGCCGGCTACCCCTACATCGCCTACGGCGACATGGACGGCGCCCGGCGGACGGCCGCCCGCAACGTCTCCCGGCTGGCGCCCTTTGCAAGAAAAGGCTACGCCATCGTGGGCATCGAACCCACGGCCGTCTACTGCCTGGCCGTCTCCTACCCCCGGCTCCTGCCCGGCGATCCCGATGCCCGGCTCGTGGCCCGCCACACCTTCGAACTGTTCGAATACCTGGTCCGCCTGGAAGAAAAGAGCGCGGAAAAACCAGATCCCGAAACCCTGGCGGGCCGTCGCTTCGGCTACCACTGCTCCTGCCACCAGCGCCCCCTGGGGGCGGGCAAAGGCGCCCGCCGATGGCTGCGGTCCCGCGGCGCCACGGTGGAATTGATCGAAACCGGCACCTGCTGCGGCATGGGCGGCACCTTCGGCCTCAAGGAAGGCCCGCTGGGACACCGGCTCTCCGCGGCCGTGGGCGAACCGCTCTTCCGACTCTTCCAGCAGGCCGGCATCGACGCCATCGTCACCGAAAGCAGCGTCTGCGGCATTCAACTGGCCGAGGGCACCGGCCTCGCGGTCCATCACCCGCTCAAGGTGCCCGGTTTGCAATGAGACATACCCGAATAGAAGGCATGCCCAACATGGAATATCATGTGCTATAGACGCGACTCATCTGCCAACCGCAATATTTGGGAGATAGGAGGTAAATCTTGTACTACATCGTCGAGAGTGAAAAAGACTTCGAACAGGCGTCGGCGGACCTGGATGCGTCCGTGAAACAGAACGGATTTGGCGTACTTCATGTCCATGATCTAGGCGCAACCCTTCGAAGCAAAGGAGTGGAATTCGCGGAGAATTGCAAAGTATTCGAAGTTTGCAATCCCGTGCAGGCATCCAAGGTTCTGGCAACCGATATGCGCCTGAACATGGCATTGCCTTGCCGTATCTCCGTTTATACGGAAAAAGGGAAAACCAGGATCGGACTGATCAAACCCGTGCAGATGCTTTCCGGGCTGTCACAGGATGAAGAATTGGTCAAAATCGCCAAGGAAGTTGAGGATATTACGATAAAAATGGTCAACGCGGCGAAATGATGTATACCTGACGGCTTCACAAGGGTTCGGGCCACTGTACGGGGGCTACCTGGAAGCCAGACCGTATTGCAGACGAAGAATAGGATACATCAGGAAAGGCCTTACCGCCAATCGGCTGCATCGATAAAGCAGCCTCCGCCGGAACCGCCTCCCGAGCCAGCGGCAGAGCCAGTTGCTCCGTCGCCGGTGGTCGGAGTCGTGGTGCTACCACCACTACCGTCGCTACCGCCATTACCGCCGTTATCGGTGGAAGTGTCATTGCCGATTGGTGGCGTTTGGTCTGCCGTGTCGGGAGAACTGCCGGGCTGGAGAACATACTCACCGCGATCAAACCTGTCCTTTGCAGGGATATTGCCCGAGCCCAGGGCGATATCTCCTCCGAAAGAAGGCCATTGCATGCTTCCAAAAAATGCAGGTTTTGAGGTGAGATAGAAGGATGCGGGGAGAACATGATCGGCAAAGGCGGGATCCCAATTAATGGTCCCGTGAACATTGTTGCCATGAACGATAATATCTTCGGAGGTGCCAAGCGCGCTGTCTGTGTGCCCGTCATAAGTTATCTGGGTTTGAGAGCCTGCGAGTTCATTGCCGATAAGGTTTTGTCGATGAGAATAATCATCCACCTCGATGCCTCGGTATGGGCCGAAGTCCTCGTGTTTATCGGTTCCCACCACCCGGTTGCGAAAAAACGTATTGCCCGGACCGGACGCTCCCCAATAGTCTGCGATACCCACTCTGCCGACGATATTGCCTTCGAAGAGATTCATATAGGGATAGTGTCCATGCACTGCAATATAGGATTTGTCCCAGCCATCGTCTGAATAGTTGCGTTGCGCATAGTTGTATCCGAATACGCATCCATTGACACCCAATTGAATAATCATCGAATGGCGCAGTTCATCGAAAATGTTATCTTCCACTAAAATGGCTGTGGCGTATGTGGCCAGGCTGGTGCCGTAGCCCTGACCACCGTCCCCCTTGCTCAATGCATCATGGATATAGCAACCTCTGATTTCAAGCTGCAAGGAACGACTGATGCTGATGTGGTATTTCTGGGTGAAGTCGCTTTCAACGTTTTTGATCCAACTGTCGGCCGCATAGTCGATGATTATATTATTGGTGATCGCGCCGGTATTGATTCTATTTATATGCAGGTCTTCGATCCCCACCTGCCGGATGTAGTCAACCGGTCGAATCTCCGGATGATTTACCGAAGTAAAGCTGAAATTCAATGGTGGATCGATGGTCAAGGTATTGCCGTTGACCGCCATGATTCTCACCATCTGGCCGACGACATATTCCGGGACCCAGCCACTGTTGGCCCAATCCCCCGTGGGATCCACGGCTTCGATATCCTCCTGGCGAATCATCCCGCCGTCCCCGACATGAAAATTGGAAGCATCGGCGACCACGATCTGGCTGGAACCTTTCTGGGAACCGCTTTGAATGGCGACATAGGAGCCTGAAGTTCTTCCTTTGATGTTCAGGCAGCCATTGTCGCTGTAAAAGTCGAGATGGGTCACACTCGAACCCTCTCCTCTCAGCACGATTCCGGATTTCAGGTCGAGAGCGGATTCGATGCGAAAGCTTCCGGCCGGGAATAACAAAACCGCCGGGCTGGTCGAATTGTCAATCAGAGTCTGAATGGCATCGTGATCATCCGTCATACCATCGCCGTGTACGCCGTGATTCGTGACGGTAAGGATATTCTCGTCAACTGTCGGAATGCCACCGGGATGGCCAGCCTGAGCCCAGTCGGTTCGACGGTCGATATCCAAATCGTTTAGGCTCATGGCATACGTATCATCCGTGATACCGATGGCAATCGCAAGTAAAACAAATGAAAAAATCAGAAGTTTCAACGGTCGCAGGAGGATCATTTGATATGGCGACTTATGGACGATTTGTATTTTATTCTCAGTAAATGTTTTGACCATAAAACCTTCGGTAAGGTTTGTATATGATTTGATCTTCATTGCGAATAAGTTGTTCCTTTAACGGGTAAAAAAAAATCTTAAAAGCCAGAGCCCACAAATATATTCAGGAGAAAGATTCGTCTTTCATTGGAAGCAATATGTGTGCCTTCAAGTCGGGATTAGGACGATTTTGATTCCTGTGCAATGAGTCGGATCCGTCCTGAAAGGTTTCGATGATATCGCCTATTCCGACATTCAAAAATATCCTATCAAATAAAATAGTTAAACAATCACCAACGATATGCCATATCCGCAGGGGACGGCATTGGATGGAAATTCCCTGGAACCTCATCTTTAAATTTAGAATGAGTTTTTGGGCTTTCCCTTTGAAAAGGATGCGGTAAGCCGGTGCCATGCTCAAAAAAATGCACTTCATGCACCTTTTTTGTGCACGTGTCGAAGCTGCTGCTCCCCATAATATCGGCGACAACCCCGCCCCATATCCATACAACCATTTTTTAGTGCCAGCGCAGAATCTTTTGCATTCAAATCTGACCCAATTTGGACGGGAAACGGGAATATTTGGAGGCGATCCGGACCCTGAAATCAGCTCCTTGCACAAAATTAGCTT
>JBNKDU010000133.1:0-3782 GCA_050288425.1 Desulfobacteraceae bacterium | reverse complement strand
TCCGCCACCTGCGCCTGATCTGCGACCGCCTGGTCTACCCGCCGGTTCAAATGCCGCTGTTCGAGGACGACCGCCGCACCGACATCCGCCGGGAACGCATCGTCGCCGCCATGGACAAAATCCGCGACCGCTTCGGAACGGGGGCGGTTGGCCGGGGGCGGTTGGCCGGTTAGCCGGTTGGCCGGTTGGCCGGTTGGCCGGTTGGCCGGTTGGCCGGTTGGCCGGTTGGCCGGATCATCATTCCAAACATGGGTGGGAGCGCAATGAAGATAAAACGTTTCGAGGATCTCGATTGTTGGCAGGAGGCACGGCGTTTGACCCGATCGGTTTACAAATATACCCGGCTGCCGGGTTTCTCCAGAGACTTCAGCCTGATCCATCAGATCAGCGGCGCGGTTATTTCGATCATGAACAACATCTGCAAAGGATTTGACGCTCGGTCCAACAGAGAATTCATTCGTTTCCTGACCTATTCGCGACGCTCGTGTTCCGAAGTGCAGAATTGTCTCTACATCGCCGTGGATCAAGGATACATCTCAAACGACCAATTCCGTCGAACCTATGCCCATTGCGCCAAAATCCGCAAGATGATCGACGGCCTGATCAGATACCTGAACCAACATAGACAGACGAAACAACAAACCGGCTAACCGGCCAACCGACTAACCATGGTCCCCTTAACCGTCCGATCCCATTACTCCCTCATGTGGGGCACCGCCTCGGTCAAGGCGCTCTGCCGGCATGCGCGGGCATCGGGCTATGACCGCCTCGCCCTGACCGACACGGACAACCTCTATGGATTGTGGCCGTTTCTGGCGGCCTGCCGGGAGGAGGGCCTCCAACCCATCGTCGGAGCGGAAGTCACCGACCCGGCCACCGGTCAGCGGGCGGTCTGCCTGGTGGCCGACGAAACCGGCTATCCGCACCTCTGCCGCCTCCTCACCCGGCGCCACATGGCGGCGGACTTCAGCCTGGCCGCGGACCTGCCCTCACTGGCCGGGGGGCTGGTGGTGCTGACTTCCGATGCCGACCTGCTGCTCCGCTGGCACCATGCCGGCGTCGACGTGGCCGCGGCCCTGCACCGCGCCCCCCTGCCGGCCGCCCATCGCCTGCGCCGGACCGCCGATACCCTGGACATTCCGCTGGCGGCCACTCCCGGCAGTTTCTTCCTGCATCCCGAGGATTACGATCTGCACCGCCTGCTGCGGGCCATCGATCTCAACACCTGCCGGGAGCGGCTGACGAGACGCCAGGTGGCTCCGGAAAACGGCTGGCTGGCCCCACCGGACGAATATGCCCGCCGCTTCGCCATCTGCCCCCAGGCCCTGGCCGACACCGAAACCATCGCCCGGCGGATCGTTTTTCGCGGTCCGCGATTCGGCCTGGTGATGCCGCCCTGGTCCGACGACAGCGGCCGGCCGGCCGCCGAGATGCTGCGCCGGGCCGCCTACGCCGGCGCCCGGACGCGCTACGGCGAGGAACTGCCCGAACCGGTGGTGGACCGGCTGGAGCACGAACTGGGCATCATCGGGCAGATGAATTTTTGCACCTATTTCCTGCTGGTGCGCGACATCGTGCGGCACAGCCCGCGTACCTGCGGCCGCGGTTCCGGGGCCGCCTCCCTGGTGGCGTACTGCCTGGGGATCACCAATGTCTGCCCGGTGAAACACAACCTCTATTTCGGCCGTTTTCTCAACCCCGGGCGCCAGGATCCGCCGGATATCGATGTGGACTTCGCCTGGGACGAACGCGATGCCCTGATCGCCGGCGTCCTCGACCGGTATGGCGAAAACGCCGCCATGGTCTCCAGCCACATCCTGTTCCAGCCACGCATGGCCGTCCGCGAGACCGCCAAGGTCTTCGGACTGACCGACGCCGAAATCGGCAAGGTAACCAAACGGCTGCCCTGGTTCTGGCGCCTGAAATCGCCCCAATCCGACCTGATGGCCGACCTGCGGCGGCGCCCCGAAGCCAAGGCCCTCGACTTCGTCCATCCGTGGCCCGAAATCCTGGCCCTGGCCCAGAAGCTCATCGGCATACCGCGCTACCTGTCGGTCCATCCCGGCGGCGTGGTGCTCACCCCGCGGCCCATCCGCCACTACGTACCGGTACAACAGGCGGCCAAGGGCGTGCCCATCATCCAATGGGATAAAGAGGCCGCCGAGGATGCCGGCCTGGTGAAGATCGATCTGTTGGGCAACCGCAGCCTGGGCGTCATCCGTGACGCTATCCATAACGTCCGCGCCAACGGAGAGACCTTCGACGAGACCCGCTGGGAACCGGAAGAGGACGTCGATACCCAGGAGGCCCTGGCCCAGGGCGCCACCATGGGCTGCTTCTATATCGAAAGCCCGGCCATGCGACTGCTGCAGCAAAAGGCCGGGGTGGGCGATTTCGACCACCTGGTAATCCACTCCAGCATCATCCGGCCGGCGGCCAACGATTGCATCCAGGAGTATATCCGTCGCCTGCACGGCGGCTGGTGGCAACCCATCCACCCCCTGCTCGACGATGTCCTCGACGAGACCTTCGGCATCATGGTCTATCAGGAAGACGTCTCCCGGGCGGCCACGGCCCTGGCGGGGTTCGACGCGGCCGAGGCCGACGGCCTGCGCAAGATCATGTCGAAGAAGGATCGCCGGCGTCAACTCGAAGACTTTCGGCAACGGTTCGAGGACGGCGCCCGCAAACGGGGCGTGAGCCGCCGGCAGGTGGATGCGGTGTGGGCCATGATGATGAGCTTTTGCGGCTATTCGTTCTGCAAGCCCCACAGCGCCTCCTATGCGCGGGTCTCCTTCCAGGCGGCTTTTCTCAAGGTCCACTTTCCGGCGGAATTCATGGCCGCGGTGATCAGCAACCAGGGCGGTTTCTACAGCACCTTCGCCTATGTCTCCGAAGCGCGCCGGCTGGGCGTTGGAATCCTGCCCCCGGATGTGGTCCGCAGCCGACGACGCTGGAGAGGCCGCCAGAAAGAGATCCGTGTCGGCCTGATGGCCGTCAAGGGGCTGTCGTCGGGCACCATCGAGCGCATCGTGGCCCAACGCGGAATCGAACCCTACCGAAGCGTCGACGACTTCTTTGCCCGGGTCCGGCCGGCCGAGGATGAAGCGCGGGCCCTGATCCACTGCGGCGCCCTGGACCGCCTGGCCCGGCCGCATACCCGGGCCCAGGTGCTATGGCAATACAGCCGATGGCGGAGGGCGGATGCCCGCCGCACCACCCCCCGCCTGTTCGACGAACCGGACATCGGCCTGCCCCCGCCCGACCTGCCCCCGGACAGGCCCCTGGAGCGACTGCGGCGGGAATTCCGGGCACTGGGCTTCCTGTGCGACCGGCATCCCATGGTGCTGTTCGCCGAAACTGCGCGCCGGGCGCAGACGGTGAAGGCCGCCGACCTGCCGCGCCGGCTGGGCCGCCGGGTCCGCTTCGCCGGCTGGCTGATCACCGGCAAGGTGGTGCATACCCGCAAAGGCGACCCCATGGAGTTTCTCACCTTCGAAGACGACACCGGCATCGTGGAAACCACCTTTTTCCCCGGGACCTACAACCGCTTCTGCCACCTCGTCGACCGTGGCCGCCCCTACCTGCTGCAAGGACAGGTGGAACAGAACTGGGGCGCCACCACCCTGACGGTCCACCACGCAACCCCCCTCCCCCCCGACGCGGGCAACCGCATCTAGCAGAGCATAAGGCGAAGCGGGCAGGTGGCCTGCGCCCCGTCAGCAACGAGTTTTCGTGCGGCCCCCGGCCGCTCGAAAACGAAATTGCGTGGGGCGCAGGCC
>JBNKDU010000132.1:0-3389 GCA_050288425.1 Desulfobacteraceae bacterium | reverse complement strand
CCGGCCGGCGACCAGGCCGGGCAAGTACTTCTTCTTCTGTTCGTCGGTGCCGATCATGGCTATGCTGGCGGTGATGGACAATGGCGACGCCCAGGGCCACACGAACCCGAAATTGTGAACAAAGTCCTCGAACATCGGCGTCCAGAGGGTCATGGGATACCCATGCCCGCCCAAGGCCTCGGGCAGATAGGCCGAAGCCAGTTCCGCCTTGTCGTAATGTTCTTTCAGCCGGTGGTAGCAGCGCGGCACGCGGACCTCGCCGTTTTCCAGACGGCACCCTTCGCGGTCCGCCTCGGCCATGACCGGGTAGGATTCTTTTACTGCCATCTCCAGGGCCGCTTGCAGCGATGCATCGATGGTTTCGGGGGTCAGATGACCGAAACACGACGTTTCGCAAAGCTGCCGGATATCGAGCATTTCGTGAAGAACGAACCTTTGATCCCTCGGGTCGACGAGAAGATTGAACATGATTGCCTCCTTTCAGGCTCCAGATAGGTTATCCGGGTTTCTAAAACAGGAGGCGGGCTGCTTCCAAAATCAAAAGGACGTAATGGAAAAAGCAGGGAATGAATGGGATATATCGATGGCCTAAATGATCTTTGCCACGGCGGGGATGCGGCGAATGACGGCGACCACTCCAAAGCTGAGCGTCAGGGTGCCTGCGAACACCACGATTGCCTTCATGCCCGGGGCAAGCGGGCTTTCCAGCAACGCGTACTGAAGCCAGATTATGAAAACGTAGTGGACGATATAGATTCCGTATGCATTTTCGCTCAGGCGGTCCAGGATACCGTTGCGCCTTTTTGCATACCGGAGAAAGAGCCCGGTGATCGCGAATACCATGGCCCCGCAGTTGACGGCGAAAGCAATCTCGCTGACAAGGGTGCGATCCTGATCGGAGACGACGGCGATCAGGAGGATAAACACCATGAAAGCGACCAGGCCCACGGCCAACCAGCCCCACCACCGTTTGGCCAGCGGGCCGTGAGATCCGGATGCAAGGCGGTCGAGGCCCCATGCTCCGGCCGCCGTGCCCGCTGAAAAGTACACCAGGTAGAGCAGGATCCGACCGGTTTGCGCATGAAAGGGTCCGGTTCCGATCCAATCCAGCGGTCCGAACAGGATGGCCATGGGCGGATACACGATGATCGAGATCCCGAGCACTGCCCCGAAAAACCGTGCGGGGCGCCCGGACAGGGCCGTCAATCGCCCTCTGACGGGATCGCAGTGCCGGGGAGCGAACCGGTAGAGAAGGAGAGCCAGGCAATTGAATGCCAGCAGCAGCCACAGGAACCAGAGGTGGCCGCCGGTGCCGAAGCCGGAGCGGATCATCCCGAGCCAGAATTCTCCATAGGTGACGCCCGTTCCGGTAATCCGCCCGACCTCGAGCCGCGCCGGGTAGTACGCCAGGGGAATCAGGAAAAAAACTCCGATGACAAAGGGAAGGCCGAGCCGTTTCAGGCGGCCCTTGAGGTAGTTCCGGGGGCCCTTTCCTGTCAGACTCTGCCAGACGAATAGGCCGGAGACGAAGAACAGCAACGCCATGAGAAAGGTATCATTGAAGGCCACGATCAAATCGAATCCAAGCCAGCGCTGCCCGTTCACCACCGGCGTGGCCGTGGCGATGGGGTTCTCGAGATTGAGGGAGGCGAATACCGTGTAGGCGAGAATCGCATGATGGAACAGCACGAGGGTAACGGCGAATGCGCGCAGGTAGTCGAAGGCGACATACCTTCCGGTTGTTTTCGTCTGCTCGGGTGTTGCGCCGGCATGCGCCTGTCTGTTTGTAATCGTACGAATCGTCATAACAATCGGCCTTTCCACTGCGGTCATCCGATCAGCATTCTTGCATGAATCGTCTCTGAACAGAATTATTCGAGGGGAAACATGTCGAACCGTTCTTGAAGCTTTTTATAGACTTCTGCCAATCCTGCCTCCTTTCGGGTTCAATTATGAAAAATCAAAATTACAATTGGATGCTCAGGCCCGAACAGGTTTTGCTGCATGTATTATGATAGGCAAGAAGCAATGCAAGACAAGTCTGATCCCGATAACATGCCCTGCAAGGCCAGTCAAATCTGACGATATACATCGACAGGGAGAGCTCATTGCTGCCGGAACCCGGAATAGATCAACTCATCCGGATCGTCCGGATCGGTATTCCAGGAAGGCATGCTTTCGAACCAGCCATCGCCGAAAGTGATATTGCTTTTCGTTGCCGCCACGGAAAATGGAGTCAGTTGAATGTTCAGTTGATATACGACAATATCCAGCGCGTCCTGACCGGCGTTCAGCGCCGAAGCATCCAGTTGCCAGGCAGCCAGTTTATCTCCCGTCGGATTCCACCTGGGAAAAAGGCTGGCGACGGAGGTGTCGGAATCGATAAAGGTAATGGAGGAATCGGCCGGTTGCGCCGGATCCGATACTCGTCCGACCCAGATGTCATAGTCTCCGAAGATCGGTCCGGCATCCGAGACATGGCGATAGCTGGCCAGCAGTTCGCCGCCCGGATCGATCTTGGGATCGAAATCGCCCGGGCCGTTCGGTGTGGTCAAAACAATGTTCTGGCCGTTGGTTCTTTCCATGATATTCGTCAGCGTCATGGTCACCGGGTCTATGGTCGCCGTGTAGACCCGACTGAATTCTACCGTGCCGGCACCGAAATTCTGTCTTTTGAAGGCAATCAGATTCCCGGGACCCCAGAAAGGATCTGCATCTATCTCTCCGTTGGCGGGATCGGGGGGATTCGAAGCATAGGTGACCGGAATTGGATTCGTCCCGTCGATATTCATGACGTACAATTTCAGTTGAAAACTGCCCGGGTTTTCCCGGTCGCTGACGAATAGGATGTGCCGGCCATCCGGCGACGGTTCCGGCGTCGCGTCGATGGCGCCGTTGTTTGCCACTTTGCCGGTGGACGGGTCCAGATCCGTCAGGAATCTCGGTCGGGAGCCATCGGCATTTCTCACGGCAATCACGCTGCCGGTGAGATCGCCCTCATTGAAGAGCGTGTCCGCATTGGTGTCTTCGATGTAGGTCTGGTAAATCAAGAAAGGAGCCCCCGGTGCGGCGAGAGGTGCATAGACGACGTGATTTTGTTCGAATTTCGTGCCGGCGATCTGGTTGCGCGCCGTTCCCGCGGCGTTGTTCGTAAAGATACCATATTCCACCGGCAATCCGGAACCGGGATCCGTCGGCGTGGAATTCACCTCCAGCGGCTGGGGGTCGGCCCCATCGTCGATACCATCGCCGTCCGTATCGGCTGCCAGGGGGTTGGTGGCGAACATATTCACCTCTTCCCCGTCCCAGATACCGTCGCCGTCCGTATCCGCGGCATTGGGCCCGGTGCCCAGGTCGGCTTCCTGCTGGGCGGTAAGCCCGTCGCCATC
>JBNKDU010000131.1:0-12269 GCA_050288425.1 Desulfobacteraceae bacterium | reverse complement strand
GTCCAGGGGATGGCAGGTCGGCGGGACCTCTTTGCTCACCAGCGTCGATGTCAACGCGCGGCCACCAAGACCGGCGTAGTCGCCCATGGGCTCTTCCTTGATGCTCGGGCCACCATCGACCCCCATGTTGATTCTCAAAATCTTGTCCATCATCCACTCCTTTCTGGTCAAATGAATCACCCGGATCTGCTTGCCGCGATCATGGGCATTTAAAACTAATTTTCGTCGGGGAATTCGCGTTTAATGGATGGATAACTATTTGGATTTTGTAGGGTTGTCAAGCGCAACCCCGGACCGGCGAAGGGAGGTGGGAATCTTGAAGATAACGAAAAATAACCTTGGATTACACTTGAATCCAACCCGCAGAAACAAAAAGGGCAGCCCGCCGTCGGTATCGAAGACTGGCTGCCCATATAAGTTTGCCGATAATAAATCAGCCGTTCTTACGCTCGAATTCCTTCATGAACTCCACCAGGGCCTCGACGCCCGCCAGGGGCGTGGGGTTGTAGATCGACGCCCGGCAGCCGCCCACGGAACGGTGACCTTTGAGACCCCCCAGGTCCTGTTCCAGGGCCTGGGCGACGAAGCGTTGCTCCAACTCTTCGCTGGGAAGCCGGAAGGTCACGTTCATCAGGGAGCGGCTGTCTTCATCGGCCGTGCCGTTATAGAAGGAACCGCCGTCCATGAGGTCGTACAGCAGGCCGGCCTTCCGGGAATTGATGGCGGCCATCTGCTCCAATCCGCCGATGGTCTCCTCGACCCATTTGAGCACCAGTTGGACCGTGTATATGGCGAAGCAGGGCGGCGTGTTGAACATGGAGTTCTTGTCCGCATGGGTGGTGTACTTGAGCATGGTGGGCAGGTCGTCGGGTACCAGGTCCATGAGGTCGTCGCGGACCACCACCAGGCATACGCCGGCCGGGCCCATGTTCTTCTGGGCGCCTGCGTAGATGATACCGAAACGGCTGGCATCGAAGGGGCGCGAAAAGATGTCCGAAGACATGTCGGCCGCCAGGGGCACGCCGCCGGTGTCGGGGAACCGGGCCCACTGGGTGCCTTTGATGGTGTTGTTGGAGGTGATGTGCGCATAGGTGGCACCGGGGGTGAACCGGATGTCTTTGGGGATGTACTGGAAATTGCGGTCCTCGGAACCGGCCACCACCTCGATGGTTTTCCCCAGGATCCGTGCTTCCTTGATGGCCTTGGTGGACCAGGTGCCGGTGTTGACATAGTCGGCGGTGCGGCCGCCATGCAGGAAATTCATCGGCAGCATGCAAAACTGGAGGCTGGCGCCCCCTTGCAGAAAGAGGACATGATAGCGGTCGTCCAGTTGCAGCAGTCGTTTGACGCGCTGGACCGCATCGTTGATCACGTCGTCGAACCATTTGGAGCGGTGGCTGATTTCGGTGATGGACATGCCCGATCCGGCAAAGTCCAGGAAATTGGCTTGGATTTCTTCCAGCACCACCTGGGGCAGGGCCGCCGGTCCAGCGTTGAAGTTGTGAATGCGCTTGGTCATGGGATTCCCTCCGTCGATTGTTTGCGACCTCTTAACGGGGCGGTTTGCGCGTGCCCGTTTGGAAAATCCGATATATCTCCCGAATTTACAGATGAAGTCAATCCCTAATTGACCTCAGAACCGGATCCAACAGGACAATCTCGAGTAGACAAGCCGGGAAGCCGGCGAAGCGGGCAGGAGGTCTGCGCCCCACGAAAACTCATTGCTGACGGGGCGCAGACCGCCTGACCGCTTCTCCTCCTGCACTGCTGAATTCGATTGCTCGACGGAATTCTTTGGTAACCGTTGACAAGTCGTCATGTTACGCACTAATTGAGGTGCGTTACGGAATTGGAAAGGATACTCGGCGATGAAAATATATCAATACCCGTCGGAAGCGGCGGAAAAAAGACTCCAGCGCATTGTCCAGCGGGGGCTGGCCTTCCGGCGCAAGGACCTCACCGCGGTATCCCGTATCATCGAGGCCGTGCGCAAGGGCGGGGACGAGGCCGTGCTGGAATACAGCCGTCGGTTCGATGCACCCAAGATGCGGTTGGACCAGCTGGCCGTCACCCCGGAGGAGATCGATTCGGCCTGGAAGGCGGTTCCGGCGCGATTCAAGCGGGCCCTGAACCGGGCGGCCGGGCAGATCCGGGAATTTCATTCGCAGCAGCGTCCCAAGTCGTGGATCGACACCCCCAGGCCGGGCACATTGCTGGGTCAGATGGTCCGTCCTGTGGATGCGGCCGGCGTCTATGTCCCCGGTGGAAAGGGGGGATCGACCCCCCTGGTCTCTTCGGTGCTCATGGGGGCCATCCCGGCCCGGATTGCCGGTGTGCCCAAGGTGGTGATGGCCACGCCGCCCATGCAGGACGGCTCGGTGAGCCCGTATCTGCTGGCCGCCGCACGCAAGGCCGGCGTGGATGCCGTATTCAAGGTCGGCAGTGCCTGGGCCATCGCCGCGCTGGCATACGGGACGGCCACCATCCCCAATGTCGATGTGATCGTGGGGCCCGGCAACGTCTTCGTGACCCTGGCCAAGAAACTGGTGGCCGGAACCGTACAGATCGACATGATCGCCGGCCCCAGCGAAATCCTGGTGGTTGCCGACGACGGCGCCGATCCTGAATTCGTGGCCGCCGACATGCTCTCCCAGGCCGAACATGACCCCCTGGCGTCCGCCATGCTGGTGACCGATTCCAAGGAGTTGGCCCGGCAAGTCGACCGGGCCCTGGAGCGCCAGTTGGCGGCGCTGCCGCGGCGTGAGATCGCCAAAACGTCGTTGTCCTCCTATGGCGCCCTGCTGGTTGCGCCGGACATGGAAGGGGCCATCGATCTGGCCAATCGCATCGCCCCGGAACATCTGGAACTGGTGATCCGCGAACCCTTCGCCCATATCGGCAAAATCCGCCATGCCGGCGCCGTTTTCGTGGGTCCATACACCCCCGAGCCGGTGGGCGATTACATGGCCGGCCCCAACCACGTGCTGCCCACGGCCGGCACGGCCAGGTTTTCCTCCGCGCTTTCCGTGGACCATTTTATCAAGAAAACCAGCCTGATCCATTATTCCCGGGAGGCGTTCGCCAAGGAGGCCGAGGACATCATGCAACTGGCCGAGATCGAAGGCCTGGGCGCCCATGCCCGTTCGGTGGCCGTGCGGCTGACGGCGAAGAAGAAAAAGCCGTCGAAGCGATCCGGGAGTCTTTGACATCTTCCCTTATCCGATTTATGGTTATCCATTCATAGGGTTCAGTCGACCGCGGTCCATTCTAGACCCTCGATTGACGGCCGCCTCTGCCACCCAAATGCAAACGTAAGATTTCCTGTTGTCATTGTACGTGAACGCCTGATCCATCAAGTCTAGGACGATGTGGACGCCGCATCCTGTTGCCTCTTGGCCGCAATAGTTTCCGCTTTACGAAATCGGCCGCCGAAAGAGAAAGCATGTCATCGGCCGCTGCTGAATGACTCGAGGAACGAAGATGGAAAAGTGCTCTTCAGGAGAAAAAGCTGTCATCCTGGTGGTGGACGACGACGCAGGCATCTGCGAACTGCTGAAAGTCGGCGTGGAAATGGCAGGCTATCATTGTTTCGTCACCCAAAGACCCAAACTGGCCCTGGGGATTCTCGAAAAATATAAGGTGGATGTGGTGGTGGCAGACATCAAGATGCCGGAAATGAGCGGCATCGAACTGGCCCACATCGTCCGATCGCAATACCTGGCGGACGTAATCATCATGACCGGGTTTATCGATGATTTCAACTATGAAGACATCGTCCAGCAAGGCGCCAGCGATTTCATTCAGAAGCCCGTCCGGATCGCCGAATTCGTTGCGCGTCTCAAACGGGTGTTGTCCGAACGCAAGGCCAAGTCCGATCTGCGGACCGCGCTTTACGACCTCAAGCTGAATCTGGACAAGTTCCGCCGGGCCATGGAGGGAATTGTCCAGGCCATCTCGGTGACCGTGGAGATGCGCGATCCATACACCGCCGGCCATCAACAGCGGGTGGCCGCATTGGCGTGCGCCATCGCCCGGGACATGGGGATGAATGAAGACGAAGTGTACGGGCTGCACATGGCCAGCGTGATCCACGATTTGGGTAAGATCACCGTCCCGTCGGAGATCCTGAGCAAACCCGGACGGTTGTCCGACCTGGAATACGAGCTGGTCAAGAATCACGTGCGGGCGGGCTACAATATCCTGCAACAGATCGAGTTCCCCTGGCCCCTGGCGGATATTATCGTGCAACATCACGAACGTCTCGACGGCAGCGGCTATCCCGACGGACTGCACGGAGATGAAATCCTGCTGCCGGCACGTATCCTGGCGGTGGCCGATGTGTTCGAAACCATCGCTTCCCATCGTCCGTACCGACCTTCCCTGGGCCTGCAGAGTGCCAAGGATGAACTGCTGGAAAACCGGGGACGTCTCTACGATCCCGATGTGGTGGATGCCTGCCTGGACCTTATCGGAGAAGATCGGTTTAGGTTTCCCTTCGAATCCGGACACGGGGCCTGATCGGGCCATGCCGGCGGGGACAAATCCAAAATAGACTTTCGGGGCGGATAATGTTATGAAATTGCAAGTCAAAACGATTCATGACACCCCGCTAATCGCCAGAGGATACCATTGCCCTGATGTTCGGTCTCCTTCAAAGCCGCTACAGAATGCCGGCGCTTTCCTTATTCCCGCTTAAGTCCTACACCCATAACTTTTCGCTGGACCGCCTGATTCTGGGCGTGGACAATATCCGTTACGATGTGCAGTTGAGTCCCACGGTGGCGAACGCGACGCGCAAGATCGTGACCCGCCTGGTGGCGCGGCATGCGGGGGTCGAAAAACGGGGCAAGGATGTCAAAGCGGACAACTGGCTCAAGGAGGTCTCCAGCTATAAACAGGTCTACCGCGAGATGATGCGCGACGCCGTGAACAAGGCCAAAGGCCAGCGGGAAATCCAGGTGCTCTACCTGGCCCAGACCGCCGCGGTGAAGATGGTACTCGAAGAGATCCGCATCCAATACGACCATCTGGTCGCCCGGATGAAGAAGGCGGTGCGCGGCTCGGACCTGGCCATGCACAACGATCCGGGCGAGAGCCCCAAGCTCAAGGGCAGGCTGCAGCGGATTCTCCAGGCCCGGGACGGCATCCTGCGGCAGATCGGCAAGGAGGTGTTCGGTTTCCTTGCCGAAGTGGAAGAAAAAGAAATCAAGCCGATGCACGAGGCGGTTTTCGGTACGCGCCCGCGGTTTTTCCTGGATGTACTCGACAACCCGGTGCTGCACAGCGAGCAGCCCGACAGCGAATTTTTTCTGATCGGCGAATACGACGTGGTGCTGGGACGGCGCATCGAAGACCACGACAAATACGAAACCATGCTGTTTTTCATTCGGCGGCTTCTCAACCATATCGATCGGGAGGATCCCGCTTCGGGATACCATTCGGTGGAAAAACGGCTGGACCTGTCGGAGTTGGACGATGACGAAGAGCATGCCGACCGCCGCAAGATCTATAGCCAGAAGATCGAAGGCTGGCTTCAGTGGGTGGGCAACATCGACGTGCTGCTCAACTGGCAATTGACCAAGGGGGACTACCAGACCCTCCGGCGTTCCAAGGGCGATGCCGGGGAACTGACTCGCCTCAAGACGCGAATCAAGGACCAGAAGCGGCTGCTCAACTTCTTCTACCGCCAGTTTCGGCGCAAGGGGCTGATCCATCGCATCGTGGCATCCTACGAAATGCAACCCGAATACATGGAGTACTGCCCGCCGCTGATCCCCCAGCAGATCATCCAGTATCTTACCGTGCCCAAGTCACGGCGGGTGATTCGCAACCGGCTCAAGCGCATGCGCAAGGTTTACAACCGCTCCTTCTCCCTGCGGCCGCTCTACAAGAAGATCAAATCCATGGAGCAGATGACGGCCGCCAAGGCCAAGGCCTACCTGGTACGCTTCATCAACGCGTTTGCCCGCTATCATCGTGACAAGGTCAATGCCGACCTGATCACCGAGGCCATGGAGCGCGTCAACATCGCCACCGAAGAAAAAGTGCTCACCCTTTCCCGGGAGAACAATACCCTCTATGAGTTCCTCCTGCCCCATGAGCAGGTGTCGGAGAAGGCACCCATCATCAACCACGTGGTCATCAAGGCCGATGTGCGTGGTTCCACCGACCTGACCCACCGGATGATTGAACGCGGACTGAACCCGGCCTCCTACTTCAGCCTCAATTTCTTCGATCCCATATCGGAGATCCTGGCCGAGTACGACGCCAGCAAGATCTTCATCGAGGGCGACGCCATCATCCTTTCGATTTTCGAACGCAAGGACAGCCCCGGCGGCTGGTACGGCGTGGCCAGGGCCTGCGGCCTGGCCCTCAACATGCTCCTCATCATCCAGCGCTACAATGAAAAGAGCCGCAAGTACGAACTGCCGATTCTGGAGTTGGGAATCGGAATCAGCTATCTGGACAAGGCACCCACTTTTCTGTTCGATGGGGACAGTCGCATCATGATTTCCTCGGCCATCAATCATGCCGACCGGCTGTCAAGTTGCAGCAAGACGGGTCGCCAGATGATCGCCCGGCTGAAGAGCCCGTTCAACCTGCATGTCTTCCAGACCTTGTCGGACGAAGAGATCGCCGGTACCCGCGACGATCTCTACACGCGCTACAATGTCAACGGCATCGAGTTGAGCCCGCTGGGATTCGAGAAACTTTCCCATGAAATCGATCTGAAGTTGCTGCGCGGCAACGTAGCCGGTATCCGCAAGCAGAAGTCCAACCTCTACGTGGGCAGATTTCCCACCCAGAGCGGACGCTATCAGATCCTGGTGATCCGCGAGGCCCAGATCCCGGTGATGGACCCCGCCACCCTCAAGACCGTGCGCGTCTCATCGCACAAATACTTCGAAGTCTGCACCCACCCCAAATTATATGCGCTGGCCAGGCAGGCCACGGATTGAACCTCCGGAAAACTATTGGTGCTAAAGGCTCGCGCAGAAATAACTACTTCATTTTATGCGCGACCCCTAAAGACGAATTAGAGTTTGGATTTCGGCCAGTTCGGCCATCCACCCCAGGGCGAGGAGAATCGCCAGGATGAAGCTCAAGGATGCCTGGACGAATCTTCGTCTGCGCCAGCACATCCAAGTGCCGATCATGGCCTTCAGCATGACCATAGGGATCAGAAGCGCGCAGAAGATGAGGTCGAGATTATGTTGCACCTGATGGGGTTGCAGGGTGATGAGGACGGCGACCACGATGCAGCCGGCGAAAACCAGAACCAGCGTCCACCGTTCCCGGTGGGGCGTTCCACCCCTGCCATGACCTGCCCTTCCTTCAAAATCGAAACCCATGGGTTGCCTTCAGGTCACTCGCCGGGCTGTGTCGGCACCAGGATTTGGGCGGGGTCCCTTGGATTTCGGTAACCTCCCACCGTGGGGTCGTATTTTGAAAGGGGCATATCATAAATTCGACCGGTGGCCGGATCCTTCATGCGCTCGGTTTCCATGGTGGCTTCGCGCCGCTGCTTGGACAGCCGGTCCTCGCTTGCCTGCTGCCGGCGGGTGTATCCCCGGTTGTAGCGGCCGTAGATTTCGTCATGGGAAGTGCCCTTGGGCAGTTGCACCATGTCAAGACCCGCAACCTGCCGGGGGTTGGTGATGATCAGACTGCCATCCACCGCCGCCAGCAGGTTGCGGACCGATTCCCAGGTCTCGACCGGCGCCTGGTAGGCCCGAATCATCGCGGCGTATTGTCCTGCTCCCTGGATGACGGCACAGACCGCCCGGGACCTGACCCGGGTTTCGCGATATCCGTACTGCAAATCGGCTTCGATCACCTTCCAGGGGATTCCCATGGGGCCGGGCTGGTCGGGCAATTGCCGGATGCCGAGGATTCGGGGTTGCTGGTAGCCGCCGTTCTGCAACTGCATTTGCAGAAAATCCTGCGGCGTCATCCGGCCGAACGCGCCCATCAACAGGATAAAGCTATACCCGGTGTGGCCATCCGGCGCCGCCGCCTCGACGGCGGAGGCATTTTCATTGACCCGCCAGCCGGAGGGGACCGAGATCGTGAAATATTGTCCCCGCCTGGGTTGCAGGGCGGTGTCGGCATGGGTCGGCCATGGTGCCCACAGGACCGCCCAAAGAGATAGAATCAGAAGATAGCCCGCATCTCGATTTCTCATGACATTCCTCACGGATAATGCTTTCGGCATTCCGACAGGCAGGATCGATCCCCGGGGGGGAGCGACGACCGTCCACCGTGCCGTATATCCTTTATCGGCAGGTCGGCCCGATTTATTAACTTGATGCGATGATCGAAATGATTTGCGATACAGGGTGAAATTCCCGCATGCCGGCCGGCGGACCGTCGCCGGCATGCGGGGGAAGAGATCCTCAGGGTTGCGACAGCTCCGGAATGCCGACGAAGGCCTGGAGGGATTCGGGGTTGCGCAGGGCGTCCTTGTTGCTGACCTCCTGGCCGTGGATGGTTTTACGTACCGCCACCTCGACCTTCTTCATGTTGTGGGTGTAAGGGATATCCGGTACGGCGATGATCTTGGCCGGGACATGCCTCGGCGAAGCATTGGCGCGCAGGGTCTGTTTGATGCGGGCCCGTACCTCGTCGGTCAATTCGCAGCCCGGCGCCATCTTGACGAACAGGATGACGCGCACGTCGTTTTTCCAGTTCTGGCCCACCACCACGCAGTCTTCGATCTCCGTCAGGGCGTCCAGCTGCCGGTAGATCTCCGCGGTACCGATGCGAACCCCCCCGGGATTGAGGGTGGCGTCCGAGCGGCCGTAGAAGATGACGCCGCCGCTGGCGGTGATCTCGATGAAGTCGCCGTGATGCCAGATTCCGGGGTAGTGATCGAAATAGGCCGCGTGGTACTTGCTGCCGTCGGGATCGTTCCAGAAGTAGATCGGCATGGAGGGAAAGGCCGAGGTGCAGACCAGTTCGCCCTGGCTCCCGATGACGGAATTGCCCGCCTCGTCGAAGGCCTTCACGGCCATGGCCAGGCCGCGGCACTGGAGTTCGCCGGCATGGACCGGTCCCATGGGGTTGCCCAGGGCGAAGCAGCCGTTCAGGTCGGTGCCGCCGGCGATGGAGGCCAATTGCAAGTCCGATTTGATGTGCCGGTAGACGAATTCGAACCCTTCCACCGAGAGAGGCGACCCGGTGGAGAGCAGGGCGCGCAGGGGGGCCAGGTCGTATTCATCGGCCGGCTTGAGGCCGGAGGCCTCCAGGGCCGCCAGGTAGCCGGCGCTCGTGCCGAAGACCGTGATCTTTTCCTCCTGGGCCATCTGCCAGAGGGCGCCGGGGGAGGGGTGAAAGGGGTTGCCGTCGTAGAGTACCGCCGTGGATCCCACGGCCAGGGAGCTGACCATCCAGTTCCACATCATCCAGCCGCAGGTGGTGAAGTAAAACAGGGTATCTTCCCGTTTGAGATTGGTATGCAGGATCAACTCCTTGAGGTGGTGAACCAGAATCCCGCCGGCGCTCTGAACCATGCATTTCGGCAGGCCGGTGGTGCCGGAGGAGTACATGATGTACAGGGGGTGGTCGAAGGGCAGTTGGACGAAGTCGATGGTGTCGGCCTCTTCCTCCGCGCTGAAGGTGTCGAAGGTCATGGCCTGGTCCAGGCCTTCCAGGTCCGGTTCGTCCGTGGTGTACGGCACCACGACGATCCTTTCGATGCTGGGGATGGCCTGGCTGATCTCCTGCACCCGCTCCAGCGAGTCGATCCGGCGTCCCTTGAAGTAGTAGCCGTCGGCGGTGAAAAGCACCTTGGGTTCGATCTGGCCGAAGCGGTCCAGCACCCCCTTGAATCCGAAGTCCGGGGAGCAACTCGACCAGGTGGCGCCCAGGCTGGTGGCGGCCAGCATCGCCATGATGGTTTCGGGCAGGTTGGGCATGAAGCCCACCACCCGGTCGCCGGTCCGGACGCCGGCACGTTTCAATGCGGCCGCCACACGGGCGACCCGGTCATACAATTGGGCATAGGTCATCCGCCGCCGGACCCGGTCTTCGCCATAGAAGACCAGGGCCGGGCGGTCGTCGCGGAATCGAAGCAGGTGCTGGGCGAAATTCAGGCGTGCACCGGTAAACCATTTGGCCCCGGGCATGCGCTGGGGATCGTCCACCACGGCGGTATAGGGCCGGCTGGCCTGAATGTCGGCGAATTGCCACCATGCCGCCCAGAATTCGGCGATATGATCCACCGACCACTGGTAGAGCGAGGGGTAGTCGCTCAGCTCGGTGCCGTGCTGCTGGTTGACCGCCTGGATGAAGCGGAACATGTTCGACGTTTGGATCTGCTGTTCGGATGGTGCCCATAGCCGTTTGCTCATAGCTGCCCCGCAGATTTCGGGTTGGTGGGATCGGCCTTCCAGCGGCCGTCGGTGTCTGCCATTTTTTAAGAGGCTTGGCGGGAGAATGTCAAGGTTCAAAGTTCCTGACATCGGACGCAGGGATCGACACCGGTAAATTCCATGGATTTCGAAGCTCTGCATAACCGCCCACCAATGGGCTGGGTAATTGCGTGTAGACAAGTCGCGTAGTCGGCGAAGCGGTCAGGTGGTCTGCTCCCCACGCAATTTCGTTTAAGAGCGGCTAAGGGTGTGCTCCGGGCGGCCCGTAAACTCGCTTCGCGCAGACCGCTCGTGCGGGCCGCTTTCCTGCGCACACCCCAAGCCGCTCTAAAACTCATTGCTGACGGGGCGCAGACCACCTGACCGCTTCGCCTTATGTTCTGCTAAATACGACTGTCCTTATGAGAGACTTTTCAATTCTGGGATTGGCGGTACCAAGCCTAAGGTCTGGGCATAGAATGAGGTGAGGCCGGTTCCGGGAGGCTCTGGGCCACGTCAGCAATGAGCCTTAGACAGGCTTAAGCGCAGCGTAGGACATAAGGGCCCGCACTGTTCGAGCGCAGCGAGTTTGCGGGCCCGTCCGGAGCGCGCTTTAGCCTGTCTTGGCGAAGTTGCGTGTGGCCCGGAGCCTCCCGGAACCGGCCTCACCGGCACATTGGCCCATGTGCGGGGTCCTGAGCACGAAATTTCGAAAATGGGGATTGGGAGTATCGCATGCCGGGAGACAATGGTTGCATGCGATTGTCGTGGGGAGGCGCCGGTTGATTTTTGGATTGCCTTGTTCCATATTTAGACAAAATCGATACAGGAATTAACCATGCACTACGAAGGTAATATCATCCGGCCGCCCAGCGAGGCCAATTCCATTCTTCTGCAGGTCACCGTGGGTTGCTCGCGCAACAAATGCACCTTTTGCGGGACCTATCAGGGCGAACGTTTCAAGATCAAACCCGATGCGCTCATCCTGGAGGATATCGATTTCGCCGCGCAATACTGTCGCCGCCAGCGGCGGCTGTTCCTGTGCGACGGCGACGCCCTGATCATACCCCAGAAACGGCTCCTGCCCTTGTTGCAGACCATCCGGACCCGGCTGCCATGGGTCACCCGGGTGGGCAGTTACGCCAACGCCAAGAGTCTGGAAATGAAGTCCCCGGAAGAACTCGGGGAACTGCATGCCGCCGGCCTGGGGATCCTTTACATGGGGTTGGAATCGGGGGATGACGAGACATTGCGGGCCATCCGCAAGGGGGCCGACGCCCGTTTGCAGGTCGAAATGGGGCGCAAGGCCAAAGCCGCCGGATTCAAACTGTCCGTCACGGTTCTTCTGGGCGTTGCCGGCCGCGAACGCTCCCAGGCCCATGCCGAGGCCACCGGCCGGGTGCTGTCGGCCATCGACCCCGATTATATCGGCGCGTTGAGCCTGATGCTGGTTCCGGGCACCCCGCTTTACGAGGACCACCGGGCCGGGCGATTTCCCTTACTCGAACCTCGCGAGATGCTGGCCGAACTGCGCACCATGTTCGCCCACACCCACCTGGCCAAGGGCCTGTTTCACGCCAACCACGCCTCCAACTACCTGCCCATCCGTGCCCGCATGCCCAAGGAAAAGGCACAGACCCTGGCCCTGATCGATGCTGCCTTGGCAGGCAAGGTGGAACTCAAGCCCGAGTGGATGCGGGCCTTGTAGCCCATCCATCCAGAACCCTCCCGTCCGCAAAGACGCAATTCCGTTGCCTGCGGCCGCATGGCAAGCGCGCCGCGGTCGTGAATCGGGGCGCCAGGTGGAATAGGCGACCCGCGGGGTTGCGGGAAAGCGCCGGTTTGCTTTCTGCAGGCTGTAAATTCCTTGATCTGACGCCGGAACTTTTGTATCAAGCCCAGACGGCTGCGTGCATG
>JBNKDU010000130.1:0-7678 GCA_050288425.1 Desulfobacteraceae bacterium | reverse complement strand
GAATACGATGATCTTCATGATCCCTCATAAACCGGTAAATTCCGAAGGTCAATGGCACCCAGGCGGGGCCACTCCCGGTCCCGCGGGGAGAGAACCGGTTCCTCCACCGGCCATGGGATGGCCAGGGCCGGATCGTCCCAGTGAATTCCGCCTTCATCCCCGGGTGCGTAGTACTCGCTGCATTTGTACATGAACAGCGCGGAATCGCTGCACACGCAGAAACCATGGGCAAATCCTGCAGGAATGTACAATTGCCGGTGATTCCGATCAGAAAGCTGGGTCCCGAACCATTGACCAAAAGTGGGCGAACCGACCCGGATATCCAGGGCCACATCGAAAATCTCTCCCTGAAGGACCTGGACCAATTTGGCCTGACCATGGGGATGTTGGTAGTGAAGGCCGCGCAATGTATTCTTTTTCGAAAGGGAGATGTTGTCCTGGACAAATGTCGCCGTCAGTCCCGCGGCGGCATAGCGCTCCTGCTGATAGCTCTCCCAGAATGCGCCCCTGGAGTCACCGAATACGCGCGGCGCCAGCAGGACGACACCATCGAGATCCGTCGGGGTGACCTTCACGGCCGTCCTCCCTCATGATAGCGGACTATGTCCATCAGGTAGCGTCCATACTTGTTCTTGCGCAACGGTTCGGCAAGCCGCAGCACCTGCTCGGCGTCGATATAGCCCTTCATATAGGCGATCTCTTCCACGCAGGCCACCTTCAACCCCTGGCGCTGTTCGATGACTTCGATGAAACTGCCGGCCTGCATCATGCTCTCATGGGTGCCGGTATCGAGCCAGGCGATCCCGCGCCCCAACTTTTCCACGGACAACCGGCCCTGCTGCAGATAGGACCGGTTGACATCGGTAATTTCCAGTTCCCCCCTGGCCGATGGCCGCAGCCCCTTGGCGATCCCCACCACTTGCCGGTCATAGAAATAGAGGCCGGTCACCGCCCAGTTGGAAGCCGGATGCTCCGGCTTCTCTTCGATGGTCAGCGCTTTGCCCTCGTTGTCGAAACTGACGACGCCGTAGCGCTGGGGATCCCGGACCCAGTACCCGAAGATCGTGGCCCCCTGATCTTTTGTAATGACGGCCGACAATTGTTCCGGCAGTTTGTGTCCGTAAAAAATATTGTCGCCGAGAATCAGGCACACCCGGGAATCGCCGATAAAGTCTTCGCCGACAAGGAACGCCTGGGCGATTCCCTGGGGGCGGGGCTGGGCTTTGTAGGAAAAGTTCAGGCCCCACTGGCGGCCGTTGCCCATCAACTCCTGAAACCTGGGCAGATCTTCCGGCGTCGAAATAACCAGAATATCGCGGATGCCGGCCAGCATGAGCACCGAGAGTGGGTAGTAGATCATCGGCTTGTCATATACCGGCAAAAGCTGCTTGCTCACCACCCGCGTGATGGGATAAAGCCGGGTACCGCTGCCCCCGGCCAGGATAATTCCTTTCATGGCAAGTCCTTTGCTTTGAAACGCATCCCCATGATGCAACCATCGAGATGGCTTCTAATCATAATTCTTCTTCAACCAGGCGCGGTAGGCACCACTGCGCACCGAAGCGATCCAGGAAGGATTTTGCAGATACCAGTCCACGGTCTTCGCCAGGGCCTGTTCGAAGGCGTATCGCGGCTGCCAGTCCAGTTCCCGGGCGATTTTGGACGCATCGATGGCATAGCGCCGGTCGTGGCCTGGACGGTCCTTGACAAAACGGATCAGCCGCCGGCTGCTGCCGGCACCGCTGCGTCCCAGACGCAGGTCCATCAGATCGCACAGCTGATGAACCACATCGATATTGCGGCGCTCTGCCCCGCCGCCGATATTGTAGGTTTCCCCGGGCATCCCCCTCTCCAGCACCGCCATCAGCGCTTCGCAATGGTCCAGCACGAAAAGCCAATCCCTGATATTGCCGCCGTCGCCATAAACCGGAAGGTCTTTCTCCTCCTGGATGTTCAACAGCATCAAGGGAATCAACTTTTCCGGAAATTGATAGGGGCCGTAATTGTTGGAGCAATTGGTCACCAGAACAGGCAGGCCGTAAGTACGATGCCAGGCCCGCACCAGATGGTCCGAGGCCGCCTTGGATGCGGAATAGGGACTGGAGGGATCGTAGGCGGTGGCTTCCGTAAAGTGGCCTTTCGCCCCCAGACTGCCGTAAACCTCATCGGTGGAGACATGCAGGAAGCGAAACCCGTCCGGCTGCCCCGATTGCTCCCAGAATTTGCCGCAAGCGCCCAAAAGCCGGCAGGTGCCCAGCACATTGGTCTGCATGAATGCCAGGGGCCCGTGGATGGAACGGTCCACATGGGATTCCGCCGCGAAATGGATCACCGCCCGGGGGCGCTCTTCGGCCAGCAGGCTTTCCACCAGCTCGCTGTCGCCGATATCGCCGTGTGCGAACCGGTATCGTGCCGGCATGGCAGCGGCGATATCGTCCAGGTTGGCGGCATTGCCGGCATAGGTCAAGGCATCCAGGTTGATGATGCGCCAATGGGGCCTCAAACTCAGGGCATGCCGGATGAAATTCGAACCGATAAACCCCGCGCCACCGGTAACGAGCAAGCTGTCCATCAATTGCCTCCATTGTGACGGCCGTACGCGTCATCCAGGCGCTCGATGTCGTCTTCACCGAGATAGCTGCCCGATTGAATCTCCACCAGTTCCAGGGGGATTCTGCCGGGATTCTCCAGGCGGTGAACCGTCCCCAGCGGGATGTAGGTGGATTGATCTTCCTTCAGGATGAACTGCTCATCGCCCCGGGTGACCAGGGCGGTTCCTTTCACCACCACCCAATGTTCCGCGCGATGAAGATGTTTCTGCTTGGAGATTTTGGCCGACGGATGGATGACGATGCGATTGACGGCGAAACGATCGGACCGTTCCATCTCCTCGCAGCTTCCCCAGGGTCGATAGGCGTTCTTCTGCACCACGGTCTCGATCCGCTGTCTCTCTTTCAGACGGTCCACCAGGGCCTTGACCTGCTGGACATGATCCCGGGGCGCCACGAAGACCGCATCCTTGGTTTCCACCACCACGTGCCCGGTGATGCCCACGGCGGCGACCAGGCGACTGGCTGCATAGACGAAAGAGTCGCTAACGTCCTGCAGGCAGACATCGCCCTGGATCACGTTGCCGTCCTCATCCTTGGTGCCGGCCTGCCACAGGGCTTCCCAGGAACCCAGGTCGCTCCATCTGCTGGCCAGGGCCACCATGACACCGGAGGTCGTCTTTTCCATGACGGCGTAATCGATGGAATCGGACGGGCAGGCTGCAAAGGCGTTCCTGTCCAACCGGAAGAAATCCAGATCCTCCTTGCCCCGGTCGACCGCCTCTTGGCAGGCGGCCACCATTGGCGGCGAGTGGGTCATCAGTTCGGCGAGCATGCAATCGGCCCGGAACATGAACATCCCGCTGTTCCAGCAATAATCACCGCTGGACAGATAGGCCTTGGCCGTCTTCAGATCCGGCTTTTCCACAAACCGATCGATCTGCCATACCGCCGGTCCGTCCGCGTCCTCCGGCTTGACCCGTGCTTCGCCTTTGCGGATGTAACCGTAGCCGGTCTCGGGCCCCGTGGGGAGGATGCCGAAGGTCACCAGATGGTCCTGCAACGCGAACCGGGCGCCTTGCATCACCGTCCGGACCAGCAAATCGATGTCCAAGATATGGTGGTCGGCCGGCAGGGCAATCAACACCGACGACGGATCCTGTTCCTGGGCCAGGATGGCCGCAACGGCCAGGGCCGGAGCCGTGTTGCGGCCCACCGGCTCCAGCACGATGGCCTGGGGTGCCACATCGATGGCCCGGAGTTGTTCGGCGACGATAAATCGGTGTGCCTCATTGCACAACACGATGGGTGGACCGACCTGGTCGATGGATTGGAGGCGCAACAGCGTGCTCTGCAGCAGGGTATGTTCCTCCACCAGCGGCATGAACTGCTTGGGGAAAAGCTTTCTGGACAATGGCCACAGGCGGGTTCCCGATCCGCCGGCCAATATGACGGGGATAATTTTCATTTTAACTCCTGAGTCCTGTGTCTGCCGCCTGCTTCTTGACCATTGCAAGGTATAGTTCATTCGAAAAATTTTATAATGGAAAGCGGCGGCTTGTATAGCATAGAACATGGGAAGGGATCAAACGGTCGCATCGTTATTGACACCAATGGACAGGCCCCCGGACGAAACGCCGCGCCAGGAATCCGAAAAATTGCGCCGGAGTCCTGCTTTGACGGAACCGGTTGAATCGGCTATACATTCCGCACCGAGGGAACGTGAACTCGCTGAACAGCGGATGTGATTGCATGAACCTTCCCATCAAGGCGCAAACCGCCGTAGGCCTCCTGAAACGGATCTATCTGCCCCTGGTCGTGGGTCTGGGACTTTCCCAGGTGGTGGCCAGTGTCGCCGTCTACTGCTCCAATCATCAGATCTACGCCACGGCCAGGGCCATCGAAAGTTCGGGATATCTTTTCATTCCCACCGGGCCGGCCCTGGAGACCCTGCCCCGAATCAGTTCCGTACTCGGGGGAGGCCTCTTCTTCACGCTGAGCATCGGAACGGGCCTGACATTGGCCGCCTGGGCCGCCGCCTTCATCTGGTGCCGCGTGGCCCGACACCGCCGCGAACTACTCGTCTTCTATGGCATCCTCTACGGACTACTTTTCATAGGTATCAATCGGGCCGGTTTCGTGTGGCTGCCTTCCACCCTCTGCCTTCTGGTTCCCTCGTCCACGGCATGGATCACCGTACGCGTGATGGCATCACACGATAGATCAGCGAACTGGAGTTGGTTGGTACCGTTATTCACCCTGGTGGTATTGACTGTCCTGTGGGCCACTCAATTGAACCAGCATCTCTTCATTGCCATCCGGGATCATATCCTGCTTTCCAATCCCATGGGCCAGCGGGTCAACGATTTTTACTACCGCTATACCCTCTACGCGGCAGAAGTATTCAAATCGTTTCATCAGAAAACCGTGCGCACCTACGGGTGGGTCGATCCAACGGGGAGCGATATCGAACAGCGGATCGCCGATCGCCTGATCCGCAACGACGTTCTGCCGCTGACGCAATCCTCCACGCCGGATGTGATCCTGTCCCTTCACCCGGATACGCTGGAGTTGCGGACGATTAGCGGCCGCGGCATCCAGGTCCCACCGGAAGAATTCCTGGCCGCCACCCCCAAATGGCTGCTGGAATATTCCCAACAGACCGACCGGCTGTCGCCGTTTCGCCGTATTACCTTTTTCGGCCTGCTCATCGGTTTTCCCGTTCTGCTCTTTGTCACCATCTACGGCGTCCTGCGCATTATTGCCAGCCTGATATTGGAAGAGCGGCGCGCCGTCTGGTGGGCTTCCGGAGCTTGCCTGGTTTTGGGCGTCTTGCTGTTCCTGCCCATGCTGCTGACGCGTTCCTCGGCCATGGCCAACGAGAAGATGGCCAAGGCCCTGTCCGCGGAGGCCTGGCCGCGGCGGGTGGCCGCCCTGCGTCGAATCGAGCAGGAAGAAATCGATATCTCCCGCTTTCCCAATTATCGCGCCCTGGTCAAAAGCCCGCTGGTGGTCGAACGCTATTGGTTGGCCAGGGCCATGGCGGCCAGCCGGACTCAGTCGACCTACATCCAACTCAAGGCCCTGGCCAAGGATCCCCATCCCAATGTGGTCTGCCAGGCCTATTACGCCCTGGGCCGGAGGGGCAATCCCGGTGCCATCAACTTTATTCTACGACACTTGAAGACATCCGACCACTGGTACACCCAATGGTATGGCTATCGTGCCGTGAGGAGGCTCGGGTGGCAGCAAAAACCATCAAAACGGTGACCGTGGCATCGGTGGCCGCGGTCTTCATCGCCGGCGAACTTCTGGCATATGTCATTGCAGGACGGAGTTCCGTCGATCCCATCCTGCTGGTGGGCATCATCCGATTGGTGCAGATTCCGACCACTGTCCTGATCCTCGTCCGGTTCGAGGGCGGCCTGGGCGCCATCGGATGGGCGCCGGCCGCCTGGCCTGCGGGCGTTTGGCAAGGGGCCCTGTGGTCCGCAGGATTCGGTCTCTTGGCCGGACTGGGCATGGCAGGCGTCTATTGGCGGGGCGGCAATCCATTGTCGTTCTTCCGGGCCGACCTGTCGACCTATAACCTGCCGCTTTTCTTCGTGGTGGGGGGGTTGGTGGCGCCGGTATTCGAAGAGCTCTGTTTTCGGGGTGCCACCTATACTTTCATGCGTCAAATCGGCGCCTGGATAATCTCCAGGATACCAGGCAGATCCGGGAATGGCGGGGATTCGTCTGCCTTGGCAACGGCGGTTACCGTTCTGATCGCCATTGTGGGCAGCACGGCAATCTTCGCGTTACTGCATTCGGTGCGGGGACTGCCGATTACCCAGATGATCGGCGGCGTCGTCTTTGCCCTGGCCTATGAAACCAGCGGAAATCTCATGGTGCCCATGATCATTCACATTACCGCCAATCTGGCCATTTTCAGCCTCTCTTTGATCTGACCGGCCACTTCACGAACGACTCGATCGTTGCAAACCTTCGGGTCGATTCTCCTGGAAGCCGGCCAGCAGGCGATCATGCTTTCTTGGGTTGCGCCTCCAGGGGATCCTTACAACGGCATTTCGTCAGATCGACCCGGCATTTGTCGCACACCCTGCCGTCACAACGGGTCACATAGATCACATGGGTATCGCAATTGCATTTCTCGCATTTCATCATATCGCGCACTCCGTTTCCAATCGAGAATCCAATCCAATTTGCTAAGCTGGTTTTCTTGTGTTGCGCTTGTGCGCCATCTTCCTTAAGATAATAAGAATCAATTTTCAACAGGCACTTCCCGAGATCGAATTTTTCAATGCAGCGAGGAGGTGTCTGGTGATGTGAAATCATCCCGCGTCCGACGGCTTTCCCGTGGACTGCCCGGCCGGCGGCCGCAGGTGTGAAACCAGGAGAAGTTACCCTTCATGACAAACCACAGGTTCTGCGCATCGATCCCAAAAAGGCCGATTCCAATGATCTTCGGCCTGCTGGCAGCCGTTTGGCTGGCGGCAATGCCCACCGGGCCGGCTTATGGCGGCGAACAGATCACGGCCATCCGCCGCAGTGTGGTGCGGATATTCGCCGTATCCCAGACGCCGGATTTTCAAACGCCTTGGGATCCGGGCAGCTCCAGCTCCGGCATGGGCACTGGATTCATCATCTCCGCCCAACGGATCTTGACCAATGCCCACGTAGTCAGCAATGCCCGGTTCATTGCCGTGGAAAAGGAGGGAGATGCCCGTCGCTTCGAGGCACAGGTTAAATTCATCGCCCATGACTGCGATCTGGCCATTCTCGACGTAAAAGATCGAAATTTTTTCGATTCCACCGCGATTTTGCCCCTCGGCGACGTCCCCGTGCTCGACTCCATCGTGACGGTATTGGGCTATCCCATCGGAGGCGACCGCCTGTCCGTCACCCGCGGCGTAGTTTCCCGTACCGACTACCAGGTCTACTCTCATTCCGGAGTGGACAGCCACCTGGTCATCCAGATCGATGCCGCCATCAACCCGGGCAACAGCGGCGGACCCGTCATTCAGAACGGTGCCGTCGTGGGTGTGGCATTTCAGGGATTCAGCGGCATGGTGGCTCAAAATGTGGGTTACATGATCCCAATCCCGGTGCTGGAAAGATTTCTCAAG
>JBNKDU010000129.1:0-2825 GCA_050288425.1 Desulfobacteraceae bacterium | reverse complement strand
TTCCTGGAGCGGCGCACGCCTTTTTTGTAGCCGAAGATCAGGTAGGCCAGCACGCCGATGAAGGGGATCAGGGCGGCGAAGATGATCCAGCCGGCTTTGATTTCATTGGCGCCGAAGTCCTTGCGGGCGATGTCGACGATGGCCCAGCAGGTGACCAGCCAGCAGAGCAGGCCGCCCAGGATGATGTAGTGGATCGAGGTCATTGGGGTGTCAGCTCTCCAGGAGGGTGGCGATCTTGAGGATGGTTTCCACGTAGTATTTGCTGTGGTTGTAGTGGTAGACGACCTTGAAGGCTTTTTTGTCGTCGATGCCCGGCTCCCAGCCGTAGTGTTTCAGGTAGGAGGCGATGCTGAAGATGGCGTCGGCGTCGTCGAACAGGTCGATGCGGCCGTCGCCGTTGCCGTCCTCGCCGTAGGCCAGGATGTTGCTGGGCATGAACTGGGCGATGCCCAGGGCGCCGGCGTAGGAGCCTTTGATGCTGACGGTGTCCACGCCGTGCTGCGCCGTGTAGGTGAGGAAGGCCTTGAGTTCCCGGTAGGCCCATTCGGATTTCTGGTCGGCCTTCTGGTCGTAGCGGTTGCGTTCGAAGCGGCGCTTGGGCGGCAGTTTCTTCCAGAGGTACTCCCGGGGGGCCGGTTCGGTGAGGGCGGCCATGGTGGAGAGGGTGTTGATGATGGAGCGGGTGCCCACGTAGCGGCCGAACTTGGTTTCCACCAGGATGATGGCGGTGATGATGTCGGGATCCACGCCGAACTTTTCCTGGGCGCGGCGCATGGCCTCGGCGTGTTGTTTCTTGTAGGCCTTGCCCTCCTTTATCCAGGAGCGCTTGGTCATCTTGTTGTAATTCAGGGAGGCTTCGTTGTGCAGGAAATAGAGGGAGACCCCCCTGGATTCGAAGAATACATCGTCGTCGGCGTAGAGAGTCCGGATGCGTTCGGAATCGAAGCCGTCCTCGATGAGCCGTTGCTGGAGGCTGTCGAAGAAGGCCCTGGTGTCATCCGCGGCCGGGGCCGGGGTGCACAGGGCGACAAATACGATCAGGATCGGCGCGCATAAGCGCCCGAGGATATTTATATGTGTAGACATCTTGTGTCGTTGCCCGCGTTCGAAGGTCCGTCCGAATGTTGATAGGGTCACCATGACATGCTATGGTGCCGGCTGTCAATTGGTAAAACCCTGAAATTTAAAAGAGAACAGGAACAACGGTCCATGGCCAGAAAATCCGCCAAAACCCTTTTCGCCTGCCAGGGCTGCGGGTATCAATCGCCCAAGTGGCTTGGCCGCTGCCCCGAGTGCGGGCAGTGGGACAGCTTCGCCGAGGAGGTGACGGCCGCGGCCGGCACGGCCGGCCCCCTGCGCGGGATCAGCCACCTGGCGTCCAAGCCGGTGCCCATCGACAGCGTGGACCTGATGGAGCAGGAACGCCTTTGCACCCGCATCGACGAACTGGACCGGGTGCTGGGCGGGGGCCTGGTGGCCGGCAGCCTGGTGCTCATCGGCGGCGATCCGGGCATCGGCAAGTCCACGCTGATGCTCCAGGCCCTGCACGGCATGGCCGCCGCCGGTCAGACGGTGCTCTACGTCTCGGGGGAGGAATCGGTGCAGCAGTTGCGGCTGCGCAGCCGGCGCCTGTCGGCCGATGCCCCGCGGCTGCTGGTGGTGTCGGAGATCGACCTGGACCTGATCCTGGCCATGGTGGGGCAGCACAAGCCCGACGTGCTGGTGATCGATTCCATCCAGACAATGTTCAGCTCCGACCTGACCTCGGCGCCGGGCAGCGTCAGCCAGGTGCGCGAGTCGGCCATGCGGCTGATGCTCAACGCCAAGAAGAGCGGCATTCCCACCCTGCTGGTGGGCCACGTGACCAAGGAGGGGGCCATCGCCGGCCCCAAGCTGCTGGAGCACATGGTGGACACGGTGCTCTATTTCGAGGGCGACCGCAACCATGTGTTCCGCATCCTGCGCACGGTGAAGAACCGCTTCGGCTCCACCAACGAGATCGGGGTGTTCGAGATGCAGACCGGCGGGCTGATCCAGGTTCCCAACCCCTCGGCGGTGTTCCTGTCGGAACGGCCGGCCAACGCCCCCGGCTCGGTGGTGACGGCCAGCATGGAGGGCACCCGGCCCATCCTGGTGGAGATCCAGGCCCTGGCCTCCAGCAGCCAGTTGGGCACGCCCCGGCGCACGGTGCTGGGGCTGGACGCCCACCGGGTGGCCCTGCTGCTGGCGGTGATGGAGAAGAAGGCCGGCCTGCATCTGCACAGCCACGACATCTTCATGAACGTGGCCGGCGGGGTGAAGGTGGACGAGCCGGCGGTGGACCTGGGGGTCCTGGCCGCTATCGCCTCCAGCTTCCTGGACAAGCCCGTGGCCAACCACACCCTGGTGGTGGGCGAGGTGGGCCTGGCCGGCGAGGTGCGGGCCGTGGGCAATATAGAGACGCGGCTGGTGGAGGCCCGGAAGATGGGCTTTACCCGCTGCCTGGTCCCCGCCGGGAACCTGAAGCGTTTCTCCGCGCCGCCGGAACTCCGGGTGGTGGGCGTCGGCAATGTCGAAAGGGCGTTGGAGGAACTCTTTTAGGTTAATCGGTTAACCGGTTGGCCAGTTTGCCGGTTATGGGGTGGGCGATTATTTGTACCAGGAAAAGAAAAAAGTAATTGACGCGGCCGGCATAGGATGATTCCGGTTTTTACCGGCCAACCGGCCAACCGGCCAACCGGCCAACCGGCCAACCGGCCAACCGGCCAACCGGCCAACCGGCCAACCGGCCAACCGGCCAACCGGCCAACCGGCCAACCGGCCAACCGGCCAACCGGCCAACCGGC
>JBNKDU010000128.1:0-3282 GCA_050288425.1 Desulfobacteraceae bacterium | reverse complement strand
TTCTAACACGGCAAAATGGCATTGGAGGGTAGGGCCGGCCTTCGCGCAGGCCGGTTCGGAGGGTTGACGGGGGGTGGAGTTTCAAACGGGGCGGGCACGGAGGCCCGCCCTACGAAGACCGTCGTCTTTGTAGTCGAATGGAGCCGGAAATGTAGGGCCGGCCTCTGCGCCGGCCGGTTCGGAGTGTTGACGGGGGGCCGGAATTTCAAACGGGGCGGGCATGGAAGCCCGCCCTTCTTTTTTTGCGTTGAGGGCGCCCGGTCGGTGAGGACCGGGCGCCGTTGGGAAGGAGCAGGGCGGCGTGTCGCCGCGTGGGAATATCATTTCAGCCGGACTTCGATCCTGCCGGCGGCGAGGGTGGCGGTGGCGTCGTCGAAATCGCCGGTGGCGCCCAGGGCGCGCACGGCCGCGCCGTCGTCAAGGTAGCGCTGGAGGGCGGAGCTGAAATCGTCGAAGGAGAGCAGGACCTGGGTGATGCCGCGGAAACGCAGGACATACAGGCCGTTGCCGTCCGCCGGCGGGGCCAGGGTCACGGGCTGGCCCAGGGTGGCCAGATCGGTGACCAGCCAGTCCTGGATCAGGTGGTGGAACCTGCCCACGCCGGTGAGATCGAGCACCAGTCCGTCGGCGGAGATACTCTGGAAGGCCTCGGCGCTGGGGGGCACCCAGTTCACCCGCATGAAGGTCCGCACTTCGCCGCGGCCGATGACGGTCAGGGCGTTGAAATCGGCCGGGGCCTGGCCGAAGGGCTGGACGAAGCCGCGTACCCGGACGGGCTCGGCCACGCCGAAGGGGCTCAGGTCGATGCCGCCGGTGTCGACCTGGTAGTCGGCCGGATCGGCGTCATTGGCCGGGTCGATGCCGGTTCCGCTGAAGTCGAAAATCTCCACGGGGCGCTGGTCGATGGCCCGCAGGTCCATGTTCAGTCGGGCCACGGGGTCCGATTCGCCGATGGCGGTGATTTCGCCGCGCAGGGTGGTGATCAGCATGTGGGCGGTTCCCGGATCGGCATTCATGGCCAGGGAGAGGGGATCGGTGTCGGTGAGCACACCGAAGACCAGGATCCTCTGGCCCACGGAAATATCGTCGATGGAGAAGGTTTCGGCGGAGAGCTGCCGGGTCACCACGGTTCCCGCGCCCACCTCCACGGTCACCAGGTCACAGAAGACGATGCTGCTGTCGCTGCGGATCAGGGTGGCGCCCTTGATGGTCAGGGTGTTGCCCGCGCGGGCGATGACGCTGCCCTTGACCGCATCCTGGTCGCCGCCGGGCACGCTGGTGCCGGCATAGACCTGGTCGGCCTCGAAACGCAGGGGATTGAACCGGAGCTCGCCAACGGCCACCACGGCCGCCAGGGGATCGAGCCCCTCCATGGCCACGAGGCCGTCCACGCCGACATAGCGGCTGCCGTCCACCTCGAATACGGTGGCGTCATCGGTGAGCACGGTACGCATGCCGAACTGGCGGTGCTGGCCGGTGAGGGCATGGAAGAAGGGCCGCAGAAAGACCGAGAAGGAGCCGCCGTTCACGTCCACCTCGTTGAGCAGACCGCGCAGGCGGTGCATCTTGGGACCGGTGCGGTTGACCTCGGCCACCAGGAAGGGATCCACCGTCAGGGTGGGGACCCCGATGTTGTCGAAGGCGACCTGGTTGGTGGCCTGGAGATTGAAGTCGAGCAGCAGGTGGGCCGCCAGGCCGGGGGCGACGACCAACTTGTTGCGGTTTTCCAGTTGCACCGTCACCTCCAGGGTGGTGACGGGGTTGCCGTCGGTGTCCAGGATGGTATCCACCGGCACGATGTTGCCGGACTCGTCCTCCACGTGGATATCGGCATTCCGGTAGTCCAGGGTCATGGTGGCCGCCACGTACGCGCCCAGGGGCACCGTTCCGATGGTCAGGAATTCCGTCATCTCGGTGTATTGGGAAAAATCGACGCGGGTGCTCAGGGGCATGGTGGACACGATGGTGCCGTTGGCCTTGGTCAGGGTCAGGGAGACCACGTCCACGGTGTAGCCGGCAAAATCGCCGGGGGCGTCGGTGAGGCTGATGGCGAGTTCGCCGTCCTGGGCGGAAGCGGTGCCCGCGCCGTCCGAGGATGCGCCGCCGCCGCAGCCGGCAAGCAGCATCACGATGAACAGAATCATGGCCAGGGGCCCGAATAATTTGGGCAACGATTTCATGGGTTCCTCCTGTGGGTTTGCAGGGTTGAATGAATAAAATGGATGTTTTTTTGAGCTGGTAATGGTCCGGTGGGCCGATTTGCCACCGTGTTTACCGGGTTAAACCCGCGGTCCGGGAAAAGGTTGCATGCCGACATAAAAAAAGTTATCAATCCGTGCGTCCGTACGAACCCCGGCACCACCAACCCCAATCCCGGTTTCCCTTCTTTATGCGACGAGCGCTGCAATTCCGGTTTCTGCTTCTGGTCCTGTTTGCCATGGCGGCCCCCGCCGGCGCCGCGGAGGTCACCCCCGGCATCGAGATCGACGCCTCCCTGCAAAGCCGCCAGAACTACCTGGACCGCGGGGCCTTGGACATGATCGATCAATTCCATTTCGACCGCGAGGAGACCTTCACCTTCCTGGACATCCGCCCGTCGCTGGCCGCAGACCTGACCGGGGAGCTTTCCGCGTTCGCCCAGGTCGATATCCAATGGGAGCACCATTTCGAAACGGACGGCGAGGAGGACGACAGTGCAGAGCTGGTGGCCGCCTATCTCAGCCTGACCCGCGGCCGGACGAACCTGGACGCCGGTTTCCTGCCGGTGGTCTTCGGCAAGGGGCGGCTGCTCACCGACGATGCGCCCGGGCTGGACCTGACCGTCCGGGAGGGGGACGGTTCGGTGGAGGTGACGGCGGCCCGGATTCTGGACAGCTCGCCGGTGATCGGCCTGACCCTGGGATACCGCCCGGGGTTCCTGGAGCAGATCTCCCTGATGGGCATCTGGTTCCAGGACCGGGACGACCTGCTGGCCCGGTCGACGCCGCAACTGGTGCAGCTCCTGCTGGATCCCGAGAGCGAAGGGGATCTCTATTGGCTGGGGGCCACGGCCGACCTGTTCGTCGGCAAGGCCCTGTTCTCCCTGGTGGGCGCCTACCAGTTCGGCCGGGTGGAACTCTTCAACGCCAACCGGCGGGTGGCGTTCGATGTGCGCGCCTACTACGGCGAGGTGTCCCTGGAAACCAACCTCTCGCCTTCCTTCTCCATGGGCGCGTTCGGCGTGCTGGCCAGCGGCGACGACACGCCTTTGAGCGGCGATTTGAATGCCTTCGTGGCCGTCCA
>JBNKDU010000127.1:0-7986 GCA_050288425.1 Desulfobacteraceae bacterium | reverse complement strand
CATTCGGGGCATGTTGCGCCGATAAGGCTGCTCACTCGGCTTTTTTTTGTCTCTTTTCCCTTGAGGTAACGGTTTTCCAGAACCCGGGCGATGGCGTCGGGAATAGAGAGCACCAGGCCGCCGTTCTGGAAAATTGGATGTTCACCGCCAATACCTTTGAGCTGTTCGACGATATCCCGGGTTTTAACCCCGCTGCGCAAGGCCAGGGAAACCAGTCTGCCGATGGCCTCGGTCTTGGCGGTTGTGGAGCGTCCGGATTTGCCGATAGTGGCAAAAACTTCGAAGGGCTGTCCATTGAACTCGGTGACCGTGACATATAGGCGTCCCAGTCCGGTTTTTATTTTGGTGGTGAAGCCCTCCAGGGTTTCAGGACGTTCCTGGGTTCCGGCGCTTTTTGCGTCGGACGAGGCCGCACCGGCGCTGGTGGAGAGAACCTGGTGTTCCTTGCTGCCGTCTCGATAGATGGTCACCCCCTTGCAACCCAACTGATGCGCCAGGTCGTATATCTTGCGTACATCCTCCACCGTGGCGTCGTGGGGCAGATTGACGGTCTTCGAAACGGCGTTGTCGGTATGCTTCTGAAATGCGGCCTGCATGCGAATGTGCCAACGAGGCGAAACATCATGGGCGGTGACAAAAACCTCCTTGACGTCCTGCGGGATGCCTTCGATGTCCTTGATGCTGCCGGTCCCGGCAATGTTCTCCATCAGCTCGGGAGAGTAGAATCCGCGTTTCTTGGCTACTTCCTCGAAAATCGGGTTGACTTCGGTGAGCCGGTCGTTGTCCATGACGTTGCGCACGAAGCTCAAGGCAAAAAGCGGTTCGATACCACTGGAGCAATTGGCGATGATACTCAAGGTTCCCGTCGGCGCAATGGTCGTCAGGGTGGCGTTTCGCGGCGGCCGGGATTCATCTTTGTAAATGCTCTTTTTGACATTGAAAAAGGGACCGCGCCGTTCGGCCAGATCCCGGGAAGCCGCGTGGGCTTCGGCCTGGATGAAAGCCATGATCTCCTCGGCCAGGGAAAGAGCGCCTTCGGAGTTGTAGGGCACGCCCAGGCGGTAAAGCAGATCGGCACACCCCATCACGCCCAGGCCGACCTTGCGGTTGCCCTTCACCATGGTATCGATGGCCGGTAGCGGGTAGAGGGACATGTCGATAGTGTTGTCCAGGAAATGGACCGATGTCCGGACGATTCGCCGCAAGGCTTCGTAATCGACAGTGCAGGTTTGGTCTTGGGTGGTGAGGCACTTGGCCAGGTTTATGGAACCCAGATTACAGGCTTCCATGGGCAGCAAGGGCTGTTCGCCGCAGGGGTTGGTGCTCTCGATGCGGCCGATGGCGGGGGTGGGGTTGTCGCGGTTCATGCGATCGAGGAAGACGATGCCGGGGTCTCCGTTCTCCCAGGCCTGTTGCACCAGGGCATCGTACACCTCCCGGGCATCCAGCGAACCGGCGTCGCGGCCGTCCCGCGGATCCACCAGGGGATAGGCGCCCCCCTTCTCCACGGCCTCCATGAAACCGTCGGTGATTCCCACGGAGATATTGAAATTGTTCAATTCGTCGTTGCGGGACTTGCAATAGATGAACTCCAGGATGTCGGGATGGTCCACCTGGAGGATGGCCATGTTGGCTCCCCGGCGGGTGCCGCCCTGCTTGACCTGTTCCGTGGCGGTATTGAAGATCTTCATGAACGATACCGGCCCGGAAGCCACGCCGCCGGTGGTGCCCACGGTGCTGTTGGTGGGGCGCAGGCGGGAGAAGGAGAAGCCGGTACCGCCCCCGGACTTATGGATGATGGCCGCGTTCTTGAGAGTTTCGAAGATCCCCTCCATGCTGTCTGCCACCGGCAGCACGAAGCAGGCGGCCAACTGCCCGAGGCTGCGGCCGGCGTTCATCAGGGTGGGCGAGTTGGGCAGGAACTTGAATTCGGTCATCAGGTCATAGAACTTCTCCTCCACGGCCTCGAGGTCGGCGTCGGGTCCGTAGTTCCTCTCGGCTTCGGCGATGTGCCGGGCCACGCGGCGCATCATCTGGGCGGCCGACTCGATGGGCTTGCCGTCGGCGTCCTTGCGCAGGTAGCGCCTCTCCAGCACGGTCCGGGCGTTATCCGAAAGCCGGAGGCCGTTGCGGATGAAGAGGTGCTTCTCCAGCGGCACGCGGGTGATCCGGGGCAGGCCGTGCTGCTCCAGCGTGTCGTTGAGCACCGCATCCACCACCGGCGCGGTGATGCGGTGGATCTTCAGCTCTTCGATGGCCTGGCGAACGAACCGGCTGATGGACCGCGCCTGCTGATCGTTCATGGGCTGTTGCGCCTGGATGGCCTCTGATAAGCGCTCCTCGTCCCAGGCGTATGCCGTCAAATCGATGTCGCCCTGGTGTGTCTCGATGATTTTTGCTTTCTGCGCCACGTGCCTTGTTCCTCCATGGTCTTGGAACCTGCCCTATCCACCCAGTCGGGAAATGGCCGACGCCCTTACCGGCCGGATGCCGAAAACTTGGACCCTCTGCCGCTGGGGAAATTGAACCGCCTGAACAATGGTAACGGGATGACTACGGAATGGGCCGCCCTGATGTAACGTAGATAAAATCTTTTGCATACAACATATGGTATGTCAACAGAAATCATTACCAACATGTAGAAAAATATCGTTGACAGACGACAACCCCTTGTTGTAGGGAATACACTCGTCATTACGGGCTTGACTCCAGGCCCGTTTTCCCCAGAACGGTTCCGGAACCGTTACAACAGAACCATTGAAATCCCCTGATCCCCGCGAAGGAGAGCCAATTGTTCGAGCAAATCAAGAAACGCGACGGACGGATTGTCGAATTCGATTCTTCCAAGATCACCGCCGCCATTGCCAAGGCCGGGAAGGCCACCGGCGAATTCGGCGAGCGCGAAACCCGCAAATTGACCCTGCGGGTACTGACCCTGGCCCACGAGCTGCGCCTGGGCCCCCTGCCCGAGGTGGAAGAGATCCAGGACATCGTCGAGCGCGTGCTGCTCGATTCGCCCTACCATACCACGGCCAAGGCCTATATCATCTACCGGGAACAGCACGCCCAGATCCGCAGCATTACCACCAAGGCCAACGTGGACCTGGTGGACCACTATATCCAGCGCCTCGACTGGAAGATCAAAGAGAACAGCAATATGTGCTATTCGCTCCAGGGGCTGAACAACTATATCTCCTCGGACGTGACCTCGGAATATTGGCTCAACAAGATCTACCCGCCCCAGATCCGCAAGGCGCATAAGGACGGCGACCTGCATGTCCACGACTTGAGCCTGCTCTCCATCTATTGCGTGGGCTGGGACCTGAAGGACTTGTTGCTCAACGGCTTCAAGGGGGTGGAAGGCAAGGTGGAAAGCGCCCCGCCCAAGCACCTGCGTTCGGCCCTGGGGCAGATCGTCAACTTCTTCTATACCCTCCAGGGCGAGGCGGCCGGCGCCCAGGCGCTTTCCAATTTCGACACCCTGCTGGCCCCTTTCGTTCGCTTTGACCGTCTGTCGTACAAACGGGTGAAACAGGCCCTGCAGGAGTTCGTCTTCAATATCAACATCCCCACCCGGGTGGGCTTCCAGACGCCCTTCACCAATATCACCATGGACCTCTACGCACCCGCGATTCTCAAGGATCACGCCGTGATCGTCGGCGGCAGGGAACGGGAGGAGACCTACGGCGATTTTCAAAAAGAGATGGACCTGATCAACAAGGCCTTCGCCGAAGTGATGATGGAGGGCGACGCCAAGGGACGGGTCTTCACCTTTCCCATTCCCACATACAACATCACCGCCGACTTCGACTGGGACAATCCCAATCTGACCCCGGTCTGGCGGATGACCGCCAAATACGGCATTCCCTACTTCTCCAACTTCGTCAATTCCGATATGAGCCCGGAAGACGCGCGTTCCATGTGCTGCCGCCTGCGCCTGGACAACCGCGAACTGCTGAAACGCGGCGGCGGGCTCTTCGGCGCCAATCCGCTGACCGGTTCCATCGGCGTGGTCACCATCAACCTGCCCCGCATCGGGTACCAGGCCGGCGGCGAGGCGGAATTTTTCGAACTGTTGGACCATCGCGTCGAGTTGGCCGTGGAAAGCCTGAACATCAAACGCAAGGTGCTGGAAAAGTTCACCGGAAAGAACCTGTACCCCTATTCCCGTTTCTACCTGCGCGAAATCAAGCGGAACACGGGGACCTTCTGGAAGAACCACTTCTCCACCGTGGGCATCATCGGCATGAACGAAGCCTGCCTCAACTTCCTGCGCAAGGACATCGGTACCGTGGAGGGCCAGGCCTTCTCCCTCAAGGTCATGGACCATTTGCGCGACCTGCTTTCCCGGGTCCAGGACGAAACCGGGGATATCTTCAACCTCGAAGCCACGCCGGCCGAGGGCACCTCCTACCGCCTGGCCCTGCTGGACAAGCGCAAACTCGACGGGATCCTGTGTGCCAACGAAGCCGAATATCTCCGCGGGGCGGCCCCGTTCTACACCAATTCGACCCAATTGCCGGTCAACTATACCGACGACCTGTATGAGACCTTGCAGTTGCAGGACAGGCTCCAGACCAAGTACACCGGCGGAACCGTGCTGCACATCTTTCTGGGGGAGCAACTGGACGATATCGAAGCGGTCAAGGGCCTGGTCCGCAAAATCGCCGGAAATTACAGGCTGCCCTACTTCACCCTGACCCCCACCTTCAGCGTCTGCCCCTCCCACGGCTATCTGCGCGGCGAACAGGCGCGCTGCTCCCACTGCAACCAGGAGACCGAGGTCTACTCCCGGGTGGTGGGCTACCTGCGCCCCATCAAACAATGGAACGACGGCAAGCAGGCCGAGTACGCCCAGCGCCGCACCTATTGCCCCGGATCCGTGGACCCGGGGGTCAGCGCGGCCGTGGTACCCGCAACCCAGGGCAAGCCCGCCGCCGCCCCGGCGATGGAAATCCCGTCTCCGGCCGAAGAAGACACCGTCCTCCAGCGCCGGACCTCCACGGCCACCTGACCCGGATTCATGGGTATCGTCGGCCTGCAGAAAAATTCGCTCATCGACTTTCCCGGCAAGGTCAGTTGCGTGCTGTTTGTTTCCGGCTGCAACTTCACCTGCCCCTTCTGCCACAATCCCGAACTGGTCCGGGGACCGGCACCGCAGGAGCTCGATATCGAGTCGGTGCTGACGTTTCTGGACCGACGCCGCGGATTTCTGGACGGCGTGGTGATCAGCGGAGGGGAGCCCACCCTGTGGGACGGCCTGGAAGATTTATGCGCCGAAATTCAGGGCCTGGAACTGGCGGTCAAGCTGGACACCAACGGCAGCCGCCCCGGGGTGGTCCGCCGTCTCCTGGACGCCGGGCGAATCGACTACCTGGCCATGGACCTCAAGACCGCGCCGGCCCTCTACCGCCCCCCCTTGTGCCCCCCCGGCACCTGGCCGCTGGTCCGGAAGAGCATCGCGGCCATCCTGAATGGAGGCATCGATTACGAATTCCGCACTACCTGTGTGCGCCCCTTCGTGGACGAAGCGCAGGTTCGCCGGATGGTCCCGGCCGTCGCCGGAGCGCGGCGCTATGTGTTGCAGACCTTCCGTCCGGAAAAGGTGCTGGACGGGAACTTCTTCGCCGGCGCCGGTCCCGGGCACACCCGGGAAGAACTCGAACGGCTGCGGGCGATTGTATCGCCGGAGGTCTCGGTCTGCCTGATTCGATGAGCCCGTCCCCGGAAGTGGATCCCGCCGCCGATGCACCGACCCTGCGGAAGAAAGAACCGGCAAGTTCGAAAGGGTTCACCGGGCCGCCGGCACGCAGGTTGAGTTATTTCCTGATTTTTTATTCATACACTGTATGTCATTCATTTTTTTACTTGACATTGAATCCGGCCTTTTTTATGGTGAATCCGGCATCGATCTTCCACCTTCCGAAACGCGCCTGCGCAATGCGGAGTCAGTCCTGGGGCGCGTGTTGACATGGCCTTCTTCAATGCCACCGGTGCCGTCGTTACTGCTTCATCATCAGAACCCGAAACGACGCGGTTTCCCCGGCCGCGGATCCGGCTGCTCCCGGCGGCCGATATTGTTCGCTGCATGAAACGGCAACAGGCGTCACCAGCGGTTCCAGACCGCCGATGAACAAGGAGGAAGGCCATGACCCAATCTTACGAAGCCGCTTACCAGCAATCGATCAACGATCCGGAACGTTTCTGGGGCGAGGCGGCCGAAGCCATCACCTGGAACAAACGCTGGGACCGTGTCCTGGATGACAGCAAGGCCCCCTTCTACCGGTGGTTCACCGGCGGCGAACTGAACACCTGCTACAATGCCCTGGATGTGCATATCGAAAACGGCCGCGGGGATCAGCCGGCCCTGATCTACGACAGCCCGGTTACCGACCGGAAGAAGATCTTCACCTATACCCGGCTGCGCGATGAGGTGGCCCGCTTCGCCGGCGTGCTCGCCGCCCAGGGGGTAACCAAGGGCGACCGGGTGGTGATCTACATGCCCATGATCCCCGAAGCGGCCATCGCCATGCTGGCCTGCGCCCGCATCGGAGCAGTCCATTCGGTGGTATTCGGAGGGTTTGCGGCCAACGAACTGGCCACCCGCATCGACGACGCCAAGCCCAAGGTGATGGTCTCGGCTTCCTGCGGTATCGAAGTCAAGAAAGTGATCGCCTACAAGCCGCTTCTCGACGGCGCCATCGACATGGCCATCCACAAGCCGGACAAATGCGTGATTCTGCAGCGCCCCATGTGCACGGCCGATATGCAGGCGGGCCGCGACCTGGATTGGGCCGAGGCCATGGCCGTGGCGGAGCCCGCCGAATGCGTGACCGTGGCGGCCACCGACCCGCTCTACATCCTCTATACCTCGGGCACCACCGGACAGCCCAAAGGCGTGGTGCGGGACAACGGCGGCCATGCCGTGGCCCTGAAATGGACCATGAAGGCGATCTACAACGTGGAGCCGGGCGATGTCTATTGGGCCGCATCCGATGTCGGCTGGGTGGTGGGCCACTCCTATATCGTCTACGCTCCCCTGCTGGCCGGCTGCACCACCATCCTATTCGAAGGCAAACCGGTGGGCACCCCCGATGCCGGGGTCTTCTGGCGCGTGATCGCGGAGCATGGGGTCAAGGCGCTCTTCACGGCTCCCACCGCTTTCCGGGCCATCAAGCGTGAAGATCCGGAGGGCGAACTGATCGCAAACTACGATCTTTCCAATTTCAAGGCCCTCTTCCTGGCCGGGGAGCGAACCGATCCGGACACCCTGAAATGGGCGCAGAACAAGCTGGGCGTGCCGGTGATCGACCATTGGTGGCAGACCGAGACCGGCTGGGCGATCTGCGCCAACTGCCTGGGCATCGAGCATTTTCCGGTCAAGGAAGGTTCCCCCACCAAGGCGGCGCCGGGCTGGAACCTCCAGGTCCTGGATCCGGAATCCCACGAACCGGTGAAACCCGGAGAAATCGGCGCCCTGGTGGTCAAACTGCCCTTGCCGCCCGGATCCCTGCCCACCCTGTGGCAGAACGACGAACGCTATCTCGAATCCTATCTGCAGGAATTTCCCGGATACTACCAGACGGCCGATGCCGGCTTCATCGATGACGAAGGCTACGCCTTCATCATGTCCCGCACGGATGACATCATCAACGTGGCCGGCCACCGGCTCTCCACCGGCGCAATGGAGGAGGTCCTGGCCGACCATCCCGAAGTGGCCGAATGCGCCGTGCTGGGCGTAGACGACCAGCTCAAGGGGCAGGTGCCGGTGGGCTTTCTCGTGCTGAACGCAGGCATCCAACGCGACCCGGGGGAAATCGTCAAGGAAGTCATCCAGATGGTACGCGACCGCATCGGACCGGTGGCATCCTTCAAGACCGCCACGGTGGTCAAACGGTTGCCGAAGACACGGTCGGGCAAGATCTTGCGCGGCACCATCCAGAAAATCGCCGACAACAAGGAGTGGAAGATGCCGGCCACCATCGA
>JBNKDU010000126.1:0-117502 GCA_050288425.1 Desulfobacteraceae bacterium | reverse complement strand
CTAAAAATGGGACAGCGTAATTTATTAGAGCTGGTTTGACCAAATTATTAAAATTACGGAAAAACCCTTCTTTCGTTCTGCAGCGGTATCCTTGCTCGTCAGGCCCCACCCCTGTTTTTGAATGGAGGTAACCGAAGCTATCAGTTGTAAAACCAAGATCGTCCGGAAACTTCCTTATAAATTCCTCATCGAGAACCGGGGAATGTGGAAACACATGAACATTGTACAAAGGATCCCGCAAAAATAAATTCGGGAATATAAAATGATAAGTATCCTTACTAATTTTCCGCCAGAACGTTGAATATTTTGAGCCCTGGCACAAAAATCCAAATGGCTCTAATACCTCACCAAATGCTTTTCTCGCATACCTGTGAAATAGTTTTGATGATAAACGATCCATTTTCTCCATAGAGGCTTAAAGTTGCAAATAACCGGATGGAAATAGCCGCAAAGCGAAGCGGCGCGGCTATTCCCAGTCTGAGTTAATTTGCCTTGTTAGAAGACCTCCTCAGCAAATGTTTGAAACAGAATTTGCCTGATGCCAATGGAGCCTGACCTGACCACTTAATGTCTTGAAGAGGCATCACTATATTTTTCATCAATCCAAATCTTTCAACACCTGCGCAAAGGTACTTTCACCTCCTTTGAGGCCGGGTGCGTATCCGGGGCCGGCGTATCCCCAGGCACTTGCCAGATAAAGACCGTTGACCGGTGTTCGATTCTTTATACGACCCATAAAGGTATTATCAACAGAGCAAAGAGACCCGTAAATAGACCCCCCGGGATTCAGGGTGTAACGCCAGTTGGTAAGAGGAGTTGCCGCCTCCATTACCTCAACTATGGATGAAAGCCCAGGGATAGCCTTTTCTTCAACCTTTTCCATCAAGATGCGGGTCCATCTTTCCTTTTCTTTGTAATAATCTGCCTTCCGACCGGCTTTGTAGTCGGATTCAAATTTCTGCCAAGGTTCAAATCCACTCCCGGTAATTATCGTCACCGTCGATGTACCGGGTTTTGAGTAGCCTTTATAGTAATTGTCATAAATAGTGACACCAATATTCAGTTTCTCGACCTCTCCCCTAAGGCATGATAGGTAATCCGCTTCAATCCCTCGGTCGGGTGATATAACGATGTGACCGTCTTTGATGGACTCATGTATTTCACGGTTAAGACCGAGCCAGATCACAAACGTCGACAGGCTGGTTCCGTAACCATTTATCCTGCTTAAATAGTCAGGTGGAAGCGTTTCGGAAGGTAGCATATTATTTAGAGTTGTTATTGCATTGGCATTGCTGATAACAATCTTAGCGTGCAGATGCTTCCCCTCTGATGTGACGACTCCGGAAACAGCTTCATTCTTTAAGGTAATTTTTTCTATCATATTCTCGTATATAATTTCGCCACCGGATTCTTCGATGGATTTAGCCAATGCATCACTCAAATCCTGTGAACGTCTTTTAATATAATATTGTTCCGATGCTCGGGCCATGATAAACATAAATGCGGACAACTTGGATGGTGGCAATCCAAATGTCCCTATCGATCCAACCGCAAGAGATTCCTTTATCTCCGGTTCTCTTATATGTTCATCAATAAAATCAGCGACAGTTTGATCCTTTATTTTCCATAATTTGGGATATAGGGAAGCCATATTCCTCCCGCCCCCTTTTGTTTTAAGCAATTCCAGTTCAGCTACCACAGCCTTCATTTCCGCAAGATAGCTCTCAATGCCCTTTTTTTCTTTTGGGAATTTTTCGATTAAACCATTAGCCATTTGTTTCAAGTCGTCTGCCACCCTGATATCCCGCCTTGGTGTAATAACTCGGCTGGTATTCGGAATTTTGACAAACTCGATTTTATCCAAGACACCTAATTCCTTCAGAAGATGCTGTAATTCGCGGTCTGCGGACATACGGTGCAAAGACACCTCAAAGGTAAATTTCCCTGCAACCCGATCAAAGGTTGTTGCATATCCTCCCGGAATATCGTGTTGTTCAACAACCGTAACCGGAAAACCCCGTTTAGCTAATAGCGCCCCACAGCATAGCCCCCCAAGCCCTGCTCCGATGACAACAACAGGGAGATCCTTTTTGTCCTGTATCTTGGCGGCAAGGGCATCGATTGCGCTCCAGTCAATCACCATGGCGAGTCCAGCTATTGCGCTTGTCGTAAGAAAAGTGCGGCGTGATATTTTCTGCTGAGTCATAACCCTTTCCTTTTTTTGAGCCCGCTAACGAGGTTGTCGAAAAACTGGTTTTTGATAACTTTAATTCTCGCCCGGGGCCATGGCCTTCCTATTTTTATGTTCCTAAGGACGAAATAGTCAGAATTATGCGTTCTAAACGGTATTCGACCCCAAAAACGGCGATAAATGTTCGCGGATAAAAATCCCGATTTTGGGGTATAGATCCGACTGTTAATATCTATATAATTGAATTCATTAATAAATAGATTCCCGTTGTGTATTGATACCCCCTTATTTCGTATTAATAATCCGGGGAAATACACCTGCCCTGGTTGTCACGGAGATCCACCTGTATTGGGATTCTTCAGTTCGTATAGCGCATTTGAATATTGCCGATATTATTCATTCGGCGATGGCTGGATGCTTTTTAGTAATATGCAAAATAAAAAACGAACATATTCATCGGCTGATATCAACTTCATGGACTATCCGGATCATGAATAATCTTTCGCATCGCTCGTTATAACTCATTATAATTAAACGATATATATATGAATGTCAAGCCAAAGCTCCTCGACCTCATGCGCGATAGGATTCGAATCGAACACTATTCCATTCGCACCGGAAAAAGATATTCGAACTACCATGACTTACCCTCACGCTCAATCGTGGCGGGAAGTGCGTTGCGAGTCCCCTGGATTCCCACAGGGCAGTCTATCCGGATCAAAAATCATCGATAGACAGGGAATTTACCTCGTTTCATTGTTCAGGTTCGCCGGCGGAAGCTTTTTACGGTTCAGGTCACCTCGCGCGGCAGCGAATTGAATTGGGAGAACTCCCGGGGCGTCAAGGGCGCAGCCGTATTCCTTCGACTGCAAACCCTTGACAGCTCGGGATCTTTAGCCCTCCGGTATTTCCGAAGGGGATCAAGGATATCAATTTTTCTTTGGTTGCTCCGCGCCTTCCTTGGTCGACTCTTTAGCGCTGCTCTTTTTTTCCTCGATGGATTTGCATTTCTGAATTTCCGGAAGGGCTTCGGCTTCGTCCACCAGTTCTCCATAGACATGGCCTACGAAAAAGCCAATGCTGATTTTAAACCGAACATAGCGGGTTTGGCCCTCTTCCAGGACGAAGGACAATTTTCGTTTGACCTCCGTGGAAGTGACAACGGTATATTCTCCGGCCGGCCGGTCGATGAAGAAAAATCCCTGGCCGACGGCTCGTCCAACAGTATCCCCGTTCAGGATCACATCCGGGATGATCGCGGCGCCCATACCGGAAGGACGGTAGAAGAAAATCCGTCCTGTTTGCGGTGCTTCCGGCGTGAGGCTTGGGTTGAGCTGGGTAAAAGGCGCTCCGGAAGCACAAGCCGACAAGATCACTAACAATGATAAAAGACAGGCCATTCGCAACAAATTTCTCATTCCCTTCCTCCTATTCTGTTGGTTCGATGGGCAGTTCGATGGGTTTCTTCAAGTTTACGAATCCTTTTTCAACCGGCAGGAAAAAGCCGCATAACCGGTCATCCTGCATTACCAGGTACGCCTCGAATATGTTGGAACATTCGACCGTAAAGCTATGCCCGATGGGCTTAAATACCATGCCTTGATCGATCCGGCCGACGAGCGTCCATTTGTTATCCTTTTTCAGCGTACGATGATAACCGCAGGGCAGCTCGTTCAAAGCAACGTCCTGTTCCAGGGTGAAGCTGCGTGTTTCCGGGTGATCGGAATCGAGTTGAACCTCGTTAAACTTCAAATGGCTCAAATCAAATGCACATGCGGACAGCGATGCGACACAAACCAGACCAATCACAAATCCAATCCATCTTCCGTTCAGCATCCCGTTTTCACCTCCATTCTTCTGTTAATGAGATTTTGCTTGCCAATTGGCATCCTACAAACCAAGAAGTTCGGGCTTAATTCCAAGCTGCTATTGAAGCCTTTATCCATGCGGACTTTCCTGGAATGCGGCCACCCGCTCTTTGGTGGCCGGATGGGTGGAAAGATAATTCGACCAGCGCCGGTCCTTGCCTTTTCTTTTGGGTTTGTCCTGGTCCCCGATGCGAAGCAGGATATCGGCGAAGTAGTGCGTGGGGATGTCGTGGGCGCGCATGAAATCCAGGGCATACCGGTCGGCTTCGCTTTCGAATCCCCGCGAATAGGCAAGTTCGGTGAGCATCACGGGCATCCCCAGGAAGAGTTCGGAGACGCCGGAGGCGTCGCCGGTGAGCGCCAGGACGGCAAAGGACAGCAGGGAGTCCTGCACCACGCGGCGCATGCTGTGCTGGTGGACTTCATGGCCGATTTCGTGGGCCAGGACGGCCAGCAGTTCGTCGTCGTGCTTCGCCATTTTCACCATTTCGTCGGTGAGGACGATGGAACCGCCCGGCAGGGCGAATGCATTGGGGCCGATCCGGCCTCCCTTGCGGAAAAGTACCGCCAGCTTCTGCTTCGGGTGGGCATCGAGGGCAACTTCAAAGTGTTGCCGCAGGCGCCGCACCGTCTCCGGTTCCAGTTCGGAGGGTTCGAATACCATCTTGTCCAACACGTTCAGGGTCTGCTGACCGGCCTTTTCGAACAGGACAGCGGGCAGGCGGGCGGCAATGATCCTGGCGGCCGCCGGTACACCGTATTTGACCGCGCCAAAGGCGATGACCACGAATATCGCCAGGGCCGGCAGGATGTAGCGCAGATGCGATTCGAACCGGTGCACCCACTTGGACCAGTTCCCGCGTTGCAGCAGGGTCAGCAGGGCGTCGACGCTTTCGTGATCCATGGTTTCCAGGGAACCTCCCTGGGAAAAGGTGAGGTACCTGGGTGTGTTGGCCAACCGGGCGGAAACCCGGGCGGAGAATTCCGGTGCCTTGAGGAGCAATTCACCGTCCCCGGTGCGCACCAGCCGCCAGGATCCGGCCTGGTTGACTTTCAGGGTCGCATCGATGCGGGCCGAAGTCCGGCCGTCGAACCATATGCCCCGGATGGAGATCATAGGCCGAAATCGAAATCCATGAAGTCGGCCATCTCGTCCCCCAGTGCGCTCACCTGTTCCTGCTCACCCGCCACGAATTGATCCAGATCGCCCGCAGGCACCAGGGCCAATTGGCTGATCTTGTAGCGGTAGGCCCTGACCTGGGCGAAGGGATGGAAAAATCCGAGGGTCACGACGGTAGCCAGGGTATTGGTCACCACGATGAGAACGAAGTCCTTGATGGCCATGGTGGCCCGGAAACGGTGCCCGGACAGGTCGCAGGAGTTGTAGAGCAGGTTGCTCGACTTGACCACGAAATAGGCCAGCGCGTAGAGGTAGGAAAGCGCGAATACCAGCGCCACCGAAGGGGGGGCGAAATATCCCGCGGCTGCGCCGATGAGTGCGAACACGGCAAAGGGCAGCAGCAGTTTCAAGACCAGGATATAGTAATCCTTTGCGGTGGCCTTGAATTCGAACGGGGTGGTGCCATAGGCGCTGTTATCGACGACAAACTTCTTCTGGCGGTAGAATATGTAGGGGGATAAGATCCCCAGGGTGAACGGCACGAGCATGGGCCAGAAGATGAACACCTTGGCGGCCTGCCAATAGGTGCCGCGGAAATTGAAGCGAATATTGCGCAGGGCGCTGTTGCGGGCGTTGAAACAAAGTGCGCGCACCACGAACCAGGGCAACAGCGGCAGGAAGACCAGGATGAAGAGCACGGAGAAGATCGGAAAGAATCTATTGACCATGGAGTAAACCAGAAAGCCGAAGAAGACGATGATCCTGCCTTTCAGGATCTTGACCGGATCGGCAAGGTACTGGAAGGAGGCGCCGTCCACCACGGTGTTGCCGTAGAAGTATTGCTTGCGGCGGACCTTGGCCCAGGCCGAATAGATGCCCAGGGTCACGATGGACAGCAGGACATTGACGATCCAGATCTTGAAATACTCCCCCCCGCTGCCGTTGAACTCGAAGGGGATCTGCGGGGATGCCGACGAATTCCGGGAGGCCGCGGGTGCGGGTGTCTCTCCGGGGGGCGGCTTGGGAGGTTCCGGTTTCCGGGGCGGAGGAGGTGCGGCCTCCGGTGCCGCGCCGCCGGCTTCGGGCGTTGCGGCGGCGGTTGGTTCCGCGGGTTTGCCCTGTACCCAGGCGACCAACGGACGCCAGGCCGTCGCACCTTCCCGACGGACCATGGTGTCGGCGGTGATTTTGCGTTTTTTGACGAGTCGCTGCAATTCCGTTTTGGTTACCGGCCCGATTTCCTTGTCCTCGTCTTTGTAATACCAGGTCATATCCAGGCTCTGCTCCTTTGCATTGTGACGGATCGTCCCCGCCGATAGGGGAACACCTCCTGCGGAATGATAATGTTCTGAAAACAATAAGGAATTGAAAATGACTTTACCAAAGCCATTGGAAGATTGGCAAGAAAAAAGCGGTTTTGGAAGGATGTGACCGGTTCCGGTCGCCCCGGACCGTCCGGCTACCGTTTGACCTTGGCTTTGCGTTTCTTGAAATCGATCCGGCCGCTGCGCTGGCGGAACTCGAGCCGCAGGGGAATCCGGTCGAGCCCGGTCTGGAGCCGGATCTGGTTGAGCAGGTAGCGATGATAGGAAAAGTGAACCGCCTCGGGATAGTTGACGAAGCTGACGAAGGTCGGCGGCTTGTCCGCCACCTGGGTGGTGTAGTAAAACCGCAGTCGGCGTCCTTTGTGCAGTGGCGGCTCGGTACGCTCGGTGGCCTGGGTGATGATGCGGTTGACCTGGCCGGTGCCGATGCGGGTGGTGAACTGGGCGTATACCTGATCGATGAGGCCGAACAGTTTATGGACCCGCTTGCCGGAGAGGGCCGAAAGCGTGATGACCGGCGCATGGTGCAGAAACCGGGCGGCATCGTGGATCCGGCGTTCGAATTTGCGCGGGGTGATGGTCGCTGGGTCCGTGAGGTCCCACTTGTTGACCACGAAAATGGTGCCGCACCCCCGGTCGTTGGCGTAGCCGGCCACCTTGATGTCCTGTTCGGTGACCCCCTCGCCGGCATCGAGGATCACCAGGGCCACATCGCAGCGTTCCAGGTTTTTGAGCGCCTTGATGATGGAGAATTTCTCCAGCTTCAGGTCCACCCTGGCCTTGCGCCGGATACCGGCCGTGTCCACCAGCAGATAGGTGCGGCCGTCTCGCCGGCAAACCGTATCCACGGCATCGCGGGTGGTCCCCGGGACATCGCTGACCACCACCCGCTCCTCTCCCGTCAGCCGGTTCACCAATGAGGATTTGCCCACATTGGGGCGCCCCACCAGGGCGATGCGGATGTGGGCCGGATCGTCCGCAGTCTCGCCTTGCGGCAGACCGGCCACCAGGTCGTCCAGAAAATCGGATACGCCGTAGCCATGCTCGGCCGAGAGCGGATAGAGGGCGTCGATGCCCAGGGCATAGAATTCATAGAGCCGGTCTTCCTGCTCCACGCTGTCGATCTTGTTGACGGCGAAATAGACCTGCCGACGGTGACCGCGCAGCCGGTCGATGAGGTCGCGGTCGTAAGGCGAAATCCCGCCCTTGCCATCCAGCAGCACCACCACGGCGTCGGCCTCGGCCACGGCCTGATCCACCTGGAAGCGGATGGACGTCGCAAACCGGTCGTCGTCGTTGCTGATGAAGCCGCCGGTGTCCACCAGCACGAAGGCCTGCTCGTTCCAGACGGCGTCCCCGTAATGACGATCGCGGGTGACGCCGGGCCGGTTGTCCACGATGGCGTCCCGCCGGCGGGTGATGCGGTTGAAGAGGGTGGACTTGCCCACATTGGGGCGTCCGACGATGGCGACGACCGGTTTCATAGGATCACATCTTTCCCAGACGGCTCCAGAGCAGGTTACCGATGGCCGCGCTGACGCCCTTGAGGTTGCGGAGCAGGACCTCCCGTTGGGTGGGACTGGCCGTGTCGGTCACCCCTTTGACCATGGTCCAGGAGGCCTCGTACATGACCGCCACCCTGGCGATGGCCGCCCCCTCCATGTCCACCAGGTCGCTGGTTGCGGCCATTTCGCGACGCAGATCCAGGTCGAACACCGGTTTGTCAGTGGTGACCAGACGGGCCGCCGGAAGATCCCAGTCGATCTTGCCGTCGCTGATCAGCGGCCGCGGGGATTTTCCCGTCACCTCGTGGTCCCCTTCCACGGCACTGGCGATGCAGAAGAGGCGCCCCGGCTGGAATCGCGGGTCGTCTTGCAAGGCGCCGCAGGCGCCGGCATTGATGATTTCCGATACGCGGTGCTCCCGGATCAGGGTCTGGCTGGCCACGGCGGCCCAAACCTTGCCCATGCCGCTCACGGCCGCCACGAGGGTCGGAACGGCGGGAATCTGATAAACGGCCACGGGCATTTTGTGCAGCAGCACGGCCTGCCCCAGTTCCAGGAACGGCCGGGCCTCCGTATGGGTTGCGAACAGGACACCGATCATGGGATCAACCCTGCCTCCTTTGCCTTGGATTCCAGCACGGTCACCGCCGAGCGGCCGGCCTCCCCCAGGTCGAGGCTGAAGTCATTGACGAAGGTGCGGATATGGGCCTCCAACACCTTGGGCGTCATCTCCTGGGCGTATTGCCGGATATACGGCAGGGCCGAATCCGGGTCGCGCTGCGCCTCCAGGATGCTGCGCCGGATGGCCCCCTCCACCTGCCGGGCCAGATCCTGGGGATGGCGCCGATGCATGGCGATGCAGCCCAGGGGAATGGGCAGGCCGGACTGTTCCTCCCACCAGGCGCCCAGGTCGGCGACCCGATGGAAGCCGGCGTCCTGGAAGGTGAACCGGCTTTCGTGGATAATCACCCCGCAGTCGGCCTCTCCGCTTCGCAGGGTGTCGAAAATGCGGTCGTAGGTGGTAAACAGGCGTCGTCGCGCATCCGGGGCCCAGAGCCGGAAGAGCAGGTGGGCCGTGGTCCCCTCGCCCGGCAGCACGATGCGGCAGCGGGCCATATCCGCGCGGGTCAGCGGCTGGGGCGCGATGACCACCGGACCGCAGCCATATCCCAGGGCGCCGCCGCTGGCCAGCAGGCGGTACTGCGACCGCACCGTCAACCAGGCGTAAAAGGAGAGTTTGGTGACGTCCAGCACGCCGTCGGCCGCCATCCGGTTGAGGGTCTCCACATCGTGCAGGGCGACGTCCAGCCGGTATCCGGGCACCCGTACCGGCCCATGGACCATGCCGTTGAAAATATAGGTATCGTTGGGGCACGGCGAAAAGCCCAGGGTCAGAATGTTTTCCGATGGGGGGGTCATCTCGATTTCCTAGTGCCGGGTCCTGAATCCATTGCGTCGTCCCTTGCCGTTGCCCGTGGGTTTGATCTCGCCGCTGAGGGTCTCCACGGCGGGATAGCCGAGGAGTCCGTTGACCTCTCTCGCCAGGGATTCTCCCGGCTGGATGCGCCACTGGTCGTCCATGGCCAGGATCGTCTCCACCTGGTCGGGAAGCAGGAAGCGGATGACGCCCCGGCAGTCCCCGGGATGCCGGGCGATGACATCGCGCAGCTTGGCGAGCATCTCCTTGTCCGTGCGGCCGGCATCCAGATTGAACCGGATCCTGGAGGTCCACATGGCCTCGGCCTTTTCCATGGGGATGATGGTGTCGGCCAGGATCTTGGCGCCCTTGTCGTCGGTCTGCACCTTGCCCTGCACCAGCACGGGCCGGTCGTCGCCCAGCAGCTCCTGGCAGGTGGTGTAGACCGACGGGAAGACGATGACCTCCACGCCGCCGCGCAGATCCTCCAGTTGGATGAAGGCCATCAACTCTTCCCGCTTGGTGCGGATGACCTTGCTGGTGGTGATCATCCCGCCGACCCGGACCAGATTTCCGTCGCCCGCTTCGACGAGATTTTCGGTATGGGCGGTGGAGAACTTGGCCAGGATGTTGTGATAGCGGTCCAGGGGATGGCCGGAGATATAAAATCCCAGGGCTTCCTTTTCCTTGTCCAGGCGCTCCTTTTCCTCCCATTCGGGGATCTTGGGCAGCGCCGGCGCGGTCACCGACAGGTTGCACTCCACGCCGTCGTCGAAGAGTCCCATCTGGGGGTCGCACCGTTCCTTCTGCACCTTCTGGCCGTAATCCAGGGCCTCTTCCAGGATGGCCATCATGGAGGACCGGCGGGCACCGGTGGAATCGAAGGCGCCGCAGGCGATGAGACTCTCCACCACCCGCTTGTTGACCCGGCGCAGGTCCACCCGTTCGCAGAAATCGAACAGCGATTCGAAGGGTCCGTTCTCATTGCGCTCCTGAACGATGGCTTCCACGGCCCCCTCCCCCACGTTTTTCACCGCCGTCAGCCCGAAGCGGATCTTGCCTTCGGCCACGGTGAAGGTCGTCTCGCCGGCATTGACGTCCGGCGGCAGCACGTCGATCTGATGGGTGCGGCACTCGTGGATATACTTGACCACCCCGTCGATGGAGTTCATTTCGCTGGTCAGCAGGGCGGCGATGAATTCGACGGGATAATGGGCCTTGAGATAGGCGGTCTGATAGGCGATCAGCGCGTACGCGGCGCTGTGGGATTTGTTGAATCCATAGCCGCCGAACTTCTCCATGAGATCGAACAGGGCCACGGCCTTGGCCTCTTCGTACCCGTTCTTCACCGCCCCCTTGACGAACTTCTCCCGGTGCGCGGCCATCATGGCGGCGATCTTCTTGCCCATGGCCTTGCGCAGGCCGTCGGCATCGGCCATGGTGTAGCTGGCCAGGGCCGACGCGATCTTCATCACCTGTTCCTGGTAGACGATGACGCCATAGGTGGACTCCAGTATCGGCTCCAGCTCGTCGAACATATAGGAGACTTCCTGGCGGCCGTGCTTGCGTTCCACGAATTCGTCCACCATGCCGCTGTCCAGGGGACCGGGCCGGTAGAGGGCCACCAGGGCGGTGACGTCGTCGAAATTTTCCGGATGCAGCCTGACGAGCAGGGCCTTCATGCCCGAGCTTTCCAGTTGGAAGACGCCGGTGGTATCGCCGGAGGAGAGCAGGCGGTAGGTCTCGGCATCGTCGAAGTCGATTTTGGACAGATCCACGGGCGGCTTGCCCTGGCCCTCGATCAATTTCAGGGCGTTGTCGATGACGGTGAGATTGCGCAGCCCGAGGAAGTCAAACTTCACCAGGCCGATGCGCTCCACCAGTTTCATGTCCAGCTGGGTGACGACTTCCCCCTTTTTGCCTTTATACAGCGGCAGGTACTCCACCAGCGGCTTGTCGCCGATCACCACGCCCGCGGCATGGGTGGAGGCATGCCGCGGCAGCCCCTCCAGTGTGCGGCAGATGGAGATCAGTTCGGCCACGTCCGGTCGGCTCTCCTGCAGTTCGCGCAGTTTCGGCTCCTGGACCAGGGCCTGGTCGAGGGAGATGTTGAGCACGTCGGGGACCAGCTTGGCGATGATATCCACTTCGGCCAGCGGGATATCCAGGGCGCGTCCCACGTCGCGGATCACCGCCCGGGTCTTGAGCTTCCCGAAGGTGATGATCTGGGCGACATAGTCGCCGCCGCCGTAACGCCGGCTGACGTAGTCGATGACTTTGTCGCGGCCGTTGATGCAGAAATCCACATCGATATCCGGCATGCTGATGCGGCTGGGGTTGAGGAAGCGCTCGAAGATCAGGCCGTGCTCGATGGGATCGAGATCGGTGATGCCCATGGAGTAGGCCACCAGGCTGCCGGCGGCGGACCCGCGGCCGGGTCCCACGGGCACGCCGTTGTTCTTGGCGTAGTTGATGAAGTCGGCCACGATCAGGAAATAGCCGGGGAAGCCCATCTTGTTGATGACGCCCATCTCGTAGCCCAGGCGCTCTTCGTAGAAGGCCCGGTCGGCCCCCGGGTTCTTCTTGTGGATCAGGGCCCACACACGCTCGAATCCGGTCTCGACCTGGCGGACGAACAACTCCTCGGCGCTCAAGCCGTCGGGGTCGGAGAATTGGGGAAAGTGGTAGGTCTTGAAGTCGAACTCCACATGGCACCGCTCGGCGATGCGGACGCTGTTTTCGACGGCGCCGGGAAAATCCTTGAATTCCGCGATCATCTCCGCCTTGGACTTGAAGTAAAGCTGATCGGTGCGGAAACGGAAGCGGCCGGCGTCGTTGACGGTCTTGCCGGTCTGCACGCAAAGGAGCACATCGTGGGCGCGGACGTCTTCCTTGTTCAGGTAATGGCAGTCGTTGCTGGCCACCAGGGGGATGGACAGCTTCGCGCTCATCTGCCCCAGGGCTTCGTTGACCGTGTCCTGGATGGGGATGCCGTTGTTCTGCACCTCGAGGAAGAAATTGTCTTCGCCGAACATCCGCTGGTAGGCCCGGGCGGTCTCCTCGGCCTGGTCCATCCGGCCGCTCTTGATGAGCATGGGAATTTCACCGTGCAGGCAGGCCGTCATGGCGATCAAGCCGTTGCAATGGGCGGCCAGCAACTCCTTGTCGATGCGCGGCTTGTAGTAGAAGCCGTCTGTCTGGGCCCGGGTGACCAGTTGACACAGGTTGCGGTAGCCCTCCTGGTTCCGGGCCAGGAGCACCAGGTGGCGCAATCCCTTGGCGTCCTCCGGTGTCTTGTCGGCCATGGTGCGGGGGGCCACGTAGCACTCACAGCCGATGATGGGCTTGATGCCGGCGCCCGCGGCCTTCTGGTAGAATTCCAGGGTATTGAACATGGTGCCGTGGTCGGTGATGGCCACGGCGCCCATCTCGAATTCCCGGGCCCTCTGAAACAACGCATCCAGGCGGATGGCGCCGTCCAGCAGGCTGTACATGGTATGGACATGCAGGTGAACGAAATCGTCGGCAGTCGCGCTCATGTGTCGCCCCAGCGGATTGGTTTGCGATTCAGTCGGCCGGCGGCCGAGATAAAATGGCTTTTCCCGAATGTCGCAAAAGCCTATTCTACTGCTCCACGCGGTAGTTGGGCGCCTCTTTGGTGATGATGACGTCGTGCACGTGGCTTTCCCTCAGTCCGGCCGCGGATATCTTGATGAAGCGCGCCTTTTCCCGCAGGTCGCCGATGGTGCGGCAGCCCACGTACCCCATTCCGGCCTTGAGCCCCCCGATCAACTGGTGGATGTTGGCCCGCAGGGTTCCGCGATGGGGCACCCGGCCCACGATGCCTTCGGGAACCAGTTTGTCGTCTTCTTCCTGTTCCGTCTGGTAATAGCGGTCCTTGCTGCCTTTTTTCATGGCCTCCAGGGAACCCATGCCGCGATAGACCTTGTAGCTGCGGCCCTGGAAGAGGATGGTCTCCCCCGGGCTCTCGTCGGTGCCGGCGAACAGACTGCCGATCATCACCGAGTGGGCGCCGGCGGCAAGGGACTTGGTCACGTCGCCGGAGAATTTGATCCCGCCGTCGGCGATCAGGGGAACGCCGCGTTTGTTGGCCACCGCCTTGCAGTTCATGATGGCGCTGACCTGGGGCACGCCGATGCCGGCGACGATGCGGGTGGTGCAGATGGAGCCGGGACCGATGCCGATCTTGACGGCATCCACGCCCGCCGCGATCAGATCTTCGGCGCCTTTGGCGGTGGCCACGTTGCCGGCCACCAATTCGATATCGGGAAAGGTGCTCTTGAGTTCCCGGACGGCTTCGATGACATTGAGGGAATGGCCGTGGGAGGTATCGATGCAGATCACGTCGGCACCGGCATCGAGCAGGGCCTGGGCGCGTTCGACGCGGTCTTCGCCCACGCCGATGGCGGCGCCGGTGCGCAGGCGCCCCATTTGATCCTTGCAGGCATTGGGGTACTTCTTGATCTTCTCGATGTCCTTGATGGTCACCATTCCCTGAAGCCGGCCGTCGGCATCCACCACCAGCAGTTTTTCGATGCGGTGTTCGTGCAGCAGTCTTTTGGAGTCCTCCAGGCTGATGCCTTCGCGCACGGTGATAAGATTGTCCTTGGTCATCACCTCGGAGACCTTCTTGAGCATATCGTTTTCGAAACGCAGGTCCCGGTTGGTGACGATGCCCACCAACTGGTCTCCCTTGGTCACCGGTACGCCGGAGATCCGGTATTTGGTCATCAATTGCAATACTTCTTCCACCCGCTGATCGGGATGGATGGTCACCGGATCGACGATCATGCCGCTTTCCGATTTCTTGACCTTGTCCACTTCCATGGCCTGGCTTTCGATGCTCATGTTGCGATGGATAAATCCCAGGCCGCCTTCCCGAGCCATGCTGATGGCCGTCTCCGATTCGGTGACCGTATCCATGGCCGCGCTGACGATGGGGATGTTCAGCTTCAGATTGCGGGTGAGATAAGTGGAGGTGTCGCAATTCTTGGGCAACACATCCGAATATTCGGGCAAGAGCAGGACATCGTCGAAAGAGTAACTCTCTTCGGGTGGTATTTTGTTCATGGAAGGCCTCCGTGGTCGCCGTCTGGGAATCTTGTAAAACGTAAGCACAATCCGGCTTACGTGCGCTATAAATGGGGTTTGTTACCACATGTAGTGGCCTACTATCAAGCCAATACTATATGTATGGATAGATCTTTCGCGCCCGATCCCCGCCCTCTCTGGTGAACCCAGGGCGCACCCATTGACCAGCGTTGTTGCTCCCTAACAGAGTCGGTCGCCAAGTACAAGCCCATGCAGGCCAGTCTTGACAATCGTCGTCAAGCCCAATAGGTAAATGCTCTTTTGGATCAACCCAGCAGAAGGCCGGCCGGGTGCGAAGCACCGGACGGGCGGATGAATGCATGCTACTTGAGATCAATCCCCAAAATCCGCAGTTGCGCAAGATCGAGCAGGCGGTGCGCATCCTGAACCAGGGCGGCGTCATCGCCTATCCCACGGATACGATTTACGGCATCGGTTGCGATATCATGAACAAGCGGGCCATCGAACGGGTCTACCAGATCAAGCGCTGGCCCAAGCACAAGCCTTTCAGCTTCCTGTGCTCGGACCTCAAGAACATCAGCCACTACGCCAAGGTATCGAACTACGCCTACAAGACCATGAAACGTCTGCTCCCGGGACCATACACGTTTATCCTGGAGGGTTCCAAACAGGTGCCCAAGATGATGCTGACCAAGCGCAAGACGGCGGGTATCCGCGTGCCCGACAACGCCATCTGCCTGGCGCTGGTGGAATCCCTGGGCAACCCGATCCTCACCACCTCGGCGGCCTCGCCCGAAGGCGACATGTTCAACGAACCGTGGTTGATCGAAGAGCATTTCGGCAATCAGCTGGACCTGATCATCGACGGAGGACCCGTTCCCGGCGCGCCCTCCAGCGTGATTTCGCTCATCGACGACACGCCGGACATTCTGCGCGTGGGCAGCGGCGACGTTAAGCTTTTGTGACCCGCGGCGGCCGGTTCAGCGCATGCGGTATTCGGCGGCGGGTGCGTTGCGGAATCGATTCTGCCAAATGGTCTGCAGGGTCGATTCGAAGATTTCACGCAACCAGGAGAATTCTTCCTTGGGCGGGTAAACGGTCTTGATATCCCCCTCGATACCGCCGAGCTCACCGGCCCACTGCAGGGCGTCTTCGAAATTGCCCAGTCGGTCCACCAATCCCAGGTCCACCGCCTCTTGTCCGGAAAAAATGCGTCCGTCGGCGACGGCCGCCACCTTTTCCCGGGGAATCTTGCGCCCATTGGCGATGGCGTCCACGAACTGGCCGTGGATCTGCATGATCACCTCTTCGAGCAGCTTGCGTTCCGGTTCGGTCATGGGCCGGGCCGGCGACCCCATGTCCTTGTAGGTCCCGCTTTTGACCACCACCGGCGACAGGCCGATCTTGCGCATCAATTCCTCGAAATTGGTGAATCCCATGATCACCCCGATGCTGCCGGTGATGGTGCCCGGATTGGCCACGATGCCGTCGGCCGCCGACGCGATGTAGTAGCCGCCGGAGGCGGCCACTCCGCCCATGGAGACGATCACCTTCTTGGAATCGATGGTCTTCTGGACCTCGCGATAGATCTCCTGGGAGGGGCCCACGCCGCCGCCGGGGGAATCGATGCGCAGCAGGATCGCCTTGACGTGCTCGTTTTCGCGGAACGCCCGGATGTCGCCGACGATTTTGCGGCTGTCGGCAATCGGTCCGACGATCTCCACCACCCCCACCTTGGCGCCACGGTAATCATTCTGGCGCCGGCCCGTGGAGGCGACCAGGATGGTCAGCAAGGCGAACCCGGCGAGGGCCATGCCGCCCATCACCATCATGGAAAACAGAAATGGATGTCTACGGGTAAACATGTTGCTCGCTCCTTGTCATACGAGAACAGCCGGCAAGGGTGACCCTCGCCGGCTGTGAATCTGTGGGAATACGGTTTTTCGTGCTGGTTATTCTTTGTTGAGCTTGCCTTGGAGGTTCTCGCGCAGAATTTCACCGAAGCTGGACGTCGCCGGCCCCATGTTGTTCACATATTCGTTGAGCAGCTCCTGGTCATCTTCCATATCCAGGCGTTTGATGGAAAGACCGATCCGGCGCTCGTCGCTGTTGATGTTCATGACCCTGGCGGTGAGCAGGTCGCCCACGTTGTACATTCCCACGGGGGTCTTGATCTTCTCCTTGCTGATTTCCGAGACGTGTACCAGACCCTCGATCCCCTCTTCCAGCTCGACGAAGATGCCGAAATCGGTGACATTGGTCACGGTGCCGGTAATCTCCTTGCCGACTTCATATCGCTCGGCCACCGTTTCCCAGGGATCGGACTGCAGCTGTTTGACGCCGAGGGAGAAGCGTTCGTTCTCCTTGTCGATTTCCAGGACAATGGCCTGCACCAGATCGCCCTTCTTGTAGATCTCGGAAGGATGCTTGATGCGTTTGGTCCAGGAGATATCGGAGATGTGCACCAGGCCGTCGATGCCCTCGTCGATACCGATGAAAAGTCCGAAATCGGTGATATTCTTGATCTTCCCCTCGATGGTGGTGCCGACGGGGTACTTGTCGCTGATCACGTCCCACGGATTGGGGCTCGCCTGTTTCATGCCCAGCGATATTCTGCGGTTGTCGGGCTTGATATCCAGTACCACGGCGTCGACTTCTTCACCGACGGAGACCACCTTGTTGGGATGGCGGATCTTGCGGGTCCAGGACATCTCCGACACATGAATCAGGCCCTCGATGCCCTCTTCCAGCGCCACGAAGGCGCCGTAGTCGGTGAGGCTGACCACATGCCCGGTCACCCGGGAGCCCACCGGATACTTCTTTGAGGCGGTGGTCCAGGGATCGGGCGTCAGCTGTTTCATACCCAGGGATACGCGTTCGCGTTCCAGGTCGAGATTGAGGATCTTGACTTTGATCTCGTCTCCCACCGAGAAGAGTTCGGAGGGATGCTTGACCCGGCCCCAGGAGATATCGGTGATGTGCAGCAGACCGTCCACACCGCCCAGGTCGACGAAAACGCCGTACTCGGTGATGTTCTTGACCACGCCGGTGATTTCCTTGCCCTCTTCGATGGAGGACAGGGTGGCGGCGCGTTTGGTTTCGCGCTCCTTCTCCAGGATCACCCGGCGCGAAAGCACGATATTGCTGCGCTTGCGGTTATACTTCAGGATCTTGAAGTTGAAGGTCTTGCCGACCATCTCGTCCAGGTGGCGCACCGGCCGCAGATCCGCCTGGGATCCGGGCAGGAAGGCGTTGACGCCGATATCGACGGAAAAGCCTCCCTTGACGCGGCTGACGATGGTTCCTACGATGGCCTCGTCGGCATCGTAGCGCTTCTTGATCTCATCCCAGACCTTGACCTTCTCAGCTTTTTCCTTGGAAAGGACGACGACTTCGTTTTCATCGTCCCACCATTCGACCATTACTTCCACGCGGTCATCGACGGCGGCTTTGATTTCGCCGTTTTCATCCTTGAATTCGTTAATCCGGATTTGACCTTCGGATTTGTAGCCGATATCCACCAGGACGTGGTCTTTGTCCACGGAAATGATCTTCCCGGTGACGACCTCTCCTTCGGCGAAGCGCTTGAAGCTCTCCTCATACATGTCCATGAGGCTCTCCATGCTTTCTTCTGCCTGAAGTGCTTCTTCGTCGCTGGTGTCCAGTTGCTCAAGCGGATCGATCTTCTTCTCGGTCACATCTGGTGCGTTTTCTTCTTCGTTTGGCTCGGTTGAATTGGTTTCGTTGTTCATGTTTTCGTTCATTCGTTTACAAAGACCCCCTAACCCTGTTATCGCCACACTCTCCTCGTTAGCATAAGTGGGGACTATATCCAAGGCATGGTCAAAATGCAACGATAATTTTAAGCAATCCGCCGATTTAACGGCCTTCCGGTTCGCGTGCGAACCAGGCGGCCGGCAACGCCCGGGGGCATCCGCGGTCCGCCGGCGGCGGCCGCAGAAGCGGGGCCCTGCGAATCATTTCCGGCATATCGCCTTATTTTCTGGTTGGTTAACGACCGGTCGGTTCAATTCGATGGGACTCGACGGTTCTGGATGGTAACCATCATGAAATCGACGACTTCCTCGATGGCCATATGGGTGGAATCGATCTGGATGGCATCGACGGCCGGTTTTAAGGGTGCCGACTCGCGGGTGCTGTCATTTCTGTCCCGCCGGCGCATGTCGTTTTCCACCGACGCCAGGCTGGGTCCTTGGCCGGTCCTGGCCTGCAGTTCGCGGTGACGCCGCCGGGCCCGGACGGCGGGATCGGCCGACAGGAAAAACTTCACGTCGGCGTCGGGGAACACCACGGTGCCCATGTCGCGCCCTTCGAACACCGCCCGGCCGGCATGGCCCAGGGATCGTTGGATTTCCAGCAGAAACGCCCGCACCACGGGCCGGGCCGAAATGGCGGAGGCCAGCATGGTAATCTGCGGCGTCCGCAATTGATGGGTCACATCGCGGCCGTTGAGCAGCAGGCGCGGCGCATCGTTCCGGGATTCCAGATCGAGCCGCGTTTCCCGGCACAGGGCCTCCAGGGCCGCGTCGTCTTCGGCGGAAATACCCGCTTCCTGCGCAGCCACGGCAAGGCAGCGATACAGCGCGCCGGTGTCGACATAGCGGTATGCCAGGCGCCGTGCCAGCATGCGGCTGACCGTGGTCTTACCGGCTCCGGCCGGTCCGTCGATGGTGACGAGCAGTGCCGGGGGCGTACTTGCCTGCGATGACATGTCTTCCCTTTCCTCAAATTACACCGGTCGCGGCCGCGGACCACGGCCGGCCCCCGCGGACCGCATCAGCCGGTCTGCAGCACCTGGTCCAGGGCCTTCAGAAAGCGGCGGTTTTCTTCGGGCAATCCGGCATTGATGCGGATACACTGCGGGATCCCGTAGCCGCTCATGGAGCGGACGATCACCCCCAGATGCAGCATCCGGGAAAAGACTTCGTCGGCGTCCCGGCCGACGTCGATCAGAAAAAAGTTGGATTGCGAGGGCACGTAGCGAATCCCACGCCGATCCAGTTGGGCGTAAAACCAATCCAGGCCCTGGTGCACCAGATCGATGGTCTTTTGCAGGAAGTCATGGTCGCTCATCGCGGCCACCGCCGCGGCCTGGGCCATCCCATTGACATTGAACGGCATGCGCACGCGGTTGAGAATATCGGCGAGCTGCTCCGGCATGATCCCGTATCCCACCCGCAAGCCGGCCAGACCGAACGCCTTGGAGAAGGTCCGCAGCGTGACCACGTGCACGTCGGCCTCCAGATAGTCCATTCCCCGGATGGTATCGGGTTCGCGGATGAATTCCGCATAGGCTTCGTCCACCACAACCACCACTCGGGCGGGCAGCGCGTTCAGAAAGGACTCGAACGCCCGGCGGGACACCACCTGGCCGGTGGGATTGTTGGGATTGCAGATGAAGATGAGGCGCGTACGCTCATTGACCCCGGCCGCCATGGCATCGAGGTCGATGTGCAGATCGGCCAACGGCACCTTGACCGCGACGGCGCCCGCGGTCTGGGCCACGTTGGCATAAATCGAAAATGTCGGCATGGGCACGATGATTTCGTCGCCGGGCTGCAGCAGGACCTGTCCGAGCAGACCCAGGATTTCATCGGAACCGTTCCCGGTGATGATGTGGTGGGGCGATACCCCATGGCGCGCGGCGATCCCCTGCAGGAGGTCGTAGCCGGGTTCGTCCGGGTAGCGGTTCATCCTGCGGGCATGGTCGATCATGGCATCCAGGGCCTTGGGCGACGGTCCCAGGGGGTTTTCGTTGGAGGCCAGCTTGATGGAATCGGTGATGCCGTATTCGCGTTCGAGTTCCGCCAACGGCTTGCCGGGCACGTAAGGCTTGATGGCCGACAGGTGTTCGGGAATATTCAGTTTCATGGGTTGGCTTTCATCCGATGCAGGGATTGCGATGCGCGGCATGGGCATTCATCCGGCCGCGGCGGCGCCGGCGTCCACCGCCGACAGGTTGAGGGGAATCAGTTTCGGTTTTTTGCGAAATTCCTTTTCGACGCATTTCTTGAGGGTTTCCAGCTTGACCACTCCCGACCGCACCACGAAGGCCGCCAGGGCGACGATATTGGCGGCCCTGGGATTACCTAGTGATTTGGCGATCTTCACGGTGTCCACCTTGAGCACATCGGCATCGTCCCGATCGGCATCGATGGGAATCAGGGAGGAATTGACCAGGATGACGCCCTTGGGTTTGACCAGAGGGGCGAACTTCTCCAGGGAGGGGCGGTTCATCGCCACAAGGTGCATGGGATTCTTGATGATGGGCGATCCGATGGGACGATCGCCGATGACCACCGTGCAATAGGCCGTCCCGCCCCGCATCTCCGGACCGTAGGACGGTACCCATGCCACCTCGTAGCCTTCGTCCATGGCCGCCTGGGCCAGCACCTTGCCGATGAGCAGAATCCCCTGTCCGCCGAATCCGGCGAACATCACTTCGCTTTGCATGCGCTCTCCTTGTCCGGGTACCGGGTCGCCGTCCCGATCCGCTCTCTCCTTCGCCGACGGGCTCTCCCGCTTCAGGCGTCCGGCGTCTTGAAATCACCCAGGGGATAGTAGGGCATCAAGGTCCCCTCGGTCCACTTGACGGCATCCACGGGTGTCATTCCCCAGTTGGTGGGGCAGGTGCTGAGCACTTCGACGAAGGTGTAGCAACGCCCGGCCATCTGATATTCAAACGCCCGGCGAATGGCCTTCTTGGCTTTCTTGATATACTTGGGCTTCACCACCGTCTGACGGGTGATGTAGCCGGGAGTGGCGAGCGTCGCGAGCAGTTCGCACATGCGCACAGGCATGCCCACCTCTTCGACGTTGCGGCCGAAGGGAGATGTGGTGGTACGCTGGTCGGGCATGGTGGTCGGCGCCATCTGGCCGCCGGTCATACCGTAGACCGCGTTGTTGATGAAGATGGTGGTAAACTTCTCTCCCCGGTTGGCCGCGTGAACGATCTCGCCCATGCCGATGCTGGCCAGGTCGCCGTCCCCCTGGTAGGTAAACACCATCAGGTCGGGGCGGACCCGCTTGATGCCGGTGGCCATGGCCGGCGCACGGCCGTGGGCCCCCTCCTGGAAATCCACATCGACGTAATTGTACATCAACACCGCGCATCCCACCGGCGCGATGCCCACGGTCCTGCGGCGGATGGCAAGCTCGTCGATGACTTCCGCGATCAGCCGGTGGACCACGCCGTGGGTGCATCCCGGGCAGTAGTGGGTGGGCCGGTCGAACAGGGCCTCGGGTTTCTGGAATGTAACGGCCATGGTCGCTCCTGTCAGGGTTTCGCCAAGGTGGCCTGAATCAGTTCGATGATCTCTTCCGGCGTGGGAACTTCTCCGCCGCACTTGCCATACCATTGGACCGGCTTGCGGCCCATGACGCTCCGCTCCACATCCTCCACCATCTGGCCCATGCTCATCTCCACGCAGAGCACGTTCCGGCAGCCGGAGGATTCCGCCGCTTTCAAAACGGCTTCCTCCGGAAACGGGAAGAGGGTCTGGGGACGAATCAGGCCGATTTCGATCCCCTGCTCCTTGAGGTTGTCGATGGCCGTCTTGCAGACCCGGCTCATGGTGCCGTAGGAGACCAGCAGGGCCTGATATTCACCGTCCAGGTTGTAGGCCTCGTAGTGCACATCCTCTTGCTTCATGCGATCGTATTTGGCCTTCAATTCCAGGTTGTTGTCGTTCAGTTCCACCGGATCCAGATAAAGGGAACGCACGATGTTCTGCCGGTCGCTGCCCCGGGTCTCCATGCCGTTGGTGGCCCACCCATCCTTGTTGGACGGTTCGCTTTTCAAATGATCGGGGAATTCCACCGGCTCCATCATCTGGCCGATCAGTCCGTCACCGAGGATCATCACCGGGTTGCGATACTTCTCGGCCAGCGGAAAGGCCATCATCATCATCTCCACGGCCTCCTGAACCGTGGCCGGCGCCATCACCAGCATCCGGGCGTCGCCATGCCCGATGCCCTTGGTGGCCTGCAGGTAGTCGCCCTGGGAGGGCAGGATGCCGCCCAGTCCCGGGCCGCCGCGCATGATGTTCACGAACACCGCCGGACATTGCGCCCCGGCCATGTAGCTGATGGCCTCGCTCATCAGGCTGATCCCCGGGCTGGAAGAGGTGGTGAACACGCGGGCCCCGGCGGATGCCGCCCCATGAATCATGTAGGAGACCGCCACCTCGCTCTCCCCCTGCAAAAAAACACCGCCGACTTCCGGCATGCGCCATGCCAGATATTCGGCCACTTCGGACTGGGGGGTGATGGGATAGGCGAAATAGTTCAGGCACCCCGCCCGGATGGCGGCTTCGGCGATGGCCTCGTTGCCTTTCATCAAGACTTTGGACATAGGATACGCTCCTGGACGGCCCTCTACTCGGTTTCCTCGGTTTCGGTAATGGAAATGGCCACATCCGGGCACATGTTGCAACAGATGGCACACGTGATGCAGTCCTGCGGCCGGGCCTGATATGCCGGGAAATACCCTTTGACGTTCACATCCCTGGAAATCTCCAGTACATTCTTGGGGCAGACGGACACACAGAGGCCGCACCCCTTGCAGAGATCTTCTTCGATTCGATAGCAATAAGCCATTGGTTCATACTCCTTATGATTCGTTCCGCCGGTCGGACCGATGGGCCGTTTCCGGTTGTGTCCACGGGGTGGGCCGGATCCACGGCGGGACCAGCTGCCGGTGGATCGGCAGGACGGGCCAGGGGGATCCGGCGGTATCCATCTGCTCCAGGATCGGTTGCGGCACCGTGACGAATTCCACCGGCAAGTCGCTCTCGGCCTCCAGGCGCCCCATGAACTCCATGCCCGAATTCACATGCTCCGCAGTGGTCTCCTCGATCAGATTGGCGTTACCCACCCAGCCGGTCACCGCCATGCGGGCGCCGGCCTCGATGGCGCGACGCATCTTGAGGCAGCGCGCCACCGTATCGGTATTGGGCCGGAACGGGTTGACCACCTGCAATACATGCACACCATCGCCCAGCGGCCGGAATGCATCCGCCAGCGCCGCCAGGACGGTGGCGCCCACGTCGTCGCCGCCCATGTCCAGGATGTCCAAGTCACCGGGATTTCTTATCATTCCGGCCACCTGGGGGACCAGAATCGGCAGGTCGGCCTGCAGGTACGGATCGGCCGGCAGGACCAGATCGATATCCAACGCCTCGAGAGTCTGCCGTGCCTCGCGTGTTCGGAAATAGGGATTGACCAGATCCAGGTCGGCCACGCGGACCCTGAGGCCGTTTTTTTTCCGCTGGACGGCCAGGTTAATCGCGACTTCGGTTTTTCCGCTGCCGTAGTTGCCGACAATGATGACGATGCCGGAAAGGCGAATGGGCACGTCACGCCTCCTAGAACCAGATCTTGGCCATCGCAATCCGGTGAGCAGGGGGGAAACTCAATCAAATTCAGGCCGGAGATCAATCTATTGAGTATCCAGACGGGTGTCAAGCGGTTTCAAGGATCTGTTTTCTGTGCTAAAGCTGGTGTCGGGGCATGTTCCAGCCGGCCGGTTTCCGTCCTCCACCAACCCATTAGGATGGTCGCAACCATGAAAACCGTAACCCTGGGAGTCGAGTCTTTCCTGGCCGACCCGCCATCCTGGCTGCGCGGACAGCGGCTGGGCCTGTTGTGCAATTCGGCTTCGGTGTGCGCTAACCTGATCCACAGCCGCCAGTTGATTCACGACACCTTCGGCGAGCGGTTATCTGCGCTGTTCTCCCCCCAACACGGGTTGTTCGCGGAAAAACAGGACAACATGATCGAATCGGACCATCGCCGCGACCCCCTGCTGGATATCCCGGTGTTCAGCCTTTACAGCCGCACCCGCATTCCCACCCAGGAAATGTTCGACCCCATCGATGTCCTGCTGGTGGATCTGCAGGATGTGGGCACCCGGGTGTACACCTTTATTTATACTCTTTCCCATTGCATGGAAGCGGCCGGGCAATACGGCAAGCGTGTCGTGGTCCTGGATCGGCCCAATCCCGTCGGCGGCGTGAATGTGGAGGGCAACTGCCTGGACCCGGCCTGGACCTCCTTCGTGGGACGCTACCCCCTGCCCATGCGCCACGGACTGACCATCGGCGAACTGGCCGGCATGTTCAACTCGGCCTTCGGCATCGGTTGCCGTCTGGAAGTCATCCCCATGCAGGGCTGGCGACGGCAGATGCTCTTCGCCGACACGGGTCTGCCCTGGGTGGCCCCCTCCCCCAACCTGCCCTCGCCGACATCCGCCCTGGTCTATCCAGGCCAGGTGATGCTCGAAGGCACCAACCTCTCGGAAGGACGGGGCACCACCCAGCCGTTCGAATTGTTCGGCGCGCCCTATCTCGACCAGCGGTCCCTGGCGGCCGCCCTGGCGCCGGATCACATCCAGGGAACCGTTTTGCGGCCGGTGGAATTCGAACCCACCGCCAACAAATGGTGCGGCACGGTCTGCCACGGATTCCAGATTCATGTCACCGACCCGGTGCGGTATCGCCCCTTTCGCACCAGCCTGGCCCTCCTGAAGGCCGTCATGGCCAACCACCCGGACGTGTTTCAGTGGAAGCCACCGCCGTACGAATACGAATATGAACGCCTGCCCATCGACCTGATCCTGGGCCATGACGGCATTCGCAGGCAATTGGAAGCCGGTGTCTCCCTGGAGGAGATGGAAAATGGCTGGGAAAAGGAGTTGTGCGATTTCATGAACCTGCGGATGGAATTCCTGCTCTATGAGGAATCCCGGTGACGGACTCCTGCACGGGTAGGGGAAACAAAAAACCCTCATACCGCCCGGCAAGAGCGGCAGAGGGTTTGGAAGCTGAAATTCAGAATCGCTGGATTAGGCTTTCTCGGATTTAAGCGTCTCGATCTCGGCCTTCAAATCGTCGATCTCTCTCTTATATTTATCAGATTCGTCAACGTTGGCGTCGACCGCGTCGTCGTCCTTTTTCCAGGAATCCTTAAGCTCGTCAAACCCCAGATAAATCGCCAGGCCACCACCGAGCAGAAGAGCGATGGGAATCACGCCGGCCAAGAGTTCAAAAAAGTCTTTCCAGAAAATCCCCAGGCCGATGAGGCCGATTACTGCTGCAACTGAGCCGCCGATTAATGTTTTCATAAAACACCAACCTCCTTTAGTTCAAACTTTGATTCAATATGGTCACGATGATTCACCTTTATTCTGAGGCCTTGGCCTGCCGCCGGAGGCCTGTGCCGCCAAATTCGGATTGTCTGGATTTTGCCTGTGGATGCGCCTGACGCCACCCTCGAAAGTAGATTTTGAGCAATACCATAGCCACCCAGGCAGCGCAAGTCTATTTTTCCCCGCAGAACGCCTACGATTAATGCCTCACGCAGGCGATTCATCACCATGGCCTCCCCCGGGTCAGGGCATGGAATCCGGCGGTGGGCGCCCCCCATTCGCGGCTTCGGGATCGCTCGTTTTTCCCTTTCGGGTTGATTGCAAATATCCAATGGGTCTGTTAGATTTGACGGGTCAGGGATCACCAGCCATAGCGGGCACGCACCCGGTATTCGGCCTTGCGGTGTGACCGGACGACGAGCCGGACGTTCGACGCCGCAGCCGGCCGTCGTATCTGCACGGAATATCGATCACCACGACTTTTCAACCCACAGACCGGACGGGAAACGAGCATGGCGCGCAAGGACAAGGGCAAAGAGGGGAAATTGGAAAGCAGAGGGCGGTCCTGGGTCCGGCGGCTGCTCAAGAACTCCCATCACCACTTTCTCTTTTACCTGCCCGCCAGGTCCGGACTCCTGCCCTGGCTGCTGGACCGATTCTTCACCGGAATTACGCTGCACCCGGATCAACAGCGGGTATTGCGCAGCCTGCCCGAAGAGGCCATCCTGATTTACAGCATCAAATTCAAAAGCTATTTCGAATATCTGTTCTACCACTCCCGCTACCGCCGGGAAAAGCTGCCCGTTCCCGTACTGGCCTTCGGCCTGACTCCCTGGATCCTGCAGCCGATGTCCCGCATCCTGCGCAATATGCTGGCCCATCTGGATTGTCTTTTCACTCACCACCGCAGCCTGAATCCCTATACCGACGGCTATTGGCAGCAGGAACTCCTGGACGGGAAATGCGCCCTGCTGCCGCTGGTGGAGAAACGGGGGTTCTACCGTCGATTCGTCAAGGCGCACCAGGATCCCTTGCAGTTTCTCATCGAATTGCAGAAAAACACGGACCGGCCGGTGCTCATCGTTCCGCACCTCATGTTTTTCAGCCGAAGCCCGAGGCCCAGCATGCCGCGGTTGCGGGATCTGTTTCTGGGAACCGAGCAGAAGCCGCGGATCACCCGGCGGCTGCTGACCCTGTTCCGCCAGCCGGGAAAAGTCTTCGTGGAGATCTCCCAACCGCTGGATTTGCAGCGTTTCATCCGCCATCCCGACAATGCCGACGGCACGGTGGAGTATCAGGCCCTGCGGTTGCGCCGCAAGCTGCTGCTGCAACACAACCGGCATCGTCAGAGCATCACCGGCCCGGTGATCAAATCCCATGAGGAGAACAAGGAGAGCATCCTGGCCGGCAAACGGTTGCATGAATTCATGATCCAGCATGCCAAAACCAGAAACGAGTCGGTGCATGCCATTCGCAAGAAAGCGGATGGCTTTCTGGACGAGATCGCCGCACGCTACAGCCACTTTTTCATTACCTGCGTGTCCGGTGTGGTGCGCTGGCTTTTCAACACCATGTACGACGGTGCCGAGGTCGACAGCGCCGGCCTGCAGCGGGTGAAAGCCATGTCGCGACAAGGCCCTCTGATCCTGGTCCCGTGCCACAAAAGCCACATCGACTATCTGATCCTCTCCTTCATCCTGTTCCAGAACAACATGCCCTGTCCGCATGTGGCCGCCGGCAAGAACCTGTCGTTCTGGCCGATGGGGCCGATGTTCCGGGCCGGCGGCGCCTTTTTCCTGCGCCGGAGTTTCAGCGGCGCGGTTCTCTATGCCCGCGTATTCTCCGAATACATCCACAAGCTGCTGGAGGACGGTTTCAACATCGAGCTGTTCATCGAGGGCGGACGCAGCCGCACCGGCAAGTTGCTGATGCCCAAGCTGGGTTTTCTGTCGATCCTGCTCAACGCTTACAAGAACGGGGCCTGCGAAGACATGATCTTCGTTCCCGTCTCCATCGGCTATGACCAGATCCTGGAAGAAGATGCCTATCTGCATGAGATCGAAGGCGGGCAGAAGGAACCGGAGAATCTCTCCCAGGTCATCAAGGCCCGCAAATTCCTCAAGCAGCGCTACGGCAAGATCTATATCAATTTTCAAGAGCCGATCTCGCTCAAAACCATGCTGGAGGACTACGACGCGCCGCTGTCCGAGATGCCCCAGAAAGTCCAGAATGCGCTGTGCCGCAATCTCGGCTGGCGCCTGATCCGGGCCATCGACCAGGCCAGCATCGTCACGCCCCACGCCCTGACGGCGGCCGCCCTGCTCAACTGCGCCACCCGGCGGTTCAGCAGCGAAGAAATCCTCGAGATCATCGAGACCTACCTCGCCTACCTCTTCACCGGCAATACCAAGCTCACCGACACCCTGCTCATGGACCATCGCCGCACCTGCGAGCAGGCCCTCGAGAACTACCTGCAACGCAAGCTCATCGAACGTCCATCCGGGGAAAAGAATATGCCCCTGGAAATCGTCCAGTTCACGCTGCCGCCCGGCAAGCGGCTGCAACTGGAATACTATAAGAACAACTGCATCGCCCACTTCGTGCCGGCGGCCTATACCGCGCTGGCCATCCTGGAAAGAGACGCCTTCCAGTTTTCGGCCTCGGATATCCATTCCCGCTATTACTTCCTGCAGGATCTCTTTAAATACGAGTTCGCCCATGACGTGGATCTCACCGCCGAGTACCTGGTCCGCAAGAACCTCAAGGCCTTTATCGACGACGCCATCCTCATGCCGCACCCCAGTCTGCCGGACACGTACCAGATCACTTCCTCAGGTTTGCGCAAGCTCAAACTCTTCGCCCGTTTCCTGAAGACCTATTTCGAATCGTACTGGATCGTGCTGCACTTCTTCAAGCAGACCCCGCGCAGCAAAGCCCGCGCCAAGGACCGCATGAAACGGATCCAGGCGCTGGGCAATTCCATGTTGAAGAACCAGGAGATCGAACTGACCGAATCGCTTTCGAAGATCAATTACCAGAACGGCATCAATTACTTCGCCACCCACCAGGTGAAAGGCTCGGAAGACGTAGACATCCTCAATGACCATGAGTCCACGATCAGCAATTATCTGCGGATAATGTGACCCCCAACGTTGCATAAAAAAGATGACAAAAGATTGAGGAAAGATTATGCGCATTGAATTTAGCCTACATGGAAGCTCCTTTCGAGGAATAAACCAGTGGTCAAATCGAGGATCGGGACTATTTTATGCCATCTTTTTTACCCTTCGGGAAATTCGGAGGGCGTAAGTAACGGTGTTGCCAAGGGCTTGCAGTAGATTGACTACGGCTGCGCCCTTGGCGCCTTGGCTCTGAAGCCCTCCGACTTTTGCAACATTGGGGTGACCATGAAAGCCATGATTCTGGCCGCCGGCCTGGGCACGCGGCTGCGGCCGTTTACCGAACGCCGGCCCAAGGCGCTGTTCACCGTCAATAACATCCCGGTACTGGCGCTGGCCATCGATCAGGTTCGCCGGGCCGGGTTCGATACCGTGTTGATCAACACCCATCACGGACATGGACAGATCGAGGATTTCCTGGCCGGCGCCGACCCGGGCGTGCGGATCGAAATCTGCCACGAGCCGGAAATCCTCGGAACCGGCGGCGCCCTGGTCAACGTGGCCGGCCGCTGGGCGACGGAGCCCCTGCTGGTGGTCAACGCCGACATCGTCAGCGATATCGATCTGCGACAAGTCTGCGAATACCATGGCAACCACCATTGGCCGGTCACCATGGTGATGCACGATCACGCCGACTTCAATAACGTCGCGGTGGATGCCGATGGATTCGTCACCCGCTTCCGATACCGAGCCGAAGACCAGGGTCCGGAAAAGGCCATGGCGTTTGCCGGTATCCATGTCGTCGATCCACGGGTCCGCGATTTTCTTCCCGCCACGGGACCGTCCCATATCATCAGCGCCTATGAAAACCTGCTGGCGGCGGGAGAGAAAATCAAAGCGTATCTTCCGCCGCCATTTTCATGGCACGACATCGGTACCCCCGAACGTTATCGTCAGGCGGTGTTGGACCGGATGGTCCCGGTGGCCTTCGGGAAAGCCTTCGGCGCAGCCGGCGCGCGCGAGCCGGGGATCCAGCCCTTGCATGGCGACGGTTCCGACCGCCGGTGGTTTCGTCTGCGACACGGCGACGAATCCCTCATCCTGGCGGATCATGGAATTTGCTGCGGGGAAGGTCGGCAGGAAGTGGATGCCTATGTGGCCATCGGCGGTCACCTGCGGCGCCGGCGTGTACCGGTCCCCCATATTTATTTGCACGACCGCTGCAGCGGCCTGGTCTTCCTGGAGGACCTGGGGGACACCCTGTTGCAGGACGGCCTGGGGAAGATGAGTTCCGACGAGGTCCTCCACTGGTATCGCCGGGTCATCGACGGCTGGATCACCATGGCCATGGACGGTGGCCGCGGTTTCGATCCGGATTGGACTTACCAGACGCCCCGATACGACCGACGCGTGATCATCGACAACGAATGCCGCTATTTCATGGAGGCGTTTGTTCGCGGCCACCTCGGCTGGGACATGGACGACGCCCCGCTGATGGACGAATTCGAATGGATCGCCCGCCAGATCGAATCCCATGCCGTTACCGGCTTCCTCCACCGGGACCTGCAGTCGCGCAATATCATGCTCCGCAAGGAAGAGATCTATTTCGTCGATTTTCAGGGCGGCCGCCTGGGCCCCCTGCAATACGACCTGGCCGCGCTGCTCATCGATCCCTATGCGTCCCTGCCGGTCGCGCTGCAGCGCCAATTGTACGACCATGCCCTGCGGCAGCTCCAAGAGCGCCACGGGATCGATGCCGAAAAGTTTCGCAGGGGGTATCCTTTCTGTGCACTGGCGCGCAACCTGCAAATGCTGGGCGCCTTCGGCTTCCTGACCGACACGAAAGGCAAATCCTGGTTCGCCCGCTACATTCCGCGGGCCGTCAGCAGCCTGCACCGCCGGCTGGCCGCCGGGCCGGCGGAACGACTGCCGCGGCTGAAGGCGCTGGCGGAAAAGCTGCAGGTGCGGGCGGCGGAAAAAACATAATCCCACGATGCGGCCTGCCGGCGTGAGCCCGGGCCACACGGCGGAAGAGGAGAGTTTCATGGCAATCAAAATCATGCTCAACGGTTTGCCCGGCAATGTCGCCCAGGTCATTGCCCAACAGGCAATGAACGACCGGCGGCTGCAAGTGCTGCCCTATTCCCTGACCGGTCCGGAGATCGACATCGATCATTGTCACATCGGAGAGACGGCCATCGAATTGATCCGTCCGGAATTACGTGAAGAGAAGATCAAACGCATCATGGATGGGGAAGGGATGTTCATCAGCATCGATTTTACCCACCCCAGCGCCGTCAATGACAACGCCGAATTCTATTGCCGCTGCAGACTGCCCTTTGTCATGGGAACCACGGGCGGCGACCGCGACCGACTCCGGAAAGCCGTTCTCGATTCCGGCATCGCCGCCGTGATCGCCCCTAACATGGCCAAACAGATCGTGGGGTTGCAGGCCATGATGGAACATGCGGCCACCCATTTCCCCGACCTGTTCAAGGGGTACGAAATGACCGTGCGGGAAAGCCACCAGGCCGGCAAGGCCGATACCAGCGGCACGGCCAAGGCCATGGTGGGCTACTTCAATGCCATGGGGGTGGACTTTCACACGGACCAGATCGAGAAAGAGCGCGATCCGGAACGCCAACGCAACATGTGGGCCATCCCGGCCGAATACCTGGGCGGCCACGGCTGGCATACCTACACGCTGATATCGGCCGACAAGAGCGTCAAGTTCGAATTCACCCACAACATCAACGGCCGCCAGATCTATGCCGAAGGCACCTTCGACGCCGTGGTCTACCTGGCGCAGCAGATTCAACGAGGCGCCGCGGGCAAGGTCTTTTCCATGATCGACGTGCTCACCAAGCCGAAGTGAGGTCTTAAAAAAACGCGGTTATCCGGAATGCTCAAGTTGTATGTAACTGCAGGTCTTTTGCTGCTATTTCATATAGTCGAATCGTTGAATCGTCGAATGGTCAAATGGTGAGAGGCATGTTGCCTTACTCAATATTGCTGCAATATCTATATGATAGAATTCCACTCCCGATTTGACCAAATCAACTTTGCATAATCGGCACAGATTCGGGCTGCCTTCCAGCCAGCTTGAGCTTTGTGGATAATCGCGTAAAAAAAAGAAAAAGCGGTTTAAAGTTCCCGGGGAACCGGCCGATGATAGGAATGACGCCTGGATGGCGCATGCAGGCAATCCATGCCGGCCAGGAAGCCGTTGAATGAATTCGGGTTGCCTGCTGTGGACATCATTTTATGATGAAGGTGGAGCAATGATCGATCCGAGTTATATCAAGCCATTTGTGGTGGCGGCCAAAAACGTCTTCGAAACCATGATCGACGTGCCCTTCCGACTGGGCAAGCCATCATTGAAGAAGGGCAGCGATGTCGCCCCCCACGAGATCAGCAGCATCATCGGTGTCAGCGGCACGGTATGCGGTTCCGTGGTCATCAGCCTGACCCATGAGATCGCGTTTCAGCTGGTTTCGGCACTGGTGGGGGAAGAGGTCACGGAACTGGACGAGGATTGCACCGATGCCATCGGTGAAATCTGCAATATGATCGCCGGAAATGCCAAGACCGATTTTCCCAGCAACAACAATTCCATCTCCGTACCCAGCGTGGTGGTGGGCAAACACAAGGTCTCCTACCCATCGGGGGTCCCGGTGATCACCATCCCCTGCATCCTGGACAAGGGAGACATGTTCATCGAAATCGCCCTGAAGTTAAACGAGGGCTGATGGGGGATATCTCCGGGCGGCCATACCGACAGACAAGAAGAGCGGCGTTCCATCGAACGCCGCTCTTTTCTTTTCGCTTCGCGCTTATCCACAAAGCACAAGCTGGCTGGAAGGCAGCCCGAATCTGTGCCGATTATGCAAAGTTGATTTGGTCAAATCATCAAATCGTCGAATGGTCAAATCGGGAGTGGAATTCTATCATTTAGATATTGCAGCAATATGAAATCAGACAGAATGCCTTTCCCCATTTGACCATTCGACGATTCAACGAATTGACGATATGCGATAGCAGCAAAAGACCTGCTGTTACATGCAACTTGAGCATTCCGGATAACCGCGTTTCGCTTTATTCCCCTAACGTTGCAAAAGTCGAAGGGCCGTCTCTATTTCTTCCCGATGATCTCGACCGCTTTTTCCAGGGCCAGGTCGAGGTTTTCCGGCCGGCTTCCACCGGCCTGGGCCATGTCGGGACGTCCGCCGCCTCCGCCGCCGACGACGGCGGCCAACTCCTTGATGATCTTGCCGGCATGAAAGCGATCGAGAAGATCCTGGGTCACCACGGCGATCAAGAGGGCTTTTTCACCGGCATCGCTGCCCAATACCACCACCCCCGACTTGAGCTTGTCCTTGAAGCGGTCGGCCAGGTCCCGCAGGGCCGAGGGCTTGTCCACGGCCACGCGCTTGACCACCACGGACACGCCGTCGACGGTCCGCAGATCCTCGTCCGCGCTTCCGGCGCTGGCCGTGGCCAGGGCGGCTTTGAGCTTCTCGATCTCCTTTTCCGAGGATTTCTGCGCCGCCAGCAATTGGGCCACCCGCTCGGGGACCTCCTCCGGCCGGGTCCGCAACAGATGGCTGCATTGTTGGGCATTGGCGGCCAGTTGCTGCATATGATCCACCGCCGCCTTGCCGGTCAGTGCGTCGATCCGCCGGACACCGGCGGCCACGCTGGTCTCGGAAACGATTTTAAACAGGCCGATATCGCCGGTCCGGCGGGTATGGGTGCCGCCGCACAATTCCTTGCTGAAGTCGCCGAGGCTGACCACCCGCACGATATCTCCGTATTTTTCTTCGAACAGGGCCATGGCGCCGGACTGGCGCGCATCATCCGCGTCCATCTCCGTCGTGTGGACCGGTACGTTTTCCCGGATCCGGTCATTGACCATGGTTTCGATGGCGGCCAGTTCTTCGACCTCCACATGGGAGAAATGGGTGAAATCGAAGCGCAGCCGATCGGGGGCCACCAGGGAACCGGCCTGCTTGACATGTTCGCCCAGCACCTTGCGCAGGGCGCCGTGCAGAATATGGGTGGCCGTATGGTTGAGGGCCGTGGACCGACGCTTGGCGGCGTCCACGCGCAGGGCGACGGTCTGGCCGACCTGGATCCGTCCGCTGGAGACCTTGCCTTTGTGGATGATCAGTCCGGTGGGGTCCTTGATGGTGTCGACGACATCGACGGATAGCCCATCGGCGCTGATCACACCGGTATCCCCCACCTGACCGCCGGCCTGGCCATAGAACGGCGTGGACGCGGTGACGATCTCCACCGCATCGCCCGGGTCGGCGCTGTCGACCTTCTCGTCGTTCTTCACCAGCAGCAGCACCTCGGCTTCATGGGTCAGGCCGTCGTACCCCTTGAATTCCGGCTTGACGGCACGGGCCGACAATTCCTTGTACGCATTGCCGATGCTGGCGAAGGTCACCTTGGAGCGGCTGCGTTCGCGCTGGTCCTGCATCCGGCGTTGGAATCCGCCCATATCGAGCCCGAACCGGGTGCCGCGGGCCGCGTCCTGAACGATATCCACCGGGAAACCGAAGGTGTCGTACAACTTGAAGATCAGGTCGCCGGGTATTTCTGTTTTGCCGGCGGCCCCCAATTCGCTCATCGATTCGGTGAGCAGCTTGAGGCCGGTATCGAGGGTCTCGCTGAAGCGTACTTCTTCGTTTTCGATCACGTTGCGGATGAAGGCCTCCGATTCTTTCAACTCCGGGTAGGCGGTCTTCATGATGTCGAATACGGTTTCGGCGGTTTGCCCCAGGAAGGGTTTGTCCAGGCCGATCTGGCGGCCGTAGCGTATGGCGCGGCGCATGATGCGGCGCAGCACGTAGCCCCTGCCCTCGTTGGAAGGCAGAACGCCGTCACCGATCAGAAAGGCGGCCGCCCGGCTGTGATCGGCGATGACCTTCATGGCGACATCCACCTCCTCCTCCTGGCCGTAAGCCTTCGCCGCCAGGGATTCGGTGCGGGCGATGATGGGCCGGATCAGGTCCGTGTCGAAGTTGGTCTCCTTGTCCTGCAACACCGAGGCGAGCCGCTCCAGTCCCAAGCCGGTATCGATGCTCGGTTTGGGCAGGGGCGTCATTTTGCCAGCGGCGTCGCGGTTGAACTGCATGAAGACCAGGTTCCAGATCTCCAGGAAACGGTCGCAATCGCAGTCCACGCCGCATTCGGGCTTGCCACAGCCATAAGCCTCGCCGCGGTCCAGATGGATCTCGCTGCAGGGACCGCAGGGGCCGGTATCGCCCATGGCCCAGAAGTTTTCTTCCTCTCCCAGGCGCACCACGCGTTCCGGGGGAATTCCGATCCTTCGATGCCAGAGGTCATAAGCCTCGTCATCGTCGGTATAGACCGAGGCATAGAGCCTTTCGGCGGGCAGCCCGTACCCATTGGTCATCAAGTCCCAGGCGAACTCGACGGCCTGCTCCTTGAAGTAGTCCCCGAAGGAGAAGTTGCCCAGCATCTCGAAGAAGGTATGGTGACGGGCGGTGTAGCCGACGTTGTCCAGATCGTTGTGCTTGCCGCCGGCGCGTACGCATTTCTGTGAGGTGGTGGCGCGGGAGTAATCCCGTTTCTCTTCCCCCAGGAAGGTCCGCTTGAACTGCACCATGCCGGCGTTGGTAAACAGCAGGGTCGGATCGTCCTGGGGCACCAGAGAAGAACTGCGGACCACACGGTGGTGGTGCTTTTCAAAATAATCGAGAAAGATCTTGCGAATTTCATTGCCCGTCATTACCAGACACTCCATTGTACTTATATGCGTGACGCGCCTTCTGATTCATCGACGCGCCCAGGACCGTGTTTAATCTTCATCAGCTTGTGCGGCGGAATTCTGCTTCTCCGCCAACCCCACCGATTCCCGCACCTGCTGATTGATGTCGTCGAAGATGTCGGGATTTTCCTGCAGGAACTTTTTCACATTCTCGCGGCCCTGGCCGATGCGTTCGCCGTTGAACGAGTACCAGGCACCGCTTTTGTCGATAATGCCGGCGTCGACGCCGATGTCGAGCAAATCACCGGTCACGGAGATGCCTTCGCCGTACATGATGTCGAATTCGGCTTCCTTGAAAGGCGGGGCCATCTTGTTCTTGACCACCTTGACCCGCGTCCGGTTGCCCACCACTTCCTGGCCGTTCTTGATGGCGCCGATGCGCCGGATGTCCATGCGCACCGAAGCGTAGAACTTCAAGGCATTGCCGCCGGTGGTGGTTTCCGGGTTGCCGAAGACCACGCCGATCTTCATGCGGATCTGGTTGATGAAGATCAGGCAGGTATTGGTCTTGCCGATGGTGCCGGTGAGTTTGCGCAAGGCCTGGGACATCAGGCGGGCCTGCAGCCCCATGTGGGAGTCGCCCATTTCGCCTTCGATTTCGGCCCGGGGAACCAGGGCGGCCACCGAGTCGATGACGATGACGTCGATGGCTCCGCTGCGCAGCAGCATGTCGGCGATCTCCAGGGCCTGTTCGCCGGTATCCGGCTGAGAAACGAGCAGTTCGTCCGTGTTTACCCCCAGCCGACGGGCATAGCCTTCATCCAGGGCGTGCTCGGCATCGATGAAAGCGGCGATGCCGCCTCTCTTCTGGGCATTGGCCACGGCATGCAGGGCCAGGGTGGTCTTGCCGGAAGATTCCGGCCCGTAGATCTCGATGACACGTCCCCTGGGCAGCCCTCCGACCCCCAGCGCGCGGTCCAGGGCGATGGCACCGGAAGGGATGACCGGAATATCGACGATGGGCCGGCTGCCCAGTTTCATGATCGATCCCTTGCCGAATTGACGCTCGATCTGGTTCATGGCCGAGTCAACGGCTTTGGTCTTATCCACGGAAACGCTCATATGGCCTCCTCTTATCCAAACTCTCAGCGATGGGGTTTCATTTTTCTTATCGGATTACGGTCTTGCGGAAATCGTGCCGGGCATCTAAGGCCGGCTCATGCCAGTTCCGCCTCCGCCAGGGGGGTGTACACCGCCCCGGAGGGTTTCAGATCGCTCTTGTACAGCACCAGCCGGCGGGCATCGAACGGCAGCGGCTCGAATTGCCCCAGCCCCCCGATGACGTCCAGCAGATGTTGGACATCGATGCGCTTCCGGATCCGCCCGAGGGTGATATGGGCCCGGAACCCTCGGTTGTCCCTCTGAAATCCATGGCCGGCCAACCCGTCCTCCAGGTCGTCGTACATGGATCGCAAGGCATCGATTTCGCCCCCCAATCCCGTCCACAGCACCCGCGGCCGCCGGATCCCCGGGAATACGCCCAGGCCCTGCAGGATGAGTTTCAGCGACGGGTGCGTCGCGACGACGCGTCGCAGGGTCGCCGCCAATCCATCCACCTCCGAAACCGGGACATCCCCCAGAAACTTCATCGTCAGATGCAGATTGCGGGGCCTGACCCAGCCCATGGCCAGACCGCGGGACTTGATCCGCTCCTGGAGCCCCGCCAGGCATTCGATACCCGTGGCCGGCAGGGGAAGGGCCACGAAAAGCCTCAGTTTATCCGGCATCGGACTCTCATCCTCCCCCTTTGGATCGCGCCGGGCGCCATCCCCTGCACGGGGTCCGTCGCTTACGCCGCCGGCAGGGGCATCTGGGGTTCCCCCAACAGGAAGCCGCCTTCCTGGATCCATTTCTTGAGGGTGTCGGCAATTTCCCTGGCCCGCACCATGCTCGACAGGGGCACCGTGGGGATTGTTGTACCGTCCACCTCTATGCTGCCGCTCTTGAGTTCGGCATAGCTGACCTGGGCCAGACTCCGCGACTTCCCTTGGGGATAATCGGCCCCGTAGTCGATGACCTGGGTGAACAGTTCTTCATCCGACACGCCGGTAAAGCGTGCCATCTCCTCGTTGAGGATGGGAATCGGAATTCCGAGGCCGACGGCGAGCGAACATCCATACCCCTGGATGGCCACGCCCACCAGCCATCGCGGACTCATCTGTTTCAAATCGCCCATGACCCACAAGGTGCCTGCGGGCCGGAGGGGTGCCCCGGTCGGGGTGCGATCCACCGATGGCTTATGCTGGGTACCGGGCCAGGTTACATAACCGACGCCGCCGCCCAGGAAGATGCGCGTCCCCAGTCCGATGGTTTTATAATAAGGGTCATTGAACAGGGGACTCAATGCGCCGGCGCTGCAATAATTGGCGTTGCCCAGATGGGGCTTCAAGGTCCCCATATATGTGTAAATGGTTTTCCCGAGGGTATTTACGGCCGTGTTGTAGTTCTGGTACCCATTGCGCGGGTTGCATAACACCGCATTGGGTAGTTTTTCCAGGGTAATGGTTTGCTCCAGATCCCGCCGGGGATAGCAATCGGTGCCATAGGCCTCGGCCCGCAAATGGACGGTCTTGCCGGCCACCAGGTCCTGGATGACATGACCGCCGCCGTAAGCGAATTCGCCCGGGTAGACCTTGTTCAACGGGTCGTCGCCGCATGTTTCGGTGGCGCCGATATAGCAGTCCACCGCCGCCAGGCCGGCGTAGGCTTTGACATTGTTGAGCCAAACATCGGTGGCCTTGATGCCGGGCACGCTGTGGCCGAAATTGATCAGGGCGCCGGACGAACACATGGGGGCGAAGGTACCGGTGGTCACCACATCGATCTGTCGAGCCGCCTCTTCCGGGCCTTGGTCCTTGACGATGGCGGTCATCTCCTCCGCCGTGACCACGACGACTTCGCCGGACCGGATCCTGGCGTTGATCTCCTGAAAACTCTTTTGAACTTTGCGCTTCGACATCTCGATGTTCTCCCGATTCTATTCGGCGGCATCCAGCTTGGCCGTGATATTGTTGGTCACCCATTGTCCGTCCCACCATTCCACGGGATTGACGAAGGTATGCTGCACCAGCATGCCGAAATGCAGGTGATCACCGCCGGCCATGCCGCTGGTTCCGGTTTTGCCGATGATATCGCCCATGCTGACCATCTGGTCGACGGCCACGTCGATGGCACTCAGATGGGCATACATGCTGAAGAGTCCGTACCCGTGGTCGATCACCACGCAGCCGCCGTAAATTCCCAGGTTGTCGGCATAGGCGATTCTGCCGTTGTTGGACGCCGGTACGGGTGAATGGCTCAAGGAGGCCAGATCCATTCCCATGTGGTTCTGCTCATCGATCTTTTGCCCTTTGTAGAGATATTTGCGATGGTCGGCAAAGCCGGCCCGTTTGGCCGCTCCATTCAATCGGGAAAACGCCCCCTTCCAGTGGAGGGAATTGTCTGTCTTGGATGTGATTTCCACGATCCGTTCGTAATTCCGGCGCCTCAGGTCGCGGTTGACTTTTATGAATAGATCCTTGTCGCTTACGGCTTCGTCGATTTGTAAAAGCGCCCTGAATTCCGGCATCTTCCAGCTCAGGAAATTGTCGCCGACGGTGATGGTGTCGCGCCGGAAGCTGCGTTTGTTGATGTGGTGCCCGACACCGGCCCGTGACTGATTTCCGGCGAAATCGGTGGCCGTCACTGAAATCGGGGTGTCGGCCCCCTGCCGGAAATCGAGGGCGATGAAGGCCAGGCGTGTCAGCGGATTCTTGAAATGCCCGCCGTAACCGGGGTAAAGGGTCTCTCCGACGGTAACGCCGCTCTCGGGGCAATCTTCGGAGAGCGTATAGACCACGAGCCCGGCGCCGCCCTGGGCCAGGTTCAGGGCCTGGTTGACCACGCTGATCCCCGGAGCAAGGGTATCGACGATGACCTCATGCTCCTGGTAGGTCCGGTTGCCTTTCCCCCACTTGCGCCAGGAGAAATCATGCACCACCAGGCGCAGCATCGCCTTGCCGTCCTTGATTCCCCGGGCCTTGGGATCCACCAGAATGTCGACGGATTCCCTCCGGATCTTGCCGCCGGTCAGGATATCGCCCCCCGGAAAGACCTTGTCCAGGAGCACGGTCTCCTTTCCGTCCTTGAACAGCGCGACCCAGATGCTCCGGATGCCGTTCTTCTTGTCCGTCACGGTGAGGGACAGGTTCTGGCTGGATCCGAGGAACGGGGATTCCAGGGCCAGGGCGACTTCCGGCGGTGTTCCCTCCATTCGTTTGACCGATACTACCGCCAGGGGCACCAGCAATATGAGGATAAGGAGCCCCCAAATCAGCGGCCGGGGCTTATTCCTTTTAGCATTCAATGGGTTATCGCCTCCCACAAGATGTAAATAGACCCAGAACCATAACAGCTATGACAGGCCTTATCAAGGCAAAGTTTACCGGCTTGACTTTTGGGTGGACGAAGGATAAGCTTTTTAAATGCTTACTATATTCGACACTCCGCAAGGTGAAAAGGCCCCTCTGGCGATCATCGCCGGCCCGTGTGTCATCGAAGACGAGACCACCACCTTTGAAATCGCGTCTTTCCTGAAATCGCTCACCCGGACGTTGAGCTTGCCCTTCATATTCAAGGCCTCCTTCGACAAGGCCAACCGCACGTCCATTCGATCCTTCCGCGGACCCGGTCTGGAACGGGGATTGCGACTGCTGGCGCGCATCAAGGAAGAATTGCAGATTCCCGTCCTGTCCGATGTCCACGAAATCGGACAATTGACCGCCGCCGCCGAAGTTCTGGACATGATTCAGATTCCGGCATTCCTCTGTCGTCAGACCGATTTCCTGCTGGCGGCCGCTCAGACGGGAAAGCCCATCAACATCAAGAAAGGACAATTTCTGGCGCCGTGGGATGTCGCCCATATCGTGGAGAAAATTCATTCGGTGAACAAAAATCCGGTCTGCCTCACCGAACGAGGGGTCATGTTCGGGTACAACAATCTGGTGGTCGATTTCCGGGGCATCCGGATCATGCAGGCCACCGGGTGTCCGGTGATTTTCGATGCCACCCATAGCGTGCAATTGCCGGGAGGGGCCGGTTCCAGTTCCGGCGGCCAGCGTGAACATGCCCCCACCCTGGCCCGCGCCGCTGTGGCCGCCGGTGCCGACGGCGTCTTTTTCGAAGTTCATCCGCAGCCGGACCGGGCCTTGTGCGACGGCCCCAATTCGCTCCCCCTCGATGGCCTGCGACCGCTGTTCGAACAGCTTGCCGCCATTCATAAGATAGTAACCATTTGAAATCAGACAATAAAATGACAGAATCCCGACTCAAGAAGATCCGCCTGGTTCTGCTGGATGTCGACGGCGTCCTGACATCCGGCGAAATCATTTACGACGATGACGGCAAACAGACCAAAGTCTTCGATGTCAAGGACGGCGTCGGAATCCGCATGCTGAAGGAGGCGGGCATCCCGGTGGGGATTATCACCGGGCGCAAATCCCAGGCACTGCGCCACCGCTGCCAAAATCTGGGCATCGACCTGGTATTCGAAGGAATCCGCCGGAAAGAGAAGACCCTCGCCGAGATCAGCACCAGCACCGCAACGCCGCCCGAGGCCATCGCCTATGTGGGAGACGATCTGCCCGATCTGCCGGTGATGAAACGCGTGGGCCTGGCGGTGGCCGTTGCCGATGCCCATGAGATGGTGCGTCAGGCGGCCCACCTGACCACCCGGGCGGACGGCGGACGGGGGGCGGTCCGCGAAATCAGCGAATCGATCCTCAAAGCCCAGGGATTGTGGGATGGCCTGGTAAAGAGGCTCTTCGATGGCTGATCGAACCACCAAGTTGAAGATCGTCCTGACGGTCACGGCAGGTCTCATCGCCATCAGCGCATTCGGCGCGTTTTACCTGAACCGTCGATCCCAGGCCAACCTGCCGTCGACCCGCCCGCCCGAGACCGCTTCCGAGGCGTCCATGGCCCTGTCGCAGATCCGCCAGACCGCCACCAAGGACGGCGTGGTCCAATGGAAGCTGGAAGCCGAAACCGCCGAGTTGAGGTCGGAATCCGGCGAACTGGTGCTCCATTCGCCCGTGGTGCATTTTTTCCTCGACGACGGCTCCGAGGTCAAGCTCACGGCCCGGGAGGGAGTTCTCCACACCCGCAACAACGACATCCAGGTCCACGGTAATGTAATCGTCGACAACGACCGATATACACTCGAGACCGATGCATTGGCCTATCATCACAAACTGCGTCTTCTCGAATCCGATGTCCCGGTTCGCATTTCCGGGCGGTCCATCGATTTGCAGGCGGCGACCATGAAATATGATCTGAACAAGAACCAGGCTGAATTCACCGGCCGGGTAAGAGGGGTTCTCAATGAAGATCCGTCAATCTGAAACCCGGTTCAGTGCCTGCAGGATATTCGTCGTGATGCTGGCACTTTGCGAACTCCTTGCCGGAGAGCCGGCGGCAATGGCCGCCGATCCGTCCTCCGCGCCGCCGGCCGAGCCCATCGACATCACCGCGGACAAACTGGTGGCCGAAAACAGCGCTCATACCGCCGAATTCAGCGGCAATGTCCGTGCCGTCCAGGGCGCGACCGAATTGCTGGCCGACCGGCTCAAGTTGTTCTACGGGGAGGGCCAGGGGACGGATACCGCCGCGGCAACGCGGAATATCGATAAGATCGAGGCCTACGGCCAGGTGAGGATCACCTTTGACAATAAGGTTGCTGTCGGAGACCAAGCCATCTATATTACTGAGGAGCGCAAGCTGATTTTGCTTGGCCCCGGGGCCAAGGTCATCAGCGGCCAGGATGAAATCACCGGCAGTCGAATCACCTTCTACCGCAACGACGGTCGGGTGGTTCTGGACGGCGATGAGAAATCCCGGGTCAAGGCGATCATTCGTTCGGACCAAAGAGGCTTGAACTGAACCGGGGCTCTTGATATAGCAACTATCTTGCGAAATCAGCATTTGCGAAGGCCAGGCATGGCGAGATTGGCAGTCGAAAACTTGGTGAAACATTACAACGGCCGCCGTGTGGTACAGACTGTCAGTCTTTCGGTTTCCTCCGGGAAGGTCATCGGCTTACTGGGACCCAACGGCGCAGGCAAGACGACCACATTCTACATGACCGTCGGGCTGGTAAAACCGAATGCCGGCAAGGTGCTCCTGGATGACGAAGACATCACGAATTGCCCCATGTACATACGTGCCCGCAAGGGCATTGGTTATCTGCCCCAGGAGGCATCCATTTTCAAGAAGTTGACGGTGGGGCAAAATGTGCTGGCCATCCTGGAAACCATGGACATCGCCAGGTCCGAACAAAAAAGCAGGGCCGAGGCGCTACTGGACGAATTGGGAATCCGGCATCTGATGAACCAGCGTGCCAACTCACTGTCCGGGGGGGAAAGAAGACGGCTGGAGATCAGCCGGGCGCTTGCCACCAATCCGGCTTTTATCCTGCTGGATGAGCCTTTTGCCGGTATCGACCCGCTGGCGGTGGCCGATATCAAAAAGATCATCGGCCATCTCAAGCAACGTGACATCGGCATTCTGATCTCGGACCATAACGTCCGCGAAACTTTGGAAGCCTGCGATTCGGCCTATATCCTGGCCGATGGCGAGGTGATCGAGTCCGGTTCGCCGGAACAGATTGCCGACAGCCCCATCGCACGGCGCATTTACCTTGGAGACGAATTCAGGTTGTAATATGGCAATAGAACTCCGACAGCAACTGAAGCTCACGCAGCAATTGATCATGACGCCACAGTTGCAGATGGCCATCAAGCTGCTGCAGCTGTCTCGCCTGGAGTTGATGGATGCGATCCGCCAGGAGATGGAAGACAACCCGACCCTGGAGGAATCTCAAGAGTCGACCGTCAAGGAGCGGCTGGCGGAAGAAAGCGAACCGGAATCCAAACCCACCGAAAAAACCAAGGAAGTCACCATCGATGAAAAACTCTCCGGTGATATCGACTGGAGCAACTACATCGACGAATACAATGCGCCCGGTCGTATCCGTTTCGAGACCGAAGACAGAGAAACCCCCCAATACGAAGCTTTTATCTCCCACAAAGAATCACTGAGCGATCACCTTCTCTGGCAACTGCTGATGTCTTCGCCATCACCCGAAGAAAAACGCATCGGCAGCCTGATCATCGGCAGCCTGAACCGGGACGGATACCTTCAGACCAGCGCGGAAGAGCTTGCGGTGCAGGCGGGTGTCACCGCGGATGACATTGAAGAAGTACTTTTCCTTATGCAATCCTTCGATCCCATCGGCGTCTGCGCCAGGGATCTCAAGGAATGCCTGCTGCTGCAGGCCAAAAACCTGGGGCTGAAGGACTCCCTGGTCACGCAAATCATCAGCAATCATATCAACCATCTGGAAAATAAGAACTACAAGGCCATCTGCCGGGCCCTCAAGGTGAGCATCGAGGAAGTCGTCGCCGCGGTGAATGTGATCACCAGCATGGAGCCCAAGCCCGGCCGGCTGTTCAGTGAAGAAGAACCGCAATATATCACGCCCGACATCTATGTGTACAAAGCCGAGGACGACTTCGTGGTGGTGGTCAACGATGACGGGCTGCCGAAACTGCGCGTGAACTCGTTTTACAAGCAAGCCATCATGCGCGACAAGGAAGTCAGCGGCAATGCCAAGGACTACATCCAGGACAAATTGCGGTCCGCGGCCTGGCTGATTCGCAGCATCCACCAGCGCCAGAAAACCATTTACAAGGTGATGAAGAGCATCCTCAAGTTCCAGCGCGATTTCTTCGAAAAAGGCATCGCGCACCTGAAGCCCATGGTGTTGCGGGACGTGGCGGAGGATATCGGGATGCACGAATCGACCATCAGCCGGGTGACGACCAACAAGTACGCCTATACGCCGCAGGGCATCTTCGAACTCAAGTATTTTTTCAACAGCTCCATCAAACGGCTCCACGGGGAAGCCATCGCATCGGCCAGCGTGCAGGCGAAAATCAAGCGCCTGATCGAGAGCGAAGACCCGCGCAAGCCTTACAGCGACAGCAAAATGGCCGAGCTGTTGAAGGCCGAGAACATCGACATCGCCCGGCGGACCGTTGCCAAGTACCGGGAAATCATGGGGGTGCTGCCGTCCAACAAACGCAAACGCTACATTTAGTGCCCGCATTCATCGGGTTGAAATCCTTGGGATACTCGTTAATTTAAGAAAAGCAGTCCGTTCCAGCGGCAATGACCCCATAAGCTCCAATGACCTTCATAGATCTTAGATAAGGAGGCTGCCTATATGCAAACATCCGTAACATTCAAAAACCTCGACCCTTCCGACCATCTGAAATCCTATGTCAGCGAAAAACTAAACCGATTGGACAAATTTTTATACAACCCGGCGGAAGCCAATGTGGTCCTGTCCGTAGAAAAGTTTCGCCACATCGCCGAAATCAATATCATCGGCGACCGCTTGAACATAAACGGCAAAGAAGAAACCGAGGATATGTATTCGGCCATCGACATGACCCTGGACAAGATTGAAAAACAAATCAAGAAGAGCAAACAGAAGGTACGCGAGCGCCGTGCGGGCAAGGGCCGGAACAAGACCCCTTCCCCTGGGGAGGCAATGTCGCTCGACGAAGAGGTCGAACCCCAGGTAGTCGTCAAGAATATCGACTACAAACCCATGGATGCGGATGAAGCGATTATGCAGATGGAACTTATCGATAACAATTTTCTGGTCTTCACCAATGCGCATTCCGGGCAGGTGAATGTACTCTATCGGCGCAAAGACGGAAACTTCGGCCTGATTCAACCCAGTGTATAACCAACCCGTGACAGATATCCGTTGCGCAATTAACTCTTGGTGAACCAAACATGAAAATTCTGGACGTACTCAATAAAGACGCCATCAACGTGAACCTGCAAGCCCGTGACAAGAAAGGCGTCATCGATGAAATGGTGACGCCGGTGGCCTCCATCGCCGGTACCGGCCAGGAAGAACTCGTCAAGGTGCTGCTGGAACGCGAGCGTCTCGGCAGCACCGGCATCGGTGGCGGGATCGGCATCCCGCACGGCAAACTGAAGGATCTGGAATCCCTGGTCCTGGGATTTGGACTCAGTCACCAAGGGGTCGATTTCGAATCCATGGACGGCCGCCCCACCCACATTTTCTTCCTGCTCATGACGCCGGAAAATTCTGCCGGCGTCCATCTCAAGCTCCTGGCGCGAATCTCGCGGCTGCTGAAGGATGAAGATTTCAAACAAAAACTCCTGCAGGCCGCATCAGCCGATGATGTGCTATCCATCGTCGGCGAGGCGGACAATGATTTCTGAAAGCGCGACCGCCCGGGCATCCCGACCATCGAAGGTCCGGGCAAATATGATTTCACCTTTTGGACGCCCGGGCTTGTGTCGGATCCGTACCATCTGAAAATGCTAAACCGCAGCAATAGCAGGCTATCTTGAGGCAGCTCAATGTGATCATCATTACCGGATGCTCGGGCTCCGGAAAAAGCACGGCCCTGGGATCGTTCGAGGATTCCGGCTTTCATTGCATCGACAACATGCCGGTGAAGCTGGTGACCCAGTTTTTGGAACAAAGCCGGCAGGACGCTTCCAATCTAGCCGGTTGGGCCTTCGTCATGGACCTGCGCGACCGGCATTTTCTGGACCATTACGACCAACTGTGCCGGAAGCTCGAAGCGGACGGTTTCCAGGTCAGCACCGTCTACCTCCACACCGAAGAAGCGGTCTTGCTGCGAAGGTTCAGCCAGACGCGACGTCACCACCCGCTGGCCGGCGGCGCCAGCCTCGTCACGGCCATCCGCGACGAGTCGAAAAAGATCGAACCGCTGCGACACAAGGCGCAGTATGTCATCGACACTTCGAATTTCAGCGTTCACGAACTGAAGTTCGCCATCCTCAACATCGCCCACCGGCACACCTCCATCCAGGGCATGGCCATCAATGTCGTCTCCTTCGGATTCAAACATGGAACCCCACAGGATGCCGACATGGTCATCGATGTCCGCTTCCTGGCCAACCCCTATTTCGTGCCGGAACTCAAGCTCAAGACCGGCGAATCGCCGGAGGTGGAAAATTTTGTATTGAAAAATCCGGAGTGCGAGATTTTTCTGGAGAAATTTCTCGACTTGCTCGGCTACTTGATTCCCCGATACAGCCAGGAAGGCAAGGCCTACCTGACCATCGCCGTCGGATGTACCGGCGGTATGCATCGATCGGTGGTGATCGCCAAGAAAGTCTACGAACATATCCGCCGGGACCAGCCCGGCGTGCGCCTGTTTCACAGAGACATCCGCTTCACCTGACGACACCGGCCAAAGAGCCCGCCACTCGGCAATCCGCAAAATATCCGGATCGGCTGTATTGGATTGCCCTGCCCGCAATGAAAAGGGCACTTGACGATCTGCATAAATTATGGCTTAACCCCTTGTTGTCCGACAGTGAAAGTTGTATTCATATCATTGAATTGCGATTTCTGCCTTCAAATCTGTCAAGGAATCAGGAACCATCATGATCGGAATTCTTATCGCAACCCATCGCGAATTGGGTGCCGCCCTCATCGACTGCGTCGAGTTCATCCTCGGCGAACGGCCGGAGGGGTTGGTTCCGATCTCCATCGACTTGCGGGAAAATGCAGAGGACCTGCGCCACAAAATCGAGACCGCCATCAAGAAGGTCGGCAAGAAAGACGGCGTGCTGATACTGACCGACATGTTCGGCGGAACGCCCTCGAATTTGAGCTATTCCTTTTTGGAGGAAGGTCGTGTGGAAGTCGTTTCCGGTGTCAACCTCCCCATGCTGATCAAGGCCATAAGCCTGCGCAAAGACAAGCCCCTGCCGGAATTTGCGGAACACCTCGAACGATACGGAAAAAAAAGCATCTCCGTGGCCAGCAGCATCCTCAAAGGCAATCAGCGCAAGTAACTCACATTCGCATATACCTCATCCATAGGAGGAACCATGAGCGTCAAGCTTGGAATCAATGGATTTGGAAGAATCGGCCGAATGGTTTTCCGGGCCGCCATGAACCACCCCGATGTCGAGGTCGTCGCCATCAATGACTTGACCGATGCCCCCACCATGGCCCACCTGCTCTCCTACGACTCGGTCCATGGAAAGCTCGGCAATGCCATCAAGGCCGAAGAAAACGCCATCGTCATCGACGACAGGAAAATCGCCTATACGGCCATCAAGGACCCGGCCCAGCTTCCCTGGCAGGAGTGGGGCGTCGACATCGCCCTGGAATGCACCGGCCTGTTCCGAGACCACGAAAATGCCGCCAAGCACTTGATGGCCGGCGCGCGCAAGGTCATCATATCGGCCCCGGCCAAGGAACCGGACATCACCCTCGTCATGGGCGTCAACCACAGACAATACGACCCCAAACAGCATCACATCATCTCCAACGCATCCTGCACGACCAACTGCCTGTCGCCGGTGGCCAAGGTATTGATGGACAATTTCGGCATCCGCAGCGGCCTGATGACCACGATTCATTCCTATACCGGCGACCAGCGCCTGCTCGACTTTCCGCACAAGGATCTGCGGCGGGCACGCGCGGCGGCGCTGTCGATGATTCCGACCACCACGGGGGCCGCCAAGGCAGTCGCCCTGGTTCTGCCAGAGTTGGCCGGCAAACTCAACGGACTGGCCATCCGGGTGCCCACGCCCAATGTCTCCATCGTCGATATCGTGGTCAATATCGAGAAGACGGGGGTTTCGGTATCCGACATCAATGCGGCCCTCCAATCGGCGGCCGAGGGAGAATTGAAGGGTATCCTGGGGTTCTGCGAGTTGCCGCTGGTCTCCACGGATTTCAACGGCAACCCATTGTCATCCATCGTGGACGGGACGACCACGTATGTGGTGGACCAGATGGTAAAGGTCCTCTCCTGGTATGACAATGAATCGGGCTATTCCCACCGCATGGTGGATCTGGCGGCGATGATCGCAGAATCGTTGTAGACCGACTGATCTTAGATGCGAGCCAGCCGAGACGGCATCGGCGCCCTACCCGCGGACGGCGGCGCCGATAACGGTAAAATCGGCCTATCGCAGGGAAGGAGTCCGACATGACGACCCGCCGTCCTCTCATCGCCGGCAATTGGAAAATGCACAAGACTGGGGAACAGGCCGTCGAGTTCGCCAGACGCCTCAAGGGGCTGGTGCGCCACGCCGGGGACGTGGAGATCATGATCGCCCCGTCCTATACCGCCCTGGCGCAAACGGCGGAGGAATGCCGGGGCTCGGCCATCGCCCTGGGAGCCCAGAACCTGCATTGGGAACCGGAAGGCGCCTATACCGGAGAAATCTCCGCCGGAATGATCGCATCGACCGGCTGCCGTTTTGTCATCATCGGTCATTCCGAGCGCCGTCAATACTTCGGCGAAACCGATGAAGCCATCCACCGCAAGATCGAAGCCGCCACCGACGCCGGTCTCGCCCCGGTTGTCTGCATCGGCGAAACGGAAGCCCAGCGCGATGCCGGGGACACCTTTTCTGTACTTGACAAACAGATTGAAAACGGGTTAGGGGGATTGGTTCCGGATCGCCTGAGGTCCATGGTCATCGCCTATGAGCCCGTCTGGGCCATCGGCACCGGAAAAACCGCGACCAGGGAGCAGGCACAGGAAGTGCACGCCTATCTGCGGCAAAAACTCGCCGGGCAATTTAGCCCGCAATTTGCCCAGGGGCTGCGGATACTTTATGGGGGAAGCGTGAAGCCATCCAACATCAAGGAATTGATGGCGATGCCGGATATCGACGGCGCCCTGGTCGGCGGGGCGAGCCTCGATGCGGAATCCTTCGCTCAACTGGTAAATTATCAAACCTGATTTGGGATTTTTATGAATCTTCTCATCGTTGTCATTCACATCATCGTCTGTATCGCGCTGATCATGATCGTTTTGCTGCAAACCGGCAAGGGCGCAGACATGGGAGCCGCATTCGGCGGCGGCGGCAGCAACACGCTGTTCGGCGCCACCGGTGCCTCGACTTTCCTGAGCAAGATGACCACCGTCGCGGCGATTGTCTTTATGCTCACCTCCCTGACCCTGGCCTACATGGCCTCCAATCGCAGCAACGTGTCGATCCTGGATGAACCGCCGGCCGCGCAGCAAAATGCTCCGGCCCAAACCGTGGACGAACCCGGCACGCAACCCGAACCGCAGGAGGCAGCACCGGCTTCGGATCAGCAGGACGCGGCGCCGACTACGACCCAGGAGGCAGATACCGGCAAAACCACGGCCGAGTAGGAACCATGCATCTATTCGCCGACTCGATTTCGTGCCGAAGTGGTGGAATTTGGTAGACACGCTATCTTGAGGGGGTAGTGGCCTACGGCTGTGCGGGTTCAAATCCCGCCTTCGGCACCATTTCAACAAAAACGATCCCGGCAACCTGCCGGGATCGTTTTTTTCATGTGCAAGGCACCGCATCAAACACGATTCGGATATGGCAACTCACGCGCCATCCCGATCGGCATATGCTTCGGAAACCACTGCTTCATCCCGCAACGAGACCGCCCTCCGGATCCTGGATCGATGGCCTTCGTCACCGAATATTTTTATCGCCTTCACTGCTGCCACGGCGCTTTGCCTGGCTTCATTTTCGATAACATCGATTAAATAATCGAAGGCTCCTTCGAGTCGCGTCAATGCCATGGGCATCAACAGCATATCCTGAAATTCGGGATTCATGTTCTCTTCCCTGTGCTGGCGCAGAATCTCAAACGCTTTCGCCAGCCTGGACTCACCCAGTGCCAGCGCCGCATTTTCAGCAAGAATCAACGCGCGATCGCTTGCCTCGGTCAAATCATCCGCCCCCAGGAACCTTTCAACGAAATCCATCGAATTCTCGGGATTGACCTGCATGAGGGCAAACAGGCATTCTGCGACAACCTGTTGGTCCTCGTCGCCTTGTATTGCCTTTAATCGCATCAATGGTTCGCCGATATCAGAAGTGATACCGACGAGCGCCCTTACCGCGGCGATGCGCGCTTGGGGCTCGGGGTCGACCAGCAATTCAACCAACTCAAAAACAACCTGCGGACACCCGATCCGCACCAAGGCGAAGGCGCACTTCCCGCGGAGAATGGCCGCCGTGTCCACGGGTCGCAAATAAGCGGGTTCTATCTGGAAATATTTAACCCCTTGAAGAAAGACCGCCTCTTCGTCGTACTCCAGGACGTCGAGGGCTTCGATGATCGCTTCTTTCGCCAGGCATCCCTTATCCCGCTTCACCGGATCGTCCAGAAAGCGATGGAACGCCTTTCGCAATTCCGGAATCAGTTCCTCCATCCCAAGCCTGCCGACGATTTTTGCGGCTTCGGCAGCCAGAATATTGTTCGCGCCGGTCAATGCTTTTGCAAGCGCTTTGGGGGCACCTCCGGAGATCGGTCTCTTTCCAAGTTCTCTGAGGGCCGATAGTTTTTCCTCGGTTGACGCGCGTTTTGCCTTCATTTTAAGGGACGTTCCTAACTAATTAACTTTTTGCCGAACAGTATATCGGAAAACAGGTGAAATCGCCGGTGCAATCTTTTTATCGATGGTTCGATACCATCATCATTCGGCGAGTCAGGATTTTCGCGGGCCATCCTTTGCCTTGGTCGCACCAAAAACGGCGAAACAAGCGTTCTTGTGTAACAGTTCTACATGTTCGAATCCCACCTTCCGCAGTAACTCCATTTGATAGGTGACCGGCCTGGGCGAATCTTCCTTGTCGATATCGTCAAAGATTTTATCCCTGTATGCTTCTCCTCCCACCGAACAGAGATACTCACCGTATCGTTTCCACATCAGCGATTGAACCGGCCCGGTCTCATGGGCAACCAGATCCGTAATCCACACGCTGCCGCCTGGCGCGGTCAATCCATAGATCTTGCGAAAGGTCGACTCCCAATCATGATCATCCCGCAGATGGTGCAAGACAGCCGCCGCCAATATGACATCGTATCTTCTTTGCGGTAAATCGACGTCTCGAAAATCGCCCTGAAATATCCTAATCCTGCCGGCATTGACCTCTGAAATCCGCTCCCGGGCCCTCTCCAGCATCGGCAGGCTCAAATCGACCAGGTCGCTATCAAAAGGCGAAACATGGTGTAGCAATTTTATAGTATTGTTTCCCGCTCCGCAGCCGATATCCAAAACGCTTTGGATCCTTTGGGTCGATTCAAAGGCAGCCTGCGTTATCAACTCCATTGCCAGGGGTGCATCGACCAGGGCGGTTTGCCCGGTCCCGAGATCCGAAAACCGATCGACATCCTGATCGAATCTCTGTCGTATTTCATCCACGGATGATTTCTGTTCCAGGTTTGTCGTCATGGTTTCCCTGTTTGTGGCCGATTGATTTTTCAGTTGGAATTCAAACCCGCCAAATTATCTGGAAGCCTGACCTGCAATAGATCCGGAAGTCCCCTTTTCCATACATAAGAACCCAAAGTCGTTCAACACGGAATTTGTTGACGCTGAGACACCTCAACCTTATTTTGAGATTCATCATAGCGCATAAGATTGATGGCTGCGCGGAAAAGGAGGACGACCGTGCGCGTTTCCCATGTCTCAAAATACATTGCAAGCCTCGTCACGGCGGCGATGATTCTGTTCGCCGGGATTTCAGCGGCCGACGACGAAATACGGATCGAGCCGGATCAACTTAAATCCAGGCTTGGCCAGCCGGGCGTCTTCATCCTGGATGCCCGGATCGTCTCCGATTGGAAGCAAAGCGACCTCAAGATCGCCGATGCCGTTCGCATCGATCCCCACAATGTCAGCGCGTGGGCCTCCCGGTATCCGAAAGACGGATTCATCGTCGTCTATTGCGCCTGACCCAATGAATACACGAGCGCCGGTGTGGCGCTCAAATTGCGGGAGCTCGGTTTTTCGTCGGCCTTTGCCCTCAAAGGCGGGTGGAATACATGGAAGCGATTGGACTATCCTACGGAGAAGAAGTTGCCACGAGGGTAAGAGGTTCTCATGCGTATGAAAGCACGTAATAAATGGTGGGTCATGATCTTGGCTGCCTTTTTCTTTACTGCCTGCGGGCACGGCTTTCGTCCGGTGGAAGAGTTGGTGGATATTCCCAGGATAACAAAGGAAGACCTGAAACCCAGACTGGGAGACCCATCGGTCAGGATCATCGATGTGCGGTATGCACCAAACTGGAGAAAAAGCGACCGCAGGATCGCCGGCGCCGTGAGGGAAGATCCCATGGAGATCAATTCGTGGACCCCCCGCTATCCCAGGAATCTGACCCTGGTGCTTTACTGCGACTGACCCAACGAGCAAACGAGCGCCAGTGTGGCGTTCAGTCTTCGCGATCAGGGCTTTGCCAGGATTTATGTCCTAAAAGGCGGTTGGTGGGAGTGGGTCAAGGCAGGCTATCCCACCCAGTCCAAATAGCAGGGGAACCCACCATCCGTGGTAGCAAACAGAGAGGATCACACCATGAGCGAATTCCAATCCGGGCAGCAACCATCAATTCGTTTCTAATAGAACCAACTTCCTGTCTTTTGCCAATTTATCATGGTTGACACTCAATTGGATTTCTGACATATTTCCTTACCAATTACGTTCCCACCAGCAAATTTCGAAAAATCAAACAGATGCACCCGACCTGGATGCAGCCGGCTTATTGAAGAAAAAAGAAATTCACGAAGATATTAATGAGAAGAAGAAAGGATCTTGCCCGTGACCTTTGCCCTTCTGATCAAAATTGCCGTGATCGCCGCCGTCGTCGGGATATTCATCGCGCGCCGGGGGAACAAGAAAGGCGCCGTCTTAGAGGGCCTGGACCAGATGCGCACCTCGGATTGGCAGGGCTGGATCGAAATTGCGAACACCGATTACCTGCCTTTGTTCCAGGGTAAAATCGTCGCCACCGCCGATGCCCGGCAGCATGCGGGCGCTTTGCTGTTCGGGGTCTTAATGGAGGAAAATACACCCACGGCGCTAGTGGAAGCCATCAAGGCCCGTCCGTTCGAGTACCTGACCGAAGGCCGGCTGCTTGTCCGGGGCCTGACCGCCCACGACAAGAAACTCATCACCTCGGAACTGAAGGACCAGGACCTGATCCACCGCCTTCGCGCCGTCATGGACGAGGAGACGAAACCGGAGACCTGCCTTGTCTTGAATTCCATCGATATCCAGCATATGGACAACCCGGAAGGCATGGCCCAGTTCGAAGAAATCTGGGAGACTTCGCTGTCAAAACAACGGGAAGAGAGGGTCTCTTCCAATATCTGAAGCAAGGAAAACAAGAAGTTTTGTCAATCATTAAGTAAGATGTCCCCCGAATAAGACGTCCTCCGAATACAATGGTCTGATTTCGAAGCGCGTGGATAGGTATGACCTCCCTCCTTTTAACTTTTCCCTATCCTCAGGGCCCGGAACGTATGCGGGCCGCCTCCCATTTTGATACCAAATTCAAGACAATTCTTTCGATCTGATAGACGTCTCCGATCCCCGCTCACCCCATCCTAACTATATCTAACTGACTTTTAAAATAATATTTCATTTATGCATATGTGGCAAGGCGTTTGCTCACTAATGAGGCACACATCAATCAACGGGAGGTCCGCATGGATTGTCAAATCGATCGTCAGGTCACTTCTTTACAAAAAAGAGGCGACATAATGGCTGGCTGTGCCCTGCCGGCCCGCCTATCGGCACCTCGATGGCTGTGGCGGCTGCTGATCATGGGCGCAATTGTCCTGGGCGCCGGAGGCTCTGCCTGGGCCCTGGGATTCGACATCACTGTCGATAACGGCAGAATCAGCGGCTATGCCCGGCAAGCGCCCCTGGGTGCCGTGTTGGGCCGCCTGGCCGAGCAGGGTGGATATGCCGTCTATGTTGACGACCAATTGATTGAAGCCCCCACCAGCTTCGACCTGCCCACGGCCCTTCCCGCGGAGGAGGCCATTGAGCGCATGGTCCACCCCCACAGCTATGCCATACTATTTACCAAGATTCCCGGCCGGCAGCAGTTGTCCATCGCGGAGATAAAAGTCTACGCCAAAGGCAACCAGAATGCCGCCTTCGTAAGGATGACTGGTGATCAGGCCGTTCCCGGTATTTCTTCCTACGCCCGCGGGGGTTCGACCGATTACCGCGACCGGTCCGCCAATGGCGTGCAGTCCGGATTGGCATACGCGCGCAAACAGGTCAGGGCACCGGTGAACATCACCGCAAGCGCGATGGGTTTCAGCGGTTTTAATTTCAAGGACCGCCGTCGCGGCCCCGATTACCGGCCCGACACCCTGTCCGCGGCCAAAGCGTATTCAGAATACCGCCAGCAACGGGATGCACTGTCCCAGCGAAATAAAAAAGCCCAGATTACGGCGGCCAGACAATCCGTGGAGAACGCAAAGAACGCCTATCGTTCCCAGCGGGATGCATCCATCCAGCAAACCATCCAGGAATCCAGTCGATAAGGAGGAAAACCAATGAAACGTCGGGACACATTTGCCTTTTATCTGGTCATCGCGACTCTGGTCGCGCTGGCAACCGCCGGCCAGGCCACCGCCGGTGTTAACGACGTGCTTTTCGGTGTCGCCAGCAGCCAGGAGATGATCGATATTTCCACCATCGATGCCGGCAATTTCGGCAATACATTCGATTATGCGGGCATTTCCACACCCTCGATCACCATCGGCGGGCAGGTGGAGGCCCAGATCGGCGCCATCTGGACCGGCGGTGTTCCGGGGACCTGGCGCCAGATCCGTGTCATCGTGGATTCCAATGGTGACGGGATACTGACCCCGTTCGACTGGTCGGATCCCGCTCACCCGTGGAATCCACCCGTCGAAAACCCGGTGGACGGCTCCAACTGGACCTATACCTATCCCGACGACTATCCCCGGCCCGAGTTGCGGGGGGAGACCATCACCATCACCTGGGACCAAAACTGCTGGTGCACCGATTTTCCCTGGGATACCTGGGAACACTGGTGGTACGAGGGCAATGCCGACAAGACCGACTCCTGGTGGATGGAATCCGGACAATTGATGAACGTCTGGTGGTCGGGCCGCGACCAGAACTGGAACATGCTGCCCAACGGCAACTACAAGGTCCAGGTATGGGTGGATGAAGACGATGACGGCCAGTTCGAAAACACCGAAGCCAACAAGACCATGATGATCGCCGTGGAGACCGCCGGCATCACCGGTACGGTGGAAGACCGCAGCGGAAATCCCATCATGGGGGCCCGCGTCGAGGCCGGATCCTGGCTGGCCTGGGGCGAGACCCGCACCGACAGCAACGGCGATTTCACCCTGTCGGGGCTGCAGGCCGGCGCCGACTACCACCTCCGGGTGCAGGCCACCGGCAAGGTCACCAGCGAATCCGATATCCACCTGGCCGCCGGCGAAACCACCGTGAACGCCGGCACCATCGTCATGGGCGATGCCATCTCCATCAGCGGCACCCTGAAACTGGACCGGGATGCCGATGGCATCACCGATGAGGTGGCCGATCAATTCGCCGCCTTCACCAACCAGTGGGGCTGGCAGCAGAACGATCTCTGGGTCTGGATCGACGGCTACAATACCAACGGACCCGGATGGGGCAATACCGATGCCCGTTTCGAAGTCGGCTACAACGCCATCAATTTCAACATCAATATCCCTCCTCCGTCCGGCGATGCCAACTACCGCCTCCATGTCAACGCCGAAGGCTATGTGGCCACATTGAACGGCCAGGCATTGAGCAGCGTCAATATACCGGTCGACGCCTCCGGCGGCGATGCCGGAACCATCGTGCTGACCAAGGCATCGCGCCTGAGCGGCAGCGTGCTGCTGCCCGAAGCCGTCAGCGATTGGAAAAACATCGACGTCCAGGCCATCAGCAACGCCAATACCGAAGAGCGTTACTGGGGCTGGGGACAAATCGATCCCTGGAACGGCGGCGGCAGCGCCCAGACCGGCGACTTTCAGATCGACGGCATTCCCCCCGGCACCTACCGCCTGGAAGTACGGGTCATGGGCTATGCCGTCCATGTCACCGACGATGTGCAAATCGTCAAAGGCCAGGACAAACAGGTCGGACAACTGGCCGTTTCCCTGGGAAGCCGCATCACCGGCACCCTGACCATCCTGGGAGATACCAGCAGCCTGCAACGCTGGGATGGCGATATGAGTCCCAACCTCGACATCTGGGTGGACGCCTGGTCTCATTCCGGCGGCTGGAGCGGCGCCAACGTCACCGTCTCCCGGGGCACCAACCAGAGCGTCGGCTACACCCTGGGCGGCCTCACGGATGCCACTTATGAGATCAACAGCTGGCTGGGGGAAGGTTATGAGTTGGTGGACGAAAACGGCAACGCGCCCGTATTCGTCGCCGTCTCCGGCAGCACCACGGCCAATCTGGTGCTCAAGCCTTTCGAGGGCATCGTCCAGGGCACTCTTTCCGGCAGCGGAATCGCGCTGGACCTGAACAAGGTGGTCGTGGAGGTGAAACGGCCCTGGGACTGGCTGCCGCCCAAGCTGGCCACCGTGGCCAACGGCGGCATCGATCCCTCCACGGGCGATTATCTTGTCGGCGGCCTGGGTACCGGCGACTACGTGGTCAAAGTCGGTGTCTACCAGGGATTCATGGGTTGGGACGGCAACGGATTGAATACCGATCTGTCCGCATTCAACGGCAATGGCTTCCTGGTGGCCGATCCCAGCGTGGGCGTGTCCATGCAGCGCACCTTCGTGGAGAACAACGCCGCCAATGCAACTACCTTGAATCTGAGCCTGCACCGGGGCTACAGCATCTCCGGCACCGTCGCATTGAGTGCCACCGATGCCCCCTGGCACGATTTCGGCGATGGCACCTTCGACGGCCAGGGCGCCCCCGGGGATGCCAACAACCGCAAGGATGTCGATCCCGATCCCATGCGCAGCGAAGAAATCAGCATGTCCGCCGATATCGCCGGCCAGATGGTCAGCGCCATGCCCATGGATATGATGTTCATGGGTGGCCAGGATCCACGCATGGGCCAAATCGTCAGCGTGGACAATAGTTCAGGCACCTACCGCATCGACGGCCTCTCGCCGGGGGTCTACATGATTCAACCGCCCTTCAGCTCACAACGCATCACCCAGATGGAATACAACGACATGGGCGGCGCCATGTTCTTCAACGGCGACCAGCAGACCCATCACTGGACCGCCACAACCCGCATGGTGGTCATCACCGATGACGATGTCAGCGGGGTCGACTTCACCTTTGCCAACGGCTATACGGTCACCGGCCAGATCACCCTGCCGGAAGCCCAGAGCTACACCGAAGAGTGGGAAGGCTGGGATTGGGTGGGTCACCTGGAACTGGAAACCGCCCGGCAACATTTCATGGGTCACGGCCAACCGCTGATGAAGCGCGATTTCCAGCAGGGCACCCGTTACAGCTTCACTTTCAACCATGTGGCCGACGGCAGCTATCTGGTTCGATTCTGGACCGATCGCTACGTGCCCGGCGGTGCCAAATTCACCGTCAACCATGCCAATGCGACCGTCAACCTCTCCATCGAAAAGGGCGCCAACCTGGTGGGCATGCTGATCGATGCCGAAACCGGTGAGGCCGTGACCGGAGACGACGGCGTCATGGTGCGCTGTGAAGCCGTACCCCATGTAGAAGGCTCGTGGCGTGAAACCCGGGACGACGAGTGGTCCGCGAGCTACATCGAGAACGGTGATGACCTGCGTTCCACCGGCCCCGACGGTGCGGGTGGTCAGCAGAACAGTCGCAGCAACAACACCCCCGGCAAGTTCCATCTCACGGCGCTGCCCACGGGCAACCAGTATGTCATCGTGGTGGAGACCGCCAACGGCAAAAAGATCGGCGGGGCCAAGAACTATGTGGGCCGGGTGATCGCGGGCATCGAAATCCCCGAGGGGGCCATCGGGAATATCAGCGTAGGCACCATCCAGCTGACCGAGGGCACCACCATCCAGGGACGCCTTACCGACAGTTCGGGTGATCCCATTCCCGGTGTCGAAGTCATCGCCATGCCGTCCGACACCCACGACGGCGCGGCGGAAGCCGAAGGCGTCTCCGACACCCAAGGCTATTATACCATTTACGGAATCGATCCCCAGGTGGCCTACTACGACCTGATCGTCGCCGAACGTCCCGACATGTTTGACGAATGGGGCAAACGGGTCCAATGGGGCGAAAAACGCAAATACAATGTGCGGCCCGAAACCACCGACGCCGATTTCACCCTGGTGCCGGCCACGGCCTCCCTGGCGGGCACGCTGACCATACCGGCCGGATCGCAGTTCATGATCCCCTTCAAGGATGAAGCCAGCGACTTCCCGGCCACCATCATCATGCTGCAGCGCAAAGGCGTGATCTATAAAGACGTGATGGACGGCATCGAAGTGATGAGCACCCCGGCGCCGGAAGGTGCACTGACCACCACCTACACCATCGACAACCTGGCGCCGGGCAGATACAAGGCCATCTTCATGAATTACGGCCTGCCCACACGGATCGTGGATAACCTGGAGATCGCCGACGGCGGCAACACGCTGGATGTCACCTGGACCACGGCCGGACATACCGTATCCGGCGGACTGGCCCTGGCCGACGGCGGCTATCCCACCACAGCGGATATCAACGGCGCGGTCTGCCTGAATTTCGCGGACCAGAGCCTCACCTTCGGCAATCTGACCCGGGAGGCCGACGGCACCTACTCGGCCTATGAAGTTCCCGGTCTTGCCGCCGGTGAAACGTACCAGCTGGTCTTTTACCGTGAAAGCGGTTTCGACGGGCCGCCGGAAATCTTCACCGCCGGAGAGCCCTTCACCGTCACAGGCGATATGGCCGACAACACGGCCACCATCACGCGCAACGGCGTACCGGTGATCATGGCCCTGGCCGTCAAGGATGCCTCCTTGAGCAATGTCATCAACATCGGAATCTTCAGCACCAGCTACCTGAGCGATGAGGATATCTCGGTGGTGGAATCTGCGCCCGGTCTGGACACGGCCGCCGGTGAAATCCATGTCAGCCAGGGGGGAGGCGCCTTGTCGGATGTGATCCTCTCCGGAGACAAACGCTCCATCCGGGCCAACTACACCGTGGCAGGTGCGGACAGCGATGTGGTCCTCACCCTGGCGGTACACTACGGCGACGAAAACACCACCTTCCTGGAGCAGATTGCCTTCAACGTCAACACCCTGGCCAAGAACGAGGGCACCGTCAGTGTCTATATCCCCGGTCAGGTCAAACTGGGCAACGGCGATGCCACCCAGATCTACATCCCGGCCGGATCCCTGGACACCAGCGATGACGGGGCGGCCATCGTCAGAATCGAGAAAAGCGACGATGCGCCCGGCGAACTCCAGGGCCAGTCGTCACGGCAAGTCAGCAGCCGCGGCATCTTTGCCCGCACGGCCACCATCCCCCTGCCGGCGGACGCTACGGTGGCCGGGCCGCAATATGAGTTCAACATCGTGGCCGTCGGCGACGGCGCGACGGTCAGCCAGGTCGGTACGGTCACCGTGCAGATCCAGTACAACGGCGGTCTGTCCGCAGCCGATACCAACGACCTGCAGGTTCAACATCTGGTGAACGGCGCATGGACCACGGAAACCACCAACCGCACGGTGGATGCCGACAACCACACCATTACGGTGGAGGTCACCAGCCTGTCGCCCTTCGTGGCGGCCGTGATTCCCGGCAGCGGAGGCGGTAGCGGCGGAGGCGGAGCGGGAGGAGGATGCTTTATCTCCGCCACTTCGAATTCTTCATTCGGCGGTCCCATCCTGCCGTTGGGGATCTGCCTGCTCGCGATCCTCTATGGCCTGCACCTGATGATCCGGTCGGTCAAAGCAAAAGAAAAGTAAACCGATCATCCAGTCCAAGGGGGCGGAAATTGGTTCCGCCCCCTTTTTTTATCCTTGTTCTATTGCCCTCATCCGTCCAGGCACGGCACCCTGGCGCATACTGTTCCTCATCCAGGGGCAGGCCACAAAAAAAGGGGTTGCCCGATAAAAGCAAACCCCTTGATTTTATTTGGTGCCGGAGGAGAGAATCGAACTCTCAGGGGCGCAAGGCCCGGCGGATTTTGAGTCCGCTGCGTTTACCAATTTCACCACTCCGGCAGTAGGTGCAGGTATATATTGAAATCAGGTATCGATGTCAATACGCTTGCGCAGGTATCGACGATGGCACGCCATGATCTTCTCCCCGGGAACACTTCCCATCCGCAGGATGACGGGGGCATCGCCGCACATATCCACCACGGTGGAGCCCGGGCCGCCGGCCAGCGGACCGGCATCCAGCACCATATCCGCCCCCTCGATGACTTCGGGATCCAGTTGGGAGACAGAGGCGCAACCGCCTGTGCCGGAGAGATTGGCGCTGGTGCCGGTGATCGGCCCGCCCGCGGCCCTCACCAGGGCCGCCGCCACGGGATGGCCGGGAACCCGGACGCCGATGCAATGGCGTCCGCCGGTGAGATGGCCGATGATCTGCGCGTGGGCGGGGATGACGAAGGTCACCCGTCCGGGCCAAAACGCCCGCATCAGATGCCGGGCGGCCTCACCGGGCCTGGGCGCCAATTCTTCCACGGCGTCCAGATCGGCCACCAGGGCCAGCAGGGGATTGTCCCTGGCGCGGCCCTTCACGCAGAACACCCGCTCCACGGCCCGGGCATTGCGGGCGTCGACTCCGATACCGTACAGACCGTGGGTGGGAAACACCACCACACCTCCCCGGCCGATGATGCGTGCCGCATGCTCGATGAGGGAGCCATCCAACCGGCCGGGATCGATCATGCAGATCTTATCGGCAGGCTTCAAGTCTTTTCGCCTTGGCCGCCACCTCATCGTCCATCTCCCGCCGGTAGGCTTCCAGCAGGTCGGCCACTCCGGCATCCTCCACCGCGATGATCTGGGCGGCCAGGATGCCGGCGTTTTTGGCGCCTGCCTTGCCGATGGATACGGTGGCCACGGGGATGCCGGGGGGCATCTGCACGGTGCTGAGCAGGGCGTCGAGGCCCTGCAGGGCCGACGAGTCGATGGGCACGCCGATCACCGGCAGGGAGGTCCGGGCCGCGACGGCACCCGCCAGGTGGGCGGCATGACCGGCCCCGGCGATGATCACCTTGATTCCCCGCTGCCGGGCCGTGGCGGCAAATCGGGCGGCCCTGTCGGGGCTGCGGTGGGCCGAGGCAACGGTGATTTCGAAGGGGATGCCGAATTTCTTCATCATGGCCACGGCGCCCTCCATCACCGGCAGATCGGAATCGCTGCCCATCACGATGCCCACCCGGGGCGCGACCTGATAGCGGTCCAATGCCTTACGGCCGATATCCTTGCGGTACTGGACTCCGGCCCAGTCGATCTTGGCCACGGCCTTGTAAGCCTTGTCGATGGCATCGGCCACGGTGTCGCCCAGGGCGGTGACCCCCAGCACGCGGCCGCCGTTGGCCACCACCTGCTTGTCCTTGAGACCGGTGCCGGCATGGAACACCACCACGTCGCGCATCCGCTTGACCTTGTCCAGCCCGCTGATGGGGGCCCCCTTTTGATATTTGCCCGGATAACCGCCCGACGCCATGACCACGCAAACCGTGGCCCGTTGGTCTATTTCCAGCCGGCATCGATCCAGGTTCCCGTCGATGATGGCTTCCATGATGGGCACGATGTCGTTCTTCACCCGCATGAGCAGCGGCTGTGCTTCGGGATCGCCGAACCGGCCGTTGAACTCCAGCACCTTGATCCGGTCGCGGTCGATCATCAGGCCGGCATAGAGAACGCCCTTGTACGGATGGCCCTCGGCCGCCATCCCGCGCACCGTGGGCACCATCACCTCCTTCATGATCCGGTCGTGCAGGTGCCGATCCACCACGGGTGCGGGCGAATAGGCCCCCATTCCGCCGGTGTTGGGCCCCTTGTCGCCGTCGAATATGGGCTTGTGGTCCTGACTCGAGGGCAGCGGAAGGACGGTCTTGCCGTCGGTAAACGCCAGGAAGGAGGCTTCCTCGCCCGTGAGGCACTCCTCCACCACCACCTTGCTGCCGGCGTCGCCGAACTCCTTCTTCACCATGATCTGCTTCAACGCCGCCAGGGCCTGGGCAACGGTCTCACAGACGATCACCCCTTTGCCGGCGGCCAGGCCGTCGGCCTTGACCACGATGGGCGCGCCCATCTTCTTGATAAAAGCTTCCGCCGGTTTATAGCTGGTGAAGGCGGCGCCCCGGGCGGTGGGCACGCCGTACTTCTCCATGATCCGTTTGGCGAAGGACTTGCTGGCTTCGATGGCGGCCGCCCGCCGGCTGGCGCCGAAAATCCGCAGGTCCGCCTTTTCGAATCGATCGACGATTCCTTTGCACAATGGGCCTTCGGGACCGACCACGGTGAGATCGATCTTCTCCCGGCGGGCGAAGGTCAATAAGGAATCCACGTCTTCGGCATCGACGGGCACGCATTCGGCGAGGCCGGTCATGCCGGCGTTGCCCGGCGCGCAGTAGATTTTCTTTACCCGGGGACTTTGGGATATCTTCCATACCAATGCGTGTTCGCGTCCGCCGCCGCCGACGACCAATACTTTCATCCTCAACCTCCCTTTTTCCAGCCGGTTTGTGCCATTCTTCGCGTTGACCCCGGCGCTGTAACCGCCGGGGGAGTTCGGAGCCAAAGGCGCCGGGGCACCTCATCCCGGCCGGTGGTTCCGGCGGGTATGGAGCCGGGACCTTCGAAAGCCGTTCTCGTTGCTCCTGATTGCCCTTGCGCCATCTTTCATACACCAATGTTGCAAAAGTCGGAGGGCTTCAGAGCCATGGCGCCGGGGGTGAAGCCGTAGCAAGTCTACTGCGAACCCCCGGCAACGCCGGATCTGGAGCCCTCCGGCTTTCCCGAAGGGGAAAAAAGATGGCATATAATAGGCCCGATCCTACAGTGGACCTGGGGTTTATTGTCGGCAGTAGCTCCAGATCTGGCTCTGTTCAACATTCATGCCGGTTTATTCACCTTTAGCCATCTTTTTTATGCGACACTGGTGTTTACGCAACCATCGCGTTCTGCGTCAAGCGGGATGGCGGGGGCTACCGGTTTTTATGCGTTTGAATTCCGAGCTCGATCAGGCGATCCAGCAGTTGACCGAACGAGTATCCGGCAACCTGGGCGGCCTGGGGGAACAGACTGGTTGCGGTCATACCAGGGATGGTATTGGTTTCCAATACAAAAATATCTTCTCCACGCACGATCATATCCGTACGGCTGTACCCTCTGCATCGAAGCGCGTTGTGGGCGGTCATGGCATATTCCTGCGCCTTGCGGGTCAATGCTTCGTCGATTCGCGCGGGGCAGATTTCCCGGGTGACCCCGGCGGTGTACTTTGCCTCGTAGTCGAAGAAGTCATGGGTATCGTCGGGAATGATTTCGATGAGCGGCAGGGCCTCCAGCGAATCGTTGCCCAGAACACCGGCAGTGATCTCGATACCGTCGATGAAGGCTTCGACGATCACCAGGGCATCGTGCCCGAACGCCTTTTCCAGCGCCGGCGTCACTTCCTGCACGTTGCGCGCGATGGACATGCCCACGCTGGATCCTGCGGCGGCGGGTTTGACCACCAACGGCAGGTCGAGCCGTTCCGCCAGGGCCGCGGCATCGACGGCCTGCGCCCGTTGGAGGGCCGCGTAGGCCGGCATGGGCAACCCCGCCTGCTCGTAGCGCTGTTTGGATACCAGCTTGTTCATGGACATGGCGCTGCCCAGCACGCCCGCCCCCTGGTAGGGGATATCGAGCAGTTCCAGCAGACCCTGCACCGTGCCGTCTTCGCCATAGGGACCGTGCAGAATAATCAAGGCGGCGTCGATCTGTCCGGCGTCGGCCACCAGGGCGGCCAGGTCGGACTGGGGATCGTAGCGTCGGATCTCGTACTTTTCCTTGTCCAGCGCCGCATAGACCTGCTCGCCGCTGTTCAGGGAGACTTCACGTTCCGAGGAGATACCGCCTGCCAGCAGGGCAATCGTCTTTTTCATGAGAATCCATTTCCATCGAGGGCCGCTCCGCCGTCGGCGCGGGGCGGGATTAGAAGCGGTGCACCGACGGCTTGGTCGGCAGCAGTCTCTCTTTGGCCGCGATAAACTCGTCCAGCGTGATCAACTCTTTTTCGAGCAGCTGGGCCAGCGTGTTGATTTCCCTGATTCTGGCGATCTGAGGATCTTCCAGCTGCCTCGGCTCCACAGGATTGCCCATGGGCCCGGCCTCGATGGCCTTGGGTGCCGAGGTTTGATCCAACTTCAAGGTCGCCACCCCGCCAAGGAGGCTGACCTCCACGCTGCGTCCCTCGAAGACAGGGGAGCGCAGCAGTTCTCCCAGGGACTTGCCTTCCCGTTTCAGACGCCGGTAGAAAAGGTATCCGGAAAGCGCCACCGTGGCCATGGCGCCCAGGAAGATCCAGAGCATGTTCTGCATGACGCCGTTGAGAAAGGCCACCAGCAGCCCCAGGGCGGCGAAAAGCACCAGGTGCAGGAACAAGATGACATGGGCCAGCAAGATGCTCTTGAAGACCCCATCTCTGTTTTTGTTGGCTTTCAAACGCATGGATACGTTGTAACTCCGCTGCCATTCCGCCTAGCGGCGCTGGGAGTCGGGCTTATCGGCGGCAAGCCGATCGGACAAAGCCGCCATGTATTGCTGGGGCATCTCAAATCGGGCGTCTGAATTTCGCAGCGCGTTGAAGCGCATGATCAGGAAGTTGAGCTTCTTGTTGAGGCGATAGCGCTCGTGCGTGTCGGGCATGGCCGCCAGCAATTCTTCGGTGCGCAGGATTTCCTTCTTCAATTCGATTTCCGGAGGCAGGCAATCGGCATTTTTCAGGATCTTGAAGGCCAGGCGCAAGTCCGCGGGGATATGACCGTCCGCTTCCCATTTCAGCGGTTTGCCGGCGCCGGGCAGATCATCGAAGTCGCCTTTGTATTGCGCCTTGCGAATGCGCTCTTCCACGATTTTTTCAAACCCAGGGATCATAAGCCGTCATCTCTATGGTCAATACATCGGCCCGGTGCCTAGAAATTGGTTGAAGGCGGGACCGATATCGATTATGAAACAGTTCGCGTTAATATTATACAGACAATCCTGGGTTTTCAAGGTCAATTACCAATCCCCATCGACGTACGATTTTGGCAGGAGCTGATGACTCGCCATCAGAAGAGCCGCTCGATCGACGCCTGAAACCGATAAAATATGAGACCGGACAACCAATCCGACCATCGCCAGAAACCGCGTCGTACCAGCTATATCGTAGCGGAATACACCGTCAGCGAAGGCAAGTTCCGCGACATCATCCGCAATATCGGACCGACGGGCATGTTCATCAATACCAGCCGGCGCATCGCCGAGAACCAGGCCATCGTACTGAAATTCCCCCTGTTCGAATTCGAGCGTCCCATCCAGGTCTCCGGTCGCGTCTCCCGCAGCCGGGAGAAAGGCTTCGCCGTCATTTTCGATCGTGAAATTTCGGAATTGACCGATGCCGACGGCGGCCTGCAGGACATCGTCCATGAAATCGACCGCAACGGCCAGGATGAATAGCCGACAGCCCCGATCTCAAGATCATCCCGGCGGCGGTGTATATATCAGGATACGGCGTCGTCGATACAGACGCCGCAATTGGCGGACCTCCCCATCCTCGTCCGGCTCCCGGGAGAGCAGGTCCAGGTGGTGCTTCACCTCGTCCAGGCGGCCCTGATCCAGGAGGATGCGGCACAGGGCCAGGCGTGCCTCCCGATGATGCGCATCCATGGAAAGTGCCTTGGCAAACGCATTGATCGCGTCATCGGTCCGACCGGCGGCATGATACATGAGCCCCAGTCCGAAATGGTTGTCCGCGTTACCCGGATTGAGTTTCACGGCCCCCTCGAAGGCGTCGACGGCCTCTGCCAGACGACCCGATTCGCCGTACGCCATGCCCAGGTTGAAAAGCAGTTGATCGTTGCCATCGTATCCGCATTTCAGCGCACGTTCATAATCTTCAACCTCCTGCTCCCGGTCCTCCAACTTGCCATGGATATATCCCAGGTGATAGAGGGCCAGGCAATTATCCGGTGTCTGCCGTACGATGGCCCGATGCCGGGCCAAGGCGTCCTGCCAGTCTCCCCGGGTGACGGCTTCATCGGCACCGGGCGGACATTGCCACGGCCCTTGTCGGGAGGCCGGCCCCGTGGCGGCGCACCCCCAGCCTACCATGATCCATACCACCAGAACCCCGAAACTTGTGGTTCGCATAGCTCCTCCGGATAGTCCTCCCGGCCCGCAGCCGGTATTGCCCAAGCGTACCCCATCGGCGCGCCAAAGCCAATCACGCTGTTGCCCGGGGCAAGGGCATGTCACCGGTCGGGAGGCAGACCTCCTGGCCGCTTCGCCGACTACTCTGCCCGACAACTTGCCGATGGCCTTCCGCTGTTGCCCGGGGCTATTGACCCTCCCCTTCATCTAATATAGGATCCTGCGTTCACCTTCATCCTGGAACGGGGGACCGACTACGTGAATCACAAGCGGGTTTTCATCATCCGAGCCGTCATGGGAGCGGGATTCGGCGTACTCCTGTCGCGTTTTTTTTATCCCGACGCACCCATCGCCGCCATCGTGGCGCTTTGCGCGGCTCTTGTGGGCCTGGCATACCTGACCGAATACCTGCGCCAACGAAACCGACGCAAGGCGGAATCGAAGACCGATCCAACCCGGCGGTAACATCGAAGACGGCCGCCCCGGCCATCGCCCGAGTCCGGAAGGAGACGCGCCACCTTGAAGCAAATCATCCTGGGAACCGCAGGTCACATCGATCACGGCAAAACGAGTCTGATCAAGGCCGTAACCGGCATCAACACGGATCGACTCAAGGAAGAGCAACGCCGCGGCATCACCATCGAGTTGGGATTCGCCTCCCTGGACCTTCCCAGCGGCCAGCACCTGGGCATCGTGGATGTGCCGGGTCATGAGAAATTCGTCAAGAACATGGTGGCCGGCGCCACAGGCATCGACCTTGTGGCGATGGTGGTGGCGGCGGATGAAGGGATCATGCCGCAAACCCGCGAACACATGGAGATCTGCACCCTTCTGGACATCCAGACGGGCCTGGTGGTCCTGACCAAGACCGATCTGGTGGAGGAGGAGTGGCTGGAACTGGTCCGGGAAGAGATCGGCGAATTTACCCGGGATACCTTCCTGGAAGATGCGCCGGTGATCCCCGCGTCCGCCGTCACGGGGGAAGGTCTGGACGACTTCACCGCCGCCCTGGACGATCTCTGCCGGAAGATTTCCCCCCGTGCCGATGCGGGACTGTTCCGTCTTCCGGTGGACCGTGTCTTTACCATGAAGGGCTTCGGCACGGTGATCACCGGCACCCTGATTTCGGGCAAGGTCCAGGTCGGCGACCAGATCATGCTCTACCCCGGGGACATTACGTCGAAGGTCCGGGGCATTCAGGTCCACAACCAGAGCGTGAATACCGCCGGCGCAGGCATGCGCACGGCGATCAACTTTCAAGGTCTGGACAAAGCCGAGGTCCGGCGCGGCGACATCGTCGCCCTGCCGGACACGTTGACGCCCAGCCACATGGTGGATGTGATCCTGCACTATCTGCCCAGCAACAAGAAGGGACTGAAGAACCGGACCCGGGTGCGGTTTCACAGCGGCACCAGCGAAATCATGGGTATCGTGATCCTGCTCGACCGGGAAAAGCTCGAACCCGGAGAATCCGCCCCCGTTCAGATCCGCCTGGAGGCACCCGTAACCCTGATCAAGGACGACCGCTATGTGCTGCGCAGCTATTCCCCTGTGCGCACCATCGGCGGCGGACGCATCCTCCACCCCATGCCGGCCAAGCACAAACCCGGCAAGCCCGATGTCCTCGATTACCTTTCGGCGGTCGCGGGAGACGATCCGCTGGTCGGCCTCCAGCGCCATATCGAAGCCGCCGGCTTCCGGGGCTGCACGCGCAAAGACCTGAAACTCATGACCAACCTGGCGGACAAACGGCTGGATCAGGCCCTGCAGACCATGATGTCGCAGCAGGTGATCTTCCAGACCGACAAGGAAGGTCCCACCTTCATCCACCAGTCCACTTTCGAAGCAATCCGGCAACTGTCGCTGGAACGCATCGCCGACTACCACGAGCGCCATCCGCTCAAACCGGGCATCCCAAAGGAAGAGCTCAAATCTTCACTGCCCGCCGGCATCGGCGGCAAGACTTTTCTGCTCGTTCAGCAGCATTTGCTGAAAGCAAAACAGATCCGACAGGAAGAAGATATCGTCTGTCTGGCCGACCATGAGGTGGCCCTGGCCGTGGACCAGCAAACCCTGCGGCAACAAATCGTGGCCGCCTGCCGTGACGGCGGCCTGGCACCGCCCTACTTCAAGGAGATCTGCCAGAAGCTGGGAACCCCGGTATCCCAAGCGGCCCCCGTACTGGCCCTGTTGGCCGGGGAAGGCGAAGTGGTCAAAGTGAAGGAAGATCTCTACTACTACCGTTCGCACCTGGAAAACCTGAAACAAAAACTGACCGATTTCCTGGTTGCCAACGACGAAATCTCCACCCCGCAGTTCAAGGAGATGACTGGAGCATCCCGGAAATTTGTGATACCTTTGATCGAGTATTTTGACAGCATCCACCTGACCATACGCATTGGAGATATTCGCAAATTGCGCCGCCGGCCCGGCAAGTAACCAGCGCAGCCACATTGCGGGATAGATCTGACCGCAAGCGAAAGGGTACCGCCATGGAACACCAGGACAACGACTCCCGGGACGAGGCCTCCCGAACCGGATTCAGGAGCTTCGCATTCAAACGCTTTCTCATCGCGGCCATCATGATTGCCTTGGTCATCTGGGCCCTGAGCATAGGCCCCGGCATGATCCCGTCCTCCCACCGCGGCGAACTGCCCGACCGCGCAGCCGAGGATCGGGCCCACAGCACCGACGTCGCCGAGGAGCATGGCGAATCCACCGGCACCCACGTGCAGGCCATGGAAGAGGAATCGGCCCCAACCCATCCCGCAGTCGCTGCGACCGAATCCTCCCGGTCAGCAGAGATGGCATCGGCCACCGCGGGCCATGCCCGGCCGGCGACCGAAATGCATGCCACCGAAACCAGGGACGCGGCCGCCCATCCGGCTGAGGCCGATCATGAGGTTGCAGCCGGTCATGCGGCTGTGGCTGATCGTGCCGCCGAGGCTGATCATGCGGCGGCCACCGGCAAAAAGAAAGCCGGCGACCACGAACCGGCAGCCGAAAGCACCGCCAAGACTGCCGAATCGACCCACAAGCCATCCGGCGCCCCGCCGGAAGGCGGCGCCCCTGCTGCGGAAACCGCCCATGTCGAAAAGAAACCGGGCGTCACCTTTGTGGAGGCCGTCATCCAGCCCCTTTCCCATGAACTCAAGGAACATTTCTGGGGGTGGCGGCCCAACGACATCCTCAATATCACCGACAACGTCAACAATTACCAGAAAGGCGTCCTGGAAGTCACCCGAAGGTCCGTGGTGCTTTTGTCCGAGCGTATCTCGCGAACCGGATCCACCGATTCCTTCAACCCCCACCTGGAAAACGCCATGAACTGGCTGATGGTCAAGGCCGACCGCTATTGGTTTCCTTCGCCGGAGTCCAAGTACAAGGAAAGTATCGCCGAACTGGAAAAATACAGGCAGGCCCTGGTCAACGGCACGGCCTCCTTCCACACCCGCACGGATAACATCATCCCCCTGCTGGCCTCCTATGAAGACCTGCTGGGCAGTTGCGACGAAAATCTGGTCAAGCAGAAGGAGGACGATGGTACCCGGGTGAGCTATTTCAAGGCCGACGACTACTTCTTCTATGCCCAGGGGGTGGCCGGTGCCATGGTCAACATTTTAACGGCCATTCATCATGACTTCGAAGCGACGCTGGAAAGCCGCCATGCCACGGGATTGCTGCACCACGCCATCGAGTCCTGCCACCAGGCGGCATCCCTGGACCCGTTGTTGATTACCAACGGGGACCTGGACGGTATCTTCGCCAATCACCGGGCCCACATGGCGGCCCCCATCAGCCATGCCCGTTTCTACATCGGCCAGTTGATCAAGACCTTGTCGACTTGACCCCGACGTTGCATCAAAAAGATGGCAAAAGATTGAGGAAAGTTCAGAGGCGTTCCGCGCCAGGGCCGGGACGATCGAGTTCGTAGCGCACGGCCGCGCCGATCTCTTTGTGGCTGTATGGCTTCTTGATATAGGCACCCACGCCCAGATCGCGGGCTTTTTTCACGCGCCCCGATTCCGCATAACCGCTGGTGATGATGGCCTTCTGCTGCGGATTTAAGGCCAGGATGCGACGGTAAGTGGCCAGGCCGTCCATTCCCGAACCCATCATCATGTCCAGCACCACCAACTGCGGTTGCACATCGGCCTCGAACAGGGCGATGGCGGCCTCTCCGCTGCCCACCGCGGTGGCGCGATAGCCGAGCCGGGTGAGCATACGCACCGCGATCTCACGGTGCTCGGCATCGTCATCCACCACGAGTATCCGCTCGCCGTGGCCTTCGTATTCCGATTCCTGGCGGAAAGCGGGTCGAAAGCCCTGCTTTTCCATGGTCGCCGGAAAGTAGAGCCGCACCGTGGTGCCCTTGTCCAACCGGCTGTCGATATCGACGAACCCGTTATGGTCCTGCACGGCCGCCCAGACGATGGCCATCCCCAGACCGGTACCGCTGCGGCCCATCACCTTCTTGGTGAAGAATGGTTCGAACACCCGCTTGATATCTTCCGGAGCGATGCCGTGACCGTTGTCCTCCACGCTCAACACGGCGTATTCTCCGGGACAATCCGGATGGCGCGGGTCATCCGCCGCCACCCACTGGTTCCGGGTGCCGATGTGGATCTTGCCGCCGTGGGGCAATGCTTCCGCCGCATTGAGCATGATGTTCATCAACGTCTTGGTCAGGTGCAGGGAAGATCCCTTGATTGGAACCAGATCGGAGGCCAGATCCGTGGTGATTTTCAGGCCGGCGTAGCGCGCCACCAGGTCATCGTATTCGGGACTCTCCAGATACTCCCGGATCGCGGCATTGATGTTCATCACCTCGATGATGGCCACGCCCCGCCGGGAGAGGGTCAGCAAATCCTGAACGATGGCGGCCGCCCGGATTCCGGCGCCTTTGATCTTGACCAGCGGTTCATACAGCGGACTGTCGGCCGGCACGTCCATCAACAGCAGATCGGGGTAGGAGACGATGGCCGCCAGTATATTGCTCAAATCGTGGGCCACGCCGCCGGCCAGGGTACCGATGGCCTCCATGCGCTGGGCAATGCGCAACTGCTCCTCCAGCCGCCGGTGTTCGGTGGTATCCACCAGGATGCAGCGGCCCTCCACGATACGGTCCTTGGCATCCCGGAAAGGTTCCATGGATACATTGACCCAGACGGACCGATCGTCTCTGTGAAGCATTTCGATGGCCTCGTTGTGCACCGACTGGCCGTCCAGGAGCATCTGGTGCATCCACTGGGCCCGCATCTGATTCTCCTTGTCGCCGGCCACATGACGCAGCAGGGAAGAGCCGATCAGGTCATTGCGCTCGAAACCCAGCAGACGCACGGCGGCGGCATTGCAATTGACGATCACGGCATCGCCCACGTCGATGGAGAGATATGCCGTGGGTGCATTCTCGTAAAGACTGCGGTAGCGTCCCTCGCTGCGCTGCAGGCTGCGGAAGGCGTTGGCGCTGAAGATACTGACCGCGGTCTGGTAGGCCACGCCCATCAGCAGGTTCATATCGCTTTTGGTCAACGGTCGCTTGCTGATGATGTTGTCCACGGCCAGGATCCCCAGGGAGTGGCCTTCGTAGACAACGGGCAGGCAGATCAGGGCCTTGGAGCCGATCTGTTCGATCAATTGCCGGCTGCGGGAAGAAAAGGTTTCGCTGACGGCCTGAATGTCGTCCACCAGAATGGGGCACTGTTCGGCAAAGGCTTTGATGAACACCCCTTTGGAATCGGGTTTGTCCAGGTGAAACTGGGTCTTTTTCAGCATTTCCGTCATGGATTCGTCGAATCCGTAACCGGCCGAGTAGAGCAGCCGCTGACGGCCTTCATCGGCCAGCATGATGATGCCGCGGTCGAAATCGAGATAGTGTTCGATATTCTCCATGACGATCTGGGATAGCCGGCGGATATCCAGGACGGTGGAAGTCGCCTGGCCGATCTCCTGGACCAGCAAGGCGCCCCGGTAGCGGTAGTCGATCTCCCGGATATGGTCTTCGGCCACATTGCCTTGATTCTGGAGGGTCTCGGCCAATTCCTGGTTTGCGATCACGCACGCCTTCAAATAGATTCCCATGGTCATCGTGCCGGAAAAGAACCATAGCGGCAACCAGACCGGCAGCGGCCAGAAGATGATCGCGCCCACGGAAACGGCGGTGCCGATGACTCCCGTCAGCAGCGCGGCCCGTTTCCATTTGCTGTGGGCGGGCAGGTCCCAGCTGGCCACGTATCGGCAATACGCATCGCCTTTATGGAGGCACCGGTCGTGCTCCACATGGGCGAATTTATCGGTGAACAAGGTGCTGAGGGATTCGAAGATACCGATCCGGTTTTCGCATTGATGGGGGCTTTCATGAACATCGGGATTGGGCGTCACCATGATCTCGATTTTGTTGGCGGCCAGCTTGCGCGTCTCGACATTGGCCGCCCGGCTGAATATCGGGTACAATCTGGCCAGCAGCAGATAAATGGAAGAGACTTGCAGCAGGCCCAGGGCGATCTGTTTCACCGGGCCCGAAGTTTCGTTCCGCACCACGAAGCGGCCGGCCTCGCGCGCGATACCCGGGTTGCCGGTAGCCTCGACCACCCGGTCGAAGAACCGGTCGACTTGGCGCTGATTGAACCAGTGGCCGGGGTCTTCCAGTTCATACCGGGTGATATCGGAGTCACGCAGGAGCCGGTCCACGTCGACCTTGGGATAACGCTCGTTCACACACTGGACATAGAGCTTGAGGATCCGGCTGTTGTATATGGGAGGGGGCTCTGCCATGGTGTGCGAGCTCTTGGTTTGGGTGGGGATCCAGTTTTTGGATTTCACCGGACCAGCAGCATTCATTACCAGCGCCAGTTCATGCATCGTCTCGGTTGCGCCGTCCCGACATCCCGTCACCCCCGGAAGGCTTTCGCCCGTGATGGCAACTGCCGTCTGCCGTACTTCGCACAACCCATCCACTCAGTCGAAGAAAATAATACTACTGCAAAATCTTTATGGACGAAAAGAAGTCGTCTTGTCAAGGATAAATACCCGTTATGGTTTGAATCCCGACCGGTTTGACTGCTCCCCGCAGCCGCGGCAGGTGCAGTAACGCCTGTTCATGTCGTCCGGCCGGCGGCCTCCCGAAGCAGGCAATGCATTGTGCATCAACCGCCTGGCAAGCGGCCATCGGCGATTTTGGACAACCGCAACGATGTCTCCCAAGCCGCCGAAGAAAGGGAGAAGACACGACATTGACAAGCCCCGGACCAGCACTTATGCTGTTGCTTACAGTTTCGTCGAAACGGAATACGCTTCCCGCATGGAAATCCAGAGGGACCATCGGCTTGAAAATCCTGACACGTTTACTGATCGGCGCTTTCCTGGCAGTTGCCATCCTCATCGCCTGGCAAGCCATTTCACTGCATCGATTCGCCAATACACCGGCCGCCGATGAAGGGGCCGCGGTACTTTTCAATATCCGGGCCGGGGAAAACTTCACCAGACTGGCCGCACGCCTGCATGACGAAGGATTGATCACCGATCGCAGGCGATTCAGACTGCTGGCCCGTTTCCGGGGAGAGGACAAAAACCTCAAGGCCGGTGAATATCGTCTCACGGCCACCATGACGCCGGCACAGATTCTGGATGTCCTGGTGGACGGCAAGGCCTATCTCTATCGCCTGACCATCCCGGAGGGATTCAACCTGCAACAGATTGCCGAAGAAGTGGCCCGGCAGCAATTGGGCAACGCGGAGGACATCCGGAAGGCGGCGGCCGATGTCGGCCTGGCGAAGATGCTGCCGGACAGCGCCCGTTCACTGGAGGGGTACCTGTTCCCGGATACCTACTTTTTCCCCAAGGGTGCCCCGGCAAGCACAATTGTCGCCACCATGGTTCACCGTTTCCACGAGCAGTTTCCCGCCGAATGGGTTCAACGGGCCGAAGAACTCCATCTCACCGTGCACGAAGTCGTCACCCTGGCCTCGATTATCGAGAAGGAGACCGGCGATCCCAGCGAACGCCCCATCATCGCCTCGGTCTTCCACAACCGCTTGAAAAAGAGAATGCGCCTGGAAAGCGATCCCACGGTAATCTACGGTATCGAAGATTTTGACGGCAACCTCAAACGCAAACACCTGAGGACACCGACGCCTTATAATACCTATGTCATCCGGGGACTGCCGCCCGGCCCCATCGCCAACCCCGGCCGGGCCGCCATCGAAGCCGCTTTGTATCCGGCCCAGACCGATTTTCTCTATTTCGTTTCCAAGAAGGACGGCACTCATCACTTCTCCACCAATATCCGGGACCACAACCGGGCCGTACGCAAATACCAATTGAGACGGCGCCGCCGGCCTGCTTCCTGACCGTTGCGGTGCAAACCGAAGAGGTGTAAAATGGACCCGAACCACCTGACGCTTCCACAACGGGCCGGCCAACGGATGATGGTCGGTTTCGACGGCACGCGACTCGACGACACCTTGAAATCCTATATCGACCGGCTGGCCGTCGGCGGACTGATTCTTTTCGCCCGCAACATCCAGTCTCCCCGGCAGACGGCCCGGTTGTGCCGGCAGGCCCAGGACTGCGCCGCCGCTAGCGGGCACCCTCCCCTGCTGATCGCCGTCGACCAGGAAGGCGGCGTGGTCTCCCGGCTCAAACCGCCCTTCCTCCAGTTTGCCGGTCAACCGCGATTGAAAAGCGATATCGATGCCATCCATTTCGCCCGCAGCATCGCCGGCGAACTGAAACATATCGGCATCAACATGAACATGGCGCCGGTGTTGGACGTGCTGCCCCCCACCGGTCCCAGCGTCATGCAGGACCGTGCCTTCCGGGGGAATTGGCAGGAGGTGGCGCAATTGGGCACCTGGATCATCGACACCTTCCAGAGAAACCGCATCATGGCGGTGGCCAAACATTTCCCCGGAATCGGACGCACCGTCCTCGACTCCCACCATGAACTGCCCGACCTGGAAAGCGCCGCGGATTCGCTGTACGATACGGATATCAAGCCGTTCGAGCGCGCCGCCGCCAGCGGCGTTGCCGGCATCATGCTTTCACACATCCGCTACCGGTCCTTCGATTCCCGATGGCCGGCCAGCCTTTCTCCCGCCATCGTCGACGATATCCTGCGCCGCCGCCTGGGCTACGGCGGCGTGGTCCTCACCGACGACCTGGACATGGGGGCCATCGCCAAACACTACCCCCTGCCGACGGTGGTGACCCAATGCCTGGCGGCCTCCGTGGATATCCTGCTGATCTGTCACCCGGGAGATAAGATTGAAACGGCCCACGCCCTCTTGCGGGAGCAACTCCAACGGGACGCTTCCGCGGCGGATGCCGCACTACGGCGCATCATGGACCTGAAGGCAGCCTATTTGCCCTAATGTTGCAACGTCAGGGTTTACCGGCGGGATAAGCGGTGGATCCGACGTCACCACTGAATTGCGGAAGTAGCTGACGGGAGTAGACATCGGCGTCCAGCGGGGTGCGCCGGCCGTTCCGATAATGATGATAGGCCGTGGCGGCCACCATGGCCGCGTTGTCCCCGCACAGCGACAGGGACGGCAGATGGATCGACAAACCCGCTTCCCCGGCCTGGACCTGCAATCGCGACCGCAGCCCTTCATTGGCGGCGACCCCCCCCACCACGGCGATATGTTCGCAACGGAAAACTTCGGCGGCATGGAACACCTTATGGGCGAGTACGTCGATGACCGCGGCCTGGAATCCGGCGGCCACGTCGCTGCGCCATTGATCACCGGTTTCCGTGGAGTGCGCTTCGAGGTACCGGCGCACGGCCGTCTTGATGCCGCTGAAACTGAAATCGAAGCGGGACTTATCCAGGTAGGGACGTTTGAAGACCACCTTCTCCGGGCGACCGGTAGCGGCCAGGCGATCGATCACGGGACCGCCCGGATAGCCCAGGTCGAGCATCTTGGCCACCTTGTCGTAGGCCTCGCCCACGGCGTCGTCCCGGGTCTGCCCCAGCAGGCGACAGTCATCTCGCGAAACCACATGGTAGATCCCGGTGTGTCCCCCCGATGCCAGCAAGGCCACGTAGGGAAAACGAATCTCCGACGAGGAAAGCAGCACGGAATAGAGATGGCCCTCCAGATGATCCACGCCCAGAAAGGGGAGGTTGCGGGCGTAGGCATACGCCTTGGCAAAGCTGAAGCCCACCAACAGCGCTCCCACCAGCCCCGGTCCCTGGGTGGCGGCCACGGCGTCGATATGCTCCGCCCCGAGGCCGGATTCTTTCAGGGCCCTTCGCACCACGGTACTCACCGCCTCCACGTGTTTGCGCGAGGCCAGTTCGGGAACGACGCCCCCGTAGGGATGATGGACTTCGATCTGGCTGGCCACGACGGAGGAGCGTACCTCGAGGCCATCCGTCACCACCGCGGCGGCGGTTTCATCGCAACTCGATTCAATACCCAGGATATTCATGAGCGGCAGGTTCACCCGTGAGAAGGGCCGGTGAAGCGCATTCATGGCGCCCGTTCCGGCCCCTCGGCTCGAAGACTGGACTATTTTCGTTTAGGTTTCACCGTACCGGTGTTGGAACGGGGAGTCGCTCAGGTGCGGCATACCGGCTGCCTGCGCTCGCCTTTGGCGATCCATTCCAGAAAACGCCGGATTCCGGATTTTGTTTTTTCTGATTTGGCCATTCACATATTCCTTACACCCATTGAACGCGCGGTGAGTTCTCGGCCTGGCGTTCGACGATCTCACCGATGACGAAGGCTTGCTCATCCAAGGCGCTCAACCGCGCCAGCACGTCCTGGACCGCCGATTCAGGCACAACGGCCACCAGCCCGATGCCGTTGTTGAACACGCGCAGCATTTCCTCATCCGCGACCTTGCCCGCCTCCTGCAGGAAGCGGAAGACGGGGGGAACGTCCCAGCTCTCTTTCCGGAACACGATGCCGCACGCCTGGGGAATGATCCGCAGGGTGTTGTCGCCGATCCCGCCGCCGGTGATGTGAGCCAACCCGCGGATGGGCAGTCCGCGAATCAGGGATTGAATGGTTTCCGAATAGATGCGGGTGGGGGTGAGCAATTCCTCGCCCAACGGCTTGTCCAGGGCGGGAACGTGGCTGTCGACGCCGAGTTTCAGATGGTCGAAGCAGATCCTGCGTACCAGGGAGTAGCCGTTGCTGTGCAATCCGCTGGACGCCACGCCGACGATCTGGTGCCCCGGTCGAATTTCCGAGCCGTCCACGATCTTGTTGTTGTCGACGATGCCCACGGAAAATCCGGCCAGATCGTACTCGTTTTCGGCATAGAAGCCCGGCATCTCCGCGGTCTCACCGCCGATGAGGGCGCAGCGGGCCTGGCGGCAGCCCTGCCCCACCCCATGAATGATCTCCATCACCGTTTGGCTGTCGATCTTGCCCGTGGCCAGATAGTCCAGGAAGAAAAGGGGCTTGGCGCCCTGAACGGCAATATCGTTTACGCACATGGCCACCAGGTCGATGCCGATGGTGTCATGCTTTCCGGTGAGAAAGGCGAGTTTCAACTTGGTGCCCACCCCGTCGGTGGAACTGACCAGTACCGGCTGTTCCATGCTGGCCACATTGAGGGAAAACAGGCCGCCAAAGCCGCCGATCTCGCCCATTACCCCGGGAACGCGGGTCTCCCGGGCAATGTCCTTGATGGATTGAACCAGTCGGTCGGCCTTGTCGATGTCAACGCCGGCATCGGCATAGGTCAAAGGCTTCTCCATTATCTCTCCTCATTGTTTTGCCCTTAATTTGCTACCAGCGGTTTCAGCGCCTTGAATCGGGTCCGGAAATGGTCGGGAAACGTGTTGGGCATCGCAGGTGCCTGTAATCTTGCCATGGAGATCCGGCACCTCACCCCTTACCGAGATTGGGCCCTCAGGTTTCGATGAGGTTGAAAACCGCGGATAGGTAGCCCACCCATAAACTGCCCCCCCGCAAAAGTCAAAGGGTAATTGCCCGCGGGCATCGGATACAACGGTGCCATTGGGCCACGGACGGGCGTTTGCATGGACCGACCGTCTCGCCGGACCGCCACGAAAGGCAATCCAGGCGGCCTCAAATCCATTTTCTATTGACTTTGCCCGTTGACCTATAAGAAGAGAGACCCTTAATGCATTGAATCGAGGAGTCGCCCATGAAGGCTGTACAACTGGGGTTGATGGGATGCGGCACGGTGGGAACCGGCGTGGCCCGGCTGCTGATCGGAAGCCGGCAACTGATTGAAAAACGCGCCGGAGTTCCGCTGGCGCTCAAATGGATCGCCGACCTGGATTGGGAAACCGACCGCGGCGTGAAGATCCCGCCGGAAGTCAGGATCGACGACGCCTGGCAGATCGTCGACGACCCGGAGATCGACATCGTCATCGAGATGATCGGCGGCGAAACCCTGGCCAAGGACCTCGTCATGGCGGCCATCGAAAAAGGCAAGCATGTGGTCACGGCCAACAAGGCCCTGCTGGCCGGTCATGGCAACGAAATCTTCCAGGCCGCCGACGACCGGGGCGTGGACCTGGCGTATGAGGCCAGCGTCGGCGGATGCATGCCGATCATCAAGACGCTGCGTGAATCACTGGTGGCCAACGGCATCACCGCCATGTGCGGCATCCTCAACGGGACCTGCAACTATATCCTGTCCCAGATCGCCGAACAGCAGATCCCCTTCGAATCCGCCCTGCGCCAGGCCCAGGAAAACGGATACGCCGAAGCCGATCCCACGCTGGACATCGGCGGATTCGACGCGGCCCACAAGCTCGCCATCCTCACGGCCCTGGCCTATGGCATGCGCATTCGCTATGACGCGATTTACGTGGAAGGCATCTCGGACATCACCCCCCTGGACATCCAGTATGCCGCCGAGTTCGGCTATCGCATCAAACTGCTGGCCATCAGTAAACGCAGCGGCGATTCGGTGGAAGCCCGGGTGCACCCCACCATGGTGCCGGTGAACAACATCCTCTCCAATGTGTCCGGCTCGCTGAATGCCATCACGGTGAGCGGAGATGCCGTGGGCGACCTCTTCCTGTCGGGCTTCGGGGCCGGCATGCTGCCCACCGCCAGCGCGGTGGTGGGCGACGTGGTCGACCTGGCGCGGAATATCGCCTTCGAATCCATCGGTCGCGTCCCCCTGCTGGCATACCAGCGGGATCGGATCCAGTCCCTGCCGGTGACGCCGGTGACCGAAATCGAAACCCAATACTATTTTCGTTTCCAGGTGTTGGACCGCGCCGGCGTCCTGGGCGCCATCGCCGGTATCCTCGGACAATGCGGCATCAGCATCAAGTCGGTCCAGCAGAAAGGCCGCAAGACCAACGGAACTGTGCCCATCGTCATGTTGACCCACCGGGCCCGGGAGGCCGATGTGCAGCAGGCGATGAAGGAGATCGCACGCCTCGACATGGTCGGCGCCCCGCCGCTGCTGATCCGCATCGAGGATGAGGATACGCCGGCGTCACCCTGAAGGCGTCGAGTCCGCGGGAGAGAAAGAGAACAAGCGAGAGATCCATGCAAATACTGTGTACAGACTTGGAGGGGGTGCTGGTCCCGGAGATCTGGATCAACGTGGCCCGGAAAACCGGCATCGAAGAACTCAAGCTCACCACCCGGGACATCGCCGACTACGATGTCCTCATGGGCAAACGGCTGGCGATCCTGGACCGCCATGGACTGAAACTCAAAGATATCACCGACGTCATTGCCACCATGGATCCCCTGGAAGGCGCCGTTGATTTCTTCGACTGGCTGCGGTCCGAGACCCAGGTCGTCGTCCTTTCGGACACCTTCGAAGAGTTTGCCAAGCCCCTGATGAAAAAACTGGGGTGGCCCACCCTGCTCTGCAATTCCCTGCGCATCGACGCATCCGGCGCGGTCTCCGGATACCGCCTGCGCCAGAAAGACGGCAAGCGGCACGCCGTGGAGGCCCTCCAGGGCCTCAACTACGAGGTCATCGCCATGGGGGACTCGTACAACGACATTACCATGCTGAAGCGCGCCCAGCACGGCATCCTGTTCCGCCCGCCGGAAAATGTCGTGGCCGAATATCCCCAGTTCCCGGTGGCCAGGGAATACGGAGAATTGAAGCAAATCCTTGCCTCCCTGCTGATGTAACGCCCCGCGGGGCGCCGGCAGCCATGTGATCTTCCGGCCTTGGGCCGCAACCACAGGAGAACACGCATGCTCACCCACCGCACCGAATACCGGGTGATTTATGCCGACACCGACAACATGGGCTTCGCCTATTATGCCAACTACCTGCGCTGGTTCGAAATCGGCCGCACCGAAATGCTGCGCGCCTGGGGGCTGCCCTACCGCGAGATCGAGGCCCACGGGCTGATGCTGCCGGTGGCCGAGGCGAAATGCAAATACATGACGCCGGCCAGGTACGACGAGCGGCTGGTCATCGAATCCACGCTGGATGCGGAATACAAGGGCGGCCTCAAGATCGACTACCGCATCCTGAGCAGCGACGACCGCACCCTGCATGCCACCGGCCACACCCGGCACGCCTTCATGAACCGTGACGGACGCGTCGTCCGACCACCGCGGATGATCCTGGACCTCATCCGCAAACAGGCGGACAAGACCGGATGATCGCCGTCGAGTCCACCTCCCGCGGCCTGATCTTCACCGTCCATGTCCTGCCCCGCTCCTCCCGGTCCGTCATCGTGGGAGAACACCAGGGGGGCCTCAAAATCAAGCTGAAGGCGCCGCCGGTGGAAGGGGCGGCCAACAAGGAATGCCTCCGGCTGCTGGCCAAGACCCTGGGCCTGCCGAAATCGGCACTGGCCATCGTCGCCGGAAAATCGAGCCGGCGAAAACGCATCTGCATCCTCTCCGAATCCACGGCGGACCGCCCCATGACCGTCGCCGGACTCCGGAAAACGCTGCAGGGGCTCGGGCAAAATAATGGTCAAAATCCCCTTGACTCCACCGGATGATCTGGCTATAAGATCGGATTCAATCTTGATGCGGGGTGGAGCAGTCTGGTAGCTCGTCGGGCTCATAACCCGAAGGTCACAGGTTCGAATCCTGTCCCCGCTACCAATTGCAAAATCAAGGGCTTGGATGATAAATCCGAGCCCTTTTTTCTTGCCAAGGAATTTTCATACCCATCGGCATACGCAACCCCCGATGAGCGTGATGATCTGGAAATTTAGTTGAAGGACCTGTATTGCCTGCCTGTCTTTATTTTCTATCGGTTATATCCTTCAAAAGAGAAGGGGTTCAGGAATTGGCGTCCCCACAGAAGCTTTTTGTCTATTTCGCTGAGTTGGGCTTCTTCGCATACCGCATCCCAATATTTACGAATAACACTCTCTATACGTTCAGATATCGACAAAGCATCTTCACTAGACAGCAGGAAATGATGAGCCGCCTCGAGGCAGGATTTCACCTGACTGAGATTGTTCTCTCCCGAAATTTTCATGGCCTGAGATGCTTCGTTACCCGTTCGTCCTTGCGGGCAAATATCGTAAGCCGGCGTCAGTGAAAGCTCTTTGCCATCCCAAAAGGCTGCATGATTGCGGACATGGTCGTCTGTATTTCCACACAGGATATTAAATACCAACCTGCCATACAGCTCCTTAAGTGTTTTTTGGGGTTCTGTAAAACGGTGTCGTATCATTTCTGCAAAATCTTCATAACTGGCATAGCGGGCTGTCATATCATTGAGGCCGAACATGGTCAGCGCAGAAACCATGCACTTACGCGCCCATCCTCCGCGAAGACGAAGTCGATCAAAACGTTCAATGAGCAAGACGTCCTTTCCTGCAGCTTTGACCAATTTCACCGGAGCAACGTTCAGCCCGGAAAGAGCCGCTAGTCTCATAGCGATGAATTCGGCTTTAACAACGCTATACAAGTCAGTACTGGACGAAAATTTGGCTATGTATTTCGTGCCCTGATCTTCAATCAAAGCTTTTGGCCGCGCACCGCCGACGGAACTTCCATGGAAGAGCGCCTGATCCAGCTCCTGCGTTAGAGGCACGCCCCTTTCAACGCGATCAGCAGATTCCAACAATTCTTCCAAGGTCGCATTATTGGCTGAGCGTGGAACATATTCTGTCGGTGAGTGCTGGAAATCAAGTGCACCAATGCGGTCAGAGCCGGACTCCAGGAGATAGGTCAGCTCATCGAACTCGCTTGTATCTGTATCCTTTCCTTTGAGCCCCAGTTGCCGATTTATTATCACACGCCGTCCCCACGCATCCGGCGCAGCATCACGAATACAGCCCGGCATTTCAAGGCCATGCAAAAGAGGCAACACCCCGGATTTTAGTGGCAATTCCGGATCATAGATAGAAATCGCGGGTGATTTATCGCCTATTCGCTCAAGATAGCTTTTGCCATAGTTGAAATGGATAAGGCCATTATCAGCTTCCAGCTTTCCGGCAACTATCGGCTCTGTTTCTCCCGGTAACCATATCCAGACATAGGCTTCATCGTCTTTTTCTTTAGAAGTCATCATCTACTTCCTTTTTCTTGTTCCGGATACGTTTGGGAAGCAAAGCGATTTTACTTTGCGTCAGATCAAGGATGGTTTCAAGACGATGATTGTCTTGTTCAAAAAGGTTCACGCCAACCAGGACAGCCGTTTCGAATACGAGTCCAATCGAGGGGCTCATTTCACCGGCTTCTATTTTTTGCAGCGTCGCTCTTGAAATACCAGCTCTATCAGCAAGGTTTTTCTCGGACCACTTGCGTTTTTTACGTCCTAGTTTGATCTGCTGACCAAGCAACAAGGCCGCTTCTTTTGCGTATTTTGAATATGTTCTCTTTTTCATTGCACCACCAACCCGACTGAAATGGATATTATATTGGTCATAAATATTATTAATAGCTATTATAATAGCCATAAACTAGAATGGCAAATAAATTATCCAATCTGGCCACAATAATAGTCATAAACAGCCGCAATGATCACTATTGTCAGCATGCTTGCATTATTCCTTCTTGAACGAGTTCAGCTAAAAATCTGGAAATTGGTTCTATATTTTTTCTTTTGCTTGCTTCTTCCAAAGCGGCCATGTAGTCGTTTCGGCTTTCAATCGGAATAAACGTCCATGGATAGCCTCCATCGGCTGACATCACATTCATCAGGAATCTTCCCATGCGGCCATTCCCGTCGATATATGGATAGATATACACGAAGAAAAAGTGGCCTAAAACAGCACTTATACCAGGCTCTTTTTCATCTTTTATAAGCGTGGGAAATACCGGCATAAGATCGCGCCCGGCTTCGCAGCGGGGCGGTACATGCATTGATTTTCGGATATAAACAGGCTGGCTGCGAACTCTAAACCCACACCATGACCTGCGCGGGCTTCCGCTGCGGTCATACCGGCTGCTCCTGCTTATAAAGCAGCCCCCAAGGCGTCGGCGATTCGCCTGAAATCTTCCGCTTGTATTTTCAGGTGTCCAAAACGAAATGCGGCGCCCCACCGGGTCTTTTTCTTGATGAACGTTAGTTCGGGGAGCAAAGGCTTGATCGGCGTGGGGGTACATGGAATAAAATCCACATCCAATCTGTACGGCGTAAAGTTCGGCGTCATCTCGGCCTGGTAGACATCTCCGGTCCGGATTCTGCCGATGGCGGTGAAATGTTGCAGCACGTCACCTTCCGGATAATCCTCGCGAGGTGAATAGATGAGGATATAATCTCCGGCATGCATACGTTGGAGCGGTGTCTTTTTGCCATGATTGAGTTGAATGAAGCCGCCGTCAACGCCGATTTGCGCATGTGCTCTCGATACGACCCCGATCCAATAATTCTTTGCTGGTTCTTCCATGGAGAACGCTCCAACATGCAGGTTGAAAGTTACCTCCAATGCTGCCCTATTCGGCGGCTCGCAGGTATTCCTCGAACCTGTCGAGGGCCTCGGGCAGATTCGCGCGGCCGAATCCGATGCGGAAGGAATTCAATTCGTCTTCATAGAAAGTCCCCGGCAGCAACAGGACACCCGCCTTCTCCACTAGGTCGGCGCAGAACTCCTCTATCCTTCCCTTCAACAGGGTGGGAAAGGCGACCGAACCGGCCCTGGGTCGCCGCCACCGGAAGAGATCGGCATGGGATTCAAAAAAGGCGTCGAGATGATCGAGGTTTTCGCGGATGATCCGCAGGTTGCGTCCGACAATCGCCTCGGCCTTCTTCAACGCGAGGGTCGCCAGGAACTCGCCGGGAGCATTGTTGCAGATGGTCGTATAGTCCTTGAATGCGGCGAGTTCGCGAAGAAGACGGTCGTTGCGCGTGACCGCCCAGCCGATCCGCAATCCGGCGAGTCCATAGATCTTGGACATGACGCCGATGGAGATCGCCCGTTCGTTCAAATCGGCGAAGCTCGGCAGCCTATCGGAAGGATCGAGCTCCAGTCCCCGATACACCTCATCTGAGAAGATGATGAATCCGTGCTTCTCGGAGAGTGCGGATAACTCGCGGGCAAACTCCGGCGTGGGAAGAAATCCTGTGGGGTTGTGCGGAAAATTGACCACCACGATCTTCGTGCGATGGGTGAGCATCGCCTCCAGTTCTTCCAGATCGAGTCGCCATGCCTGTCCTGGATCGCCCGGCCACGCGGCGACCTCGGCTCCGATGCCCCGTGCCACCTCGCCGAGGGACTGGTAGTATGGGGCATGCACCACGACGTGATCCCCCGGGTGCAGCGCGACGTTCATAAAATTGAAAATCGCCTCCTCGGCCCCGGCATGAACGAGAACCCCATGGGCTGGAATGCAGTCGTACAGCGCGGCAATGGCTCGACGGAGTTCAGGATCGCCTGCGGATTCGGAATATCCCAGCCGAAGCGATTCGAATCGCTGGGCCGCACCGGGTTCCAGCGCAAGCAAGTCACCCAGCCGCAGACTTTCGCAATCCGAAAAACAGAGCGAGTAAGGGGCGGAGAATTCGTACCGGGAGAAGTATCGTTCCAACTTGAAGGGATTCAATTGCATCCGGTATGCCTCCATGGCAAGAACGATCGCTGACATTGCATAAAGGTACGTTCTCCGATTCGTATCCGGAAGCTACGCACCGAACCAGGTGCGTGCATCGGTCTCGCAGGAGAATACCCGCACCTGACCATGTTTGCCTCCGACCGTCAATGACACCATATGGCTCAAGGTGACGTGACCGACCTTGGCGTTTAAGATGGCCACGCGGTCTCGAAACCGCGACAACAACTTTTCAATGAGCGATCCGATCACGCCGATTTCTTTATAGTTCGGAACATTGGTCACTTCGTTTACATCGATCAGGATGGATGCGCTGGCAGGCAAGTGCGGGTCATCCATCAGATGATGGACCAGTTGAATCCGTTCATCTATGGAGATTGCCCCTTTGCAGGCGATGCGGATCAGCCGTGTTTGTGGATCGTAGGTATACTCGAGGGACATGGTGCCTGCCTCTTTCGCCGAAGGAGATTGTCAATATGCCGACTTGCAGATTCATCCGAGCCGGAATCGGCCCAACGGCTCAATGGTCGGGTTCCGGGCGTTTGCCAAAACTGACGACATCATCAGATTTGTATCCGATTTCATTATAGAATTCAATCATTCAATAGAGCGTCAAATGCGGCTTTCGCATCGGGGGAAAATTCATGGAACTGCCTCAATTTTTCGCATGCCCGCTGATCGCATGCGGCGCAATTTGCCACCCCCTTGGCCTTGGCGCACTTTCGGATTTCGCATGAATGACAATACCCGATCAGCTGGCCTCCGACGGAAAGGCACCCATCGCAATTGATATCCTCGAGATTCAACTTGAACCCGAACTTTTTTTCATAGAGCTCGACGGTTTTCCGCCTGGCCTCATCATCATTTGCCTGCGTTGCCAGGTAGGTTGGACAATTGGTACACACCAGTCCGCAACAGGCGATCATCTGATCCATGAATCGTTCTCCTTTCTCATTTGCCGCAACGAAGGTTTGTAATCATAGGCGGAACATCAATTCATGACAAGTAGCCGCAGGATGGGCTTCCGGCGACAGATTTTGGGGATCGGCCGGAACTCTGCGGGAAGGAAACCGGGCTCCTACGGTATGGTCCGGGGCTTGATGGCATCGCCCGCGTCCAGGACTTCTCTCACCTTGGCCGCCAGGGCCGGGGTCGAAAACGGTTTTTGGATGAAATGGACGCCCTCTTCCAGGATGCCGTGGTGGGCGATAACCTCCCCCGAGTAGCCGGACATGAACAGACACGCCATCTTCGGGCAAAGCGATGCCAATCGCTCCGCCAGGTCCCGGCCGTTCATCTCGGGCATGATCACGTCGGCGATGAGCAGACGGATCTCGCCGCAATGCGCCTTGGTCAGGTGCATGGCGTCCCCCGGTGTCGATGCGGCCAGAACCCGATATCCCAACCTCTCCAGCATGAGCTTGGCCATGTTCAAAATCAAAGGTTCGTCTTCCACCAGGATGATGGTTTCCTGGCCCCCCCGGATCGGCGTCCCTTGTATCTGTATCCGGGTCTTCGCGGTCTCGGCCGTGAACCGGGGCAGGAAGATCCTGAAGATCGTGTCTCGTCCGGCCCCGCTGTCGACATCGATGAACCCGTTGTTCTGCCTGACGATGCCGTAAACGGTGGCCAGCCCGAGCCCCGTGCCCCTGCCGACTTCTTTGGTGGTAAAAAAAGGCTCGAAAATTTTGCCGAGATCTTCGGGATCGATGCCACTGCCGTCGTCGCTTACCGTCAACACCACATACTCACCGGGAACGAGATCGGGATGATTGTCGCAATTGTCTGGATCCAATGTCACCATGTCTGTTTCGATGCCGATCCGGCCCACCCCGTTAATGGCATCGCGGGCGTTGACACAGAGGTTGGCCAGGATCTGGTCCACCTGGGAGGGATCCATCTTGACCGGAAGCAGGCCATTTCCCGGTCGCCATACCAGATCGATATCCTCGCCGATCAGCGGGCGCAGCATCTTGAGGATGGAGGCCACGGTTTCGTTCAGGTCCAGTACCCTGGGTTCAGCGGTCTGTTTGCGGGCGAAGGCCAGCAATTGCCGGATCAAACCGGCGGAGCGTTCGGCAGCGGACCGGATCTCGCTCAGATCGGCAAACAGCGGCTGGTCGGAATCTAATCGGTCGATGGCCAGTTCCGCATGGCCGATAATGACGCTCAACATGTTATTGAAGTCGTGGGCCACGCCGCCGGCCAGACGGGCGACGGACTCCATCTTCTGGGATTGGACCAGTTGCTCCTGCAGCTTGCGCTTTTCCGTCACGTCGTTGAGGGTTTCGATGGCGGACGAAACGCTTCCCGATGCGTCGACGATGGGATAGGACTTCAATTCCAGGTACTGGGGGGTGCCGGATGCATCCTGGCGGGTCAGGAAGTCGGCATGGGCACTGCCCGTCTCGAAGGTGCGAAGAACCGGACAGTCTTCCCCTGTTTCGGAGCAGGGTTGGGTGCTTTGGCGCGCAATTTCATAGCACAATCCGCCGACCACCTGCTCCTCGTCCATTTCCATCAGGTTGCAGAACGCTTTGTTGGCGGCCAGAATGTGGTACTCGCGGTCGACGACCACGAAACCTTCATCCACTGAATTCAGGATGGACCGCATCCGGGCCTCGCTCTTTGCCAGGGCCTGTTCGGCCTGCCGGCGTTCGTACCGGTTCTGCGCCTCGCGCAGCGCCCGATGAACGGCCGGTCCCAGGCGCGTCAATTTCTGCTTGAGCACATAATCGGTGGCCCCCTTGGTCAAAGCCTCGATGGCGGCATCCTCGCCGATGGTCCCGGAGACGAAAATAAACGGGATGTCGGGACACCTGTCCAGTACCAGTTGCAATGCCGACATTCCGTCGTACATGGGCAGCCGGTAGTCCGATAGGATGATATCGAAGGTGTCCTGTTCCAGGGCGTTTTCAAACGCTTCCCGTGTCTCGACCCGAGTAATCCGGCATGCCAGGCCGGCCTCGTCCAGCTTGGCCTGAATGAGTTCCAGATCCATGGGGTCGTCTTCCAGATACAGAATCCGCTTACGCTCTCCCATTCTCACCCCCCTGGCATGTGCACGGCAGTGCAAAATAAAATGTCGCACCGCCATTCCGTTGGCTCCGTGCCCAGGTACGACCGCCGTGACGGTCGATGATGCGGCGCACATTGGCCAGCCCGATGCCGGTTCCCTCGAATTCATCCGCGTGGTGCAATCTCTGGAAAACGCCGAACAGCTTGTCTGCAAACGCCATGTCGAACCCGACGCCGTTGTCGCGCACGAAAATCACCGCTTCGGTGTGCTGGCCGGACAGCGATCCGATTTCGATTCGAGCCTGGCGGCGGGGGTTCGTGAATTTCAAGGCATTGGAGATCAGGTTGGAGAATACGACACGCAGCAAGGCGCCATCGGCATTTACCCGGGGGAAATCGCCGATGCGCCACCGGATATTCCTTCCGGCGGCATCCGGTTCGAGTTCCCGGATGACGCCACGTACCAGTTTCCCCAGGTCCACCGCTCGGAACGACATCGTCTGGCGCCCCATCCGGGAAAAGGAGAGCAGATCGTCGATCAACCGACCCATTTTTTGAGCCGCGTTGGAAATCGTACCCAGGTAATGCCGGCTCTGTCCATCTAGGGTCGTTCCCTCCTTCTTATGCAGCAACTCCACGAAACCGTCGATGTGGCGCAGGGGAGCCCGAAGATCGTGGGAGACGGAATAAGCGAAGGCCTCCAATTCCTTGTTCGCGGCTTCCAGTTCTGCAGTACGCTCTTTTACCAATTCCTCCAAGCGTTCGCGGTATCTGCGAAGCTCTTCTTCCGCCATCTTTTGTTTGGTGATGTCCCTGCAGACGGAGGCGACCCCGATGGCCTTGCCGTCTTTGTCGATCAGCGTGGTATTGAACCATTCGCAGATGATGGTACGACCGTCCTTGGTGATATTTTCGTTAATGCTGTGCTGTCCGCCGGTCTGATTCATCAGGCTTCGGAATATTCCGTCAACCAGTTCGTGAACTTCGGCAGGCAGTAACAATTGCTTCGCATGTCGGCCGATGACTTCTTCACGGGTGTAGCCGAAAATACGCTCGCATGCGGCATTCCACTCAACCGCCCGGAATTCGTCATCCCATTCCAAAAATCCCAAGGGGGATTGTTCGCTGTGCAACCGCAATCGCTGTTCCGACCGGAGCATTTTTTCCTCGGCCTGTTTTCGCTCCGCGATCCCCCAGGCAAGATCGGCCAGCAGCGAGGTGGCTTCCACGTCCTTTTTCGTATAATCCGTCGGTTTGTTCCCGACGCCGAGAATCGCTTTTATCTTCTTGGACCTGAATACTGGAACGACCAGTTCGCGAATGACTTCGGCATGCCCCTGGGGCATCCCCTTGCGATGTGCAAGAGAAGCATAATCGTTATGGATGACCGCTTTTTCCTGATACACGCAATCGACCCATACGCCGGCTTGGGCAACCGGGTAATGCAGCCCCCTTCCTTCTGCCTTGCAGAATCTGGCCTTGGTTCTTGTGGACCAGTTTTGCAACGTGAGATATTTCTGATCCTCCGACACAAAGTGAAAAAAACCGATGCGGCTGTCGGTAAGTTTCTCCGTTTCATTCAGGGTTTCTTCGAGCAATTCATCCAATGAATGTGTCGCAGCAAATTGCAGCAGGTGCATACGTGACGTATATATTGCTTTATGACGCTTGCCCTCGGTGATGTCACGCAGGGTGGAGCGGCTGTAGAGAATCCGCCCTCCCTTTCCACGGACGGCGGAAGCATTCAAACTGACATCCAGTCTTGAACCGTCTTTTCTTCGCAATTGAAGCTCTTTATCTTGGATCTCACCGGTTTCGACGAATTGCGCAAAGGTATTTTTTGCTTCTTCCAGAAAATCGGGGTGATAGATATCGAAGACCGGCCGGCCGATCATCTCTTCTTTGGCATACCCCAATGTACGTGCCAAAGTCACGTTACATGCTTCGATCCGGGATGTCCTGGCGTTGACGGAAGCATACATGTCCGGGGCATTTTCGAAAAAATCCATGTATTTGGTTTCCGATTCCCGTAAGGTATCCTCTGCCTGCAATCGTTCGGAAAGGTTTTCGGCAATTTCCATTTTCTGCGTCCTTCTGCCCCGATGTCAGAAAATTCGGGTCAACCTCCTTTTTCCGGATTCGGGTCCGGTGGCGGTTGGTTGATCAATGCCCAGAACAAGCCGATTTGTTTTACGGCATCTACGAAATCGTTGAAGCGGACCGGTTTGACGACGTAGGCGTTTACGCCGAGCCGGTAGCATTCCTGCAGGTCCAACGATTCGTGGGACGATGTGAGGACGACCACCGGGATCAGGCGCAAATTTTCGTCCGTCCTGATCTGCCGCAAGACCTGCACCCCGTCCATGCGGGGCATCTTGAGGTCCAGCAGGATCACCACCGGATTGCCGGCGGAGCGCCGGGCGAAGGATCCCCGCCGGCATAAATAGTCCAGTGCCTCCACCCCGTCCCGGGCGACGTCGACTTTATTGGCCAGGTTGTGCTCGCCAAGCGCGGCGAGGGTCAACTCGACATCCTTGGGATCGTCCTCCACCAGCAGGATACGCTTAGGATTCTCCATTTTCGTCTCCTTGCATCTGAGGTGGCCGTAAATCGGAGCGATATTCCACGCGGCGATTCACGCAGCCGGTCTATTCCAGCGCGATGAAAAGGATCGGGGGCCGGCGCTGGATTGACCCTTGATTGCCTGCCGGTGATCCGGATTTACACAACTTGATTACATTGAGGGGCAGAACGGTGAAAGAGAGGAGAGGACGATTTATATTAGAATGCCCGAATAATAACGGTACCTTGTACAATGCCGCTTCCGACCCGTTTATTTTTTGACAGCCTATCGTGAAGCCTGCCGCTCTTTCGATTCGATGGCGATATTATCGCAGAAAATAAACATTTTTGTCAATCCAAACCAGGAAAGCCCGATCCAAGGCAAACAAAAATGAACAAAAATGGGGACGTCCATGAAATTATGATTTTCCGGCATACGGGAGACGATTTTTCCGGATCATACCGAGGATGGGACGGGATGACGCTGTTTCGTCTCTAAAGATCGATCCCATCACCCGTCATTTTCTCTTCAGCCAGACAGGCGATGGTATATTCTTTGTCCCTGCGGATGTGATGTTTCATCAAATCAACGGCCCCCAGGACATCTTTGTCCTTGATTTTCTGGAACAATTGACGATGTTCGGACGTGGCCGCCTTCTCGCGGTCCAGGCTGTAATTGTTCAGATTGGAACGCAGGTAGATATGCTGCAAATCGAGTTTCAAATGCCACTTCAGGACGCTGTTCCGGGTCATCTGAGCGATCTGCAGGTGAAATCCGGCATCCAGGAATATCTTTTTACGGTCGTAATAGTTGGGCTGGTAACGCTCATAGGCGACAAGCTTATCTTCGAGAGGGCCCAGGTCCGAACCGTTGGACTGCATGATGACTTGTTTAATGGCCCAGGTCTCGATGGCTTCCCGGGAGCCAAACGTCTCCCAGGCTTCGGCAGTGCCCATGGGCTTGACGATATACCCACGATTGGATTCCGACGCCACCAGTCCGAGTTGCTCCAGTCGGTTGAGCGCGTTGATGACAGGGGTTCTGGACATCTTCAACCGCTTGGCCAGATCGTCGTAAATGAGCCTTTGACCAGGAACCACTTCCTGATTTAAAATAAGCCGTTTGATACTGCGAAAGGCTTCGTCGGTGTAAGTTTGGGTCTCTTTTTTTAGCACCATGCGCTTAATTTCTCCGAAAGGATCCGCATCCATAAAAGATTAAATCCTGCATCGCATCATCAACACCACGGGTCATGAATGCCGCATGATTGATTTCAATAAATATTCACTCTTTGCCAAGGTTCAACGGTCAGACTCCACCTGTTTTTCATCATCCGGCGCACAGAAAATGGCTTGTGGGATATGATCGTCATTCTGGCTTTCCTTTATTTAATTAAATATTGTTGCTTGTCAAGCTCTTTAGGTTTTAATCGCCTTTCATTTTCATCAACCATTTACTTTCGACCAGAATGATATTAAATTCCATGATTACAACATAATATACACTATCCCGGGACACCCGGCCGGCGCCATCGGCCACCTTTCGACAAAGGTACCGGTTGACATGCAGAAGGAAAGATGCTACCGGTCTTCTTGGATTTTATTAAAAATAAAATTAATATTTCCCCGGGCATCAACGGTGGAACCCATGCGTCAGGCTACACACACCAAAGGAGGACAATGATGTCCACGCTGTTGGAAGGTGTCGTGCCCTACCCGCAAGAGGATGTGGAGACCTACCTCAAAAGGGGCTGGTGGCGGGGCATGACCCTGGCAGACTATCTGGACCGGGCCGCGGATATGCATCCCGACAAAATCGCCTTTATCGATCGAACAAGCCGCTATACTTATGCCCAGGCCCGTGAGAAAGTGGACCGGATGGCCATCGGGCTGATGAAACTGGGCATAAACCCCCTGGACCGGGTCCTGGTCCAGCTGCCCAACTGGAACGAATTCGTATTTGCCTATTTTGCCTGCCAGAAGGTCGGCGCCATCACCGTACTCTTGATCGAACGCTACCGACCCTTCGAGATCGACCGTCTGCTGAAGATCACCGGCGCGACGGCATGGATTGCGCCCAAGAACACCCACAAAGTCGATTTCGTCCCCATTATCCAGGATGTCCTGCAGGACCATCCGGAAATCAGGAGCGTCATCACCGTACGGGGCAAGATCGATAAGGCCGGGTTTGCCAGCCTGGAAGAATTAATCCAGGAAAATCCCCCAAACGCTGAGGATCTCGCCCGATTGGCCCAACGAAAGCCGGATCCGCTGCAGGTCGCCCATATGGGGCCCACCGGCGGCACCACCGGAGAGCCGAAAATCGTTCCCCGGACCCACAACAGCCTGGGTTGCACCGTCGAGTTTTGCTCCATGTCATGGAATCAGCACAGCGAAGACATCAATATGATCGTCGGACCGGTGGGGCATGATCTTTCCTTCACCAAAGGGTTTATCGGCAGCATCATCACCCAGGGAACCCTGGTGTTCCAGGAGTCCACCGACAACGCCGAAATATGCAGAACCATCGAGCGCGAGAAAGTCACCGCCATCATCTGGGTCCCGACCCTCGCCAAGAGACTGCTCCAATATGAAGAGGCCGATCGATTCGACCTGAGTTCCCTGAAGAAGATGCACAGCGGCGGCGGCGCCAGCCACCCGGACCTGGTCGAGGGAATCATGGAACGGTTCAAGATGCGTTTTTACAATGGTTACGGCGGGACCGAGGGCATGACCTGCATCACGCGCAACGTGGATGATTGCGAGACCATTTGCTGCACCGTGGGAAGACCGACCTTTCCCCATGACATCTACAAAGTAGTCGACCCCGAAGGCAGGGAACTGCCCCCCGGCCAAACCGGCGAACTGCTCATCAAAGGCCCCTGCGTTTTCTCCGGCTATTTCAACAATCCGGAAGAGAACGCCAAGGTATTCGACGAACACGGATTTTTCCGGACCGGAGATCTGGCCAGGATCGGCGAGAACGGCTACATCACCCTCACCGGCAGATGCAAGGAGATGATCAACCGGGGGGGGGAAAGCATCAGCGCGACGGAAATCGAAAAACTCATCAGCCGTCACACCGACGTTGCCGCGGTGGCGGTCATTCCCATGCCCGACCCGATCATGGGGGAACGGGCCTGCGCCTATATCGAGACCAAAGCTGAAGCGGCCTTGACTTTCGAGGAGGTCATTGAATTCCTGAAAGAGCAGAAGGCGGCCGTGCTCCAGCTTCCCGAGCGCATTGAATTCGTCGAAAAGATGCCCCTTACCAAGGCGGCAAAACTGGACAAGCAGGCCCTGCGAAAAGACATTGAAGACAAACTGCAAATGGAAACGCCGGATTGTGGTTGCCGGAAGTAGACCCAGGCGTTGAATAATAAGGTCGGAATCCCTTCGATTTATTCAATGATCGGGTAGACTTTTTCTATGAGGAAGGAGGATACTCACTTGAACCATCGATTTACCGAGGTCGCCGCGGATGCGGACCAGAAGCAGGCGGAGCGTTTCGACATCTGGATGTCCGGAAAAGGAATTTCTTTTGATGATGCACAGGCGGAGCAATCCTACCGGGAGCGGGTCGCCCTGTTCAAGGATTCCATTCTGCTTGAAAAGCCGCCCAAACGGATCCCCGTCAGCCCCTCGGCCGGTTTTTTCCCTCTGGAGTATGCCGGGGTCAGCATGTATGACGGCATGTACGACTATGGGGATCTGAAAACCGCCTGGGTGAAATACCATGAGGACTTCGAACCGGATGGTTATAACAGTCCCGTCAATATCGTTCCCGGCAAGGTCCTGGACATCCTCGACCTGAAACTCTATCAATGGCCCGGTCACGGGTTGGACAAAGAGAGAGAATACCAGTTCGTGGAAGACGTCTATATGCAGGCGGAAGAATACCAGGACCTGATCGACGATCCCACCGGTTTCTTTCTCAACGTCTTCTTCCCGCGTATCTTCGGTGCCCTGGAACCTTTCACCACCTTTCCCCTTCTGCCGCCTGTCCATGAGTTGCCGGTCATCCCGGGCTGCATGATGCCCTTCGGCGCCGAACCCATGCAAAAGGCTCTGCAGACCCTGGGCCGGGCCGGCGAAGCTGCGCTGGAGTGGCGGAAGGCCACGGCCGAAATCAGCGGCCGGATCATGGGCCGGGGTTTTCCCGCCTTTTCCGGAGGCTTCACCAAGGCACCCTTTGATGTCATCGGCGACAGCCTGCGGGGCACCCGCGGGGTGATGCTGGACATGTACCGTTGTCCCGAGAAGCTCATGGAGGCCTGCGAACGGCTGGTCCCCATCATGGTCAAGAACGGCGTGGCCGGCTGCCGGGTCACCGGTCACCTCATGCCCTTCATTCCCCTGCACAAAGGCGCCGATTCCTTCATGTCCCCGAAGCAGTTCACCAGTTTCTACTGGCCCAGCCTGAGGAAACTGATCATCGGATTGATCAACGAGGGCATGGTGCCCCTGCTTTTCGCCGAGGGCTCCTACAATGACCGCCTCGACCTGATTACCGACCTTCCCAAAGGCAAAGTCGTCTGGTGGTTCGACCGCACCGACATGGCTCGGGCCAAGGAGACCGTGGGACAGGTTGCCTGTATCGCCGGCAATGTGCCCCTGTCGTTGCTGTGCACCGGCACTCCGGATAAGATCGAAAGCTACTGCCGGGAGCTGATGGAGACGGCGGGCGCCGGCGGAGGATTCATTCTTTCCAGCGGCGCCGGTCTCCAAGGCTCAAAGACCGCCAACGTGAAGGCCATGATGGATTTTTGCAAGTCCTACACCCCGTAAGGATAAGGGTACCCACAACCCTTCAACCAACCAAGGAGGCTATGCATGGGAAAGAAAAATTTACTGGTGATTTTCGGCATCGTCCTTTTGCTTATCACGTTCGCATTTACCGGAAGCGGATTGGCCAAGGAAAAGGTCATCAACCTCAAATTTGCCAGCTACCTGCCGGGCCCGCAACATTGCAACAGGACGAGCGAGGCCTTTATCGCCGAGTTGGAAAAGCGTACCAACGGTCGGATCAAGGTCCAATTCTTTCCCGGCGGTTCATTGGCCAAGGCGCCGGCCATGATCAAGGCCATCGAGACCGGCATCACCGATATCGGACTGTCCCATATCTCTTACACACCGGGCCGTTTTCCGGTAACCGAGGTTTGCGAACTGCCCATCGGCTACCCCACCGGATGGGTGGCGAACATGGTCATGAACGACTTCTATGAAAAGTTTAAACCCAAAGAGTGGAACAAGGTCAGGGTGCTCTGGATGCACGCCAACACCCCCAGTGTGCTGGCATCCACCAAGCCGCTGCGGACCCTGGAAGATTTCAAAGGCATGACGATCCGGGCCCCCGGGCGCATGGCTGCGGTGGTCAAAGCGTTGGGCGGCACCCCGGCTCCCACGCCCATTGTAGAGACCTATGATGCCATTGCCAAGGGGGTCATCCAGGGAGTCTTCGTCGGCGGCGAAGGCATCAAGGCCTTCCGTTTCGGGGAGATCGTCAAAACCGTCACCAACTCCTGGAACGTCGGTCCCAGCTATCCCTTCTATGTGGCCATGAACAAGAACAGCTATGAACGGCTGCCCGAAGACATCAAGCCGATTTTCAACCAATTGTGCGGTGAATACAAAGAGAGGTTCGCCCTCTCATGGAATGCTTCCGACTTCCCGGGTGAGGCCTTCGGCAAGTCAAAGGGCGTCGAGTATATCGAGTTGCCCCAGGCTGAATTCGACCGCTGGGTCAAGGCGGTACAGCCGGTGATCGACGACTATGTCAAAGACATGGTGGGCAAGGGATATGCCGAAGCGGAAGTCCGGTCCTGGATCGACTATTTGCAGAAACGCAAAGGAGAACTGCTGGAACTGCAGAAAGTTTTCCATATCCGATCGACCACAGGTCCTCCAGAAGTTCGGTAATCAAGCGCATTCCAGACGGCTTGAAATCGGGGCAGGCATGTGGGGAGTTGCCACACCTGCCCCGATGAACTGCCGTCGCGTTTTAAGGCGGAACCTCAACGTTGCATAAAAAAGATGCGATTTTGCAGCTGCAGGCTCGTTTAAAGGTGGCAAACATGGCAATTCTGGATGAATTTAGACGGTTCAATGCAAAGGTCAGCACGGGATTCGAGAAGTTCGGGCTTGCGGCCTTTATCTTGATGATGCTTCTCACCACCATCGACGTCATCGGCGCTAAAATTTTTCTGCGACCAGTGGACGGATCGCTGGATCTGATGATGATTCTGCAGTTGCTTGCCATGGCCTTTGCATTGGGCTCCTCTTATATTACCGGCCGTCATGTGCAGGTGGAATTCTTCACCCCCCTGCTGCCGAAACTCGTCCAACGCATCACCGCCTGTTTTATCCAGTCTCTTGTTCTGCTTCTGTTTATCGTCATGACCTGGCGTCTCTTTGCGTACGGCCTGGATCTGAAGATCTATGGAGAAGTCAGCGCCACGGTAAGGATTCCCCTGTATCCTTTCACTTTTGCAGCGGCGGTGGCGTTCATTCCCGTCTGTCTGGTCGCACTGGCCAAATGGCTCCAAACCATCATCGAGGTGTTCACCCATGAGTCCTGAAACCACCGGCATCGTCGGTATCGCCGTCCTGCTGCTCCTGTTCATGTTGAGAATGCCGGTGGCCTTTGCCATGGCTTTCGTGGGCTTTACCGGTTTCGCCTATTTGAACGGTATCGAATCCGCCTTGACCCTGCTGGCCCAGGATATCTTCGAGACGCTCTCCTCCTATCCCCTTTCGGTGATCCCCATGTTCATCCTCATGGGCTCCTTTGCCTTTGCCTCCGGCATCAGCCGGAGGCTCTACCGGACCTGCTACACCTGGTTCGGCCAGTATCGCGGGGGCCTGACCGTGGCCACCGTCATGGCCTGTTCGGGATTCGCCGCCATCTGCGGATCGACGGCGGCCACCGCCGCCACCATGGGCGGCATCGCCCTGCCGGAAATGAAGAAGTACAACTACGACGACAAATTGGCCACCGGTACCGTGGCCTCGGCCGGAACGCTGGGCATCCTGATCCCCCCCAGCACGGTGCTGATCATCTACGGCCTCCTCACCGAGGAATCCATCGGCAAATTATTCGTCGCCGGGATCGTTCCCGGCGTCCTGCTGACCCTGTTGTTCGTGCTCACGGTGATACTGCTCTGCCTGCGCAACCCGGAGCTCGCCCCGCCTGGACCGAAGACGACCTTCGGGCAGAAGATCGTCTCCCTGGGCGGCATCATCGAGGCCATTCTCCTGTTCATGCTTACCATCGGGGGTCTCTTCCTGGGATGGTTCAGCCCCACCCAGGCCGGCTCCATCGGCGCCTTCGGCGCTTTTCTCATCGGGGTCTTCCGGAAAAAACTTCAATTGTCACGAACCATCGAGGCCCTCACGGACGGCTTGCGCACCGCCTGCATGGTCTTGTTCATCATCGTCGGTGCAGCCGTATTCGGACATTTTCTGGCCATCTCCAACATCCCGTTCCTTCTCGCCGACTGGGTCGGCAACTTGCCCATCCCTCCCATGGCCATCATGGGCGTCATCGTATTTATCTATTTCATCGGCGGATTTTTCATGGATTCCATGGCCCTGATCATCGTGTCCATTCCGATTTTCTTCCCCATCGTCCTGAAATTCAACTTCGACCCCATCTGGTTCGGCGTCATCGTGGTGATGGTGGGCGAAATGGGCGTAATCACACCGCCCGTGGGCGTGAACGTCTTCGTGATCAAGGGCATCGCCCCCCAGGTTTCGCTGCGGACCATCTATCGCGGCATTCTTCCGTTTCTGGGAGCGATTATTCTTCTGACCGCCGCACTGCTATTTTTCCCGCAAATCGCAACCTTCATTCCCAATCTGATGTACAACTGACGTTGTATAATATGATTACATGGGATAGTGCAGCATGAACATATTACTTCCGGTTCTTTTCGCGACCATCGCCGCCCTGGGCAACGCCCTGTTTACCCTGGGCCAGAAGAAATCGGCCCATGTGGAAAATGAGCTGTTGTTCATCAGCATCTGCGTGTTCATCACATTTTTCATCGCGTTGTGCACGGCGCCGTTTACCGGTGAATTCAACATCGCCAACACATTGAAGGGCAATTGGAAAGCATCCTGTTTGAGCGGAATCGGCCTTTTTTTTACGTTTCTCGGCTTCAATTTGTTGTATTCGAAATACGGGGCCACCCAGTATGTCCTCTATGCCGTCATCTCCATCATCACCACCACCCTCCTCGTGGGGGTTTTCTGGCTTAAAGAGACCGTCAATGCCTACCACATAGTCGCCATGGTGCTGGCCGTCCTGGCCGTCCTGATGTTTTCCGTGGGTCAATCCAGGATCTGATATTCCAGGAAAATGTTCACCGTATACCGCACACCGTCTCCATACGATGTTTTGTGCCAGCAAATGTGCATTTTTGTGTCGCAGGGTAATTTTTCGTCTATCCGCCGTGTCCATTCCGCACATCCCTTTGACCGTACATTCCCGTAATTTCAGTATGCCACATGCAATTCTGCGGGAATATCGGATGCAAATGGAGTGACCTGGCACTTGTTTTGCTTCCATATCCGGGCATTGTTCATCCCAACGTTGCATCAAAAAGATGGCAAAAGGTGAATAAACCGTCATAGACGTTGAACAAAGAGGGAGCAAAGATGCGTGATTCTCATCATGGCGTACGCCGATATCTTCATGGCTGGATCTTCATACTCTTGATTGCGCTGGCCGCCTGCGGCGGCGGCGGTTCGGGTGCGAACGGGTCTGCCGATCCCGGCGGCACCGGGCAGGGGAACAATCCCCCTCCAACGGGGAACAACCCGCCTCCCGTGGTGAACATTCCGCCATCGGTGTGCCATCCGGAAGCGCCCACGGGGCCGGTATTGTACGTGGCCACCGACGGCAGTGACGACACCGCCGGGGACGGATCCATCAGCGCGCCTTTCGCCACCATCACCCATGCCCTGGACCAGGCCCCGGACGGCGCCGTGATTCTGGTGAGACCCGGTGAGTATCACGGCCGCATCCGCATCCGGGGCACCTTTGCCACCGGTGTGACGGTGCGCTCGGAACTTCCCTATTTGGCGCGCTTGCGCAACGACGACCGCGTGATCACCGCCTACGCGGATGCCAGGGGTTGCCAGGGGATCACCATCGAAGGCTTCGATATCGCCCATGACGGACCGGGAGCCGGCGCCCTGGTGGTTCACCTCGATGCGGCCGGGGATGGATCGGTATCCGGCATCACCCTGCGCAACAACATCCTGCATGACAGCTTCAACAACGACATTTTGAAGGTCAACAACGGCATCAGCAATGTGTTGATCGAGCGCAATCTTTTCTACAACCAGTCGGGAAGCGACGAACACATCGATATCAACAGCGCCGAGAATATCATCGTTCAGGACAATATCTTCATGAACGATTTCGCCGGCAGCGGGCGCACCAATGCCAACGATACCAGCTCCTACATCGTGGTAAAGGACAGCAACGGCGATACGGACCGATTCACGGGCAGTCACAACATCTACATCCGTCGCAATATTTTTCTCAACTGGGAGGGCTCCACCGGCAGTAATTTCGTACTGCTGGGAGAAGATGGGCAGAACTTCTACGAGGCCGAATATGTGGCCATCGAAAACAACCTCATGCTGGGAAACAGCGCCAACGTGATGCGCGCGGCCTTCGGAATCAAGGGCGGCCGCTACGTCGTCTTCAACAACAACACCATTTCCGGCGACCTGCCGGCGTTGGCCTTTGCCATGCGATTCAACCGGGAGGGGGCCAACCCGGTCAACGAGCAGATCGAGATGTTCAACAATATCTGGTCGGACCCCACGGGAACCATGGGCGCCACCGGCGCCGGAAGCGCCGACGATTTCTCCGATACGCCGTCCGGAGAAGTGCGTGATTATACCCTGAACAACAACTTGTACTGGAACGGCGGCAACCCCATTCCCGAAGATGCCGCCGAAACCATCAATATCACCGACGACGCCGCTGCCGCCATCGCCGATCCCGGCCTGGCGGACCTTTCAGCACTGATTTTGCCCCACTGGGATCCGGCCTCCAGCCAATTTGCCGACGGATCTTCCACGATTTGCGGAGCCTTCGAGAACCTGGTGCAACAATTCGGTACCCCGACCGCACCCCAGGTCATCGACCGGGCCAGCGCCGGTCCTGCGCCCGATGACGACATCCTGGGAAATCCCCGGGGGGGCAACCCCGATATGGGCGCCGTCGAGATTCAATGAGACCCTATCTTTGATGCGCCCGACCCCACTTTGCCAAGGCGGCCAGGATGGGGGCCAACGTTCTGCCGTATTCGGTCATGGAATATTCGACTCTGGGCGGGACCACCGGGTATACTTTTCTATGGACGATGCCGTCCTTCTCCAGTTCCCGCAACTGCTGGGTCAACATCTTCTGGGTGATGCCCGGAATTAGCTTCTTGATTTCCCCGAACCGCTTCTTCCCGTCCTGAATCACGAACAGGATGATGGGTTTCCATTTTCCGCCGATGACGGATAGTGTTGTCGTCACCGGACAAGCGCTGACAACGACCATGGCCCGCCCCTTTAGTTTCTTTTTAGTTACTATAGTACAAAATTGTGCGTACTTGCTAAATTTATTTATAGCGATATTTTAATACTCAAGGATTGATTTTGCAATCATAACTTTACACTTCAAGGAGGCGGGAAAATGGCCAATTCAGTCAGAATCGTGGTGAGCGGCGCATCGGGAACCCTGGGGGGTGCGGTTGTCGAGGCATTGAAGGACAAGGGATATGACGTGGTGCCCGGGACCACGAATCCGGAAAAACGGCGACAGGTGCAGGGGATCTACACCCGAAGACTGGTATTCGAAGACCTGGATAGCGTGGCTGCGGTTCTGGAAGGCGCCGCCGGCCTTTTCCTGATGGCACCGCCCCTGGACCCGGAATCGGATCAAAAATTGATCCCGGCAATCGACCGGGCCAAAGAAGCCGGCGTGGGCCATATCGTTTTCAACTCGGCCCTGGGCGCGGATATGGCGGAAGAATTGCCGCTGCACCGGATCGAAAAATACCTGGCATCCTCGGGTGTGAATCACACCGTTCTGCGGCCCAATTTCTTTATGGAAAACTTCTCGGTGGGGTTTCTGGCGCCCATGTTGGCCCAGGGCGGGATCTTTCTGGCCGCCGGCGATGGAAAGACCAGTTTCATCAGCGTGAAGGATATCGCGGCCGTGGCGGCGATGGCATTCGAGAAGGAAAAATTCGGGCAGGCATTCAATCTCACCGGACCTGAGGCCCTGGACCATACGCAGGTGGCGACCCTGATCACCAACGGCATCCAAAAGACCATCCAGTATCACGCCATCAGCGAAGCGGAGATGGTCGAAGGCGCCCTGAACACCGGCATGCCCGAAGGACCGGTCCAGATGATGGCGGGTTTGTATGCCGCGGTCCGGCAAGGATTCATGGCCTCTGTAACGGAAGATGTCAAAGCCGTCACCGGTCAGGATCCGATTCGATTTGAAGATTTTGTCCAGAGCAACAAGTCGGTCTGGGTGTAAAAAGCGACGACGACTTCAGACACCTCATCGCCGGCCTCGAACGCCGGCGATGAGAGCAAAACAGTCGTATCGATCATCGATGAAGACTGGCGATTTTCGTGCATGCATGCTATCACTGGTGCCGATGCCAGACTCCAATCCAGAAGGGGGCACCCGTGAAAGACATCTATAAACGACTGGCCGAGCACCTCGATAACCTGCCGGCCGGATTCCCGGCCACGGAATCCGGTGTCGAACTTCGCATTCTCCAACGGCTGTTCGACCCCGAAGAGGCCTCCATCGCCACGGCGTTGACCATGCGGCCCGAGCCGGCGGAAGCCATCGCCGCGCGGTTGGCCCGGGAACCGTCCGATATCGCACCCAGGCTCCACGAGATGTCACGCAAAGGGCTGACCTTTCGCAGGTCTAAAGACGGGCAGGATTTCTATATGGCCGCCCAGTTTGTCGTGGGTATCTGGGAATATCATGTCAACGACCTGGATCCCGACCTGATTCGGGACGTGAACGAATATATTCCCCACCTGGCGAAAAAGAATTGGGCGGGCAAAAGGACCAAGCAATTGCGCGTCATCCCGGTGGGCCAAAGCATTACCTCCGAAATGACGGTGGCGCCCTATGAAGCGGCGGAAGAGATCATCGCCCGGCAGTCGAAGATCGTGGTGGCGCCCTGCATATGCCGGCGCGAGCAGCAGATGATGGGACACGGTTGCGACAAACCCATGGAAGCTTGCCTGATCTTCGGCGGCGGGGCTTTTTACTACGAGCAGAACGGCCTGGGCCGCTCCATATCCACCGAGGAAGCCCTGGATATTCTCAAAGCCGGGGCGGAGGCCGGGCTGGTGGTGCAGCCGTCCAATTCCAAGAACCCCATCAACATCTGCCTTTGCTGCGGCTGCTGTTGCCAGGTGCTGAAGAATATGCGTGACTTCCCCAAGCCGGCCTTGTCGGTTCACACCAACTATTCCGCCGAGGTGATCGAGGAGAGGTGCACGGCATGCGAGACCTGTCTGGACCGATGCCAGATGGAGGCCATCCACATGGAAGACGCGGCCGTGATCGACGCGGATCGCTGCATCGGCTGCGGCCTGTGCATCCCCACCTGCCCCGGCGAAGCCATTGTGCTGAAGCAAAAGGATGCCGCGGACCAATACATACCGCCCGATAACATCATAAAAACTTATTTGAAGATGGCCAAGGAAAGAGGGAAATAGGGACGTCCTCCCGGATCTCCACGACTTGTTTTTCCTTTGCCGGTTGCAACCTCAGGGTCGACAGGATATGAATTCCTCATGGCCATGGGTACGCATTCCAAAAAGCGGTTCCTGCTGCAATGGCACATCACGGATCGATGCAACGCCGGCTGCCGCCATTGTTACCGGGAGGAGCACGCCCAACCCGAGCTTCCCCTGCCGCAACTGCTTTCCATCCTGGAACAGTACAAGGTATTGTTGACCCGATGGCGCCGCCTTTCCAGGCGGCATGTCGGAGGGCACATCACGGTCACCGGCGGCGATCCGTTCCTTCGCGAAGATTTCTTTCGACTGCTGGAGATCTTCGCGCGTCACAAAAAATGGTTCACCTTTGCCATTTTAACCAATGGCCTGGCCATCGATGAATCCAACGCCCGGTTGCTCGAATCCCTGTCTCCCAGGTTCGTGCAGGTAAGCCTGGAAGGCGGCCCGTCGACCCACGATCATATCCGCGGGAAGGGGAACTTCCATCGAACCGTCGCCGCCATCGAACAATTGGTTCGTGTCGGCATTCCCACCCTGATCGCCGTTACGGCCCATAAAGGCAATTTCCGCGAATTTTCCGAGGTCGCCGACATCGGACGCAGGCTTGGTGTGGCCCGCGTCTGGGCGGATCGGCTGATTCCCCTGGGTCGCGGCGGCGCCATGTCCCACCAGATGTTGGACCCCAATGAGGTGTGGGAACTGTTTGTGCGCATGGACAGGGAGAGAGCCAAAGAGAATGGGAAGACCCGGATCGCCATGCACCGCGCGTTGCAATTCCTGGTGGCCGGCGGTACCCCCTACCGGTGCACCGCGGGTGATACCCTGCTGACCGTCCTGGCCAATGGAGACCTGGTGCCGTGCCGCCGGATGCCCATGGTCGTGGGCAACGTGATGCGAACCCATATGGCGGATCTCTATTTCGGCGCCGACCTGTTTCGGCGACTCAGGGACGACGCAGCCATCAGCGCCCAGTGCACCGGGTGCCGCCATGCACAGACCTGCCGCGGCGGATTGCGTTGCCTCGCATACGCCGTGCATGGGGATCCGTTCAGGGCCGATCCCGGATGCTGGGTGGCCGGCCAGGGTCACCAACTGGAAGTCGCCTGATGGATAGAATCGAATTCCCGGGTCCATAGATGGATATATTTTCCTATCGTTGCAAAAGCAGGAGGGCTTCAGAGCCATGTACTCCTTGAACCTCCCCCCGAAATATCGAAACGCGCTGGATGGTTGCGTGGGTCAACTGACCACCAGTCTGCGCGACAATCTCTATTCCGTGGTTTTGTACGGCAGCGCCGTACGGGGCAACATTTCCAGAAAGCAATCGGATCTGAATCTCCTTCTGGTTTTGAACGACTCCAATCCGGATGCCCATCGGGCCGTCGCGCATGCCATCCAGGCACCGGTTCCCATACGGCCAATGGTCATCTGCCATGCGGAGATGGAGGAAAGTTTCCGCGCCTTTGCCACCAAATTCGAGAGCATCAAAAGGAATTACCGGGTGCTGCACGGTGCGAATCCCTTCGAGAAGGTGTCCATCGACGGGGGGATGGTCCGTTTCCTGGTGACCCAGTCACTGCGAAACCTGCGACTTCGGTGCATTTATACTTACGTCACCATGGGGTCGGACCGGAAACGCTATCTAAACTACCTCACGGGAGTCCTTCCGAAGTTGTTTACCGACCTGGGCACTGCGCTGCGCATCACCGGCATAGAAGTCCCCCAACAATATGAACAAAGGCTTGCAACGTTCAGGACGGCCTGGGGAGACGCGGCCGATGTACTCGAGGACTTGCTGCAACTCAAGGAGAAACCGGGACCACTGGCGCCCCGGGATGTGGATACCTTTCACAACCGGCTTTTCCGGTTGCTGGACAAGGCAGTTCGATGGATGATGCCGTAAAAGACAGCTACCCCATCCGCTGCCCGGTTTGCCTGGGCGAGATGCGGGTAGACAAATCGACCCCATTTCACCGGGACATCACCTGCCCGGCCTGCAAACGACGCTTCGCATTCCGGGATGCCCTGCCGCCGGTGAAAGAACATCTGGCCCTGCCCGATACCGGGACAGAAGCTTCTCCTTCGACGTCTGGCCGCGACACCTGGATTTTTATTCTTGGATTTCCGACCGTGGCACTCGCCGTCGGTTGGGCGTGTTCCTACCACCGGCACCTGTCCGGCCCGGCATTTCTTTTCTTTATCGCGCTCGTACTCATCGTCACCCTGCCGGGATCTTTTGTGCTGCGGGTCCACTGGTATGACAGCCATCTCATCGGACTGTTGGGCTTTTTGACCTTCGAGGGGATCTCCCTCCACAGGTTGATCTGGGGCTACCTGAACGGAATGAGAGTCTTTTCTATATTGATTCTGATGATGCTCCTATTCGGCAGCCTCTATTTTATCAGCGCCTATGATTTCTTTCACAATTTTTCGCAACACGACCGCAATGCCGGAGGTTGTGGCGGTGGCGGATTCCTGGGAGGCTGCGGCGGCGGTTGCGGCGGTGGTTGCGGAGGGTGCGGGGGATAACCCCATTCAGAAGAGTTTGTAATAGATATCGGAAAGATAAACCACGCCGATGGGTTTGTCATTTTCCAATATCGGCAGACGACGGTATTTGTTTTTGATCATGCGGTCCAATACCACCATCAGGTGTTCGTCCATCGAGGCACCGACCACTTTCCCACTCATCACCTGCTTCACCTGTTTGCTTTTCAGCTCGTGGATAAACTTCTCCAGCTGGCCTTGCCAGGGCAATTGATCCCCGTCGATCCCGAAATTCAGAAAAGCGGGACGAAGATGATAGAGGATATCGTACATCGTAATAACGCCCACCAGGGCATCGAAGTCGTCGACAACGATCAGGCTGATGGTTTTCTGTCCGTTCGGTCTGATTTTGCCATTCGAAATCATTTGAATGGCCTGCTCGATGGGTGCATTCTCGTTAATTTTGGCAAAAGACCGATCCATTATGTCTCTCGCGTAAAAGGTCATGACGAACCCCTTTGGAAGTTATTTCGTCGAGCGACCGGTCGAGAAAGTTGGACCGGCGTCGAAGAACAAAGCGTTGATGGGGAACCTGGTGGAAGCATGGAAAAGCATTCCATATAATTGTAAACTTTGCGCCGCCGCCATGCGCGAAAGTCGGTCGGGTCCGGTATCGGGCCGACCGATTTTAAAATGCACGCCCCTATTTACACGACTCAATTCTTTAAAGTCAAGAGAACAGCGGAAGCCGGGTTGGGCAATGACATGCCCGCGGGCTGAGCAGACGGCCACGCGGGCGACAGGGAAAATGTCCGCTGTCGGCCGTCAGCAACCGGCCTCATGGTCGAATTGACCGAGCTTCAGGAAAAGCACCAGGACCGATCCCGCCAGCATGAAACAACCGGCCATCACGATTCCCGCGGAAAAGGAGTAGGTTTCTCCCAGGCGACCGATGGCCGCCGGGAGCACGCCGCCACCCAGCAGGAAGGCGAGGGGCGGTCCCAGCGCATTGGTGACGCTGCGCAGGGCCGGTGGAGCGACGCGCGCCAGGGCGCCGAACGCCGCCGGAAAGAAGGAGGACAAGACGGCCGGCTGGATGAACAACACGGCCCACAGGAATCCGCCCCGCAATGTGCCGAGAAGGATGGTGAAGATCGCCGCCGCAAGCAACGATATGGCCATGGCCGGTTTCTGGCCGATCTTGTCGGTGATCCACCCGGCGGCAAAGACCATGAAGACGCCGGAAATCTGGGAAAGGCCGATCATGGTATTGGCAAAAGTCAACTCCATCCCCCGTTCATTGACGAAAAACAGGGGCAGCATCGCGTAGATGCCCGCATTGCCGCCCATGGCCGTGGCGAACAGGAGCACCATGATCCAGAAAGGGGGTCGAGACACGATGGTCTTGACATTGCGGGGGCTGGGCAGCCTGCCGGCGAACCGGCCGCCTCTGCCCATGAAGGTGAAACACAGGGCCGTGGCCAGGGCGAGAAGAGACCAGATCACCAGCACATGGCGCCAGGAAACCCAGGTCAAGAGCAGGGCGGCAACCAGGGGTGCGGACACGAAGCTCAGCGGCGGCGCGGATTGATGGATGCTCAGGGCCTTGCCCCAGTCGGCCTTGCGGATCTCCGCGGTGATGGTGGCCAGGGCCGAGGGGAGATGGATGCCGGCCGCCAGTCCGATGATCGTCAGCAACAACCGCAGGATCCAAAGCCGGCTCACGAAAATAAACGGTATCAGGCAGAAACCGATGGCCCAGGCCGAGAGTTTCAAGGTGCCCAGGTGATCGATTTTCGAGGAAATCAATCCGGAGCAGATGGGCGCCAGCATATAACCGAGACTCATCATGAAGAAGAGCCCGCCGGCCTGGCTGTGGCCGATCCCCAGATCCTGCTCGATGGCCGGCATCAGCGGGGCGAAGATCACACGGGTGACGAAACCGAGGAAGAAAAGCCAGGCCAGGGACACGGTGATTCCAACCTTGTCCCGGAACGGTTCCGGCATGGGGCAATCATCAAATCCGATATCCTGCACAAATGGCCTCGCTATTTTGAAACGCGGCAATCCGGAATGCCCAAGTTGCATGTGACTGCAGGTCTTTTGCTGCTATTTCATATCGTCAAATCGTTGAATCGTCGAATGGTCAAATGGCGAAAGGCATTTCGCCTTATTCAATATTGCTGCAACACTGGATTTTGATCTTGGCAATAGCCGGAGGATGGGGGCTTTCCGGGGATGCATGAGCGGGAGGCCTTCGTGATTTCAATTGGTTATCCATGGGGGAGACCCACGGCGCCGCCAAAGGCGGCGACCAGGGAGGGGGCTTTGAATGCCCCCGTGGATAACCAATTGAAATCACCAGGCCGGAAGCGGAGCATCCCTGGAAAGCCCCCATCCTCCGGCGTCGGCTTCGGAGGAAAACCCCCCGATTCCTCGACTAAATTTAGACGGAAATTAGGACAAGCCGTACAATCGGCGGGTGTTGTTCCAGATGGTGGCGGCCAGTGTCTGCGGCTCCTGGTTTTTGACCGCGGCCAGCTTGAGCAGCACGGTGCGGACGAAGGCCGGTTCGTTGCGCCGGAACTTATTGCGTTCCGGCGTGGGGGTCAGATAGGGCGCGTCGGTCTCCACCAGCAAGCGTTCGGCCGGGATGTCCCGTACCATGGCCCGCAAATCGGCGCCCCGGCCCTTCAGGGTGAGGATGCCGGTAATGCCGATATACAGCCCCAGGTCCAGGTAGGCTTCCAACTCGCGACGGCTGCCCGAAAAACAGTGCACCACGCCCCGACGGCCTTCCGTCCAGTGGTCGCGCAACAGCTCCAGGAAGCGGCCGCCGCTGTCGCGTTCGTGAAAGATCGTGGGAAGCCCCAGGTCGGCCGCCGTTTCAAGCTGGCGGACGAACCAGCGTTCCTGAACCGGTCGGGGAGAATACATGCGATTGAAATCGAGCCCGATTTCGCCCCAGGCCCGGACCCGGGGATCGGCGGCCAGCTGCCTGAGCCTCTCCAGCGTCGCCGGATCGCAGGTCTTGGCATCGTGGGGATGCACGCCCACCGAAGCATAGACCTCTTCGTACCGCCGGGCGATGTCGCAGGCCATTTCCGAACTCCCGGCGTCCACCCCCACAACCATCATGGCGGCGACCCCGGCCTGGCGGGCCCGTCGGATCACCTCCTCCAGATCTTTGCGGTAACTGCGGTCGTCCAGATGGCAATGGCTGTCGAAAAGCAACAATCGGCCTTCCGGTTTCGAATGGATGACGTCGGCGGAAACCGTATTCGAGTCGTCAGTTTTCATTATTAAAACGTAAAATACAAAAAAAGTAATGGCAAATTATTGACATGAACCATCGTGTTGTTATCGTTTTCTCAATGCTGGAAAAAACAGCGAAAGTTTATCAAACTCTTCTATCCACGGAGGCAATACCATGCAATTGATCAAATGGCGACCGGCAGGAGACCTTTTTCACGTTGGCCGGCAGATGAACTCCTTTTTCGATGATTTTTTCTATCCGCAGCGCAACCAGGGCGATCCGGAACGGTCCTGCCTCTGGAATCCGGCGGTGGACATTTTCGAGGACGGTGACAACATCTACCTCAAGGCCGAGCTGCCGGGTGTTTCCAGGGAGAGCATCTCCCTGGATGTCAAGGATCGGATCCTGACCCTCAAGGGCGAACGCCGCCATGAAGACGAAGTCAAGGAAGACCAATTTTATCGTCGGGAGTTGACCTACGGCTCATTTCAACGCTCCTTCACCCTGCCGGAAGCGGTTTCCACCGAGGATATCAAGGCCGAATTCAGGGACGGCGTGTTGAAAGTAACAGTACCCAAGCCCGAAGAGCGCAAACCGAAACAGATCACGGTTCACTAGCCTCCTCCCCCGTTCAGCCTCGGCTGCGGCCATGCCGCCCGGGTCGATTCCGGCCCGGGCGGCCGCTTTCCCCACCATAGAATACCGGACAGGCATCCGCCGGAATTTCAATATCGACGTTCCTGCAGATCAGGCTGCGATCCGTGTACTCGCCTAGAAATCGATTCCGGCCTTGGCATACAACTGAAAAAAATGGTGCGTCGGGCCATGCCCCTTGCCGATGTCCAGGGCGTGGGCGATTGCGCCGGTGATGTACGTCTTGGCCTGTTCCACGGCGTCGAAAAAGTCCATCCCTCTGGCCAGGCCGGCGGCGATGGCCGACGAGAAGGTGCACCCCGTGCCGTGGGTGTTGGCGGTTGCCAGACGCCGGCTGGTGAGACGCCGGGTTTCGACGCCATCGTAAAGGATGTCCGTGGCCCGATCGCCGGAGAGGTGACCGCCCTTGATCACCACCCTGGCGGCGCCCAGGGCGACGATCCGGCCGGCGGCCCGCTCCATGGCGGCCGGGGAATCGATTGGGCCGGTGACCAGGGCTTCGGCTTCGTGGATATTGGGCGTGACCACCTCTGCCAGGGGAAACAGCTTCTCCACCAGGCATCGGCGCGCCTCTTTTTGCAACAAAGGATAGCCGCTTTTGGAGATCATCACCGGATCGAGCACGATCGGCGGACGTTCGACCCTGCGCAGGGCGTCGGACACGGCTTCGATGAGGCGGACGCTGGAAACCATTCCGATCTTGACGGCGTCGATGCGGATATCATCGAACAGGCAGAGAATCTGGTCCCGTACGATGCCGGGGTCGATTTCCTGGATGGCATGCACCTTGCGGGTATCCTGTACGGTGACGGCCGTGACGGCGCTCATGCCGTACACGCCCAGGGCGTGAAAGGTTTTCAGGTCGGCCTGGATGCCGGCCCCTGCCGAGCTGTCCGAGCCGGCGATGGTCAGGGCGGTATGGATCGATGGCGATGTCGGGGGCACGGTCGGACCTCCTGTGGGGATGGGGGACACGGTCACTCATCGGACCGGTTGGCATCATCGTGGAACAGGGAATGCCATTCCAGGAAGCGCTGCAATGGATCCCTTCCGTAGCGGGCGTGTTCCGCCGTCACTTGGGCGAGGGTATGGGCTTGGCCGACGGCGGTCTTGGAAAAGAATCCGTCCGCATAGCAGATGATGATCTCCTCGATGGTCCGGGGCAGCATGTCCCGACGGGGCAGGGGCAATTGCTGCCGATCGATCTCCCGGCGGCTCAGTCCGGCGCCGACATGGCGCTCACAGACCAGGGCATGGGCTTCGAGACCGTATTGCTCCAGAATCTGCCTGCCGATGACGCCGTGGCAGACATAGGGCCGGTCGCCCCGGCAGTGGATGCTCCGGGCATCGGTGCCGCAGATACCGATGTCGTGGAGCATGGCGGCTTCGGCGATGAACTCCGGGTCGGGTTTCAACTGGGGAACCCGTCGGGCCAGGTCCAGGGCCTTGTCTCTGACCTGTTCGCTGTGCCGGATCAATATATCGGCCTGGCGGGATCCGCGCCGATAGTGGTCGTAGATGATGTCCAGCGGTTTCATGGCATGCGGTCCCGGTGGTGGGCCTATTTTGCGGAGCCGGCCAGCAGGACCCCCTCGATAAACGGCGTCAGCCCGCCGTCGAGGACACTGCCGATATTGCCCACTTCGAGGTTGATGCGGTGATCCTTGACCATCTGGTACGGATGCATGACATAGGAACGGATCTGGCTGCCCCAGGCGATCTCCTCCTTGCTGTCGTGGAGTTCCTGCAGTTCCTGATCCTGCTTCCGCCGTTCGTGTTGGTACAGCCTCGCGCGCAGGACCTTCATGGCCATGTCCTTGTTGCGGTGCTGGGACTTTTCCTGTTGGCACTGCACCACGATGCCGGTGGGCAGGTGGGTGATGCGCACGGCGCTGGAGGTCTTGTTGACATGCTGGCCTCCGGCACCGCTGGCCCGATAGGTGTCGATGCGTAAATCCTTTTCATCGATATCGACGACGATCTCCTGATCCACTTCGGGATAGACGAATACCGAGGCGAACGAGGTTTGCCGTTTGCCGCTGGCATTGAACGGCGAAATGCGCACCAGGCGGTGGACGCCGGTTTCCGTCTTCAGATAGCCGTAGGCATACTCGCCTTTGACCGTGAAGGTGGCGCTCTTGGTGCCGGCTTCGTCCCCGGGCTGCAAATCGACGATGTCGGTCTGGTAGCCGCGCTGTTCGGCCCAGCGCAAGTACATGCGGAACATCATCTCGGCCCAATCCTGGGCATCGGTTCCGCCGGCGCCGGCGTTGATGGAGACGATGGCGTTGTTGGTGTCCTGTTCCCCGTCGAGCATCATGTTGATGGAGAACTGGTGGATGCGCTTTTCCAGGCGCTTGACCTGCTGCCCGACTTCGGCATGGGTCTGTTCGTCGTTCTCTTCCAGGGCCATATCGAGCAACAGCTCATTCTCCTCCAGATCGGTCTGGAGGGCTTGATGGGCTTCGATACGATTGGTGAGAAAGGTTCGCTCTTTGAGGATGGGCGTCGTTTTTTCGGGTGTGTCCCAGAATCCAGGTTGGGCGATGATGGCTTCCAACTCGTTCAGGCGGACTTGGCTGGCGGCCAAGTCAAAGACAGTCTCCGATTTGGGTAAGCTGCGCCTTGAGGTTCTTCAACGTCTGTTTGGTTTCTACGGCCATAAGCCACCTCCTGTTTCGGTATCGTCATGATTGCAACATAATGCAATCCGGTAAAATGTCTGTCACTATCTTTTGTCAAAGATACAGGGGATGATCAACCCCATTTGTGCGGCTTCCAAAGGGGACGGTATTCTTTTGCCTTGCGGGCCAGGAGCGGCAGCAACAGTCCGAAGCCCAACAGCCCCAGGGGCCAGTCGCCCCATCGAGTGTACGCGGTGTGCAGGTCGAGCAGGGCCACCTCTTCGGTGACGGCGGTATCGGTGTAGAGCGACGTGGCCTGGACGATATGGCCGTTGGGGTCGATGAATCCGCTGATGCCGGTATTGGCCGCCCGCGCCAGGTACCGTCGGTTCTCCACCGTCCGCAGCACGGCCATGGAGAGGTGCTGGTAGGCCGCGCTGGTGCGACCGAACCAGGCATCGTTGGTGATGTTGACCAGCAGGCGGGCACCGTTTTGGACCATGGCCCGGGAGAGACCCGGGAAGATGATCTCATAGCAGATCAGCATCCCGACCTTGCCCCGGGGCCACGAAAGGGTGTCGCCCATGCGTCCGGGTTTGAAATCCCCCACCTCGGCCACCATCTTGTCGATGAACGGAAGCCAGCGCTTGAAGGGCACGTATTCGCCGAAGGGAACCAGGTGGACCTTGTCGTATTTGCCGATGGTCTTCCCCTTGGGATTCACCAGGTAGGCGCTGTTGTGATAGATGCGCCCCTTTTCGTCCTCCTCATGGGATGGACTGCCGATGATGAAGTGGGCATGGGCATCCTGGATGCCTTGAATCACCATCTTGGACAGCAGGGAGTCGTCCTCGAAATAGAACGGCGCGGCCGTCTCGGGCCAGATGACCAGATCGACCCCGGGTTTGGCCGCTTCCAGCGACATGCGGCGGTATTTGACCGTGGTGAGCATCTGGAAGCGCGCGTCCCATTTTTGGGCCTGGTCGATATTGCCCTGCACCACCACCACCTTGGCCTTGGGCGCCTGCTCGACGGCCCGGTTCACCGCTGCCATGCGCATGACCCCGTAGATGTTGACGCACAACAGCGCGACGGCCAGGCAGATGCCGCCGCGGACCACCAGGTTCCTGGTAATCACGCCATCCTGCCAGGTTCGTTCGGCCCAGTGCAGCAGGGCCAGGGCGCCGAGGGTATTGGCCAGCATTACGAGACCCGATATCCCGTAGACCCCGAAGAGATCGGCCATCTGGATGATCCAGGGATGATCGTACTGGGTATAGCCCAGCAGGGCCCATGGAAACCCGGAAAAGAGGCGGGCCCGGAGGATTTCCAACACCACCCACGCCGCCGGTGCCAGCACCGTCAGCAGCAGCGGCCCGGGTCGAAGCCATGAGAGGGTGGCGCCGAACAGCGCCTGGTAGCCGGAGAGACAGATGGCGAACAGCACCAGCACGCCGACGGCCTGCACCGTGGGAAGGTGGCCGTAGGTATGCATGGTATGGGCCGTCCAGTAGATCAATCCCAGATTATGGGCCATACCGAACACAAAACCCAACAGACAGCCGGTCCGGGTATCGGCCTTCCGGATGGCCAGCAGGAAGGGCACCATGGCGATCCAGGCCACCCAGCCCATGTCGATTTTGGGAAAGGCCAGGGTGAGGACCAGGCCGCTGACCAGGCTCAGGATCAACTGGCTTTTCAGGTTTACGATTGCTTTCCAAATGAAAAGGAACATCGCCGGTCCGCCTCTACAGGTCTGGATAAAATAAAAACGATCTCCGGGTTGCCGCCGGATGGTTCGGTCATTAGGTTCGGTAATGTACTTCCGTGGCCTGCCGCCAGTCGCCTCGCCATGGTTTTTCCGCGCGGCTGCGGCAGGTGCCGTAAAAGGGGGTGAGCCCTATGTCCGAAGAAAGAAAGCGAGTCGCCGCGGAGTTTTGCTCCTATGCGGACGACGATACCAACTCGCTCAACCTGGAAATATCCATTCCCGGGGTTAATAAAGAAGATATCCAATTGCGGATCAGAGACGATAGTTTCCATCTCATCGCACCGCATGGGGATTTCGATTACGTCAGCGCGTCGGCCTTCTGCTGTCCCGTGATTGCCGAGTCGGCCAAGGCCATTTACGAAAATGGGGTCTTGAAGGTCAATCTCGACTTCAGGGATCCCTTCGAGAATGCTTACCGGGTCACTGTCTTCTGAGGCGCCGGCGGCGTGGCGGCCAAAATAAGGCGGTATCGATGACCCATCGATACCGCCGTTTCATTTCCTGTGGTTTCCGCCGTTGCGTTCCTTCGCGACGGGATCTATCCGTATCTTGCAAGGTTCGGGTTTACCCGCCCACCACAAATTGTTGAATGATGTCGAACAGGTTCTGAAGGGCGAAGGGTTTGGCGAGGAACGCGTCGGCACCCAACTCCGCGGCGGGGGTTTCGTCGGATGGATTGGCCGACATCGAAACGAACAGGATCGGCGGGTAATCCTTTTTGATGCCTTGCAGCAGGTTCAACCCGCTGATGCCGGGCAACTGCACCTCGGCGATCACCAGGTCGAGATTCCCGCCGGCCCGCAGATATGCCCGCAATCCCTCGCCGTCCTCGAATGCCATGACTTCGCGGTTGACGCTGTACATCATCACGTTGACGATAAAATCCCGCATCAGGGGATCGTTTTCAACCACGGCGATTTTCACATTGGGTAAAATGGTGTCCCTCACGCGACTTTCAGGAATTTGGCATCACCGATCTGGAAGCGATCCGCCAGGTAATCGCAAAGCCCGTCGATATTGCGGGCCATGGCCTTCTTGCGGAAATTGCCCCTGGCCTTGCCGGTGACAAACGCGTTTAGCATGACGGTCAGCAATTGGATCCGTTGCAGAAACAGTCGCTGGTGAAGCGGCATGGCTCGATTTTCGCCCGCCGGCGGTCCTGTGGCGGAGCCGGCGCGAAGAAGGGCGTCATAAAAAAGGTCGCGCGCGTTCCGGGTAATGGCCGATTTGCGAAAGTCCCCCAGGGGATAGCCTTTCAGGTAGGCCTTGGCCATTATAAGAAGCAGTTTCAAGCGCGGGATCAATAGATCATCGGAAGTCATCGGCCGCATCGCCTTGGCTGCGGTGCCGTAGCGGATCATAAATCGCCCTTCATCAGCTCGGAGTGAAATCGATATCACGGGGTAATCATTGGACTACTTTTACGCGATGCCCCGGCGGGAAGTCAAGGGAAACCCAAAGAGTGTATCAAGGCCTCGAGATTACTTGATACGGTTTGAGACACTTCGGGTCACGCTGCACCCGCGGGCGAATTAACGCTTGCCAATTCATAACTTTCTGATATTATTGTTTTCTGACTTTATCTGACCGCCACCGGAACCTGATTGGCCGTGATACATGGACGGTGCCCGCTCGTCCGGCGAAACCTACTGAAATTATAACATACTGAATTAGCAGTATAATTTTTCATCCTGGCATTCGGGGAAGATGGCACGGGTTTTGTTAGAGTAGTGTCCATCCAGGAATGGAAGGGCACTCGATCATTCACGAAAGACATCATGCCCGATGTCGACCACAACCCAAACACATTCATTCAACCAAAGGAGGAAGGTTTTGTCGAAAACAGAGAGCAATTTGAAGGCGGCGTTCGCCGGTGAGTCCCAGGCCAATCGCAAATACCTCGCTTTTGCCGAAAAGGCCGACAAGGAAGGTCATCCCCAGGCGGCCAAGCTGTTCCGGGCGGCGGCGGCGGCGGAAACGGTCCACGCCCATTCTCATCTGCGGGCCCTCAAGGGTGTCGGCAGCACGGCTGAAAATCTCAAGGAGGCCATCGGCGGAGAGACGTTCGAATTCGAATCCATGTATCCGCCCATGATCTCCGAAGCCGAAGCCGAAGGCCATGACGCCGCGGTGCGCAGCTTCCGCTTTGCCAATGAAGTGGAAAAAGTGCATGCCGAGCTGTATCAGAAGGCCTTGGACACCCTCGATAACCCCACCGAGGTCGACTACTATGTCTGTTCGGTATGCGGCCACACCGTCGAGAACGGAGCCCCGGACACTTGCCCGGTTTGCGGTTCCAAGGCCCAGGCCTTCAAGAAGGTGGATTAGGGCATATTGAACCGTAATGGAATCGGTTACATGGGAAGGCCTCCAACCGGCCCGCCTTCCCATGTCCATTTTTTTTTCAAGTCTACCGGCATGGTGCCGATAACAAATGCCATAAAAAGACGGCTTGATTCCGCGTGCATCTTTTCTGCTGGTGGATTGAAGAAAAAAGACGAAAAATTCGACCAAGCAAATCGCACCAGAAGAGAATAACGGTTATCCAAGCCTCTTTTTTTATCGCGCTTATCCACAAAGCCCAAGCTGGCTGGAAGGCCGCCCGA
>JBNKDU010000125.1:0-2258 GCA_050288425.1 Desulfobacteraceae bacterium | reverse complement strand
TGATTTTGCAGCGCTGCTGCAACAGGAATTCAAACCCCAGACCAGCCGTGCGCAGCAACAAATCGAATGCGCCGTCCAGACGCTGGCCCAGCATGTCTTGAAAGACGTCAGCCTGGTGTCGCCCGACGTGGTCAATACCATTGAAGCCATAAAGGGGCGCATCGACGAGATGCTGACCCGCCAGGTCAATCAGATCCTTCACAATGAAGAATTCCAGAAGGCGGAATCCGCCTGGCGCGGGCTTCAATACCTGGTCAACAACACCGAGTCGGACGAGATGCTGAAAATCCGCGTGATGAATATCAGCAAAACGGAATTGCTCAAGACACTGCGCAAATACAAGGGCGCCCGTTGGGATATGAGCCCGATCTTCAAAAAGATCTATGGCGAAGAGTTCGATCGCATGGGGGGACATCCCTATGGATGCCTGGTGGGGGACTATTACTTCGATCATAGCCCGCCGGATGTGGAATTGCTGGGCGAGATGGCCAAAATTGCCGCCGCGGCGCATGCGCCCTTTCTCGCCGGCGCCGCCCCCTCGGTGATGCGCATGAAAAGCTGGGCCGAGCTCTCCGATCCGGCCGATATCGCCAAACGCTTCAGGGATGCCGACTACGCCGGATGGCGATCGTTGCGGGAATCGGAAGACACCCGCTACATCGGGCTGGCCATGCCCCGCTTTCTGGCCCGACTGCCCTACGGGGCCAAGACCGATCCGGTGGAAGAATTTGATTTCGAAGAGGCGTCGGACGGCACGGACACGAGTAAATACGCCTGGGCCAACTCCGCCTACGCCATGGCCGCCAACATCAACCGGGCCTTCAAACTCTACGGCTGGTGTTCGCGTATCCGGGGGGTCGAATCCGGCGGCGCCGTGGAGGGTCTGCCGGTGCATACCTTTCCCACCGACGATGGCGGCGTGGATATGAAATGCCCCACCGAAATCGGCATCGGCGACCGCCGGGAAGCCGAACTGGCCAAACTGGGTTTCATGCCGCTGATCCATCGCAAGAACTCCGATTTCGGCGCGTTCATCGGTGCCCAGTCCCTGCAAAATCCGGCCGAACTGGTCGATCCGGATGCAACGGCCAATGCCAGGCTGGCCGCCCGTCTGCCCTATCTGTTTGCCTGCTGCCGCTTTGCCCACTATCTCAAGTGCATCGTCCGGGACAAGATCGGAACGTTCAAGGAGCGGGATGCCATGCAGCGCTGGCTGCAAAAATGGATCATGCAATATGTGGACGGGGATCCGGCCCATTCCAGCGAGGCGACCAAGGCGCGAAAACCGTTGGCGGCAGCTGAGGTCGTGGTGGAGGAGGTGGAAGGCAATCCGGGCTACTACAACTCGAGGTTCTATTTGCGGCCGCACTACCAGCTCGAGGGGTTGACCGTATCCCTGCGGCTGGTGTCGAAATTGCCATCTGTAAAAAACTAAGCAATCCAAACTTCAAGACAACGGAGGAAAGACGACATGGCGGTAGACATTCTGCTAAAGATCGAAGGTGTTCAAGGCGAGTCGATGATTCAAGGGCATGAAGGCGAAATCGATGTCCTGGGGTGGAGTTGGGGGATGTCCCAAGCCGGCACCATGCATCACGGGATGGGCGGCGGCACCGGAAAAGTGGATATTCAGGATATCTCCTTGACCAAGTACATCGATAAAGCCAGCTCCAATCTGATCCGGGCCTGCTGCAACGGTGAGCACTTTGCCCAGGCCGTACTGCTCGTACGCAAAGCGGGCAAGGACCCCCTGGATTATTTCAAGGTCACCATGTCACCGGTGCTGGTGACCTCGGTGAACACCGGCGGTTCCGGCGGCGAAGACCGGTTGACGGAGAACGTCTCCCTGAATTTCGCGAAGATGTCGGTGGCCTATACCCCCCAGAAACCCGATGGCACCGGCGAAGCGGAGATCACGCTGAACTGGAATATTGAGAAGAACATCGAGGAGTAGCCATAGGGTATCCAACCGGTGGCAAGCGAGACCCGATCCCGTCCTGCCGGCATTGAGGCCTTACGGCCCGATCCGGCATGACGGGCACAATATGTTACCCCGGCAAAAGGTGAACAATGCGCGCGGAAGAAAAATTACGAGATGGAGACTTACAGGGCGCCGTGGCGGAGCTGCAGGATCAGATCCGGCAACACCCCGAAGAGAGCCGCTATCGCATCTTCTTATTTCAACTGCTTGCGGTCCTTGGCCAGTGGGAGCGGGCAATGAACCAATTGCGAGTGCTTGAAAAATTGGACGAGGCCAC
>JBNKDU010000124.1:0-167148 GCA_050288425.1 Desulfobacteraceae bacterium | reverse complement strand
GCTTTCGCCAAGCCGGCCCCAGGGTCTACCGGATTGTGGCCCGCCATCTTTGTCGCCAAGTGGTACATCACCGTCGCTCTGCTGATCGTCTTGGGATTAATGCTTAAGGCCTGGTTTACAAAGGATGAGTGTAAAAGCTGGGTGGAGTCCACCTGGGGTTTCATGAAACAGATCTTTCCCTTGCTGGCCGGCGGCGTGTTGGTGGCCGGTTTCATGCTGGGCCGTCCCGGTCATCCGGCCTTGATTCCCGAACAGTGGATTCAATCCCTTTTGGGCGGCAATTCCCTCTGGGCCAACCTTTTCGCGTCCGTGGCCGGGGCCTTGATGTATTTCGCAACCCTGACCGAGGTGCCTATCCTGCAAGGGCTTTTGGGAGCCGGTATGGGCAAGGGGCCCGCCCTGGCGCTGCTCTTGGCCGGTCCAGCCCTGTCGCTGCCCAACATGCTGGTGATCGGCAGCATCATGGGTGCGAAAAAGACAGCCACCTTTTGCGGCATCATCGTGATCATGTCCACCATCGCCGGGATGGTCTATGGATCGGTGTTCGCTTGAGGGGAAAATCGGAGAACGTTATCCGGACAAATGAAGGAGGATCCTCAATGGAAATCAAAGTACTGGGCCCCGGTTGCCCGAAATGCCGGCAGACGGAAACCGTGGTGAAAGAGGCGGTGGCCGAGGCCGGCGTGGCCGCCGAAGTTGAAAAAGTCACCGATGTGATGAAAATCGCCGGCTACGGCGTGTTCGGAACGCCGGCGGTGGTGGTGGATGGCGAAGTCAAATCCGTGGGCAGGATTCCAAGTAAACAGGATGTCCTGGCCTGGATTCAAAAATGAGGAGGGGATGCGATGCGGCTGACCGGATACACCAGGAACATCTTTCGTCCCGAATGCAATCCGAGCTTCGAGTCCGTACATTGTGTCGCGCGTCTGAACGAAGATGTGGGGGAAGTGCTGCCCTATCTGAACGCCGTTCTGGGCGGCACCCAGTATTTCAGCGATCCGCCGGAGGTGATGTTCCATCATCACGGAAAGATCATCAAGGTGGGTGCGCGGGAGATCGCGGTCAACGCGCTCAAGGACGAAGGAGAGGCGGATCGCATCCTGGAGTGGCTGAAAAATGAAATCAACCAGGCTTGGGAAAACCGCGCGGCCATCACGCCTTGCTATGCGGGCAAACGCAAACCGAAGCTGATGGAAATTTTGCGTCTGTTGCCCAGGACGAATTGCAGAAAATGCGGACAGCCCACCTGCATGGCCTTCGCCGCCCAGGTGACGGAGGGCGGCCGCGGCAGCGAGCATTGCCCGGAATTGAACGAGGCGAATCGAATGAAATTGTCCGCCTACCTGGCCGGCTTCGATTTTGAATAAGTCCGAATGTTGGAAACTTTTTGCCGGTAGACCGGATCCATGGGGCTTTGATTCTAATATTACAGAAAATTGACACTTCACTGCCTTATTTGTCAATTTATCGCGGAAGCCATTCCTGCACTAATTCATAACCACTTGCGAATACAAAGAAAATAAAACCTGAAAGATGGCCCGGAATTTGCTGTCCTGTGATTGACCAGGTGAATTTCTAGGAGGTAATCACGATGACGGATAGTTGTATGCGAAAGGCCATCTTACTTTCGGTAATGATTCTATTCTTGGTGTCGATGAATGCCTGTGCAACCTCGGGTGGCAGTATCGGCATGGGTTGGGGGAACGGGACCGGGCATGGATCCGCTCCGCCGCCACACAATTCGAATATCGAATTAAAGGGCAAAAAAAATGGCCCTCCCGCCCATGCGCCGGCGCATGGTTATCGCGCAAAACACAATTATCGGTACTATCCCGATGCGTGCGTCTATTATGAAGCCGCAAGAGGGGCCTACTTTTACCTGGACAATGGAAATTGGCGGATGTCCGTTTCCCTGCCGGGTTCCATCCAGTTGGATTCCACATACGTATCCCTTGAGTTGGACACCGACGCGCCCTACCGATACAACCATGAACACAAGGCAAAATACCCGCCGGGGAAAATGAAACACAAGAACAAGAAAAAAGGCAAAAAGTGGTCTTAATCGTGACCGTTTTTCGATAGTTTGGGCTGGGGGCCAGAGCTGCTTTTGACTCACATGAAGCTTTTAATGAGTCAAAAGCAGCTTCTCTTTTCGACCTTTATTCGAATTTTTTTCAACGACCTTTTTAATTTCCCGTCTTGGCCCCCCAGAGGACGATGCCCAGTTGCCAGACCCGGTCGTCGTTGATGGCCGGGGGGATGCGTCCGTCGGATACCTGGAGGTAGACGGCGGTGATCATGTGGAAAAGGATCGGTTTTCCAAAGACGTAATTCAAGGCGCCGGAGATATACCGGGCTTCGTCCTGGTCGACACGCTCGATCTCGCCGGCGCGCCCGTAATCCTTGTAGTAACGGGCGTCGATGTGCAGTTCGAGGGGTTGGAGCGCCTGGGGCAGAAGAGCGCCGATTCCGAATTTCCATTGACCCAGGAGACGGAGGCGCCGGTAACTGTCTTTTTCGTCATCGGTGAGGGTCTCCTGCAACTCGCTTCGAGTCACCTCCACCCAGTCATAACCGACGATCACCGAGGGGATGAAGCCTTTCAGCCCCCGGTGTTCTGTGAAGACGTAACCGGCCTCGATTCCCGCGGTAATGTTCTGGTGATCGCCGGGCTGGTCGGTCTCATAGCCGATGCTGAGTCCGCCGTCGAGGCGTCCGCCATACCATCGCTTCCGGGTGATGATCACCTCGTCCTCGTTGGGGCCGGGCTCCGATAATTCCGGACGGAAAAAGGTGATGGTCTTTTTGCCGAAGGCCTCGGCACGCAGCGATCTGGGGTTCAGATCTTCATCGGCGACGAATAGTCCTTCGGCTTTGAGTTGAAGCTCCGTCGATGTGGGAAGGGTGCCGATCCTGGCGGACTGAAAGCTCCTGGTGTAGTCGGCGTCGAATTCCAGGCCGATGGAGGACTTGTCTTCATCCCGATTGTTCACCACCGTGGGTTTGAGTTTGATGAAGTTTTTTTCAGGGGCCTTGGGATCGGATGTATCTCCGGCGGCCGGGCCGACCGGGATCCAGATCAGCATCAGGGCCAGAATCAGGTAGGTTTTCAAGCCGGTGTCCCTTCTTTTATAAATTTGAATATCCGGTCGCAGGCCTTGCCCAGTTCGTAAAGTGCCAGGTCGCCTTCATCGAAAGCCCTGGAAAACGTGTCGATGGACTTTTGCCGGTCGTATCCGGGTTCGAAGTTTCCCTGGTTGGCCTCGCATTCGATGGTCAGCCGTTCCGACAGGTCCAGCAGGGTTCTCCGCCACATGCCGGGATCGCAGAATTCCTTGTTCCAGTATTGCATCTGGCGCATGCGCAGCCTTCCCGTGTCCCTGAATTTGAAATCTGCGTGTTCGACTCGGAGCTGGTCTTTCATGAACCGGTAGGTCCGGAAATGGGCGTGGTTGTTCCAGCTCCAGCGTGTCCCCAGGGTCGGCGGGGGCAGGTTGACCTGATCGCCGTAAATATGTCGGATCTCCGCATGAATCCAATCGGGGACCCGGTGTTCCAGCCGGGTCCTGTTCTGGTAGATGAAGCGCACATAGCTCTGGATGTTTTCCGTGGAAACGCCGTCATCGATCCCGATGCCCAGGAATCGGCGCGGATTGTCTTCGGCGATGGCGGCGAACTCCTGGTCGCTGAAGCGTTCCTCGAAATAGTGCCAATGGTGTTTTTCCTGCAGCCGCAGGCGTACCAGGAAAAAATCGGTGCCGAACAGGATGCGCTGTTTGTAGGTGGGGTGGGCCAGGAGGCTCTTGAGGTTGGAAAAATAGTTGGCTTCGGCGTCCCGGCCGTCCATGGGGTCGGTATTGTAGGAGATGTCGGCATAGACGCCTTCGTATTTTTCCATCAGGGAAAGAATCTTGCCGGTCCAGGAGGCCGGATCGATCTGTTCGTGGATCAGGTGGATGCTGTCGCCGAAATGGCCGAAGCACAGCCGCAGTTCGGGAAATTCGGCCAGAACGGTCTGCCAGCGATCGGGGTTGGAGTTGTCGCGGAACTGCTCTTTATAGTAAAACCCCCCTGCCGTGCAGTGCACGGTGAGGGGAATTCGGCGCTCTTCACAGTATCGGTAGACCGGGGCGAGTTCGTCTGATGCCGGGTCGTATCCCAGGGAAGGATAGAGTTTGACACCCACGAAGCCCCTGGCCTGCAACGCATGTTCCATGATGCCCACGAAGCCGGGTCGGACGGGATTGACGGCCAGAAAGGGCAGGATGCGCCCCGGGTAGGCCAGCACCATGTCCGATGTGTTCTGGATCTGGCTTTCAAAGAGCGCCTGGTCTGCGTCTTCCCCGGTGATGTCCATCATCAGGGCGACGACGGCATCCGTATCCTCCAATTGATCCATCAGTCTGGCGGTCACCTTGCGGATGGAGGGCAACAGGGCGATGCGCACGAATTCGACGGCGTCCAGGATGGTCTTTTTGCGCGCATCCTCCTCGGCATCGGACCATTTGTCGCTGAACCACTGGATGAATTCCTTTAAGGCGCCGAGGGCCAGGCGGTCGAGGTTATCGGTGTTGACCACTTCAATCCGCAGTCTGGCCGGATCCGACAGATCATCGACGATATTCTTGTATTCCGCGGTCTGTTTCAGTCGGCCGATCAGGTTGCGCAGCAGATTTTCCTCATCGGCATATGCCCCTGCGTTTTCAATCACCTTGGCCATTTCAGTCGTGATCAGCGCGACGACAAATTCGGGGAAGTCGAGGGCTTTGATCCGGTTGATGAGAGTTTCCATGGTGCGGGTGGTGAACACGGACTGGAGGTTGAAAATGTGGGTATGGCAATTGAAACGCATGCTGACCTCCTTTTGACGATTGGATTGCAGCCCATGGCCCCGGGGGCGGATACAACCCCAGGTGCCTGCATTCTGCAATCGAATGATTCGAAAAGAAGCCTGTATTGAAATGTCGTGCGTTGGATAGAAAGTAGAACTCTATATTGTTTTCAATAGGAGAATTCAGCTTCGATGTCAATCGGATGCCGCGACCACCCGGTCACGCCCCTGCCGTTTGGCCTGGTAAAGCGCGGCGTCGGCGGCATTCCGGGCGGCCTCGATGGTGGGGCCGGATTCGGGGAAAGCGGAGACGCCCAATGAGATGGTGATCTGGCAGGTGATCCCCCGGTGGTTGATCCGCAGGGTGTTGCGCACCAACGCGCACAATTGCTCGGCCCTCTTGCAGGCGTTCGACAGGTCCGAATCCGGCATGAGCAGGATAAACTCTTCTCCGCCGTACCGGCAGAGCACATCCTCGTTGCGGGTATGTTCTTGAAGAAAGGATGCCAATTCCTTGAGGATCACATCGCCGGCCTCATGACCGAAGGTATCGTTGAAGTCCTTGAAGCGATCCACGTCGATCATGATGAACCCGGTGGAAGCGTGGTGGCGCCGGCACCGGAACATCTCCCGCCCCAGGGACTCATCCAGGTACCGACGATTGAAAAGACCCGTGAGCGGATCGCGGATGGATTGGTTTTTCAGGGTATTGTGCAGCCGGATGTTTAACAGGGACAAGGCATATTGCTCCAGCATCATGCTCAGGATGATCATCTTGGACCCCTGGTGCCGCTGGATGCCTTCCATGGACATCTTTTCGGAATGCATCTGGAAAAGCACGTGCAGAACACCCATCACCCCATCGGCGGAAGTAATGGGCAGGCAGATAGAGCTGCCGATGATTTCGCCCAGGGAATGGGAACACAACAATTCATTGGCGGGGTCCGTCACCGCATGGATCTTCCCCAACCGCAAGGCCCAGCAATCATGCTCATGGTAGTCGATATCCTTCAACGCGTTGTCTCCCCAGGACGATACCGCCGCGAACATGTTGGAGGCGGCATCCCGGATCGTCAGAAATCCGGCGTCGTCGGGAAAGAGCTGCCTGCATATGTTGGCCATGACCTGGTAGGTGTCGGCCTCGGTATGGCAGGCTTGCAGCAATTCGTTCATGGAGTTGAGAAGACGCAACTCCTGGGTTCGGATTTTCTGCTCGTTTACAGCCGCGGCGAGCCGGCGGTTGCTTTCCCGCAGGGCCTGTTCCGTGTTTTTGATGCCGGTGACGTCTCTGAGAATCACGATACTGCCGGCGAACCGGCCGTCGGCGTCCTTGAACTGGCTGATGCTCCCCTGGATCTCCAGGGTCCGGCCGCTTTTGGTGGTGCGCCGGGTATCCAGGGCGATGGCCACATCCCCCCGGCGCATGCGTTTCAAGGCTTCCAGGCTCTCTGCGCGGCTCTCCTCGGGAATGAAATCCAGCCGGGATCCTTTGACTTCATCGAGTTTCCATCCGAAAACGCGTGTAAACACAGGATTCAAGTAGGTTACATGGCCTTTTCGATCGAATACGATTACCGGATCCGGCACCGCGTCCATGAGGAGGCGATATTTTTCTTCACTGTCGCGTAACCGATCTTCGATCTGCCGACGCCCGATCTCCACGGCCGCGATATTGCCGACCTTGGACAGGCTTTCCATATCGTCCGCCGAAAAAACGGTGGGCGAACTGTTGAACGCGAAAAGGACGCCGAAATTCTTCTCACCCATCTGGAGCGGGATGGCCATCCCCGATACCAGTCCTTCGGCCAGCCCGGCCGGATCTGGATCAAAGGCCGGGTCGTTGCCGAAATCGTCTACGATACGGCCCTTGCCGGTGGTGGCCACCAAACCCCCGAGGCCTTGATCCAGCGAAGTATGCAAGGCTTGAAGAGCTCCGGTCCGAAGGCCTGAGTGGCCGGCGACATAAAGCTCGCCCCGGGTGTCGTCCCGCAAAGCCAGAAATACTCGGTCCGTCTCCAGCATGGTGCGGGTCATCCGCGCCACCAGCCTGAGGTTTTCGCTCAGCGGCTGATCGCCGGTGATGGCCGTCGCCAGGTCGTGAAGAAACCTGTATCTTCTCAGCTCCTTGGCGATCTTGCTGTCAGGCTGGTCCATGATCGCGGCTCCCGTTCCACATCTGAGCAAAATATAATACATGCGCCTACGATGGGCGATCATCGAAAGTGGTCAAGAATGGGAACGTCCCCATTTTGGCTATGCTTTGCGATAACCGGCTGAGAAGGGGCAGTCAGAATTTCAGATTACGGATGGCTTCCAGAATGGCGGGACGGCGCGCGGCAAGTTCGTTCACCTCGCCGGCGGCTTCGGCAATGACGATTTTCTTTTCGTGGACGAAAACGGCCACCAGGTAGGTATAATCCTGCGGCCCGTCAGGTGCGGTGAGTTCGAGCAAATAGCCATCCCGGGCGTCGGCCTTGATGGGGGCTTCATTCAAGAAGACATAGCCGGCGTCCAGCATGCGCTTTTTCAAGGCTTCCTTCCAAAAGGGCAGGCGGGCAAAGGGTTTGTTGTCCTCATGGCGGACTCGGTAGATGACGCCCTCCGGGCTGACCGCCTTGATTTCCCCGGCGTTGGTGTAGCGGGCAAAACCATCGGGGATGAGCCTCTCCCTGACAGCGGGAGTATGCACGCAACCGGCGACCAGGCAAAGGAGGAGCAGCAGCAGGGATGCAAAGATGGCTTTTGCCGGACGCATGTTAAAACGCCTCCAGGAAATCCGACAGGTTCACGGTATTGAGCCAGGCGAAGGAGGAGCGGCCGTCCGGCACCGGCGCGGACCGGTCGCGGTATTCGAACCGCACTTCGATCCGGGCAAAGGCGATGCGGTGGCGCAAGAGACGGATCCGGCCCTCGAGGGTTTCAATCCCGGCCACCAGTTCGATCAGCTCTTTTTCCACATAGAGCGCGGCTTCTGTGTCCGCCCGATCCAGCAGGGCCAGGTACTGGCGCTGCACCTCGGTTTTGGCTTTCAGGGCGGCTTCCTTTTCCAGCAGAGCCCCGCCCAGGTCCTGCCGCTCCAATTGCCGGTCGATCACCCGGCCCAATTGTTCGGCCGCGGACATGATCTTCTTCATATCCGCGGCCGGAACCATCAGGAAGATTCCCTGGCCGGATTTTTCGAGGAAATACCCGTTGCTTTCTTCCGCGCTCCGGGCCAGACGGTCGGCCGCCTCCTGGCGATCCCCCACCTTGACCACCAGCCGTACCTGAACCGCGGACGTCTGGCCGGCCCATCCGGCGGCGGCGTTCACCAGGGACGCGCAAAGCAATAAAATTCCCCAGGCGACGGAAGCCAACCGCTTCATCTTCATCGGGCACCTCGACGAATCGCGGCGAGGATGGTCTCTGAATAGCGGCGTTCCTGGGCGGGCGAGGGAAAATAGACCTCCACCAACTCCATCACATTTTCAGAGGTGACATGCACACCGATCAGGTAGATATACGGGGTTTCCGACCGATCCTCCAGCCGCAGGACCTTGAACGCGCCGGCATCCGATATCTGCGCATTGGCATACTCGGGACGTAAGCGCAATTTTACCGCCTCCAGCCAGAAGGTCGTGTCGCCGGCCGGCTGCTTCTCATGTCTGCTGGCCCTGAGGAACGCGCCGTCGGCGCCTTCGGCAACCCAAAGGCCCTGCGTGCCCAATGCCACCATGTCTTGGGGAACATCGAACTTAAGGGGCTTGCCGCTGCGGGGCACTTCATCGTGAAAGGGCGACAGCTTGTGGATCCATTGGAAGGCCTCGATCTTTTCGCGCCCAATGGTGGACTGATCCGGCTGCCGGGCTTCGAAACGCAATGTAATGCGCGAAAACCGGGCTTCCGACAGCAGGTGTTCCCTTTGGGCGGTGAGGGTTTCGATACGGGTGCTGAGCCGCTCGATTTCGCGTAAGATCCTGATCTTTTCCTTTTCGCTTTTGGCCTTGGCCAATAGTTCCACCAACCTCCGGCGGGTGTTGCGTGCGATATTCAGGCGCATATCCACATCCGTGAACGCGTCGGTGATATCCTCGGTGCGGACAGATTGCTCCAGCACCTGCCCCAGCATGAGCAAAAGATCGAATACGCCCTTGAACTCCTCGACCGGCACGCGAAACACCGCCTTGTGGGCGTCCAGCCGTTCCACATAGCCGCCCCGGGCCTCGACGATCCGGGTGGCATCATCGACAAGTTTTCGGGGACGCGGGGCGCGCAGGCGGATATCGCCATCATGGTGGATCATCCGCTCCCGGACCGGCTTGACGGAAGATGCAAGCATATCCGACTCCGGCGCAGGCGCGACCCGGCCACCCGCCACCATGGGGGCTGCCTTGCCGGCAAGCCCCGCCGGCGGCAGGGGTGGTTCTTCCGCCGGAGAGTATCTCTCGATCGCTTGTTTCGCACAGCCGGAAAAAAGCAGGGCGATCACCCCGAGGAAAACACACCACATCCGCGTTCTTTGAGAATCCAGAAACATGCTGCCCTTCGAATGCCGGCCGTCGTTGAAATTTGGCAGGGAATTTCTGTTTTGCCTGCCCAACCATAGTCGGGTGGCATTCGGGTGTCAATCACTTTGCGGGAACATATCGGAGGGCAATACCTCTTAATTGCCGTTGTTGACCTGGTCCAGGATAAGGGTCTGCACGCTCCCTCCGATATCGCCTATTTGGGCGGAGCGAACGGCGTCGTCCGTTACGGCATAGACCTGCTGATCCACGAAGATGCCCCTGGTCCAGGGACTGGATGAGAATGTGGTGCCACCAGTGCGCTCCGTGCTAATCCGTCCGAGCAGGCTGAACCCGCTTGCCGATGATACCTGGTAGACGTAAAGGCCCTGGAACGTCTTCGTACCATATTCATAAGGGAAGGCCGGCGGCGATAGATGTTCGTATAGATCGATGGGCAGCGCCAGCAAGTCGTTGGCCGCCCAGAAAGTAAATGCTTTGTGATTGTATAATGCCTCCGAACTCGTCCCCCGGTCGCCGATCATCTCTTTGTGCAGCAGAATCGGATTGGAAAAATCGCTGACATCGAAAATGGTCAATTGCACGCCTTGATACCAGGCCATGTTATCTTCTTCTACCAGCAACGCATCCTTGCCGACAGTGATCAGGTAATTGTCGCCGTATGGATGGATATAGCTGGAGTAGCCCGGGACCTTCAAATACCCTTCCACTCGAGGTGCGAAGGGATCGGACAGGTTCAGCACAAACAGGGGGTCGATCTTGACATAAGTTACCAGGTACCCCCTCGCGCCCATAAACCGCGCCGCGTATATTTGCTCGCCGGGTGCCAGGTCTTCTATCTTCCCGATCACCTGGAGCTTCTCTCCTTCCAGCTGCAAACAATATACATGATTCCGCGAGTTCGTTTCCCAGCCGCCGGCATGACCGGTGGTGGTGGCCACGCGCAGGACATCCTGGTATTCGCCCAGGGAGAACTGGTTCAATATCCATCCTGAAATGGCGCCACCACCCACGCACCTGACCACATCCCCTGTCAAATCGAATTTGTACAGGGTGGTTTCTTCTGCTGTCTGTGCATCATAGAAGTACTTATGGGAAGCGATATAAAGAGCCCGGGTGGAAGCGTAGACGATATGCGCGTCGGCGACCAGGCCGATGCTATCGAATGGCAGGGTCGGATCATCCAGATGAAAACTGATGATGGTCGTGATCGTGCCTCCGCCATCTTGCGTAACCGGGCGATAGAAATTTTGGGACGAGACGGCGGGCAGCTCCACCCGGGAATCGGGTGGATCGCTGACCACACGACATGATGGAACCAGTTGCGCCAATGTCATGTCGGCGATGGCCTGTCGATTGGAGAGCGTTTTATTTTCCAAATCTTCCGGTGTGCCGTCGTACCAATGATCCAAGGGAGGCAACTGGGGTTTGAATTGCGCTACGATGTGGAGTTTCCCGCCGATCAGACGCGAAGAGACAAAATGGCCGTCGAATTCGACGGATTTCATCAATACCGGGTTGCCCGGATCCAGGATGTCGTAGATGGCCACGCCTTGGCGCATTCCGGCAGGGATCCAGTCGGGAAACCCAAAGAGCATCGTGCTGGGGGGCATGGCAATATCTCCCCACGGGTCGCCGCTGTCCTGGGGCAACGCATACAACACGACCAGTTTGCCATCATAAAGATAGAGTGCCTCCACATATCCATCGACGGTGCGGGTGGCCAAGGTCTGCATCGCACCGGAGATATCGACGACATGAAATGACCGGCCGGAGGCCACATAGAAATTGACGCCGTCGGTCTTGACCATATCCGATTCCTCTACGCCGGCTTCTTGGACATTGGTTTGGGAATAGGCATCGGACGCCGGTTCGGGCGCGCTGCCAGGGGAACCGACAGGTGCGATTCCTCCACCAGCGGCTATGTCGTTTGCAAAGGAGGGATAGACATCAACGCTTTCGGCGATTTGATTCTTTAAGTAGGATTCCAATTCTGCATCGCTGGCCAAGGTTTCGACCTCTCCGGCGGAGGATCGGCTGATACTGTCTGGATTTCCCACTTCTGTCCCGGAACACCCCATTATGACCCACAGGATGCAAAACGCTACGGCCCATCCAGCACCATTGAAGGCGACATTTTTCCGGCAGCCTGGCATATTCCTCCTCCCCATCTATTCCGTCAGTGGAAACATTTGAATATTGATCTGAACGACCATGTCCGGATTCTCATCCATGCCGGCCATGTCCATCATCTCTTTACGAAAGGAGACGATCCTGGCCTTCAATTCCGGAAGGCTTTCGCGCCGAATGCTGAGTGTCAGACCGCTGATATCTCTTTGGGGAGCACCGAATCGATCAATGGATTCCGCGGCCAGTCGGATCATCTCTTTGTGGAAATTGGCCACCGCCATGGATTTTACTTCCGGTCCGGTGCTGATGTCTTTGTGCGCTTGTTCCCAGCGGCCGTCGGGACTCTTCCGGATCAGTTTTAATTTTTCCAGCAGGCTTATTGCCGATTCAACCTGTTTTGCCGTTACTTTGGGTTTCAACTTTGCGGCAATCCGTTCCGGTGCATCGGCGCCAGCCTCACCGGGCAGGATCTCTCTGATTGCCGGATAGTACCATTTGGAAAAATAGTCGTATTGATCCTTTGCGATGGTACCGGTATTTTTATATCCCACCATGGATATCATTTTGCGATAATAATGGTCTTTTTCATCATGTACGGTGGCCTGATTCATGAACACCATAAATTCAAAAAACTCTCTTTCCTTCTTCTTGAGGCCAAATCCTTTGGCCACTTTGGCGATGCTGGCATTGGTCAGATTGCGTTTCCCATTGATCACCAGTTGCAAAAAATTGGGAGAGGCAAATCCCGCCTTGTTTGAAAAATAACGATAGGAAAAATGGGGTGCTTTTGTCTTTCGGTAATGAAACATGTCGGCCAGATAGGACCGATAGTCCAAATAGTCATACACACTTGGACGATTCATTCGAAGCTCCAGTAAAATTTAAGTTGCACGTTCGCAATGGGCCCCGTAACGGCGCTTCGCTGATGATTGAAGCGCTTGGGACCGCAATTTCATCATCTGATGGGAAAGAGAGCCTGTTCTTTACATGCAATACAGTCAACATCATTGATATCACAAATCTGGATGAAGCCAAGACGAATTATTGAATTATTTGATATTTCCGTATTCGATTGAATACAAATAGTACCGATATGATTTATTTTATATTGATATTTCGGATAGTTTTGAGTTCAATAGGATTATAGATTGACATATGGACGTCCAACCAGAATACATTTAATGCAGGCGCATCAGGGGGACGTTGCTAACTTTTTAACTTATTTGACGAGAGATTGAACGAGTCGATCCTGAACTCCATATAAGTTAAAAAGTTAGCAACGTCCCCTAAATAGCTTTCAGAGGAGTTCGAAGGCGTGTCCGTTGCAGTGGGGTTCGCAGCGGCCTTGCCGCAGGGCATGGATCAGGTCGGCCGTCGTGTGTACCGGGTCGTGAAAGCGGGTAGCGGCGCGGCCCAGTTCTTCCAGGCTGTGGGCATCGCTGCCGCCGCAGGCGGTCAAATCGTACCGGGCCTGCCATCGGCCGGCGCCTCGGTTCTCCCAGGGCTGGTTGCGGCCGTTGATGCTCTCCACGATGGAGCACATTTTATGGCGCAGCAGGTATTCCGCGGTGGGCCGCGCCTGACGAAGCGGATGGGCGGCAATGGCCACACCGCCGGCGTCCGCCACGGCATCCAGCAGTTGGCGGGCGGCAAGGTCCGGATCCATGGGCGCGGTGGGGCCGAAAACCAGGAAGTCGCCCTCTTCGGTTTGGTACTCCTGTCCGACGAACAGGAACAAGCCGTTGGGCTGCCGGCCGGGATCGACGGTGTTCAGGACCTCGAGGCAGTGGTGGTCGGTGACGGCGACGCCGTCCAGTCCCCGACCGGCGGCATGCTGCAGGATGTCGTCCAGGCCGAGGTTGCTGCATGGGGATGCGGAGCTGTGGACATGGAGATCGATGAGCATGGGCACATTCTATCTCCATGGGATGGGGAATCAAATTCATAGTATCGATGATGGACCCCTCGGCCATTGAGAGCCCCGATGCGTTGACATCGGCGGCCGGGTCCTCTACAGAAGAGCGGATTTCCCGGTTGAGTCCAGCTTCGACCGCCTTTTGCCAACCCCTGGAGGATTGCCGGCTTTTTGGCGATCCGGAACGGCCCTGCGATGCGACGTTTGTCCGGCAAGACCCGCAACATGGCCATTCTGGCGCTGGGTGCGCTCCTGGTCAAGTGCCTCTGGTTTTCCGCCTCGGCCGTCATTCCCCAATTGGTGCAAGCCTGGAATTTGAACGGCACCGAGTCGGCCTGGATGACCATCAGCGTGCAGATCGGTTTCGTTGCCGGCGCATTGATCAGCGCGGCGGGCAACATTCCCGACCGCTTCAACCTGGTGCGTCTATTTGTGGTCAGCGCGTTGATGGCCGCCCTGGCCAATGCGGCCATCCCCCTCATGCCGGAGAGCTACCCCGCGACGCTGGTCATGCGGTTTATCACGGGAGTGGGACTCGCCGGGGTCTACCCTCCAGGCATGAAATTGATGGCCACCTGGTCCCGCCGGGACCGGGGTTTCGGCATCGGCCTGCTGGTGGCGGCCCTGACCTTCGGCAGCGCCCTGCCCCACCTGCTCAACGCCTTGCCCCATGCCGGAGGCATGCCGCCCTGGCGCGGCGTGATGCTGGGTGCCAGCGGCCTGTCGCTGATGGGCATGCTCCTGGTGGCCGTAGGGTTCACGCCGGGTCCCCACCTGGCCCATCGGGCCCCGTTCGACTGGCGCCATGCCTTCGCGGGCCTCCGGCAACGTCCCTCCCGGATGGCCAATTTCGGCTACCTGGGCCATATGTGGGAATTGTACGCCATGTGGGCCTGGGTGCCGTTGTTGCTCATCGACAGCTACGTCCGCGCGGGCTGGTCGGTGCAGGGAGCCCGGCTGGCGGGGTTCGTTACGGTGGCCGGGGGCGCCCTGGGTTCACTGCTGGCGGGGTATCTGGCCGATCGCCTGGGTCGCACGCTGATCGCCGGCCTGAGCCTGGTCATTTCCGGAACCTGTTGCCTGATGGCTGCTTTTCTGTATGATCATCCCCTGGCCCTGACCGTGATGTGCCTGATCTGGGGAATCACGGTGGTGGCCGATTCCGGCCAGTTCAGCGCCGCGGTCAGCGAATTGTGCGACCCGCGCTACGTGGGCACGGCACTGACCGTGCAAACCTGCCTGGGATTCCTGCTCACCTCCGTCACCATCTGGCTCATTCCGATCCTGTTCGATGGACTCGGCTGGCGCTATGTCTTCCTGGTGCTGGCCCCGGGACCGGCCTTCGGCATATGGGCCATGGTGCAGCTGCGGCGCATGCCCGAGGCCGTCCGGCTGGCATCCGGACACCGGTAAGCAGAAGGCATGGCCGATGCAAACAGAGGATCCGGGTCGGTGCAAACGGTCGATTGACAGCTTCCATCGGGTGATCATTTTAGACTTCAGATGCGACAACCACCGGCAATTCTACCCAAAAAGGGGGGGGGGACCACCATGAATCGCAGCATGCCTTTGATCGTCTTTCTATTGTTGGTCAACGCGTTGGTTTCGCAAGCCTCGGCCGACGACCTGAACCAGGAGTTCCACGGCATGAAATGGGGCAGTTCCGTCGCAACCCGCAGCAAATTGGTGAAGGTTCACGACCATGCGCCGGCCGCCTATTACACCAATTCCGATATCGCCTATCAGGTGTCGGGCACGCAGATTTCCAGCGTCGTTTACGGGTTCTACAATGATCAATTGTATGCGGCCTTTATCAAGCTCAATACGCCCGTACAATTTTCCAACCTGAAACGCCATTTCAGCACGCGCTACGGCGAACCCACAACCACGCACCCCAGAGACGACGGGTTGATCGTCTATCGCTGGAAGAAGCATGACATCAAGATCAAATTGAAGCTCAGGAAATCCACCAACGACATGAAGCTGGCCTTCTATTACGCCCCCCTGGCCGACAAACTCAATCAGGAGCTTCTCGATCCCACGCAGATGGATTCCTGGAGCGTACCGGAGGCAGGCAAAGGCAAGCCCAAAAAAGAGGCGCCGCTGCTGCCGTTCTGATGCGGCCGGATCGACCTTCGCTACCGAACCTGTCCGGCGGGCTTGTGGTACTTCAGGCAAAGGCGACTGCGCGATGATCCGTCATGCACCCATCCGCGAGGCACATCCGGGCGATGCCCGGGACATTGCCGATGTACATGTGCGGAGCTGGCGTGCGACTTACCGGAATTTGCTTCCCGGCACCTATTTGCGCTATCTGCATCGCAAGCGCATGACCGGTTCCATGATGAACGGCCTGCTCGATCCGCAATATATCTATCTGGTGGCCGAGGACCCACCGGAACAGGTCGTCGCCTATATCTGCGGAGGTCCCGAGCGGACCGGAAATCCGATCTACCGCGGTGAAATCTATGAACTTTACGTTCTTCCCGATTTTCAGCGCCGGGACATCGGCCGCCGGTTGATGTCGGCGCTGGCCCGTCGATTTCACCAACGCCGTTATTATGCCGCCCTGGTCTGGGTGTTGGCCGGCAACCCCAACCGTCGGTTCTATGAAAGGATCGGAGGCCTTTATTTACAGACCAAGACCATCTCTTTTGCCGGCAAGAGATTGCAGGCCGCCGCCTATGGCTGGATCGACATCACCCTGGCCGTCACGCCCTGAACCTTTCCGCTAACATGAGGATCCGGCCGGACCTGGTCCTCCACACGGCGGCTTCATAGACGGCACCATCGCCGGATCCGATGGTTGCATAAGAGAAATGACGCGGGACGGGGCCCCGAACCCGCCGGAACCACCTCGACCTACGGACAAGGAGGCGCTGCATGGACTTTGCTTTGTTAGACCAATTGACCCGGATCCCCGGTGTTTCCGGCCGGGAAGAACAGGTTCGCGAATTCATGGCCGAACGTTTCACCCGGCTCAAGGCCGAATCCACCACCGACGCCATGGGCAATCTCATCGGACACCTTCCGGGAAAGGGGCCTCGGGTGGCGCTGATGGCCCATATGGACGAAGTGGGTTTTCTGGTGAGCAAGATCGAGAAGACCGGGTTTGTCCGCGTGATGCCGGTGGGCGGCGTCAATCCGCGGGTGTTCGGCGCCCAGAAGGTGATGGTTCACGGCCGCAGGGATCTGCCCGGCATCGTGGGCAGCATTCCGCCGCACCTGCTGAAGCAAAAGGGCGAGCAGGATCGCAATGCGGCCATTCCCATCGAGGAGAGTTTCATCGACGTGGGCCTGCCGCCGGACCAAGTGGCCGCGTCGATCCGCATGGGCGATCCGGTCACCTTCGGCGTCGACGGTTGGGAAAACGACCATGCCTGCTTCGGCAAGGCCCTGGACGACCGGCTGGGATTGTTCGTCATGCTCGAAGCGGTGCGCCGGGCCGCCAGGATCGATTGCGACCTTTATCTGGTGGCCACCACCCAGGAAGAGTACGGCCTGCGCGGGGCCGGCCCGGCCGTCTTTTCGGTGGCCCCCCAGATCGCCATCGCCCTGGAGGGCACCGTGGCCTCCGACACGCCCGGGCTCAAGCTGCCGCCCAATATCGCGGTTACCGCCCAGGGAGCGGGGCCGGAGATCCGGCTCTCCGACGGCCGCATGATCGCCAGCCGAAGCCTGGCCGACCGGTTGATCAGGATCGCTAAAAAAGCCGGCATCCCCCATCAGGTGATCGTCAAGAATACCGGCGCCACCGATGCCGCCGCCGGCCAGGTCACAGCCGGCGGCACCCGGGTGGGGACCGTGGCCGTCCCGGTGCGTTACATCCACGCCCCCCTGGGGATGGCCTGCAAGGCCGATATCGATGCCACTGTGCGCCTGATGGCGGCATTCCTGGAAAGCTGCACCGAATTGAACGGCTGACCCGGCGCCGAGAACCCCTCGCGTATTGCCATCATCGGCGCAGACCCGCAAATGGTCCCATGCGTTAAAGACCCTGCCAAATCGGTCGATATTGGAATATGGAAGCCGCCATGACCGCCGGCGGACATGTCAGATCATCAGCAGGGGAGAACCGGTGCCCGATCCTGGAAAGATACAAGGGGGGAAGCTCGTAACCCTTTTCGAGGAATTGATTGCCACCAGGACCATCATTTCCATGCAGGTGGCGGGCAAGGATTTCCAGCGCCTGACCTGCATTACGGCCATCGAACGCGGTGCCGACGGAAACCATCTTCTGGTGGACCGGCCGGACGGTTTCGACCAGGCCGTATCGGATGATGAGCCGGTGCAATTGCGTTTCAATTTCAATGGCGCCGACCACCTGGAGCACCTGTTTGAGACCCATGGCCTGGTTGCCAACGGGGCCGACCTGAAGATTCCCTTCCCGGACCATGTGGAGCGCTTGCAACGGCGCCGCAATTTCAGAATCGACACCCTGCCCGGGACGAAACTGCTATTCACCTGCGGCAAAATCCAGGGACAGATCGACCTGATCAATGTCAGCCTGGGCGGTGCCTACGGCCTGCTGACCAAGCACAATCAGAAGGGGCTGAAGGGGTCCTTGTTCAAGATGGATCAACGCCTGTACAAGATCGGGATCCTCTTTCCGGCGGACAAGTCCAGGGAGGAGGATCTCGTGCTGATCAAGAAGGCCGAAGTCCGGCGTATCGAACACGACCGGGAGCGCAAGCAATACAAATACGCCTTTGAATTCACGACCATGGACGGCAACAACACCCAGCGCCTGACCGAGGCCATCTATCATATTCAACGGCAATTCCTGCAGAATCGTTGATGCGGATGCCGATCCCGGCGTCAAGGAGCACCCGGCGGGATGGCATCGGGCCGACGGGCTCCGTGCACCGCCAGGAGGAATCGCCGGCAGTCATCGCAGAAATTGGCCCCCCGGCCGTCCACCACGGCCCGCACATAGCCCTGAAATCCGAACTTGTTGAACTCGCCCTTGCTCATGGGACAGAGGGAGCCGTCCGAGGTGAACCGGTAACTGGCATGGTCGGTAAGCCCGAGGTTGTGCCCGATCTCGTGCAGGGCGACTTTCAGGGTGCGCAGGACCAGCAGCTTGTAGTCGCCGTCCGAAACGATCCGCTCGGGGCAGAGTCGCCGGGTGGAGACCACGGCGATGTCGTTGCGGGGATTCTTGCCGCCGATGATGGTGTTGTAAAACGCGTCGTCGTCCCGGGTTTTCAGATCGGCATCGGTGATTCCCAGGGTGTGACCGCCGAATTCCATTTCGAGGACCATGGTCAGCAGGTAGGCATCGATACTCTCGGTCACCGGTGTGTCATGGTGGGCCAGCTGATAATCGACGATGATGCCGCCGAAAGAATCGATGATCCGGGCACCGAGCTGTTTGAGGGTGCTGTAACTCAACACGGCACCCAGGCGAACGATATTCAATTTGGCGATGTTACCGATCATGATGTTTGCGCCCCCCGGGATGTACTGGTTCCATCTTACCTGTTTGGTAGTGGTTCGCCAACCACAATCCTTACCCTGAAATGGTATCCGCAGGGGGCGGACAAGACTTTAACGAAATTTTGGCCCACACCGGGGTTTGCGGGATCGGATTCGATTTACCCGACGCGCTCCACCGTGATGCGCATGACCGGATTGTCCCAGCGATGGCTGTCCTTCGGCGCCTTGGCAGACGGGCGCCTCAACACCGAAAAATATAAATTTATTTTTGCGCGAAACCTGAAGACCGGTTAAAGATATGGTAAAGAATCCGAAAGGATCGGAGCATCGAACCCCGGGAACATTCAACAAGGACCGGACGCGGAAATGAATCGTCGCCGACGCCAGTACTTTTTCTTCAGATCCTTCGTCATCGCCGGACAGAATTTCGTCCGCGATGAATGTACGACTGCCTCTTCGGCCATCTCCTTTGTTTTCCTGCTGGCCGTCATTCCCTTTGCCGCTCTGTTTCTTTTCATACTCAAACTGTTGCAGAGCCTCTTTTTACCGGGCTACTTTCCGGATGACCTGGTGACCGTACTGGTGGAGGACATCAACCAGCTGATTCCGTTCGTGTCGCCGCAATGGCTGCGGACCCATCTGGTGGAATCCGTGGGTCTGGGCTCGTTCACCACGGTCAACCTGTTCATGCTGCCCATCATCAGCGGCCTGCTGTTCAAATCCCTGGACGAGGCCTACCGGAAGATCTTCCAGATGCCCCGGCGCAGCATCCTCAAGGGTCACGCGGCCTATGCCGGCATGAGTGTCTTCGCCGTGCTGTTGTTCTTCATGTTCAACTTCATCTGGACCATCGTATCGGATGCCACCCGGCAGGTGCAAGCCGTCATCGAACAGACCGATTATTACCGCCAGATCTACGCCCATGTGCTCCATGAGGTCTCAATGCCCCAGGTCAACATCGTGTCCTGGCTGATCCTGGTGCTCTTCTTCCTGACCACGGCAAAGGTTTTTCTGACGACACCCATCAAGCTGCGCCACCGGCTCGCGGCGGGGGCGGTCTTCGGCCTGCTGTGGATCGCGGCCCGTCAATGCTTCGGCATCTATATCCAGAAGGTAGCCCGCATCAACGTGCTTTTCGGTTCTCTGGGTTCGGTGTGCATCGTGCTGCTCTGGGTTTTCTACTCTTCCGTGGCGCTGCTCTACTCCGTGGAATTCATGTACGTGCAGCATTGCGGTCCGTACCGGATCTGGGAGCGGTCTTCCGGTCCCGACGGCCGCTGAGGGTTCGCGTGAAGATCAGCATTCACAGCCCGAAGAACAGTCGCCGCCGCATCCGGACGGCTGCTGGGTGGGTGTCTCGCTGATCCCGACGACCTCGATGGCGAAGGTCAATGACTGCCCTGCCAGCGGATGGTTGAGATCGAAAGTTACTTTCTCTTCATCCACGGCGACGATCCACGCCGGGATCTGGCGGCCGTCGGGAGTGGTGAGTGCCAAGGCCTGGCCCACCTCCGGGTTCAACTCCGGGGGAATCTCGGCCTTGGGGAATTCCTGCTTGTGGTTTTCATTGCGCTCGCCGTAGGCCTCTTCCGGCGAAAGGGTAAAGACTTTTTTTTCGTGTAACGACATGCCTTTGACCGCCGCCTCGAAGCCTTCGATCATCTGACCGGCGCCGGCCTTGAATTCCAGGGGCGGACGACCCTGGCTGGAATCGAATTGTTCGCCATTGTCCAGGGTGCCGGTGTAATGAATGCTGACATACATGCCGTCTTCGATTTTCTGCATCGGATTCTCCTTTGGGTGATTTTGGATAACCCGCGAATCATAGAACCGAAAGGGTCAATGTCAAGGTAATTGCCCGGAGATCCTCGCCAGACAAGGGTTTTCAAATCCGCCCCGGCACGCGCATTCTCCGCTGGCTGTCGACCGCGGCGACAGGGAATCACGGGAGCGGAATCTGGTCCTTCATCCGCAGCAGGCACCGCATCTTCAGGGGACACGGAGGCCCCAGTCCGTCATGCTCCCGGGCCAGGAGATAGGCAAGGGAGGCGGCGATATCGTCCTCGGGAATGTTTCGGCGGATGAGCTGGTAATAGCGCCTGCGTTCCTGTTCCCGCTGACGCTGATCCTCGATGCCGTCGAGGTAGGACTTGATCAGCGCCTGCTGCGGCGGCGGCAGAAAGTGGAAGCCGTACATCTCTCTGGAAGGATCGGCCTGGGTGCGGACCTGTGCCAATCCTGCTTCCAGCCGGTCCATGAGCCGGTCGCCCCCGGCCAGATCGTAGGGGTAACGTCCGATGGCGTCGGCGACGAAGGAAAGCACCCATTCGGTGAGCCGGTCAGGCTGATCCAGGATGGCGTCGAACAGGTTTTCGGCCCGGGGAATCTCGAACCGGCTCTCGCCGATTATCTTGGCGGTGAAGATCAGGATCATCTGATCGATCCGGGGATGGTCGTTGCGCTTGGCGACGAGATCCGCCAATAGCTCCCCGGCATGGGCGATGGGCCGCTCCGCGGCGGACATGGCCGCGTAGATCGCCATCAATTGCGAGTGGTCGAGTTGCGGACCGGCCCGATCCAGGAGATCGCGTACTTGCCGGTAAATGTCGGGGGAAGCCTGCGGGGAGCCAACGGCGGAGGATACGGCGTTCGGCCCGGTATGCGCGCAAGCCATGAGCATGCAGAACAAAATCAGGGTCACGACGGTCCGGTGTCCTCCCATGTCCTCCTCCCTGTGGTGCCGATCGTTTCTTATTTCATGGACAGCCCTTTACCTGACGGGGCCGGCACGGTGGCGCCGGCCTGAACCGGTGCAGAAGCGGATTGGACCGCATTGACCCGGCGTCAAGCGCCGGCCCGCACATCATGACCTCGGGCCGTCGAGACGGGCGTCCCCCGGAAGACCATCCGGAAAAAGGCAGGCACCGACAGAACCGGGGCACCCTTGTCCCGGTTGAGCTTGCCGATTTCCACGGCGATCTTCCACTGGCGCATCAGGATCCGCCAGGCCTCCAGAAGCCCCCGGGACGGGTCGTAGACATGGCCGGCCTCGGAGGTGACGCCGTTGAGTTCGAGTATCCGGATCTCCTCTCCCCGCTGCAGGTCCTCGGCCGAGGGTACGCGGACATCGTAACGGCCGAAGTAAAAACCCTGGAAATGACGGCTGATGCGGTCCATCTCGGCAGCCAGGGTGTCGGTGGCCAGGTGGTTGGCATCCAGGAAAACGGTGCCCCGGGCATGGGCTCCCACGCTGACCAGTTCGACGCGTTCCCCCCGGGACGGCACCCGGTACAGCCGCCGGCGATGCTCGCGAAAATGCAACGGCGCCAGGCAGACGGCGCGTGCGTCTTTCAGGATCAAGGTTTCCAGGGTGCTGCGGCCGTCGCCGGTCAGAAAAATGCGCTGCTTGTCGACGATGGAGAAGATCTTGCCTTGTTTCCGGCCTGGATAGCGGTAGTAGAAGATGCCGAATTCCCGACCGGCGATATAGCGCTGCACGATGACGTCGTGGCGGGCCTGTTGGAAATAGGGTCGCATCTGGTCCCGGTTGCGGATGATCGCCACGTCCGTGCCCCGTTCGCCGATATCGGGTTTAAAAACCACGGGCAGGTCCAGGCCATGGGCCTGCATGAAGGTGTCCACCTGTCCGAGCTGGTCCTCGACAGGCAGATCCCTGGAGATGCGCCGGTATTCGGCCACGGAACCGGATGCCGCCAGTTGATCGAGGATGGCGGTCTTGGATTCGCCCACGATCCCGCCGGCGGGCATTCCCGGATTGGTGGCCGTGAAAAGGGTCAGGCCGCCCCGGCGCAGCCCCAAAATGCATATGTAGGCTATCACCGGCAGGTAGACGATGTAGAAAGGCCAGAACTCCCAGTGCCGCAACTTGCGATAGCGGGCCAGCAGCAGACGTCTTCCGCGGAAGGTGAACATCGGTACGATCACGCGGGTGGCCACGATCAGCAGGGCGATCATCCCCAGCACCATCCACAGCGCGTAGCGGCTGAAGAACGGGTAGTATTCCGTCAACTGGTGCCCCAGCAGGGCGGCCAATCCCACCAGGGCCGGCGTCCACAGCAGTGCCGCCAGGCAGAAGTAAAACAGGAAGATCAGCGGATTCGTTCCCAACAGGCCGGCGGTCAGATAGGTCGGCAGCCGGCTGCCGGGAAGAAATCGGCTGGCGAGGACGATCCCCGGCCCCTTGGCATTGAACCATTCGGTGGCCAGGTCCAGATCTTCCGTCTTGAGAAACCATTTCAAGGGCACCCGCGCCACGGCCGCACGGCCGACATACCGGCCGACGGCGAATAACAGCAGATCGCCGATGACGATGCCGGCGAAAGAGGCGGCGATGGCCGTCCCCAATCCGATGACGCCCCGGGCGGCCAGCAGGCCGGCGCCGATGCAGGCCAGATCTTCGCTGATCAGGGTGGCCAGGGCGATGAGAACGCTGTAGGCCAACAGCAAATAGCCGCCCACCGGCTTCATCGGGATGGCCGCGGCGGGATCCCTGGACAACACAATCCGTTGGTTCTCGGCTTCCGAACGGGTCACGCCACCGCCGGCCTGCACCGCGGTGACGAACGCTCCCGCTTCCTCCGCAGCGGCCCGGGGGCGTCGAAAAACCATGAGGTGGCCGCCGGGAAGTACTTCCAACCGACTCTGGGGAACGAGCCGGGAATGTTCGGCGGCCACCGCCGGAAGGACGAAACGGTCGTCCCGTCCGTGGAGAATCAGAGTGGGTTGCCGGATGCGGCCCAGCATGGACCGCAGGGGCCGCTGGTCGGAATCGTAGAAATTGCGGGCGTAATTCCGGTTCAGGACAAACCGGTCCAGATATCCCATATGGGGCAGCAGTTCCTGGATGGTCCAGAAGAAGAGCAATTGGGCGCCATGCAGCACGTGGTTCAGATGGTAGTCTCCCAGTAGTTCCAGATCCTGGACGCCGAGGGAGCTGACCAGCACCAGGGAAGCGACCCGGTCTTCTTCCTCGACGGCCATGCGGATGGCCGCCCCGCCGCCCATGCTGTAGGCCACCAGGTGGACCCGTCCGAGATTCAGCCGGTCGATGAATTGGCGCAGGTAGTCGGCATGGGCGACGAATCCGTAGTGGGGAATGTCGCGGCTGGAATAGCCGAACCCGGGCAGGTCCGGCGCCAGTACGCGGCCGTGGCGGGACAGTTCCCGAATGAAACCTTTGAAGACAGCACTGGCCGGTGCGGGGCTGCCGTGGATCAGCAGGATCACCGGCGTATGGGCGCCGGCGTGGGGCTGGGTATCCTGATAGGCCATCACCACGGGTTTGTCCGTTCTCGTGTGACCGTCGAATTGACGCACGGTAACGGCCTGCATGTCCGGAGGCAACGGCCGGGGGTCGGGATTTCGGGCGCGGATGAAATGGGAGACGGCCAACAGGCACAGGTAGACCGCCACGCCGGTGAGCAACCAGGCTCCTTTGCGCCGCCGGGGAATGCGGCCTGCATCCGTCCTATCCTTGCGGGCGATCAGGAAAGTGTCTCCTTTCCGTCCGAACGCCAATGGGCCAGCGTGGAAGGGGCCACGCCGAAATCCTTGGGGAGTCGGATCCCCTGGTGGTGGAGCAGGATGGCGATGATGGCGAAATGGTGCACCGTGTGGCTGGCCAGAAAGTGCAGTTCCCGGCCGATGGTGGAGCGCCGGAACCCCAGGTCCGCGGGCATGTCTCCCGCCTCATCGTTTTTGCTCCAGACCGTGGCGTCCGGATGTTCGAGCCCGGCCAACGACGCGCCGACGGCCTCGATGCGTTGGACGGCCGCCGAACGATCGGTCTCGATGACCGCTTCCCGGCTGCGCCGGTCGTAGTCGATCCGGTTCGCCGGCCGACTCAGAAACGCCCCATAAAAATCGAGTATGTGCCGGACATGCTGGCCCACGCCGGAGTAGAACGGCGGCAGGTCGTTGTTCCGATACTGGGCATCGCTCAATTCTTCGATGAGCCCCCGCGCCTGATGCAAAAAGGCGATGTTGCCCTCGACAAACGCTTGCATGCTTTCAAATCTCCAGTTGCATCCCACGGAAAAGGCGGCTTGCCCTGCCGATTTTCCGACGGACATTCTCCAACCGATCACCGGCGGTCATGGCCCCCAACGAATGACCTGGCGATCGAAATCGATGGTATAGGTCAACCCGCGCAGGAAATTCATGCCCAACAGGCCGTTGTAATGGTCTTCGGCTGTCCCCTGGTAGGCGACGATATCGGCGCGCAGATTTTCCTTGCGGTGGGGGCCCACCCGGACGTAATCGAGACGGGCCATACGGGATTCGATCTCGATTCCGCCCACGCCCCGGCCCTTCGATGTCTCGGTGGTTTCGATGGCGAGTTGCTCGGCCACGTTCTGGTGCAGTACGATGCTGCCGGCGCCGGTATCGAAAATCAAAGTGGTCTCGATCTCCCGTCCCTGGTAGCCCAGGACCACCGGCACGAAGACCTTGTTGTCGAGAATCAGCACCTTGGTGTCCACCGGCGCGGAAGCGGATTCGGCGGACTCCCCGGGCTCCGGCGGTGTGGGGGGCGGCTCCAGTGCGACCATGCGCTCCTTTCTGCCGGGACGGAAGATATGGATTTCCGCCAAACGGTATGCCCCCCGATCCCCGGAGGACCCGCGGGATGGATCCGTTCTCCAGAAAAATACGTGGTTGTGGGGCCGCAGCATGGCTTTCAAGCCATCTTCCAGATTGCGGTCTCGAAAGGAAAGGGTCACCAGCGGATTGATGTCGGGGTCGATCCGGACGACGATGCCGGAATCGGCCACCAATTGCATCAGATATTGCAATGGAACCTGGTGGGCCTCCACGGTGATACGCCCTTCGTGGATCTGCAGGGCCGACGCCCGTGCCGTTGCGGCATTCAATCCGATCATCAGGACAACGGCCCAGGCGGCCCGAAATGGTTGTGTCCTTGGCGTCATCATCGTCTCGCATTCCTGTCGCCGCCCTGTTGCGCCGTCGGGGCAGAAGGAAATGGGAGCTAAAAAAAAGGCTCCGGTTGTGTTATGAAGACGGAGGCACCCTACCCCGACTCGTTTCATGGCGCAATGGGGATTTCATGAACCGGTACCATCTGCCGATCACCGTATCGGCCCCTCGCGGGGATGAAGCATTTGCCTATGGTCGGCCCTGACCGAATCCGGAGGAACCTGCATGCAGAGACTGCGCGTATTCGCCGCCAACGCCAACCGTCCGCTGGCCGAATCCATCTGCCGCCATCTGGGCATGGCGTTGAGTTCGATGGAGATCTCCCGCTTCTCCAATGACAACCTGTTCGTACGGGTGATGGAAAACGTCCGCGAACGGGACGTCTTCGTGGTCCAATCGTTCACCGAACCGGTGAGCAACCACATCATGGAGCTGTTCATTGTCATGGATGCCCTGCGCAGCGCCTCGGCCAAACGTATCACGGCCGTGATTCCATATTTTTCCTATGCCCGTTCGGACAAGAAGGACGCGCCGCGCATCTCCATCACCGCCCGGCTGATGGCGGACCTGATCAAAGCGGCGGGCGCCGACCGGGTGTTGACCATGGACCTGCACTCGGATGCGGTCCACGGCTTCTTCAGTATCCCCGTGGATCATCTCACGGCCGCCCCCCTGATCGTCGACCATATCCGCACAACCATGGATCTGGACAAAACCGTGGCGGTGGCCACCGATGCCGGTGGTGCCAAGCGGGTAGGCAAATTCGCCGCCCTGCTCAATGTGCCCATGGCCATTATCGACAAACGACGGGTGGCCGACACCCGGGTGGAGCAGGGTCTGGTGGTGGGAGACGTCAGGGGCCGTAACGCCATCATCTTCGACGACGAGATATCCACCGGCGGCACCCTGATCAGCACGGCCGAAACCCTGGCCCGCGCCGGCGTGAAGAAGATGGTCATGGGCGCGACCCATGCCGTGTTGTGCGGCGATGCCACGGCGAACCTGTCGGCATCCAAGGTGGATCGCTTCGTCGTTACCGATACGGTGAACATTCCCGCGCCCAAGAAGCTGGACCGGATGGATGTGCTTTCCGTGGCGCCCCTCATGGCGGAGGCCATCAAGCGCATCCACACCGGAGAAAGCGTGGGTGCGCTTTTCAACTGAGCCTGCTCGCGCAGCCAGGACGATCTTAGCGAATGCCGTAGGCTTTGGGAATGCGATTGCGAAAGGGCACCGGGTAGACCGGCCCCTGATCCGGGCGGATGCCGCCCGGGACGATGATCTTCACGTGCCCGAAATGACCCGGATGTTTAAAACGATTTTGGATGGCCGGCGTGTTATGAAGACGGATGCCCGGTCGTTTGAATCGGGAGTGGCCATGGTGCCGGCCATTATGCCGTCTCAACAGGGGATGGGCGGGCGTGACGAAAACCAACCGATCCTGGACGACGTATTCGGGTTCCTGGGCTGTCTGCACGGTGGAAGCCACACTGATCTGGGCAGCCTGCTGGGCCAGGGCCGCGGACACGGCCGCCTCCTGCTGACTGTCCCGGATCTTGTCGGTCAAATCTTCCACCCGTTCCAGGGCCTTTTCCAGTTTCTGCCGGGTTCGTTCCAGTTCCGCCTGCACCTGGACTTGCTCTCCGGAAACCTCCGGACCGGTGGCCGGTGTCGGTGACGCCGACGCGGGAGCGGGTTCGGGCTCGCGCATATACAACGTAGCCGTGGGCGGCGTATCCTGGTTGCTGAAATGGATGACGCCGTTCTCATCCTGCCAGAAAAAGATGTCCGCAGAGGCGGGTCGGACCCACAGGAGCGCCATGGCGATCCATATCAAGGCGAACCAGGTCACCGCGAGGGGATTTCGTCGATATTCGATGGTGATTGCATCCATGATGGCCTCCGGATGTCCATGGTTTCATTGAATGTCTGTCGTTTCCCGGACGCGAAGCTTACATCTTCTTCGGCTACCCGCCCCATCGAATTCTGCCCGGGCCGCCAGCGGACGGCTTGCATCGACCTTTGATATATTGTTACTCCTGCTGCAGCCAATGTAAAGCCGTGCCCACCAATACGGCATCGGCTCCGGAATTGCCGAATGGCTTCAAATCCTGATCAAATGATCGGACTGAATTCTCGGCATTGAAGGCAAGTCCGACAACCGGGAACAGGGAGTCTTATCCATCGATGAATGTCATTCTGCTCGCCATGGTCTTGTTTGCCTTTGTTTTTACCGGTTGGCAGGAAGTAGCGGGCATTTGGTCCCACGCCGGCACATCGGCCATGGAGGCGCTATCCAAAGCGATGATCGATTCGGCTGGCAGCGCGGTGGAGCTGGCCATCGGCCTGGTGGGGGTCATGACCCTGTTTCTGGGACTGATGAAAGTGGCCGAAGCCGGAGGCATGCTGACCATCCTGTCGCGTCTAATCCGTCCGTTGATGGTGCGCCTCTTTCCAGACGTGCCTGCAGACCATCCGGCCATGGGCGCAATGATTCTCAATCTTTCGGCAAATGCCCTGGGCCTAGGCAATGCCGCCACTCCCTTCGGCATCCGTGCCATGCAGGAACTCGACAGCCTCAATCCCCAAAAAGGCACGGCCACCAATGCCATGGCTCTGTTCCTGGCCATCAACACCTCTTCGGTGACCCTATTGCCAACAGGTGTCATCGCCCTGCGGGCCGCCGCCGGATCGGTCGACCCGGCGGCGATTCTGCCCACCACCCTGTTCGCCACCCTGGGGTCCACCACCATTGCCATCGCGGCTGCCAAACTCTACAGTCGCTGGGCACCGGTTAAAACGGGGCAATTGTCGGAAACGGCCCCCGACGCTCCCCCCCGTGAGGGGGATAACACCCCCCTGCCGGAAGACGACCGGCAGGCCTATCCCCTCTGGGTCAGCATTTGTGCCCTGACGGCCCTGGTGGCGTTCATCCCGGTGACGGTGATTTATGGAAGAGTCATCTCACCGTGGGTGATACCGGGTTTGATGGTCTTTTTTCTGGGATTCGGTGCGCTGCGCCGGGTACGCGTGTACGAAGTACTGGTGGAGGGGGGCAAGGAGGGATTTCAGGTGGCCCTGCGCATCATCCCCTATCTGGTGGCTATTCTGGTTGCCGTGGGTATGTTACGGGCCAGCGGCGCCCTGGATCTGATCATCGCGACCCTGGGCGGCCTCACCGGCAAGTTGGGCATGCCGGCCGAAGCACTGCCCATGGCGCTGATGCGCCCGCTTTCCGGATCTGGCGCTTACGGCATCATGGCTGCTGTCGTCAACGATCCACAAATCGGTCCGGACAGCTACATCGGTAATCTGGTCACCACCCTGCAAGGATCCACCGAAACCACCTTCTACGTCCTGGCGGTCTATTTCGGCGCCGTTCGCGTCCGCCGGATTCGTCACGCCATGGCCGCCGCCCTCACCGCCGACCTCGCCGGCATCGTATTCGCCGTGCTGGGCTGTCTCTATATGTTCGGCTAAGAGTTCGCGCAAAAACCAACCCTTACCATTGCATACTCATTCGGTGCGACGTCGGCTTTTTGATCACGCAATCCGGTTTCCCGGTCTTTCCGCAGCCTTGGCCGGCATCCGGGCCTCGAGGGCCCGGATGCATGCGAGCCTACCAATGGGTCCCGACGGAAATCCCCAACGCGAAACCGGGTTGGACATCGGAGCAGGACGACCGGTAGCCGTCGTGATGGTGGCCGACCAGGGGACGACGAAAGTAACCATGCTGACCATGACCGTGATGATAATCACGATGATGCCGGTGGTAGTCTCCATAAGGGCGGCGGTGTCCATGGAAATCGGGCCGGTGATGGCGGTCCCGTTGACCATAGAAATGATCGTGGCCGCGGCCGTGGCCGCGGCGATGGCCGAAATACCGATTGTCCCATTGCCTGCCGTGTTGTTTGGAATGGCCGTCATGGGATTGATAGCTTCCGCCGCGACGATCCCCACCGCGGTGGCCGTCCGCCATTGCCGTACCGCTGATCATAAACATGCATATGGCGGCACCGACGATCCAAATGTACTTGGCTGTTTTCATGGATATCCTCCCGTGAATGCAGTTTGACTTCTGCAGGATATGACGACCGGCTGATAAAAAAGTTTACACGGCAGGCAGATTGTTTCGGAAATCATCCCGGTTGCACCCGTCGCAGAGACGGGGAGCCACGGGCGGCGCGTTACTGGTCCGCGTCCTCGAGTTGGAAAATCTCATCGAAGATGTTGAGGAGCTTGAGGGTCTGTTCGCCGATCTTCAGGGAGGCATTGTTGATCCCGTAAAAGAGAATGCTGAGGCGGGTCTTGGAGACGCTGCCGCGAATGCGGTCGATCTGATTCCGGTCGAAGTCATCCAGCAATTGTTTCAGATTCACGTAATGCCGGGCCACTTCGCGATATTCAAAGGGCTCGCGATTGAGCAGAATGCGGGAGGTGTTGTCCAGCAGCGCTTCCACATCCTTGCGCACCTTCTGCAGTTCCTTCCTCTGGTCGGGCAGAAGCCCGGCATGCTGGTTGGAAGTATGCACATGACAGCGCAATATCATGTCGCGCAGGCTCTCGGCGATCTCCTGGAGGGCGGAGACCACGTGGGCATATTTGCCGGCGCCCGGTATCTCTTCATGCTGCAACAGCCGCAGGGTTTTGAAGATATTGGCCACGATAATGTTGGCGCCGGCCTGGATCTTGTGGGTCTCCTTGCGCAGCCTTTTCAGCTGTTTGCGGTCCGGGGTCAGGATGCCGTCGAAACACAGGGAAAGATTTTTGCTGACGACGGCCAGAAATCGACCGGAGTGTTCGAAGCAGGTCCGTACGGCGAAGTCGGCGTCGGTCACCCGTTTGAGATCCAGAAATTCCAAGTCCCGGACGGCTTTTTCCCGCAAGCCGTGAATCTTGAAGTTGCGGGCGATCATCAGGCCGACCACGGCCAGCAGCAAGAGAATGGCCAACCACTTGTTGACGAACACGAGCACGAAGGCGAACACGCAGGATATGGTGAACGCCATCAGGGCCGTGAAAAACCAGCCGCCGATCACCGTCAGAACGCCGGTGACGCGGAACACGGCGCTCTCCAGTCCCCAGGCCTGATCGGCCAGGGAAGCGCCCATGGCGACCATGAAGGTAACGTAGGTGGTCGATAGCGGCAGTTTCATGCTGGTGGCCCAGGAAACCAGGGCGCTGGCCACCATGAGATTGACACTGGCCCGCAGCAGATCGAATTCGGGGACCTTCCCGTCATATCCCGGCAGCGGCTGCATATCGGCAGTGCTGAGCCGGCGTCGGTACCAGTCCCGGAGATGTTGGGGGCATATCCGGCCGACGGTGTCGATGAGCCGGGTGGCCATGCGGACGATGATGCGTGAAAGCTGGGAGGAGTCGAACCGCTCCAGACCTTCCTCCTGGCGCCCGAGGCTGACTTCGGTCCGGGTGACGGTGCGCGCTTTGCGCGACACCCAGAGGGTGGCCACCATGACGGCACCGGCGGCCAACAGGAAAAAGGTATTGGTATGGATCTTCTTCTGCAGCGCCACCATGGGTACGGTCAAGGGGTCCGGGGCGGCATGGGCCAGGGAGAAGGTATGAAACCCGGCCAGGGGCACGCCGATGAAATTGACCAGGTCGTTGGCCGCGAAGGCCATGGCCAGTGCGAAGGTGCCGGCCAGGACGATAAGCTTGAGGATATTGATACGGGTAAACAGGGTCAGAATCTGGAACAGCACGGTAAAAGCGACGAAACCGCCGCCGATGATGGTCCAGGTGTGGCCCTTGAACCAATCCACCGTGGCGGGCGTCAGAAACGAGGCGCCTTTGGCGCCTTTTATCAGGATGAAATAGGTGATCATGGCCAAGGCCAGGCCGCCCCATAACCCGCCATAGCGTTTCAACCGCTTTTGATAGTCGAAGGTGAAGACCAGCCGGGTCAGGAACTGGGCAACGGCGCCGCAGAAAAAGGCAATGCCCACGGAAAGCAGGATACCGGCGATGATGGCCAGGGCCTTGCCGGTGTTGATGTACTCGGCCAGACCCAGAAGTCCCTGGCCGCTCTGGGTGCTTTTGACGATGGAAACCGCGATGGCGGCGCCCAGCAGTTCGAAAACGATGGAGACGGTGGTCGAGGTGGGCAGGCCGAAGGTATTGAAGAGGTCCAGCAGAAGGATATCGGTGATCATCACCGCCAGGAATATGGTGATCAGCTCCGGCATCACGAAGAATTTCGGATGAAAGATGCCTTTGCGGGCCACCTCCATCATGCCGGATGAAAAGGTCACGCCGGCCAGGATCCCCAGGCTGGCCACGATCATGATGGTGTGGCGCGGCGCCACCCGCGAACCAACCGAGGAATTGAGAAAATTGACCGCGTCGTTGCTGACACCCACCACCAGATCCACGATGGCGACGGCGAACAAGACCCCCACCGCAAACAAATAGATATCCATGACTTTCCTATCCTGTGACCGTCCGCAAACGGCATCGTTCAGGTTGGGCCGTTAGTTAAAGAAATGGGGGGAAAATGTCAAAACCTAATTCCGGCCGAAGGGAGCTTTGGACCGCGGTGTCGCCTGAAGCGGCGACAACCAATTGTAATCACTTCCGTTCAGGCATCACCCGCCAGATCTGGTAATATGGATACTGCTCGGCCACCAGGCGGAAATAGTGCGGGTCGGCATCGGTGGCCGTATACAACCGTCCGAAGACGGATTCCGCCATGGCCGGTTCCATGAGGGCCGCCACGCGGGCATCGCCATCGACGGCCAGGACGAGGCCCTTGGCCTCGGGGAAGGCGATCCGACGCCGGCGGGATCCGTCACGGACAAGGGCCTGGGATAAGGAAAAGGTCCTGTTGCGATAGGTAATCTTGCCGGCGGCGAGATCTGCGGTCAGGTCGGGTCCCTCGATGCCGTCGCCCCGCAATCGCACGTCGCGGATCAACCGGAAGCTGGCATGCCGGCCGTCTTTGCGTTCGGGCCGCCATGTTCCGAACCAGTACCACCAGTATGTGGTGCGTGCCAGGCGCAGGTCCAGGAAAAGGTAGACGTCCCGGAGGACGGGGGGAAAGAAGAAGGTGTCCCACCGTTCTTCCGGCGGCAATGCGGCCCGGGCGATGATGGCTGCGGCACCCTCCGGACCGGCCTCCATGACGGCCTGCATCAGTTGCATGCCGCGACGGGCACCGCCTGCGGCCTGGAACAGCCTCTGCATCCCCCGGGTTCCACGGGCCACGTAGAAGTGCATGAAGTTGGCCGCGGTACGCTGGTCCTGCATGGCCAGGGGCAGGGCGTTGCACACCGTTCGCAGACCGTCATGCACGCTGCCGTCGTTTATCGTGGCCCGCCGTCCCCAATAGAGCATGGAATAGCCATGGTCCCACCACGCCCAGGCCACGGCGTCGGGTTGGCTCTCGCGGGCCAGATAATCCATGCCGGCGACGATGGGCGGGATCTCCTTGGGCCAATAGACCTTGCCGATGCTGCCGGCGGCCGCCGTCATACAGGCCAGCAGGGCCAGCGTTGGGGCGACATATCGTCCCGGCGGCCATTGCCGCCGCAGATCCCACAACTTCTGCACCATGAAACCGATACCGATGGCCAGGAACGGATTGAGGAAGATCAGAAACCGCCGGGCGAACAGGAAGGAAAAGCAGCCCAGCAGAAACAGGATGCCCAACGGGGCGGCCATGCGCCGCTTTTTCCAGATCAACCAACCGATACCGGCCAGACCCGCCAGGAAGGCGGGGTAGTTGCCCATGGTCTTGGCGACCACATCCGCCGGGGCAAGCCGTTTCTGCTCGAAGATGGATACGCCGGTGTTGGGGAAATCGCCGATCTGCTGCTTGGCCAGATATCCCAGGGTCCCCGTGATCTTCCGGAACGCCGACACCAGGGAGTCGCTGCCCTGCCAGATCAGCAGCGCCACCAGCAGGACTGCGGCGATGCCCAGGGCCAGGCGGCGCTCGCGACCCGCTGGACGGTATTCCAGCGTAATGACGATGGCCAGGGGCGCCACCGCGATCAGGGTAACGGCCTGGGCCGCCTGATCCCACCACCACAGGAAGAGCAGATAACCGACGATGCCGGCGGCAAGGTAGAGGTATCGGCGCAGAGCGGCTTCCCTTCCGAAACGAAGGAAGAGGTAGGTGATGCCGAAGGCCAAGGTCACATTCAGACAATCCGTATCGAACCATCCCAGGTTGCTGCGATACAGGTAGTAGCTGGCGTACAGGCCCGTACCCACGGCCACCAGGGCCATCATGCGTCCGCCATAGAGACGGCCGAAGAGGTAAAGGGGAACGGCCAGGCCGACCCCCAGCAGGGGCGGCAGCAGCACGCCGACCCAATCCAGGGAGATGGAAAACAGGGAGGAAACGACGGCGGCCAGCACCGAAATCATCGGCGGCGGAGTCGGTCGCGAAGGGGGGTCGGGAATGCCGCGCAGCGTGTCCACCGGGGAATAGGAATGCTCTTGCAGGTCGCGCGCAAGGGAAAGGTAGTAATAGCCATCGAAGGTGATCAACAGGGGCCGGCCATTGAAAAACGCCCTCTCGGGTTGGTTTCGCCAGGCAACCAGATCATCGACACGCAGCCACAGGGCCGTCAGAACGATGAATCCCAGGACCATCCAGTGGATTGCGTTCCAATTTCCGGAGGCATCGCCTGAATCAGTACGACGGGGATGGGCGGCCGGAGGGTGCATGGTATGCCCTTTGCTGATCTGGATGTATCGCCTGCCGCGTCGAACGACCGTTCCGATGCTCCTTTGGCCGTCCAGTGACGGGTGGTTTTTCTTCAGGCGAAGTCGTTCCCTTGATAAAGGAAACCGTCTGAAATTTCAATCGTATGGTGACTCGCTGTCCAGGTGGGCGTACCTGGAGAGGCAGGCCGGCAATCGAAACGATCTGCTTGACCCGAATGTCGGCGGCTGATATTGATGTACCAACCAAACGATCCATTACCGGCTTGGATGAAACCAGAAGCCGTTGCGCGACGGCCCACGGGCCGACCTGTGCCATGCACGAGCGGGGGCTGCCGGGAAGATCCGATGGGGAAGCACCCCCGGCCTGTGCGGCCGGCAGGGGCTGCCGCCGATGGAATGATGCAATGAGCACTTCAATCACCAAAAAATTGCCCACGCAGCCCGGCCCAGCCCCGACGCAAGCGAACAATTCCCCCCAGTCCACTGGACCAGCCATCAAAGATCCTTCGAAATCGTTCCGTTCCCTGCCCGAACGCTATACCATCAAAGCCGTAGGGGATGAGCGGGTGCTGATATGCCTGGAAGCACCCAACCTGAACGTACACATCGAACCGGGCTTGTCGGTGACCGGCTCCATCGCGCGCAAATCACCCGAGGGTACGATCTTTCTGGACGGCGTGGCCCAGTGTGAGCCCTTCATGGACCACGAACGCCAGGTTTACAACCTCGATCATCATGAGGGTTGCGTACGGGCATTTACCCTGGCCACCTGCGAACAGGCCCTGGTGATGTACATGAAGGGAATCGACCTCCAGAGCCGGGAATGGAATATCTTTGCCAACGAGCCCGACCTGGATAGCCTGCTGGCCATCTGGATCATCCTCAACCATGCGCGAATCGGCAGGCAGGAGTCCACCCAGCGACGCATCCTGTTCGCACTGGTACGCTACGAAGGTGTCATCGACGCACTGGGCCTGGAATTGAAAGAGTTGTGCGCCCTGCCGCCCGACCTGGTACGCAAGCTACAACGGGTGGTGGATCATCTGCGCAGCGAAGAGATCGCCCTCAAGAAGGAGGCGCGCTGGGAAGACACGGATTACCTGGCCTATACCATATCGATTCTGCATAAAATCGACCAGATATTCTACAAACCCAACGATTTCGCCGATTACAAAGGCATCGAGGAATTGGCCCGCATCGACATCACCGACCAACGCATCGCCGCCGTGGTGGAAGCGGACATGGGCATTTACGAAATCGAGCCTCATCTCAACAAGCTATACGGCAACCGGTTGGGTGTGGTGTTTTTGAAAAAGGGGGCCGCCAGCTACACGGCGCGGCAGATGGACCTGTTCATGCCCATCAGCCTGGAGGATATTTATGAACGCCTCAATTTCGTCGACCCGGCGGTGAAGTGCCGCACCCAATTCAACAAATGGGGCGGAGCCAATGACATCGGCGGTTCCCCACGGGAGAGCGGCACCGGACTGACCCCCTCGGAGATTGCCCAGGCCTGCCGCGATGCCGTCAACCGGCTCAGCGTATGGCAACAGGCCTATCATTTCGCCGTTACGGCCGCCATGTCGACCCTGATCGTCCTCATCGCCGCCATCGCCCGCATTTACTGGGACCCGGCCCGATGGTTCAGTCGCAGCGACCTGAACGCCTTTCTGCGAATGCCGGACACCGGCTTCGCCGTCACCCTTCTGGCCGCCACGCTGGTGGCCCTGCTGCTGGTCTCCTATTGCACTCCGTGGCAATACGGATTGATTCTTCCCACGGGAATCCGCTGGTGGGTCATCATGCCGGTGGGCATCGTCGCAGGAATCACCGGCGGGGTATGGGCGCCCACCGCCGTCATCGGCAGCGGCGCCTGGCTCTATATCGTCTGCTTCGGTTTCCTAGGGATGCCGTTGGTGTCGGAAATGCTCTTCCGCGGCCTGGTCCACGGACTCCTGACCCAGAGCGCACGCATCCAACGCAGCGATACGCACTGGTTCGTCTCCTGGCCGGTGTTGGGCAGCACCATCCTGTATGTCTGTTTCATCCTGTCGCTCACCATAGGTCTCGATGCGGACGCGGCATCCTCGTCGCAACCATGGTTCATCTCCCGGACGCTGGTTTCGGCGGTCATATTCGGTATCGCCATGGGAATGGTGCGGGAACGCTCCCATAGCCTCTTTCCGCCGATCCTGTTTCATGTGCTCGCCGCCATCAGCGCCATATTGATCATCAAGTTCATCTGACCTCGGCACGCCGGATCGGGGTGATCCCTGTCGTTTTGAAAGTCGGAAGGTTTCTGGCGCTCTCCACAACCACCCGGTTATTTGTCCAGGGCCCCTTGACAGGAAGATCCGGCACCGGCGGTGCAGGCATAGCAGTGGTTGGCCGTTACGATCTGGCGCCGGCTCAGCTTGTCGAAATCGAAGATATCGATATGGGCAGGCGCACCATGGTTGACCGACAGGGCCAGCATCTGGTTGAAATCGCAATCGTACAGGCCGCCGTCCCAGGCCACGGACAGGGTGGTCCGGCACATCACGCCATCGACGGCCGCCCAATTGAACGCATTGACCAGTTCGGTCATATAGTCTTCGTAATTATCGCTTCGAATCAGGTACTCCAGGTAGCGGCCCACGGGACTGTTGGAAAGACAGTATAACCGGTTGAAGACGACCCCATGATCGTCCGCCAGGCGTCGTTTGTATTCCCGGGTCAGCGCCTCCTGGGAACCGGGCAGATAAGCCCCCGCGGGATTGTGAACCAGGTCGAGCGCGAGACCGCTTCCGGGCTGGCCGTAGCCTCTGCGGTTGAGTTCCTGCATGACCTCGACGACTCCGTCGAAAACGCCTTTCCCGCGCTGGCGATCGGTACGCAACGCCTGGTAGTCGGGCAGGGAGGTCACCACCTCCACCCCATTGTCCGTGTAGACATCGATGAAATGACGATAGGCCGGATCGAGCAGGATAAACAGGTTGGAACGGACCATCAACCTGCGTTCCAGAGCGGCCGCCGCTTCGATAAAGCGCCTCAAACCGGGGTTCATCTCCGGAGCGCCGCCGGTGATATCGATGGTCGCGATGGAGTGCCTGGACAGGATTTCCAGGCATTTTTCAAATACGGGCCAGTCCATCATCTCGCCGCGGTGAGGACCGGCTTCCACGTGGCAATGTTTGCATGCCAGGTTGCAGCGGCGTCCCACGTTGAGCTGCAGGATCTGAATGCTGTCGGCGTACAAGGGCGCCCTCAGCTTGTCTTCAAATGCCACATCGCCGGGTATGCAGTTCAGGTAGGCGCATTGTTTGGCAGGATCCATGATTCACATTTCCTTCTTGCGTACGATTTTGCGCATCTGGGTGGCATGGGCCAGGACATCGCCGGCGGTCATGGCCGCTCCCACGTGTATGGCCTCCATCATCTCATCGTTGGTGACGCCCAGGGAAAGGCATTTGTTGGTATAGGCATCGATGCAATAGGGGCAATGCCGTACGGTGGCCACGGCCAAGGCGATGAGGGACTTCTCCCGCTCGGTCAAGTGCCCGGCCGATGTGGCGTGTGAGTAATAATCGAAGAACTTGCGTCCTTCTTCGGCCGCATATTCGGTTATGTTGGGAAAGTCTTTCAGGTCTTTCGGTTCGTAATACTGGGAAGGCATGCGCGACACTCCTTTCTTATCTGCTCGGGTCCATGCGATTTCAATTCGATCCTGATGTAACAAATTGAATTGACCGTTGGCAATACATTCACGGAGACGGACAATGGAAATTGCAGGTAAAGGTCGCCTCATCTCCGCGGCCATTACAAACATTTCGTCACCCATCATCCGAACGCCGACAGCCCCTATCGGCCATACCCTTTGACATCATTTCTATTTTTCCTTATAGTAACCAGGTCAAATCACGATAGCATTCAGCAGGTTAATCCTGCACGGGACCAAGGCGCCAAGGAGCCGTCCGAATGGATCAACAGCTTGTGGATGACATTTTGACTGGGGACAGCGACGAGATCGCGGACCTGAAAGCCAATCTGACAACCCTGGAAGGTTTCGTCGACCTGGCGCGCGAGATCAGTAGCCTGTCCTATGTCCAAAACCGATTTTATGAAGAATCCCGCAGTCTGTTCCAGACCACGGCGGTGGGCCGCAAAATCGAAGAGCTCGAAAAACTGCTGACGAAATTCTTCGGTAATCCCATCAAGGCCAGCGACAAAGCCCTGCCGCGCAAACAGCGCAAGAGTTCGGTGGTCAAATATCTGGGCGGTATACAAAAGGATCAATCCCTTTTCATCGTCAGTCTGAAAACCGGCCATTTCTACGGCGCCCTGTGGCCCTGGCGACGCAACAAATCCAAAATCGAAATCCACCTCGGCTATTGTTCGGACTGGATGACGGACGATGATTCCCATAAGCTGGAAACCCTGGTCCGCCAATGCATCTCCCACGATGCCTTCGAGCAGATGGACGCTTCCATCGGCGGACAGATACACGGCATCAGCCTGCCGTCATTTTTGCAAATGTCGGAGATGGAAAAATCCACCTTCACGCTGCGGGTGACGTCGCGCCACCGGGTCGGTCTTCTGCACCTGAACGAAGGGGAGCTGGTTGCCGCCGAACTGGACGAATTCACGGGGACGGAAGCCGCCTATCGCGTCATCAGCTGGGAGGATGCCTCCATCGATATCGAACCACTGAGTACCTCCAAGACCGGTGAAATCCACCTGCCACTGATGCATGTATTGATGGAAAGCCTCAAACTCAAGGACGAAGCGGTGACCACCCAGGAAAAACCGCCACCCATGCCCAAAGGACGCCCCAAGGCCAAGGGGCGGCGGACCGGCCCCGCCAGGCCAGGCAAGCGTCTGGTGCGGTTGGAACGGGCGCCCACTCCGGAAATGCGCCGCAAGCGGTTGCCGTTCATTGCCCTGGCAGGTGTCGCCGTGGGGATTTTCGCCGTCATTTCCGTGATCGTGATCATCACGTTTCATGTCCTCGACAGCCGCAGCACCTCGGACGGTTATCAGAACATACTGTCCAGGGTTGAGAAGGCCGAATCTTTGCAGGCAGGGATCAAAATCCTGGAATCCTTCCGGGAAGCGCATCCCGGTTCGGTGCATTCCCAGTCGATCGAGGCGAAGATAAAAGAACTACGGGTCGAGATCGAGGACCGGGATTATGAACAGGCCACGCTGAAGGTCAGTGCCCTGCCGGTGGATGAACAATACGAGACCACGGCCATCAACCTGTTCAGTGCCTTTTTAAAGAAATACCCCGACAGCCGCCATACACAGAAGATCAACGAGGCCATCGGCGAGATCAAGAACCTGCTGGACAAATACTACTACGAGGAGTTGGTCCGGGCCGCGCGACTCGATTTCAACCAACGCCTGGAGATCTACAAGAATTACCTGAGTCAGTTCCCGGATGGCAGTTATCGACGGGATGTCGAAGTACTCATCCGGGAGATGGGTGCGAAGTATCTGTCTTATCTCCAGGACGAAACCACCCAGTGCGAAGCCAAGCGGAGCTGGGAGCCGTGTATCCGGCGTTGTGACAACTTTATCGACGCTTACCCGGACAAGGAGCTGGCGGAAAAGGCGATGGACCTCAAGCGGCAATTGATCGACAAGCGCGATTACTACCAATTGCTCAGTCAGGCCGAAAATACCGGCAATGACTATCAAAAAGCGTATCAGATCTACCGTGCCTATCTTGCCGAACACCCCGAAAGCACACAAAAGGACGCCGTCCAGAAAGAGGTTGCGGCCCTGAAAGAGAAATTGGCGATCCAGCAAAAATGGACCACCGTGCAGGCCTATGCGACCGATCCAAAGAACGATATCCGCAAACGCATGGCCCGGGTGGACCGTTACCTGCGTGACAATGCCTCCAGCGTGTATGCCGGTGACGCCCAGTCCCTGATGGGCGAGCTGGAATCCGAACGCCAGGCGCGTCTTCGGCAGCACCAGGCGCAGGCCAAACTCCGCGAAGAACGCGCCCGCGCCCAGCGCCGACGGGAGGAGCAGGCGCGCCGGAAGCAACGCGCGGCGGAACTGCAGGCCCGGCTGGAAGTCAGCCTGAACGGTTCGGAGAGATACCGCCCCAATGGGAACGGCACCGTAACGGACCGCAATACGGGGCTGATGTGGACACTTCTCGATTCCCAGCAGGCCGCAGGGAAATGCATGGATTTCACCACCGCACAACAATATGTGCGTACGCTGACGGACGGCGGACATCGGGATTGGCGCCTGCCGTCGGCCAGCGAATTGAGCGGCCTGTACAAACAGCCCCCCTTCTTTCCCGGCAGCGGCGCGCAATGGTATTGGAGCTATGAAGCATATGTCAAAGGCTACCATTCGGTAGTCGACGTGGTCACGTCCAAGCCGGAAACCGTCTACCAGCGGGAAAGCCGCTCCCAAGATGAGTGCGGCGCCGTCCGGGCGGTCCGTGCCACCACTCCCTGAAGGAAGCAGCAAACCGGAATGCCGGATACCACACGGCACGATCCCGTGCATATGTGAATTTCTGATTGAATTATTGACGGCAACAAGCTATAGGGATCTCTTCGCCATTGGGAGATGATCCGTAAAAGGACGGTCGGATTTTATGCCCCAGGGATGAACCGGCCATCGATGATCAATATCGCGACAGGGGGTAAGTATGCGAAAATCTGTCTTGTTTGTGGCTATCATTTTAATGAGTGGCATTTGCGGTTCGCTTTTGATTGCCGATGAGATGTGCGTGCCCATGGGCAACATCACCCTTGCGACGCTGGCCGAGGAGGGCAAGCGTGCCGATGTCGAATTTCCCCATGCAGTCCACTTCGGGTATTCCTGCGAGGAGTGTCATCACACATGGAACCGTACAGATGCCATCGATAGTTGCACCACCTCCGGTTGCCATGATCTTGAAAAGGCGCCGGTGACGGACAGCGGCAAACCCGTCAAGGATCCCGACGAGCAAATCCAGTACTTCAAAAAAGCGTACCACGACAAATGCATCGGCTGTCACCGGGAAATCAAAAGGGCCAACAAGGCCCAGGAAGCATCCAAGACGGCCCTGGGACAAAAATTGGCCCCGGTCGGCCCCACCGGCTGCAACGGGTGCCACCCGAAAGCATAGTCGGACGTTCCCCTTCCTGATCGAACGCCGGACCGTCGACCAAACCCCATCCTGCCACAGATGGGGTTTTGTTATGGCTGGGGTTCAACCACAGGGTGATGCCGTTTTTTGATCGAAAATTGGCCGCTGGATCGGATCAATCGTCCGGATGACGGCCGTCATGGAGGTGGATACGAAGTTGAATGAAAAGGGTTATGCGCTGACTTTCTCCTCCTCCAGCACGATACCGCCCCGAAATACTTCGAAGGCGGTCTTGAGGGTGTCCTTGAGATAGTCTTTTTTGGCGTCCACGATCTTCTTGCTGGCTTCCCACAAGACCACTCCTGAAAACAGCGACCAGAAAATATCCGCCAGCGCCATGGGGTGGCGATCGAGAAAAGCGCCGGCCTGGATGCCCTCTTCGAAAATTTTTGCGATGGCGCCGATGGATTTGCGGGAAAGGTCCTTGATTTCCTGGAGCAGGGATTCGGAGAGATTTTTAAGGGTTTCACTGGATTGGAGATGGAACATGTTGATGATGATCAAGGGATCGAAATCGTAGACATCGTACATGGCTTCCATCAGGGCATCTAGCTTGTTCACCGGCCCCAGATCGGGAACTTTGTTTACGTGGGATACGCGGATATGCAAGTATTGCAGGATGCGCAACGACAAAGAGGCGTAAAGCTCTTCCTTGTTTTTAAAATACAGATACAGGGTCCCCGGACTCAGCTCGGCCTCCTTGGCGATATCCTCCATGGTGGCCTTATTGAATCCCTTTTCGGAAAAAACCCGCTTGGCCGCCACGATGATTTGCTGGCGGCGGCGCTCCTTTTCTCTTTCTTTGCGTTCCTGGATGCCCATATTCAACGTCCCATCGTCATTTTTATGTAAGCCCTCACAAGGCGAAAATCAGCTCTGCGACGACACCCGATACCTAAAAAACACATCCAAATCGGGTATTTATTGTTTGATCACCCCAATCATCTATTCACTAAATGAACCAAATCGATCGAAATGTCAATTATTTAATGAATGATTTTTAATTGATCTGAATATAACGCCTTTCCATGGCAGAGGCAAGGGCATGGAGAGAAAGTTCATGCGTATTTCCGGCGAGCGGGTTTGAACAGACCGCTTGCCCGGGAGGATTTCCGGCCATGAGGCGCTACAACCGGTCGAAGGCGTTTTTCATCCCTGGAACAGGGCGGTACTGATATAGCGTTCCCCGGTGCTGGGCAGGACGGTCACGATGCGCTTGCCCGCGTTCTCCCGGCGCCCGGCCACCTGGATGGCGGCCCAGACCGCGGCACCGGACGAAATGCCGCAGAGCAAGCCCTCTTGCCGGGCCAGCAACCGTGCGGTTTCGAAGGCGTCATCGTTGGTGACGGTGACCACTTCGTCGATCAACGACTGGTCCAGAATTCCGGGGATGAACCCGGCGCCGATACCCTGGATTTTGTGGGGCCCCTTTTCCCCACCGGAAAGCACCGCTGAATCGGCCGGCTCCACCGCAATCACCTTGAAATCGGGTTTCTTGGCCTTGATCGCCTGGCCAACACCGGTAAGCGTACCGCCGGTACCGACGCCGGAGATCAAAATATCCGCCCGCCCTTCGGTATCTTCCCAGATTTCACGGGCGGTGGTTTCCCGATGGGCCAGGGGATTGGCCGGATTTTCGAATTGGTTGGGCATGTATGCATTCTCGTTCTGCGACACGATGGTCTCGGCCTTGGCGATTGCCCCTTTCATGCCCTCCGCACCAGGCGTCAGCACCAGTTCCGCTCCCAGGTGCCTCAGCAGTTTCTGACGCTCGACACTCATGGTGTCGGGCATGGTCAGGCAGATACGGTACCGCCTGGCCGCGCAGATGAAGGCCAGTCCGATGCCGGTATTCCCGCTGGTGGGCTCGACAATCAACGAATCGGCGTCGATCATCCGCAGCCGTTCGGCTTCGGAGATCATGTAGGCGGCGATGCGGTCTTTGACGCTTCCCAATGGGTTGAAGTATTCCAGTTTGGCCAGTATCGTTGCCGGCAGATCGGCGGCCATCCGGTTCAATCGTACCAGTGGCGTACGGCCCACTGTCCCTTGAATGGTATTGAAAATATGCATGCTAGGCTCCTTGGTTTGCGGGGTTGGCCGACTTGTAAATCAGACGCGGCTGTTCCATGATCACCGTGGTATCCGGCGGTACCGATTCTGTCACCCAGACATTGCCGCCGATCACCGAACGGGCGCCGATTATCGTTTCACCCCCCAGGATGGTCGCTCCGGAGTAAATGATCACGTGGTCCTCGATGGTGGGATGACGTTTGCGGCCCCGGTAGCGTTCGCCCGCGTCTTTCGGCAGGCTCAAGGCCCCCAGGGTCACGCCTTGATAGATGCGGACATTCTCGCCGATCCGGGTGGTTTCACCGATGACCACGCCGGTGCCGTGGTCGATGACGAATCGCTCCCCGATGGTGGCGCCGGGATGGATATCGATGCCGGTCACGCTGTGGGCGTGCTCGGTCATGATGCGCGGCAGCAGGGGGACCCCCAACTCGAAGAGGCGATGGGCCACCCGATGGACCATGATGGCGAACAGCCCCGGATAGCTGAAGATAATCTCATCGTGGCTCTTGGCGGCCGGGTCGCCTTCATAGGTGGCCTGCACATCCGTCGCCAGGATCCTGCGTATCTCCGGAATCGATTCCAGCATCTGCAGCGCCTTGGACTGTCCGCTCTCCTCGCATTGGCTGCAGGATTGATGATACCGCAGACAGTCGTGCCGGATGTGGTGGATAATCTGTTCGGAAAGGGAATCGTACAGCACCGATACCGTCCGGCCCAGGCTGTATTTCATGTTGGCCGGGTCCAAGGGTTCCCGGGAGAAAAAGCCGGGAAAGAGCAGGTCCCTGAATTTTTCGATCATGTCGACGACATAGCCTTCGGAAGGGATGGGTTCGTAGTCGATGTGAGTGTAGCATTCACTGCCGTGGCAGTGCTCGATGATTCTCTCGGCGATATCGGGCACCCTGGCTTTCATTTGCTGACACGCCACCATGTCGGTGCGACACTCGTCGTCGATGACGCATGGATTCATGACATTCAAGCGATCATTCATTGGGGGGCTCCTGGGTTTGGCCATCCATATGGATTGATGATGGTTTAACATAAGGCAACATGCCTGGAAATCAAGCCATCTTAGGTAGTTGGATCATGCACCCACCCGTTGCCCAATGAAGTCGACCGGCAGCGGACAAGAAAAAGCCCCGCCCCTGAGGTGGGGACGGGGCGATGGATGACCAGGGCCGAATTAATGACTATTGTTTGCCGAAGATCACCTCCGGCTTGGTGGTATCGCCGGTCGTATTGGGAAAGTCTTTGGCAATGTAAGCCTTTTCTCCGGTCTTCAGCAGGCGGTTGGCCTCTTCCATAAAGTTGGCGAAGCGCATTTTGCACTCGTAGAAACCGTGCCACCAGGCATAATCCGGGGCCATCATCATGGTCCCCATGCGGGCGCGGCGCCCCTCGTGGTGCCAGAGCTCATAGAATTCCACCTCCAGGTGCTCGTCGAAATACCGGGTCTTGTCCAGGATTTCTTTCTCGTAGAGTTCGCCCAGCTTGGCCTTGGCCGGTTTGAAATAGATCTCGTTGTATTCCTGCACGGCCTTGTCGAAACTGCCATAAAAATCGTCGATCCAGGCATCTCCGTGACAGGAAGAACAGATGTTTTTCATTTTCTGGCGTTCGACCTTCCAGTCGGAACCAGAGGGAAAGGGCTTGAATTCCTGGGGACGCACCGTCAACGGGGCCTGGGTTTCCCACGACAACCGGTCGGTGACGTCATGACTGGTGGGTTCCTTGCCCGAACCGGACATGTGACAGGCCGCACAGGTGGGGGCACGATAGTCCACCCCGGCGGTCCAGGTGCCGCCGGCCGCGTCGAAGTTGTACTCGGCTTTGTACGCATGGTAGATGGTGCCGTGCTTGGACTCCTCGTAGATCTCGATCTGGGGATGGTCCGGCCCCAGATGGCACTGGTCGCATGCTTCGGGCATCCGGGCCTCGGCTACGGAAAACCGATGGCGGGTGTGGCAGGATGTACAGGAGCCTTTGCTGCCGTCGAGGTTGATCCGGCCCACACCGACATTGGGCCAGGTGTCGGGATCGATCCTGCCGGTGGCATCGATCTTGATAATCGTGCCGTGGCAGTTGAAACATCCGGTCTTGCGTTCGTTGTCCGAATTCATGCCGTTGTTGAGCCAGGGGTCCAGTTTCCAGATGATCTCCAGGGTATTGGCATGCTTGCTTTTGCTGTACTGGGCGGCTTCGTCGGGATGGCAGCGGGAGCAGTCCTTGGGGGTCACGATGGCGGAAATGGGCATTTTATATTTGGCTTCCCCCCAAGGCATGTCGGTCCGGTTGTAATACTTCTCATGTTCCATGGCGATGCCCTGGTCCCCGGGCTGCACCAGGTGGCAGTCCAGGCAGGTGATGTTGGCGTTGGCGTGCCGACTCTTGGCCCAATCCGCGAAAACACCCGGCGTCGTTACCCGGTGGCACTCGATGCACGCCTGGCCTTCGGGCGGCACACTGCGTTCGATGCGGTACTCCTTCGCCTTGGGAAAATTGGGCGACTGGGCCGTGGCAACGGACCAAATCGGACCGACGGTCAAAAAGCCGATGAAGAGAATCACCAATGTTCGCCTCATGGGTTCTGCTCCTTTCAATGAATCATGAAGAAATCGATGTATGAAACTTGTTTTGGATTATAGGCCTTACAAATGTTTCAACCCTTTTGCCTGGTAGGGGATCATTCTCGTCTGGCGGAACATCACCAGGCCTCTTTCGGAGTGCACCAGGTCGTAATGACAATCGACGCATTTCTTTTCGTAGCCGGGCCGGGCATACAACACCGACCGATGGGCCAGCATGGCGCCGCGGCTGTGGGGCATGTCCAACAAACTGCGGTGACATTTCTGACATTGGCTGTTCTCCAGGGCGACATAGGCGTTCTTGCGTGCCGTTTCCCGATCGTATTCATCTTCGAAGATGTGGAGGACCACATCCTTTATTCCGTGGTAGGTCTTGGAAAAGAAAAAATCGAACGTGTTTTGGGGGGCCGGCAGGTGGCAGTCCATGCAATCGACCACCACGCCGGCGGCGTTGTTCGTGTGTGTGGAGGAGCGCCAGGCGACCACCGCCGGCTTGATCTCGTGACATTTGGCGCAAAACTCCGGGGTGGAAGTTCGCACCATGGTGTAGTAAGAGATGCTGAACAGGGGAAAGGCGATGACGATACCCACCCCGACGAGGACCAGCGCAATCACGTACTTTTTCATGGTGGCTCCCGAAAAACAGTAGATAAATCTTCTGCCCTGTTACCGCCATGCAAGCATGAAGGCACATTGCGATCATCCGGACCGCGAAGCACCGTTGTGAGCGGAAATTTGTGCCCTCCCGAGGTTCCGGGGAACGGCATATGACTACAATATGTTTAGGTTGCCCGAATCCGAATCGATTCAAAAGATCCTAATTTCATACCAAATCATTCCGAATCGGTCAATGCCGGTTTCCAGGTAAATGGAAAAGCATTTTTATTGGGGCGGGTCCTGGGTGGCGGACATGCACCACAGAACCTGTGGAAACGTCTTGATTTTCTGTCAATCATCCCCATGTTAGGGCGAATCTTAACCATCGGGGCAAGGAGAAATAATGAATGCGGCCAAATCCTTTGATGTAGTCATCATCGGCACGGGTCCGGCCGGCTTGCAGGCCGCCATCCATGCCGCCCGCAGAAAGGTGGCGGTCCTGGTCCTGGGCAAGGAGTCCAAGAGCAGCCTTTTCAGTCATCACATCGAAAACTTCTGCTGTATCTTCAAGCTCACCGGAGAAGAGATGATCGCCGCCGGTCGACAGCAGGCAGCGAATTTCGGCGCACGGTTCCTGGATCAGGACGTGTTGCACATTCGCCCCCTCGAACCCGGCTTCGAGCTGCGGCTGGAGAGCGGCGACATCGTGGAAACGCTGTCGCTGATCATCGCCACCGGCACCCAACGCAAGGGTCTCGGCATACCCGGTGAAAAGAGCTTTCTCGGTAAAGGGGTTTCCTATTGCGTGGATTGCGACGGTAATTTTTATCGCCGGCAGACCGTGGCGGTGGTGGGCGGCGAAAGCGCGGCCGTGGACGGCGCCCTGACCCTGACCCGAATCGCCGGCAGCGTCCACTTGATTTGCAAGGAATTGGAGGCGGCCGATGACCTGATCGCCAAACTCGAACAAAGCGATGTGCAGGTGCATCTGGGCGTTACGGTGTCGTCCATCGAGGGCCGTGACGGAGCCGTCGAATCGGTGGCATTGGACAATGGCAAGAGCCTGGCGGTTTCAGGCATCTTCATCGAGCAGGGTGCCAAGGGGTTGCTGGAACTGGCCACCACACTGGGTATCCGGCTGGACGAGGAGATGAAGTATATCGCCGCGGATAAGCAGCAGGCCACCAACGTTCCGGGCATCTTCGCCGCCGGCGATATCTGCGGCCCTCCCTGGCAGATGGCCAAGGCCGTGGGCGAAGGCTGTGTGGCCGGTTTGAGTGCGGCGCAACATGCCAAAAAATTACGCTGATGACTCCAAACGGAGTGCATAGAATGGGCAGAACCATAATGGGGGACTCCTCCCGGAATCCGATGTCCGGATTCTTTTTCCATCCGATTATCCCATGATCGCAGCCGAAAACCTGACCAAATCCTTTGGAAGCCGGGTGCTCTTCGACGGCATCAGCTTCAAGATCAACGCCAAGGAACGCGTGGGACTGGTGGGCCGTAACGGCCACGGCAAAACCACCCTCCTGCGCATCATCATCGGCGAGGAGGATTATGACGGGGGCCGGCTCACCGCCCCCAAAGGCTACCGTATCGGTCATGTGCAACAGCAATTGCGTTTTTCCGAAGACACGGTCTTGAAGGAGGGCATGCGGGGACTGCCGGAGACAGAGCAGGACCACCGCTGGAAAGTGGAGAAGGTTCTGGCCGGACTCGGCTTCAGCGAGGCCGATCTGCAGCGGCCGCCCGAATCGTTTTCCGGAGGATTCCAGGTCCGCCTCAATCTGGCCAAGGTGCTGGTTTCCGAACCGGACCTGCTGCTGCTGGACGAACCCACCAACTTCCTGGACATCACCTCCATCCGCTGGATCGAGCGCTTTCTGGTAAACTGGCCCCGGGAAGTACTGCTGATCACCCATGATCGCAGCTTCATGGACCGCATCGTCACCCACACCCTGGGCATCCACCGCCGCAAGACCCGCAAGATCGCCGGCGATACCGGCAAATACTACGCTCAAATAGCCCAGGATGAAGAGATCTATGAGAAAACGCGGCGCAAGGACGAACGCCGTGCCAAGGATGTGGAATTGTTCATCAGCCGCTTCCGTGCCAAGGCCCGGCTGGCCGGCCTGGTTCAAAGCCGGGTCAAGACCCTGGCCAAGATGCAGAAAAAGGAGAAGCTGCAGGCCATGCGGAACCTGGAGTTCACCTTCCGCAGCCTGGAATTCCGCGGCAAGCAGGTGCTCAGCGCCCGGGAGCTCACCTTCGGCTACGGCGATCGGCCACGATTATTCGAGAATCTGGATTTTTCCGTAAACAGCGGCGACCGGATCTGCATCGTGGGCCCCAACGGCAGGGGCAAGACCACCCTGCTCAAAGTGCTGGCCGGCCACCTCGCGCCCCTGTCCGGTGAGGTGACTTGTCATCCGGCGGTGGTGCCCGGCTTCTACGAACAGACCAACGTGCAATCCCTCAACGACAACAATACCATCGAAGAGGAACTGCTCGGCTGCCATGCCGACATCGATCGCCAGCAGGCACGCAATATTTGCGGGGCCATGCTCTTCGAAGGCGATAACGCCCTGAAAAGGATTTCCGTGCTGTCCGGCGGCGAAAAAGCCCGGGTGATGCTGGGCAAACTGCTGGCCACACCGCTCAACCTGCTGCTCCTCGACGAACCCTCCAACCATCTGGACATGGAGTCCTGCGACGCCCTGGTGGCGGCCATCGACGATTTCGACGGCGCCGTGATCATGGTGACGCACAACGAAATGTTCCTCCACGTCCTGGCTCAACGCCTGATCGTTTTCGGACCGGCATCGGTAACGACATTTGAAGGGACTTACTCGGAATTCCTGGAAAAAGGCGGCTGGGGGGACGATACGACGGTGCCGCGCCAGAGTGAAGCGGTATCCGGAGAAGAGGCCGCCGCCCCCTTGTCCAGAAAAGCCCTGCGGCAACAGCGCTCGAAGGTGATCAACGAACGCTCGCAGGAGTTGACCCCCGTGACCCGGGCCATCGAAAAAACGGAAACCGCCATCGAGACCGAAGAGCGGCGCCTGGAGGAGCTCAATGGGGCCATGGTGCAGGCCTCCCAGTCCCAGGACGGATCCCGCATTGCCGAGCTGTCACCCGCCATCCACCAATGCCAGGCACACATCGACGCCGGGTATGCCTCCCTGGAAACATTGTACGCCCGAAAAGAAGCCATCGAGGAGAAGTTCGATCGCAGGTTAAGCCGGCTGGAATCCTGATCGGTCATTCTCATTGGCGACAAATTGTTTTAGAGCCGCATAAGGCTGTGCGCCGGTCAGGAATCGACCGTCGATGCAGAACGTGGGCACGGCCATGACGCCCAATTCACGACTGCGCCGCCAGTCGTCATCCACAGCCCGCCGAAATTCATCTGCCTCGAGGGAGGCGAGGGCGGCATCGCCATCCAGGCCGGCGGAGGCCGCCAGCCGGCAGAGCACCTCCGGTTGCGCGATGTTGAGACCGTCGGCGAAATAGGCGCGGAACACCAGGCGATGAAAGGCCGGTCCCCGCCCTTGGGTCTCGGCCCATTTGCCCATCACCTGGGCCCGACGACTGTTATAGGTCCTGGTCCGCCGGCCGAAAGGCAGATGGAGTTCCGCGGCCGCCGACCTCAATCGGTCCACCATGGCGGGAATGTCCAAACCGCGTCCGGAAAACAATTCCTCGAGGGTGCGGCCGTTCTCCGGAGTTTCCGGATGGAGGGGAAATGCCGTCCAGCGCACCTCGATAGATAGCTCCTGCTGAAGTCGTTCAATACGCCCGGTAATGAAATAGCACCAGGGTCATATGTAGTCGGAAAAGATTTCCAAGGTTGGCTGCATTACTCCGTCCTCATATTTTTATGCATTTATGCGACTTTGGGGTCACCTGACGCTGAAGATCGGACCGGCGCGGTGGTTATTGATATTTGCTTTGCAGCGCTCTCAGCCGCGACAGGTAGCGCTGGCGATACATCAATCCCTTCTGGTTGTTGATATCGTAAAACACATAGTCCAGATGGGGGCGGATATCGAGTCCGTAGGCGTTGAGCCTGGTATCGTTGGCCATGTCGATGATGAGCAGGGCGTAGTAATTGATCAGCATCCGCTGGCGGGGAGTCCGTCGCAGCAAGTAGCTGCGGCCGCCCAGGGTGTTGAGAAAGAAATGGGCATACTGGTAAAGTGTGTTGAGATTGGGCCGGCCGTTCTCCTTGCCGGACTCGCTTTGGCACGTGGTCATCCACGCGAATAGCACCGCCATGGAAGGCTCCATCACTTCTGCTTCGCTTTTCATGATCTCCTTGATCAGATCGATGCGGTCTTTTCCCAGCACACGGTAGAAATGAGTTACATTGCGCAGCAGGCTGTAAATGTTCTCCATCTCGCCCACGTTGATGGGCGGCGCGGCGGACAATTCCCGGGCGATTTTCTCGAACAGCTCTTCGGCCAGCATGTTGTTGCCCGGCCAAATCAAATAGGCCTTGGTATCCAGATAATGGAAGAAGGCCACCACCTGCCGCGTGATCTGCTTGCAATCCGCCTCTTCCGGAACCATCGGGGTCAGAGACCTGTCAGAGCCGAAGACATTCTCCAATTCGGTCTTGGAAGGCTGGGCGGCCTTTTGGGTGCCCAATTCTTCGGTGAGCCGGTTGATTTCCGCCTCCAACTGGGAGATGCGCTTGAGCTGCTTGGCTTTCTCTTCCTGAAGGGCGCGTTCCACGGTCCTGGTGTGCCATTGGCTGAACCAATGATAGCCAAACAGGCCGATGCCCACCATGGCGAACAGAATAACTAGAACTTTAACCGTCTTATCCATCGAAATTGATCCTCGACGAAAGCGATTTCATGGCTGGAGGGTGCTTCGCGATCCGCGCCCTCAGCATATGCCAGCCAACCACGCTTTGCAAGAGGAACCTCCCCGCCGCCCGCCCCGGGGCGGGACGATCCCGGCCGCAGATGATCGAACACCCGGGCATTCCGTTCCCGCCCTTTTGCCACCTTTTTTATGCGACGATAGGGTAAAGCCTCCTCCCGCAACTGCCGATACATCCAGTGACGCACGGCCATCCGGGCCGCGCCAGGCAATGCGGCGGAGGGAACGATGGTCGCCTTCGGTTCAAACATCTTGATCGCCTGCATGGGACTCTTGCTCACCGTGCCGGCCCAATCGCGGGAAGATCTCCTGCGCCAACCCCGCGACTACGCGCTGGAAAAAGCAACGGCCAATGATCTCGTTTTCATGGGCACGACCCACCACAAACCGCCCATTCTGGCATTGATCGCCGACCTGCTGCCCCGCCTGCATTCCGCCGGAGTGACCCATTTGGCCCTGGAAATTGCCGCCGACCAGCAGACCGCCGTCGACCGCTTCATGGCCACGGGAGAGGGTCTGGCGGACATCGTCCTGCACGATGCCATCGATTGCCCGGCCTATCGCCGCCTGCTGACGATCCTGCAGCAATTGCCACCCCGGCAACGCCCCCGGGTACTGGCCATCGACCTGCCCTACGCGGACTACGACGGACGCACCGACCGGGATGCATTCATGGCCCGACAGCTGATCCATAGCCTGCAGCAAGATGGGGAAGCGAAGATCTTCGCCGTTCTGGGAAGCCTGCACGTACTGCGTCGATTGCGCTGGCTGCCGCGCATCACCAACGGCCGTGAAACCATTCGTACCCATTTGGGCCGTTGGCGGCCGGATTTGAAGATGTTCTCCATGGCCCACATCATTGCTTCCAATACCATGCAAAGCGACTTCTTCCGGCTCGGTCAGGCCGAAGGCGCCATCGCCCTGGACCTCCAGAAGCGCTACCACGATTGGAACCTGGGCATCACCGACTGCCTGGCCCTGCGACCCAGTCAGCCCTGGGAACTGGTGGAGGGTGTCATCGTCCATGGATCCGGGAGATCGAATGCTTCCGGCCCGGGGCGACCCCCCCGATTCATCCCGAAGGTCGCCAGGCTGCCGAAAACGAAGCCGCTCATGGGCGGTCCTCCCTGATCACGGATTACCGCTCACCGTCCCCTCGATCTTGACGATCCGGCCCGCCGCCAAATGCAGACGGTGGGTGATGCAATGGGGCAATTCGTCCGGCCGATGGCTGACATAGAGCAGGTTGGCGGCGTGGCCGTTCGCGATGAGATCCAGCATGGCCAGCAGGCGCCTGCGATTGGCCGCGTCGAGGCCGTTGCAGGGTTCGTCCAGGATCAGCAGTCGCGGGGACTTGACCATGGCCCGCACGATGAGCAGCATGCGTTGCTGGCCATAGGAAAGTCTGGAGAAAAGCCGGGAAGCCAGGTCTTCCGTGTCCGTGCGGGCAAGCCATTGACGGGCCGTACGTTTCTGCACCTGGCTGCAATGCCGGAAAAGGCCCACCGAATCGAAGAAGCCCGAGCAGACCACGTCGAAGCCGGTCATCTTTTTCTGATAGCGCAATTGCAGGTCATCGGCCACATAGCCGATCTGTCGCTTCACGTCCCAGACCGACTCGCCGCTGCCCTTGGGACGGCCGAACAGGATCAACTCATTGGCGTACCCCTGGAGGTTGTCGCCGGTGATCAACTTCAGCAAGGTGGATTTGCCGGCGCCGTTGGGTCCGATGAGGGCCCAATTCTCGCCGTTCCGCACGGTCCAGTGAACGTCGGTGAGAACCGCCGATCCTCCATAAGCGACGTTCACGCCGCGCATCTCGATCATGGTCGCCGCGGCCGGGATGCCGTTCGACGCCGGAGGATCGGTCCAATGGATATTCCCATCCGCCCGGCGGGATGGATCATCGCTCTGTCGGAAGCGACCGTGCAAGAATTCCCGTACCCGTCCCTGCCACACGGCCCGGCCGGCGTCGATGTGCAACAAATACTTGAAAACAGAAGATATATCCGCCGGACGGTGGGTAATCAGCACCATTTGGGTTCCGGCCGCGCCCAGGCGATCGAGAATCTGCGCCAATTGGTCCCGCGTGGCGGCATCGAGCCCATTGAAGGGTTCATCCAGCACCAACAATTGCGGATTGCGCATCAAGGCCCGGGCGATGAGAAGCCGACGCATCTCACCGGCGGACAGGCCCTCGAGGGGCCTGGCCAGCAAAGGGGCCACATTTAATAGGGAAAGCGCACGGTCGTCGTCGGGAATTTCGGCTGCAAGAACATCCTTCGCGGGGGTGCGTTCATGGATACGTCCGCTGAAATGGCGCATCTGATGGAGCAACTGCTCGCTCCGGAACAAATCGAATTGCTGATCCGGGGAGACCAGGGCGACGGGCTCCCGGCGGCCGGGGTCATCTCCGGTCTTTCCCCGGCCCGAATAGTGGCGCCGCAACTTCCCCCCGACGATGGCGGCCTCTCCGAGCAACGCCCGGGCCAGGGATGTCTTGCCGGCGCCGTTGGCACCCCAAAGCACCCAATTTTCGCCCCGGCGGATTTCCCAGTTCAATCCCTTGATCACCCAGACGCCACCCACGCGCACGGTGACATCTTCCAGGGTAATAAAGCGTTGGGCATCCATGACCGGTTCTGCTCTTGGATTGCCGCCGGGGGCAGCCGACCGCCTACACCCGCTCGGCCACCAGGTCGCCGACCTCGGAGGTGGTGTATCCCATCTTGCCGGCGGACAGGCTCTTGATCTTGGTCGCGGTGACATCCTTGACCGCGTCTTCGACGGCCAACGCGGCGTCTGTCTCTCCCAGGGTTTCCAGCATCATGGCCCCGGCACAAATGGCCGCCAGGGGATTGATGATGTTCATGCCGGTATATTTGGGCGCCGATCCGCCGATGGGCTCGAACATGCTCACCCCCAGGGGGTTGATGTTGCCGCCGGCGGCAATGCCCATGCCGCCCTGGGTCTCGGCCCCCAGGTCGGTGATGATGTCGCCGAACATGTTGCTGGTCACCAGGACGTCGAACCATTCCGGACTCTTGACCATCCACATGCAGGTGGCGTCCACGTGGTAGTATTCGCGCCGGACATCGGGATAGTCCGTCTCGCCGATCTCGTGGAAAGCGCGTTCCCAGAGATCGAAGACATAGGTCAGCACATTGGTCTTGCCCACCAGCCCCAGGGTGTTGGCGTCGCCTTTGCCGCGGGCCTTCTTGCCGAACTTGCGGGCATATTCGAAAGCGTAGCGCAGGCAGCGTTCCACCTGATGGCGGTTGTAGACCATGCTCTGCACGGCCACTTCGTGGGGCGTGCCTTTCATGGATATGCCCCCGGTGCCCGTATAGATGCCGCCGGAGTTCTCCCGGATCACGGCGTAATCGACCTGCGCGGGTCCCTTGTCCTTCAGGGGCGTGGCCACGCCCGGATAGAGGCGCACCGGCCGCAGGTTGATGTATTGATCGAGTTCGAACCGCAACCGCAGCAGGATCCCCTTCTCCAGAATTCCCGGTTTGACATCCGGATGACCGATGGCGCCCAGATAGATGGCGTCAAATTGTTTGAGATCGTCACCGGCGGAATCGGGCAGCACTTCGCCGGTGCGCAGGTATCGGTCGCCTCCGAAGTCGAAATCGGTCATGTCCAGTTTGAAACCGAATTTGGCGGCTGCGGCGTTGAGGGCCTTGCGCCCTTCGTCGACGACTTCCGGTCCGGTGCCGTCACCGGGAATCACTGCAATTCGATAGGTCTTGCTCATTTCCTTCTCCCAATTTGTTTCTGCGGCCCATCGGCGCAATGGGCCTTGAATGCGCTTTCCGCGCCGTCTCGACGGCATCAGCGGTAAAAATGATCTTATATAGGCGATCCCTTTGGCAGGGTCAACCCCCTCATCGGGGTCGGAGCAGGACAATTACAAGCAGCCCAACGAAGTAGCCGGCGAAGCGGGCAGGGGGCCGGTGTCGTCCCGCCCGTTCCGGTTTCGGAGTATCCAGGGCATTGTCGAAATCGCACCGATGGTTAGTGTTAGTCAGTTCGGAATTTACCCACCAGCCATGGAGAGGTCGTTATGTCGAAGGATACCAACCATACCGCAGGGCAATGCAAAGAGGCGTGCGAAACGGCCTTTATCCGCTATACGGCCCGTAAACGGGCGGGGGGCATCGAAGCCTTGCGAGTATGCCGGGAAGCATGCCGCCGGCCGGAATGAAGGTGGTGCCTCGGCGCTTGAAAACGGGAAGTTATTTTTGCGCGGGCCCTAAAACGGCCAGAACTGCTGATCGTTCCAGATGGCCTCCTTGATCTCCTTGTCCAGGGAGACCAAGGAGGCCAGGTGATTCTGCTCCCACTCGGCCAGCCAGCGGTAGAGTACTTCTTCCGCCGGATCCGTGGCGGCGTCGGCCCGCTGACTGTAAAGGGCAATGGCCCGCTCCTCCATGAGCATGGCGGCCGAGATGGCCGCGGCTTCGAAATCGGCCGCCGCGATGCGTTTTTTTACGGCGTCGTTCAAGACCGGGTGGACCTGGGGCGGAGTTTCGATGGGCCGGGGATCGATGGATTCGAATTCATTGCTCTGGACAAAGGCGCTGAACTGGGTTTCCAGAATTTCGATATGCTGGAGCTCTTCCCGGGCCATGGTATCAAAGAACTCACGCACCGAATTGTCGGCGGCCTCCTCGGCCACCTTGCGATAAAATGCGTGGCCGCGCCGCTCCAGCAGGATGGCTTCCTTCAAAATCTCGATGGATGCGTGTTCTTTTTTCTCTGCGCTCATGGCGACTCCGCGATTCGGGTCATTAACGATGGATTGGCGGCATCATACTATAGGGGTCCGCCAAAGGCAAAGCATATGGTCCTCGGAAAAGGAACCATCAGAATACCGGTTGGACCACTCCCCATCGATCTTCATACAGGTGCGCAGTGGATCGCACCCGGGCGATGAAGCGCTCCACCTTGGCCAGGTCCTTGCGCCCCGGAGCGGCTTCCAGGCCAGAGCTGGCATCCACGGCCGCGGGCAGGCAGGCGGAAATCGCCTCGGTCACGTTGGCCGGATCCAGGCCGCCGGCCAGGGCCATGGGATGGGACCGGGCAAAGCCCTTGGTGAGGGACCAGTCCCAGACAGCCGCATTGCCGCCGGGCAGACTTCCCCGGCCACACTCCACCAGATAGGCGTCCACGGCATAATCGTCGGCTTCGGCCAAGGTGGGGGTCCGGTGGGTAAAGAGGACCTTGACCACGCGCACGTCCAGGGTCTCCTTTGCCGCGGCAATGAAGCCGGGGGCCTCCGAGCCGTGAAGCTGGATCGTCTTCACGCCGCACTCGCCCACGATCCGCACCAGGCGCTCCAGCGTGGGATCGACGACCACGGCCACCGCCGCCACGCTGGCCGGCAGGGCGGCCGCAATGGCGGCGGCCCGGTCAACGGTCACGTTGCGTGGGCTCCTGGGGTAGAAGACCAGTCCGACGGCATCGGCGCCGAGGTCGGCCACGGCCCGGGCCTCGTCCGGCTGGGTCAGCCCGCACACCTTGATCTGGGGATGTTCAGGGTCAGTTCTCATCCGCCTCCCGCGATCATCCTTCCTCGCCATGAATCAGCCGGCGCAGCATGGCCGCACGGTTATCGGACCGCACCAGGCTTTCGCCGATGAGGAAATTGAAAACCCCTTTACGCAGATTGCGTTCGACATCTTCGCGGCTGCCGATGCCGCTGGCCGCCACCGGAACTTCACCGGGTTGGAGCATTTCGGCCAGGGTCATGGCCGTGCCGATGTCGGTGTCGAAGGTAGCCAGGTTGCGGTTGTTGATTCCGATCAACCGGGCGCCGGCCCGGTGGGCCGCATCGTAATCCGCGGTGTCGTGGATCTCCACCAGGGCATCCATCCCCTGCTCGTGGGTCAGGGCGAGCAGATCCGACAGGAGTCCGGGTTCGAGAATGCGGGCGATGAGCAAGATGGCATCCGCGCCGGCGGCCCGCGATTCGAAGACCTGGTATTCGTCGATGATGAACTCCTTGCGCAGGACCGGCAGATCCACACTCCGGCGTACCTGTCGCAAGTCGGCCAGGGAGCCCCGGAAATAGGGTCCATCGGTGAGTACCGAGATTGCGGCCGCACCGCCGGCCTCATAGGAAGCGGCGCAAATTCCGGCCTGCAGGTCTTCGCAGATCATCCCCTTGGAGGGGGATGCCCGCTTTACTTCGGCGATGACGTTCGCCCCTCCCGGCCCCGGGGTCATCAAGCGGCCATAAAAGCCGCGCGCCGCCCAGGGGGTGGTCGCGATGTAGGCCTGCAACCGCTCCAGGGGGACGCGCTTTCGGTTGTCGGCCACTTCGGCCCTTTTGTCGGCGACGATGCGATCGAGTATGGTCATGGTACGGGCGCTCCTCGTGAATCCGGCGAGGCGATGGGAAGGCGCTATCCGTTTTCCCGGGTATAGTCGACGAGCGCCGCCAGCTTCTCCCGGGCCCGGCCCTCTTCGATGGATTCCGAGGCCATTTCGATGCCGGTTTTCAGGTCCCGGGCCTTGCCCGCGGCCATGAGCGCGGCGCCGGCATTGATCAGAACCACATCGCGCCTCGCACCGGGCCGGCCGTCGAGGATATCCCGGATGATGGCGGCGTTTTCCTCGACATCTCCGCCGGCCAGATCCCCGGCGGCGGCCAGGCCGCCGAAGTACTGCGCAGGATCGATGTCATAGGTGCGCACCGTCCCGTCTTTGAGTTCACTCACCCGGGTCGGGGCGCAGACGCTGATCTCGTCCAGGCCGTCATGGCCATGAACCACCATGGCGGAGTGGCCGCCCAGCAGTTTGAGGGCCTCGGCGAACATCTCGGTAAGCTGGGGGGCGAACACCCCCAACAGCTGACAACCGGCCGAAGCCGGATTGGTCAGGGGACCCAGCATATTGAATATGGACCGCACGGCCAGCTCTTTGCGTGGTTTGACGGCATACTTCATGGCGCTGTGATAGAGGGGCGCGAACATGAACCCGATGCCGATTTCCTGGATGGCCTCCTCGACGATTTCCGGCGGCGTGTCGAGCTTGACCCCCAGGGCTTCGAGCACATCGGCGCTGCCGCATTTGCTGGAAACGCTGCGGTTACCGTGCTTGGCCACCGTGACACCGGCGCCGGCCACGACGAAGGCGGTGGTGGTGGAGATGTTGAAGGTCTGGGCTCCGTCGCCCCCGGTGCCGCAGGTGTCCACCACCGGCGTTCCCGTGGCCTGGATGCGGCGGGCGTTGTTCCGCATGGCACGCGCCGCCCCGGCCAGTTCGGCAAAGGTCTCCCCTTTGGTGGCCAAAGCCGCCATCATGGCGCCGATCTGGGCTTCGGTGGCCTGGCCGGTGAGCACGATATTCATCATGTCGGCCATCTGGGATTCGGAAAGATTCTGGCGCTGGATGATCTGGGACAATAGGTCGCGAAACATGACAATCTCCTTATTCTGTTCCCGGGTTCTTTTGTTCACCATCCATCATGTTCACGAAATTGCGCAGCAGCCGCTTGCCGATGGTGGTCATGATGGACTCGGGGTGAAACTGGATGCCTTCGATGACATGGGTTTTGTGCCGCAGTCCCATGATCTCGCCGTCGTCCGAGGTCGCGGTGATCATCAAATCGTCGGGCAGGCCGTCCCGCGCCACCACCAGTGAATGGTAGCGCATGGCCTGGAAGGCTTTCTTCACCCCCTGGAAGACCCCCCGGCCGTCGCTCTCCACCGATGAGGTCTTGCCGTGCATCAGGCGTGCGGCCCCCACGATCCTGCCGCCGTACGCCTGGGCAATGGCCTGATGCCCCAGGCAGACGCCCAGGATGGGCAGCTTGCCCGCGAAGTGCCGGATGGCTTCTATGGTAACGCCGGCATCTTCGGGGCGCCCCGGCCCCGGTGAAATGACCAGGGCGCCGGGATGCAAGGCCTCCAGTTCATCGACGGTCATGACGTCGTTGCGCACCACGCGCACCGGCCGGCCGATCTCTTCGATATACTGAACCAGGTTATAGGTAAAGGAATCGTAGTTGTCGAGCATCAGAATCATGACGCCACCTCCTTGTCCTGCGGAGCCTGTGACAATTGCAGCGCTTTTTGAACCGATTTGGCCTTGTTCACCGTTTCCTGACGCTCGCGCTCGGGGTCGGAATCGGCCACGATGCCGGCGCCAGCGCGCACGGTGAGAAGGCCGTCCTCTACGATGGCCGTGCGGATGGTGATGGCCAGATCCATGTTGCCGGTGAAGGAGATGTACCCCACGGCGCCGCCGTAGGGACCGCGCGGAGATTCCTCCATCTCGGCGATGATCTCCATGGCCCGCACTTTCGGCGCTCCCGAAAGGGTGCCGGCGGGGAAAGTGGCCCGGAGCAGGTCCCAGGCGTCATGCTCGGGCTTGAGATCGCAGATGATGTTGGATACCAGGTGCATCACGTGGGAGTAGCGCTCCACCACCATGAGATCGGTGACCTGCACCGTACCGGTTCGCGCCACACGGCCCAGGTCGTTGCGCCCCAGATCCACCAGCATCAGGTGTTCGGCGCGCTCCTTTTCATCGCCCAGCATTTCGTCGGCCAGATCGCGGTCCTGCTGCTCGGAGGAACCCCGCGGACGGGTGCCGGCGATGGGCCGCAGGGTGGCCACGTTGTTTTCCAGACGCACCATGGTTTCCGGCGAGGAGCCGGCCAGGGCCGTGTCGCCCAGGTGCATGAAGAAGAGGTAGGGCGACGGGTTGATGTAGCGCTGGGCCCGGTAGAGGGCCAGGACATCTTCCGGGGCCGGGCAACGGAACGGCTGGGAAATCACGGCCTGGATGATGTCGCCTTCCCGAATATATTCCTTTACCTTGACCACCTTCTTCCGGAAGGCTTCCTCGCCGATGGGCGAGCGGACCGTATGCCCGCTGGTGGACAGGGCGCTCTGGCCTTCGGCCAACGGCGTATTGATCAGGGCCTGCAACCGCTCCAGGCGCCGGCAGGCAGCATCATAAACCTCGCCGGCCGAATCCGGGCCATCCAGAAAGCCGACGGCAATGCACATCAGCGTATTCTGGATGTTGTCGAAAATCAGGAGCTCCTCAGGCAGAACAAATCGGGCCATGGGGCGATCGGCGGGCAATGGATTGGGGATGCGTTCGAAAAAGGAGACCATTTCATAGGTCAGGTAGCCCACCAGGCCGCCCCAGAAGCGGGGAAGCTCCGGCAACTGGACCGCCTTGTAGCGTTCCATGAAAGATTTCAGCACGCCCAGCGGATCCTGATCATGGGCGACGGTCTCCCGGCGTCCGTTGGAATCCAGGACCACGGTATCCTGGAAAATCTCCACCGAGGCCCGGGCCGATGTGCCCAGGAAGCTGTAACGGCCCCATTTTTCCCCCCCCTCCACGCTCTCCAGCAGAAACAGGGGCCCCTGGTTTCGGTAAAGCTTGGCGAGCAGCGATACCGGCGTTTCCATATCGGCCAGGATCTCCACGCAGACCGGCACCACATTGTGATCCCGGGACAACTCTTCGAAGCGTTCACGGTCGGGAAATTTGCGAATCAACATCGATTGCTCCTTTGTTCGGTCTTCATCAAGGCAGTCGCCGCAGACAGACGCGGCGGCGGCATAAAATGGGAAGCAGCGAGCCAGAACGCAAAAAGGGTCGCGGCGACTTACCCACGACCCTCAACGAAAAGGACCGGGGCATATGATGTGCGCCCACGGTCCTTGAAACATTCTGCGATTTATCGATCAGACGGCAAGGCTCCCAAGGCGCACCCGGGCCACCAGCGCCACCATCCGTTTCGAATCCGTAGTTTTTGTTGAATCAGCATATTGATCATCCTTTTGAACCACTCCTTTACGAATAGAATGGGACCATCGTCAAGGTTTTTTTTATTTGATTGTTTCGTTTTAAAGTGGATAGAACAACTCATACCAAGGAGGACGTAATATGCTGGTGGTGATGAATCGGGAGGCGACCCCCGAACAGATCGACATGGTCGTGCAGACAATCGAAGCCCGGGGCATGACCGCCCGGCCGATCCCCGGAGGCGACCGGGTCTCCATCGGAATCCTCAATAACAAGGGGCCGGTGGATCAGACCCTGTTCATGGGACTGCCCGGAGTCAAGGAAGCCATTCCGGTGACCCGGCCCTACAAGTTGGTGAGTCGGGAGGTCAAACCCGAGGACACCCGGGTGCGTGTGGGAGGCGTTACCATCGGCGGGGGAGAGCTGGCCCTCATCGCCGGACCCTGCGCCATCGAAAGCGAGGAGCAGGCCATGACCATCGCCGAAAAGGTGAAGACCGCCGGTGCCAACCTGTTCCGCGGAGGTGCATTCAAGCCGCGTACATCGCCTTACACCTTTCAAGGCATGGGCGAAGACGGCCTCAGGATCCTGGCCAAGGTTCGCGACACGTTCGGCCTGCCGGTGGTCACGGAAGTCATGGACACCGAAACCTTCGACCTGGTGGAGGCCTACGCCGACATCCTGCAGATCGGCACCCGCAACATGCAGAACTACAGCCTGTTGAAACGCGCCGGCCAGTCAAAGCGACCCGTATTGCTCAAACGGGGCATGTCGGCCACCCTGGACGAGTGGTTGATGGCTGCCGAATATATCCTGTCCGAGGGCAATCCGCAGGTCATCTTGTGCGAACGCGGCGTGCGCACCTTCGCACGCCACAGTCGCAACACCCTGGATCTCTCCGCCGTGCCGGTGATCCGCCGGGAAAGCCATTTGCCCATCGTCATCGACCCCAGTCACGCATCCGGACACCGTGACCAGGTGATCCCATTGAGCCGGGCCGCGGTGGCCGTGGGAGCCCACGGCCTGATGGTGGAAGTCCACCATGCACCGGAGACGGCGTTGAGCGACGGGGCCCAATCCCTCTATCCCGAACAGTTCACGGCCTTGTGCAAGTACGCCAAGGCGATACATGCACTGGAACATTCAACCATCAGGTGATTCCCATGCAATCCATTGTCGTAGAAGGCCAGACCGGCCGCTCCCATATCATGATCGGCGAGACCCTGGCCAACCTGGGCAACCATCTGCCCCCCGGCCGGACGGTGATCATCACCGATGAGAATGTCGCCCGCCTCTACAAAGACCAGCTTCCCGGCGGGGATATCATCACCATCGGCATGGGGGAAAGAATCAAGACCCTGGCCACGCTGGAAGAAATCTTCGCCCAACTCATCTCCATGGAAGCCGACCGCGCCACCTTCATTGTGGGCATCGGCGGCGGCATCGTCGGCGACATTACCGGCTTCGCCGCCTCCACCTATATGCGCGGACTGGGATTCGGGTTCGTGGCCACCACGCTGCTGGCCCAGGTGGATGCCAGCGTGGGCGGCAAAAACGGCGTCAATTTCAAAGGCTATAAGAATATGGTGGGCGTCTTCAACCAGCCCCAGTTCGTCATCGCCGATATCCAGCTGCTGGCGACCCTGCCGAAAGAAGAATTGGCCTGTGGTCTGGCAGAGATCGTCAAACACGCCTGCATTGCCGATGCCGGCTATTTCGAGTTCATCGAACATCATGCCGACGCCATCCAACGCCTCGATCCGGAGGTGATCCACAAGCTGGTCCATGATTCGGTGGTCATCAAGGCCGATGTGGTCAACAAGGATGAACAGGAGGCCGGCGAACGGCGCAAGCTCAACTTCGGCCATACCGTCGGACATGCACTGGAGAAGACATTGGGGCTCTCCCATGGCGCCGCCGTCAGCGCGGGCATGGTGCTGGCCGCCGATCTGTCGCGGGAACATGGACTGCTATCGGATGAGCAGTCCCGGCGCATTCAGGAACTGCTGACCCGCCTGAACCTGCCCACCCGGATCGAATTCAATCCCCGGGCGGTCATCGATGCCGTGGGCAAGGACAAGAAACGTCACAGCGACCTGATAAAATTCGTTCTCCTGGATGGCATCGGCAAGGCGGTCGTAAAGGATATCGCCATCGAAGAGCTGACCCGCTGGATCGACACCAGGGCCGCCGATTCGTAAGAAAACCCGGGCACCGGTAATCTATTGGTCATCGGCCACGGCCCGATGCAGCAAATGGGTTTTATATCCGCCGCTGATGTTCTTCACGTTAAAGCCGTGCTGGGCCATCGCCCGGGCGGCATAGTACGAACGCTGCCCCACGAAGCAATAGGTCCAGATCTCTTCCTCCCTGGGCAATTCGGCCATGCGGCCGCGGATATCGTCCAGGGGCAGGTTCTGCGCGCCTTCGATGTGTCCGCGGGCGTACTCCTTGGGCCCGCGCACGTCGAATACCCGGGCACGGGCGCCGGACACATCCTCCCAATGAACCAGCTCGACATCGCCGCGGACCACATTGGCGGCGATCATGCCGGCCACGTTGACCGGATCCTTGGCCGATCCGAACTGGGGCGCGTAGCATAGTTCGGCCTCTTCCAGATCGAAGACCGTGGCTCCTTTCTGAATGGCCATGGAAATCACATCGATGCGTTTGGCCACCCCGGCCCGGCCCACGGCCTGGGCGCCGATGATGCGTCCGCCGGTCTTCTCGAAAATCAGCTTCAGGCTGATGGGGGTGGCGCCGGGATAGTAATTGGCGTGATGCCCCGGATGCAGGTAGATCTTCTCCTTCCCCTGCCACCGCCCCAACGTCCGTAGTCTCTTTTCGCTGGGACCGGTGATGGCCGCCACCTGGTCGAGGACCCCCACGATCGACGTTCCCTGGGCGCCGCGAAACGCATCCTGCCGCCCCATGATGACGTTGGCCGCGATGCGTCCCTGGCGGTTGGCCGGACCGGCCAGGGGAATCACGCTCTTCTCACCGGTGACCACCTCATCGATCTCGACGGCATCCCCCACGGCCAGGATATGGGGATCGCTGGTGTACATGCGGGTATCCACACGAATACCGCCGCTCTCGCCGATCTCCAGGCCGGCCGACCGGGCCAGTCCGGTTTCCGGTCGTACACCGATGCACAGGACCACCAGGTCCGCGTCCAGACGACGCCCCGACGCCAGCTGCAGCCCCAGGGCATGCCCCCGGCCGTTGTCGAACCGTTCGACGCGCTCTTGGAGCAGCAGGTCGACTCCGTGTTTTTTCAACGTTTCGTGAACGGCGGCCACCATCTCCGCATCCAGGATGGGCATTACCTGGTTTTGCATCTCAACCACCGTCACCTTCAGCCCCCGTCGGTGCAGGTTCTCGGTCATCTCCATGCCGATATAGCCGCCGCCAACCACCACGGCGCTGGTCGCCTGTCGGTCTTCGATCCAACGGCGGATCTGACGGCTGTCCGGAATGGTGCGCAACGAAAAGATACCGGGCAGATCGATGCCGGGCAGTTCCGGACGTACGGGCTGCGCACCCGGTGAGAGTACCAGGGTATCGTAGGCTTCCTCATATTGCCTTTGGGAGGCCAGGTCCCGGATCCGGAGGGTCCGGCGTTCCCGATCGATGCCGACGACGTCCGAGTGGAGACGGACTTCGATATTGAACCGGTCGCGAAACAGTTCCGGGGAGGCCACCAGGAGATGGGACTCCTTCTTGATCACGTCGCCCACGTAATAGGGCAATCCGCAATTGGCGAAGGAGACGTAGGGGCCCCGGTCGAACATGATGATTTCGGCCTGCTCCGACAGGCGGCGGCAGCGGGCGGCGCAAGAGGCTCCTCCGGCTACCCCGCCGACGATCAGAATGCGATGGGATGAGGTCATGACATGCCTTCCCGTAGTTCATCCAAGGATGGAAGGGGTGCCTCCGGCTCCCCTAATTGACGATGGGCTTGATGGGCGATGAATGGGTGGTTTTCGAGATCCAGTGATCCAGTTTGGCCAGCAACTCCTCGGCGTCCACCGGCTTGGATATATAATCGTCCATGCCCACCCGGAGACATTTCTCGCGGTCGCCCTTCATGGCGTTGGCCGTCATGGCGATGATGAAGAGGTCCTTGAAGCGCCCATCCGCGGACGACTCCCGGATGCGGCGGGTGGCTTCGAAACCATCCATCTCCGGCATCTGGACATCCATCAATGCCAAATCGTAATGCTTCTCCTGCAGCCGCTGGAGGGCCTCTTCGCCGTTGTTGGCGGTATCGGCCGGAATACCAAAACTCTCCAACATCTTCAAGGCCACTTTGCGGTTGATGGGGTTGTCTTCCACCAGCAGTACCCGGATCTGCTTGCGCCGGGCCTCGCGCAGGCTGTGCCGGGTCACCGGGTCCTCTTCCGCAAGACCGACCTCTTCCTCGTGACCGGGATCGCCGAAAACAGTGACCAGACAATCGTAAATCATCGACTGCTTCACCGGTTTCCGCAGGTAGGCGCTGAAACCGATTTCCTTCATGCGAAATGCATCGCCCTGCATGCCGCCCGAGGTCAAGAGCACCATCAGGGTGGCGGAGAGGCTGGGACTCGCCTTGATGGCCATCCCCAGGGCTTTGCCGTCCATATCGGGCATCCGCTGGTCGATGATGGCCAGATCGAAGGGCCTGTCGGCGTCCCGGGCCTCATGCAGCAGCTGCAGTGCCTCGGGGGCGCTGGCGGCGGAACTGTGCAGGCAGCCCCACCCGCGCAGGTAGGTACTGAGTACTTCCCGATTGGAACGGTTGTCGTCCACGATGAGAATGCGCTTGTTCTTGAAAAGCCCCGGGATTCCGTTCTGCAGATCCTCAGTCAGCGACTGACACTGGAACCGGGCGGTGAACCAGAAGGTGGCCCCTTCTCCCTCCCGGCTTTTGACACCGATTTTTCCGTCCATCATCTCGATGAGCCGCTTGCAAATCGCCAGCCCGAGCCCTGTTCCGCCGTACCGCCGTGTGGTGGAAGCGTCCACCTGAGAGAAAGATTTGAACAGGCGGTCCATGCGGTCCGCGGGAATGCCGATGCCCGTGTCCTTGATTTCGAAGCGCAGTTCCACGCTCCTGTCGAGTTCCTGTTCCAGCTTGACCGTGATGGACACTTCCCCCTGACTGGTGAATTTGATGGCGTTGTCGGCCAGGTTGGTCAGCACCTGCCGCAGCCGTCCGGGATCCCCCCGCAGCAGGGACGGAACCTGGGGGTCCACCATGCACACCAGTTCCAACTGCTTCTCATGTGCCTTGTGGGCGATGAGTTGGGCGGTCTCTTCGATGGCGCTGCGCATATTGAAATCGATGGTTTCAAATTCCAGCTTTCCGGCTTCGATCTTGGAAAAATCGAGAATGTCATTGAGGATCATCAACAGGCTGTCCGCGCTGTGGGCGACGATCTGGGCATATTCGCGCTGCTCATGGGTAAGGTCGGTGTCGAGCAGGAAGTTGGCCATCCCGATGATGCCGTTCATCGGGGTCCGGATTTCGTGGCTCATGTTGGCCACGAAGGCACTCTTGGATCGGTTGGCGGATTCGGCCTCCTCCATGGCCAGCTTCAACGCCTTTTCCGCCTCGATGCGTTGGGTGATATCGCGACTTCCCCCCCGGAATCCAATCACCCTGCCCGAACCGTCGGAAATCGCCACGCCGCTGGCCTCCAACTGGACGATGGCGCCGCTGCGGTGGTGGATGGGCATGACTTTGCCGGCGAAGGAAAGCCCGCTCTGGAAGTGGGTTTCGAAAAAACGGATCATATCGTCGCGCGGAGGGTCCTCGAAATAGTCGTAGAGCCGGGTTCCTTGAATCTCTTCGGGTCGAAATCCCAGAATCTTTTCCACCGCCGGGCTGGAATAGGAACAGTTTCCCTGGAAGTCGATTTCCCAGATCCAATCGCCCGTATTCTCGACGACATCCTGGAAGCGGCGCTGGGATTTCTCCAGTTCCTTGATGGAGACGGTGGATTTCTTGAGACTGGATGCCATGTCATTGAAAGCGGTGGCCATGAGGCCGAATTCATCCTGGCGCTCCATTTCGATGGGCTGACGCAAGCCCTGCCTGCCGAAACGGTCGATCCCCTCCAGCAATTGCTGGAGCGGCGCCGCGATCAATCGGCGGTATAAGAAGAAGACCAGTACCACGGCGATCAGGTTCACGAGAATGATGATCCCTACATTGATCAAGCCCATGCGCCGCGCCGGCGCCAGGAATTCCCGGGTCGAGGCCACGATTCCGATGTGCCAGTTGACCGGCGGCAGCAGGCCATAGGCAATGATCCGCCGGGCTCCCTGCCAGTCGCATTCCTGAATGCCGGTGTGGGTGGCGAGCATCTGCCTGCCGAAATCGAACCGGTCGATCTTCTCCTGCATCACCAGCCGGCGGTCCGGATGGGAGAGGATCTGTCCGCGATCATCGTAGACGAAGGCGAAACCGCTCTCCCCCATGTGCAGCGGGTTGACGAACATCTCGTTGAAATCCGACAGGCGGATCAAGACGAATAAGACGCCTTTGATCTCCAGCTCCGGCCCTTTGATGGGCATGCTGATGGCAAATACCCAGGCGGCTGTCTTGGGGCTCTTGAAAATTCGACTGTAGGCGATATTGCCGTCGATGCTCTCGATAAAGAATTGCCGGTCGTGGACGTCCCGCCACGTGTTCTCGTAAAAAGTGGATGAGGCCACCACCCGACCTTCGCCGTCGGCCACGCCCAACAATTCATAATATGGATAGTTGACCAATTGGCGGTCGAGTTCACCGTTGGCGCTGCGACGGGCCGCACGCCCGATGAAGCCCTCATCGAGGGCGATCTGGAATAGTTTCTGGGAGGCCCAGTTGACCAGATTGACTTCCTGGTGTTGAAACCAAGTGGAGATCAGCCGTACGCTGGTATCGCGCACCTGCAACAGCCGCATGGTCGCTTCATGTTCCACGGCCTTCCGGCTGTTGATATAAGAGGCGATGGTCGCCAGGCTCATACCGATGGTAATCATGGCGGCAATGGTGAGCAGAAAACGACCCTTGAGGCTCTTTCTCATAATTTTCCGATCGTCCGGCCGGTCCTGCCGGTGATTGCAAGGACGATGAACGGAGTTCGTCCCGCCTGCCCCGATCGCGCAGCCGGCGTCATTCGATGATCTTATCCGCGCTCAGCAGGACTTCGAACGGGACCTCGATCCCCAGCCGGCCGGCGGCGGCGATATTGATGATCACAAACCCTTCACGGTTGGTCACCAGGGGCATCTCCGCCGCTTTTTTGCCGGCATGAATCTGCCTGGCCATCAAGCCGGCCACCTTGCCGTGTTCCTTGGGATCCACCACGACGGCGCCCACCGCACCGTCATCCACCCCAAAGCGCCAAAGACCGACGACGGGCTTGCGGGTGTGGGCGACGGTCCATTGCATCACCTTGGCCGGTTCCATGCTGGGTCCATCGGCATGGGTCCGAACCGTATGGTAGAGGGGTATGAGAAAACCACCGATGTGGGGATCGTCATCGTATTTGCCGATGGCGGTTTTCCACTGACGGAAGGTGGACGGCCGTTCGAATGCATCGACCGGCAGGGGCAATTGACCCTTTTCAGCCTTGGGACGCACCCGTTGCAGGATCTGACTGGATGTGGCGCTGTCGTCGCTGATCCAGACCAGATGGACGGGTTTGGCCAGCATTATTTTCAGCAGATTCAGGGTTTGGCCGGGATAGGTCCGCTCGAGGATACCGGTGACATTGGGGGCGGGATAGCCATAAGTTTCCGGATCGGCATTGACACCGGCAAAGACGAACTGGATCGGGCTGCGGCCGCAATAGTCGCGCACGACATGTTCCTGGGCATTGTCATCCACGGCAATCACCACATCCGGCGCGTAGGTGTCGATGATTTCCTTGGCCAGGCGCGCGGATTCCTTTTTCCAGGCCATACCGGATCGGCGCTTGGTATCCATGTAGAATGTCCGAAAGGGGATGCCGGCAGCTTCCAGGGAGGGCATCAGTTCATCATTGATTCCCTGCACCCAGTCAAACTCTGCATGGTAGCTGTGCAGAATCAGGACACGGCCGATAGCCGGTTCGGCGGCAAACAGGCCCAAAGCCGCCGCCACCAGAAACCATGGGACCCATCTGGCATTGACCTTCATTTCCGTAATCACGTCCTCCCTGAACCTCCGCAAACGATCACTTTGTAAAACCATATGAAAAGAATTGGGCACCCTGACCGCCGATGCGGTTGGATATCCACCATTCAGACCCTGACGGCCATGAACCTGATATCGGTCGACGGTCCGGAAAGTTAAGGTATCCAACGACTCAACACGCTTATCGATCAAACTGCCGCGATCCTCCCGACATCTTCCGATTCCGGGACCGCATGCCAGGCTCGCGGCGCCCGGATGAAGAGGTTCGGTTCCCTTGCCACACCGGCGTTCAAAACTGCAAACCCGTAAAATATGATTTGATTTCAGATACTAAAGCGATGCGTGCCGATAGCCGGCCATGACAGTTTATAATCATGAACCATGGCATAAAGTTTTTTTAATCAATAATTACAAAGTGATATATATTTTTTCGCCTTAATGGGTTCATTATTTTGAACCGATGCCCCCACTCCGACCTCCTGCGAGCAGCGCATCCGCCGCTGTCAGGCATCGGCTACCATGCATATAACCTACTTAAATTATTAAAATATAAAAAATTTCACGCACACGCATGTTTTTTAAGGATTTTGGCAGCCTTATTGCATTATCATAAAACGCCAAACCCAATAATTTTTTCATCTGTTCTCCTCCTAAACGGCTAATCGCAAAACGATTAGCCGTCCCTTTTGTTTGGCCGGTGCATTGGACAGCCAGGAGAATTTGAATCGCTTCCGGGCAGAGTTGAGAAAGGGAGCCGGAGGTCGGGATTACCGGCAGATGTTGGCAGTCCGATCGCCGGCCAGCCAGCGATCGACCCATTGCAACGACGCAAGGATATCGACATCCGCACTACGGCCGCTGGCCACCAGCCGGGTACGAATCTCATCCACCATGGGGGCGTCCCCCAACAAGGCAAAAATCTTCATGCTGCGCTTAAAATAGGAAACCGCCAGATCGTGACGGTTCAGCCGCGCCCGGGAGTCTCCCAATGCCGCCAGATCAAGGGCAATGCCGTGGAAAGCCCCCAATTTTCGATCGGCTTCCAGGGCGGCTTCGAGATGAGACAATCCTTGGGCGGGACGCCGGGAATCCATAAACAAACGACCCAGGGCATACTGTACGGCGGCAATTTGCGCCTGCGCCGAATCCGGCGTGAGGCGTAAGGCTTGTCTGAGCAGCTTCTCCGCCTGCCCCGGATCGCCCCTCCGCATCAGCCAGATCGCACGCGTTCGCAATCGTTGACTGGCCATCAGGGCCTCATCGCCGGCCACCCGGTCCGCCTCGTCCAAATGCAAACCGGCCGATTCCATCTGACCGGTGGCGATCAAAGCGGCGGCTTTGTTGGCAAGGGCCAATGTCAGCCCGGGACGATCTTCAAGCTGCCGGTACAACGCGATGGCCTCGTCGTAGACGGCCAGCGCGCCTTCGAAATCTTTCATGCGGTAATACGTATTGGCCAGGCTGTTGAGGCTGGCGGCCGTACCCGGCAGATGGTCCGCCGCCACATAGCGCTCATGGGATTCCTGGAACTGGCGCAACGCAAGCGGGTAGCATCCCTTGGTGTAGTACTGCGTGCCCTTGTTCAAGTGGCGAATGCTTTGCCGAAGGTAAGACGGCATCCGTTCCGGAAGTGGGGTGGAGCTGCAGCCCAGCAAAAGAAGGGCCATCGATATCCATGGCAACAGACGTGAAGTGTGCATAAGACTCGCCGGGGCATGTCGGTTGGTAGCTATTCCGATTTATATACTTAAATATCCGGGGAAGTCAAAACGACCCGGCGAGGCTACCCGCCGAGATGATCGATGAGCCGGCCGCTGGTCTGGCGCAGGTACTGGCTCATCAACTTGGCGATTTTCAGCACCAGGATCACGGCCACCCGGGGGCGGTCGTTCACCAGACAATTGAATTTTTCGGCGGTCATGGTCATCAGCGTGGCCTGGGTGGCGGTCACTGCCGAGGCGGAGCGGGGCTCGCCGTCGATAATGGTCATTTCGCCGATGGTTTTGCCGGGCCCCAGGGTGGCGATTCGTTTGGGGGTCCGTTGGGAATCGTATTTGACCACGTGTACCCGGCCGTTGACGATCAGTACCAGATATGGGGTTTTGTCGCCTTCGAAAAAGAGGACCGATTCCTTGGGGACCTGGTGGACATCCATGTAGGCCGCCAGGATTTTGACCTGGGCGAAACTGAATTCATCGGCCCATTGGGTGCCGTCGATCAGGTTGCTCTTCTCCAGGACGGTCAGGTCGACTTTGGGCATGGCCGCGAGGCCGGCGTAGATGCGATTGTCGGAATCAGCGGCAGGCATTCACGAGGTTCCTTGTCATCGGATATTCAGGGGTGGTGATCACCCTGGCCGGTATATCGGCACCCGGCGGCGATACTTGAGCATCGCCGCCGCCGGAACCTTGGGTGTCGGTCCGGGTAACCACATGGGGCCGGCGGGTCAAGCCCGTTTGCAACCTGCGATGAGAGGCATTACCATGAGCGGAAACAGGAACGAAACTTCCCTCGGGCATGGGGGTCGGATGATGATTGACAGCTGCGAATTTGGAGGAATGGTGGTGGCCGGTCGCAGTTTCGGCTCCGATTTGTGGATTCTGCCGGATGGAAGCATCCAGGACGGCTGGTGGCGCAAGGACGGGCATCGCCTGCACCGCGAGGACATCGCCTCCCTGGTTGCCACCCGGCCGGAGGTGCTGGTGGTGGGAACGGGGATTTACGGCCGGATGCGTATCGACAATGACATCGAACCCTACCTGAAAAGCCGCCGGATCGAAATGCAATCGGCCTGGACCAAGGAGGCGGCAAGCCTCTATAACCAGTTATCAGAACAGGGGCGCCGCGTGGCGGCTTGCTTTCATCTGACCTGCTAAGGGCGCCCGCCTACAACCGCTGCGGCGCGGTTTTCCTTGCCGCCGCCACCATGGTCTTTACCGCCTCGGGAGACACCCAGGTGTCGATGCTGCACCCGTTGGCCAGGAAAAACCGCGATCCGCAGCCCATTTTCACGGCTTCATGCACATGATCGCGCAGAAAGGACGGAGTGCGCCGGGCCACGAGGGTCTGATCGATACCGCCCATTACGCATCCCGGAATCCGGTCGCGGACCGAAGCCAGGGACGGTCCCGTGGGGCCTCGATCCCACCAGTTGAAAATGGGAGCCGGCAAGTCGATGACATCCTCGAAATAGAGGTTCTTGCCATGCACATGCAGGGTGGTCATGGGGCCCAGCCCCTGGATGGCGGTTAGCAGCCGGGCCACGAAAGGTTTTACGAAGGTAAGGAAATCCCGGTGGCCGATGATCTCGGCCCCGGCCGGAATCGAGAGAAAAATCCCGGCCGTACCACGCTGCAACGACTGCCGGCAATAAGCGATCAGATTGTCGGTCACCACGTCCAGTGCGGCCAGCAGGGCTTTCGGCTCGTTGCGCATCAGATGGGCCAGGTTCTCGGCGGCCAGTGCTCGATTCAGGCTTTGCCAGGGATCGAAGACCGTATCGAGGAAGTAGGCCTCCTCTGCGAGGGCCGCCTGCAGGATCTCCAGCGCCTTGAACTGCTCCCGCCAGGGGGTGTCTGCGGGGTCGAAAGGAGCCAGTCGCTGCAGGTCTTCCCGGGTACGGATGGCCTCGAGCCCCTCCGGCAGGGGGTAGAAATGGTCGTTCATAACCTTGAGAAAATCGAGATCGTAGTGCCGGAAGTAATCCAGGACGATCCGGGCGAACGCTTCACCACTGCCGTGTTGCACCCCGAAGTGGTACCAAAAGGAAATCGGTGGCCGTTCGACTTCCTCCCCGGCCAGTACGCGATCAACGAGTTCTTTCTTATGCATCCTTGCTCCTAGGCGTCGGTATCGTTTCGGTTGCATCGACAACGGATCGCAAGACGGCTCCCGATGCCGACGGAAATGGGGATTCGGGCGACTACGGAATGGTTCCGTCATTCTCCGGCCGATCCATTAGAAATGGAGCCCCTTGAACCCTTCCAGGTGAGCCTGCATGACCACCCATTGCTTCTCTTTTTTCTCCAGTTCGAGCTTCAACTGGTAGAGATCGGCTTTCTCGCCGGCCATTGCCAGCCATTTGCGCGGGTTTTCATATAATTTGCGCAGCCCCGGCAACGGCTGATCCTTGCGCAGGATGATGAAGTAGACGGTGGATTGGGCCTGGCGGCCTTCCGGCGCGATATGCACCTCCGGCCTGGGATATTGAATCTCGAAGCGACCGTAGTGCATGAATGCGGCAAACAGGATCGGTTTGACTTCATCGGCATTCCGTCTTCCCGGCAGGGCCACGAATCCCCGGCCGGTCTGCCGCATGAGCGCCCCCACCTGCTTGGCTTCGGCCATGCCGGCGCTTTCGCGGATCATATTTCGTATGACGTCGGCTTCATCCCTGGCGCCACAGGCGGATACCAGTAGCAGGAAAAGGCCGACGACCCAGATCTGTCGTCCCATGGGTCTCCTTGGCCAGGAATCCGCTGGGTCCGGCCGCGAATATTTCGGTGGCCGGTCCCAAGCGGGGGTCGTGCGCCGTCACCCGTGGCAGGCCATCCTCGAGGCGGTCGGGGAAGACGGGAATTTTCCAGTAACTCCGGAAGGCTCCGGCACAAAGGATGATGGAACCTACCACCAAACAACCTGGCACGCAAGGAGCCGGTACAGCAGATCCGGGCATCGTCATCCGGGACGGGCTCGGTTCCGGCGGGAAGTTTCCGGATACCCAATCCGGGGTTGCACCGCACGCCGAATTGGCGTTGTATGAGATATGGTCTCCCGATGGAATGGGAGTGCCGAACCAGATAATCCCTTTGGCAAAGGAGCCGATTCTGTCGATCCCCGGCATATTCAAACGACCCATCGTCCTGGTTTGCCTGCTGGCCGTCCTCTCGGCGGGCACCATGCAATGCGATCCACCGCCGCCGGTGGGCAATCCGGTTCGCACCATCGATATCGCGGCCCTGGACCGACTGATGGGCAATCCGGATTTCAACGGCTTGGTGGTAATCATGGCGGCCTGGTGCCGGCCCTGCCGGGAGGAGTTGCCCGACCTGGCCGAACTATACGCTGCCTACCGGGACAGGGGCATTCGTATCGTGGCCGTGGGGATTGACAGCGGCGGCCCCAGGGAGATCCAGCCGCTGGTGGATGAATTGAAGATCCCGTTTCCCGTCTACTGGGCCGGTCCCGCGGCCACACAGCACTACCGGATCGCCGGTATCCCCACCATCATGACCATCCGGGGGGGGCGCAGGTTGGAAACGATACCGGGCCGTCACCCCCGCCGCTTCATCGAAAAAAAGATCGAGGATCTATTGGAGCGATCCACCGGTGTCGGGACGCAATAGGGTTCCCGCAATACAAAACGCCCATCCAAGGATGGGCGTTGGAAAAATCGTCTGGTAAATTCTGGATCGCCAGGGTTGCCGGATCAGTCGACGTCGCCGTCGTCATCGGCGACCTGCAGACTCGATTTCAGACTCTTGAGGACCTTTTCGTCATCGACATCGTCCTCGATCTCGTCATCGTCCAGCAGATCATCGACATCCACATCTTCGTCCGACTCTTCTTCCTCGGGCGCCGGTTCCTCTCCCGCCTTGGTGAACAGTTCCTTGTCGTCAAAGAACAATTCAGCGGAGAGGTTGCCCCCTTCCTGAAACAGCCCCTCGATGGCCGAGGCGATGGGGCCGGCAAAGACATTGGGTGGATACATGTTGTTGGTTCGGATGGCATCGATGACCGCCTGATGTCCGGCCTCGACGGCGGATGCCATGGTGTCCAGGGGATAGGACTCTTCACACAACAGCGACATCATCTCTTTATCCAGCTCTGCATATTCCCTCACGATCAGCGTCCTCTGACCGTCGTCGCGAATGATGGCATATTTTTGTTTCATTTGGCTTCTCCTCAAACCAGGATCGCGGATGGGCGATTTTTGGGGCTGAACTAATCACCAATATCCATCAAAGTCAACTCCCAATTCCCTTTAATCCACGGTGGGTTGCATAAACTTATTGACCCCAAAGGGACATGGTGCTACAAAACGGAACCGTTTTTTCGGGAGGGATGGCCGAGTGGTTTAAGGCGGCGGTCTTGAAAACCGTTGAGTGAAAGCTCCGTGGGTTCGAATCCTACTCCCTCCGCCAGCTTTTGATAATTAGTTGATTGGTTGATTCGGCCGCCTGCGCCGTCGACCCCTTCGATTGAAATCGACAGCGTCGCCCGAATGAACAAATCAACTAATCAACCAATTATCAAACCCCGGAGAGATGGCCGAGCCGGCTGAAGGCGCTCGCCTGCTAAGCGAGTGTGGGGTGTAAAGCCCCACCGAGGGTTCGAATCCCTCTCTCTCCGCCAGTTAAAAAGCCCGACCGTTCGGTCGGGCTTTTTTGTTGATTTGGTCGATTCGTTAATTTGTTATTTTGGACTTGAGGTATCGGCCTTGCTATGCGGCACTGCTCTGGCTTGGGCGGTGATGTACCCATTTTTACCATTCAACCATTTAACGATTCAACTTATCCAACTCCTCCTTGGCGGCCATGAATTTTTCGGTGATGATCCGCAGGCGCTTGGCCAGCACCTCGGCAAACCCCCGGAAGATGACGTAGCGGAATACATAGCGGTTCTCATTGGGCAGGCCATCCACGCTGGAGATGTCGATTTTCAGGCAGGTGGCCGCATCCAGGGCGAACACCGAAACGGACAGCTCACCGCTGCCCATGCCGCCCACCTGGCCGAACACATCGCCGGTGCGTTGCAGTACGGCCAACTCATTTCCCGACTTGACGATGCGGACGCGGCCGGAAATCAGGTAGTAGATCCAGCCGTCATAGCTGCTCTCATCGACGATCAGATCACCCGGTTCATATTGAACGATCTTGCTGATCCGCAGCAGTTCCTTGAGATCCTTTTCCTCAAAGGATTCGAGGGCCGGCAACGTCTTGATTTTTTCAATGATATCGACGTCGCCCTTGTATTTTTTAGCGCTGGGCATGGCAACGGCCTCCTTGCATGCATGCACCTTGCAAACAGCGTGAACATTCATAACATTACCCTCCAGAGGAAATCAATGCACAACCCGCGAAAAGGCGAGCCGAAACCATTATCGGATTCAACGACACCGGGCTTGAGGCCGGGGCCGGAAAATCCGGTTGGACAGTGCCGGCAAACCATCGTCGATCCTTGATTTTGCAGGCTCGAAACGCCCTGCACACCGCTGCAATTACCCTTGACAAATCAGGCCGTGCCGAATAATGATAGCCTCTTGATTCTTCACTCAGCGAATCCACCAACAAAAGGCAGTTTGCCAAGACATATCAACAAACCCTGAAAGGAGAACCGAACATGTCACAACTTATTCCTCCCCATGGCGGCAAAGGTCTGACCGTTTGCCTGCTGGAAGGTGCCGCGCTTGAGGCAGAAAAAGCCAAGGCCGCCGGACTGATGAAGGTCAACATCTCTCCACGCGTCAAAGGCGACCTGATCATGATCGGCAACGGTGGTTTCAGCCCGCTGACCGGATTCAACACCAAGGCCGACTGGAAAGGCATCTGCGAAAATTTCCTGCTGGCCGATGGCACCTTCTGGCCGGTGCCGGTGTGCCTGGACATCACTGCCGCAGAAGCCGCCGAGATCAGCGTAGGCGACGAAGTGGCCCTGTATGATCCCGATGGCGATGAGATCATGGCCACCATCAAGGTCGATGAAAAGTGGGAAATCAGCGAAGAAGAGAAAAAGTGGGAATGTGAAAAGGTTTACATGGGCGAAGGCACACCCACATCCGAGGAGTTCTGGAAAATCGCCGAAGAGGATCACCCGGGCGTCCAGATGGTCATGAAACAGGGGCCGGTCAACCTCGCCGGCAACGTCAAAGTGCTCAGCGAAGGCGATTATCCGACCAAGTACGCCGGTGTCTACCACCGCCCCGCAGAGGCCCGCAAGATCTTCGAAGGAAAAGGCTGGAGCGAAGTGGCTGCGCTGCAGCTGCGCAATCCCATGCACCGTTCCCACGAATACCTGTGCAAGATCGCCGTGGAAGTCTGTGACGGCGTATACATCCACTCGCTGGTGGGCAACCTGAAACCCGGCGACATTCCCGCCGACGTGCGCGTCAAATGCATCGATGCCCTGGTGAAAAACTACTTCGTAGAGGCGAACGTGGTTCAGGGCGGATATCCTTTGGACATGCGCTACGCCGGACCGCGCGAAGGCCTGCTGCATGCAACCTTCCGCCAGAACTATGGCTGCTCCAAGATGATCATCGGCCGCGACCATGCCGGCGTGGGTGACTTCTACGGCATGTTCGAAGCCCAGACGATCTTCGACAAGATCCCCTCCCCCGAAGGCGGCAAAGCCCTGCTGTGCCAGCCGCTCAAGATCGACTGGACATTTTACTGCTATAAATGCGACGGCATGGCCTCCCTGCGCACCTGCCCGCACAAGAAGGAAGACCGCGTGCTGCTCTCCGGCACCATGCTGCGCAAGATGCTCAGCGAAGGCGGCGAGCTGCCGGATCACTTCGGACGCGATGAAGTCGTTGCCATCCTGCGCAAGTACTACGAAGGCCTGACCGAAAAAGTAACCATCAAAACTCACAAGGCCGCCACGGGCGATTAACCGCACGGAAGTCACCATCCGACATTCCAGGGGGGAGATGCGCCGGTCGCGTCTCCCCCTTTTTATTTCCCCTCTCGTCATATCCGCCAACTCCTGTGCCAGCACGCCTTCCCATTCATTCCCCATCCCGGGGTTTGTCCACCGGCGCATCCCCCGTTCCGGGGTTTGTGACTTCATTCCCAAAAAAACTATTGCCAAAAACAAATTGGATTGGTCAAATAATCTCACGAGGGTCGGATTGCCGAAATCCCCCCATCCCCGTGAAGAGCTGCGAACAGATGTCGCCCTTATGGTTGCTGCGCCGCGCGTTGTCCTCCAAGTGGATTTTGCTCCCGAACCGGACCGGCAGACGATCCCGACTCACCACTGTCCGGAGAGCCGCCTTTCGTTCCAAAGCAAGAAGGAGGACCATGTCCATCGCCAAACCTCGAAAATCAGCCGCCCTGCTCATCCTGCTGATGGCGGCGTTGACGCTGGCGCCTGGAAAAATCCTTGCCGGCCAGCCTTCCCCGGCGGATGAAACCCTCTATCCGGTCCCGCCGCCCCTGGTCTACCAGGGGTTGTTTCCTTGCCAGGCGTGCCACCGCCGGGATGCCGGCGGCCCGGATGACCGCGAGGGCCTCGGACCGTCCTTTCTCGGCCGGTTCTACCATGCGCCCGATCCCACGCCGCGCCTGCTGGTGCAGATGCATCAGGACATCGAGCTCAAACACGCCGACTGGCAATGGTGCCTCAATTGCCACGACCTCGAGGAACGCAACTCCCTGAAACTGATCACCGGGGAAAAGATTCCCTTCGAACAATCCTACCGCCTTTGCGGCCAATGCCACGGCCAGATTTACAACGACTGGAAGATGGGCATTCACGGCCGTCGCGTGGGGCAATGGAACGGTGACAAACTCTATCTGCTCTGCGCCCACTGCCATGATCCGCACAGCCCCAGATTCCGGAAGCTCATGGCGCAGGAACCACCGAAACCTCCCGGCTACGGCCGCTGGGAATCGGCGCAGGAAGCTTCTCCCGGCCATTGATTTCGGCCCACAATGTATAAATTGCCAGACCGATCACAGGAACGCATGATGAAACCCAAATTTGCCAAACACGTGAGTCGCAGAACTTTCCTGCAGACCGCGGGAGTCGCTTCGGCGTCGCTGGCCCTCGGAGGTTGCGGCCTCGGTGGCGCGGTGCCCGGGGAAAAGCTGGATGAGTATATCCAAAGCCATTTCGAAGAGATGAGTCCGGAAGAGCTCCAGCGCGTAAAATCACGGCTGCAAAAGCAGTACAAAGAAAAATACGGCCGTGATTTTATCCTGGGTAGCGAACCACCGTATCCCAATGTGCTCTTCGGCTATGCCCTGGATCTTTCTCGCTGTATCGGTTGCCGGCGCTGCGTCTATGCCTGCGTAAAGGAGAACAACCAGAGCCGCAAACCGCAAATTCAATGGATCCGCGTGTTGCGGTTCGAAAAAGGCACCATGAATTTCGAAGAGTCCGAACATTACTACGAGGCCGGCATGGTACCCACGGAAGGAACCTACACGATGCCGGTACAATGCCAGCAATGCGAAAACCCGCCATGCGTGAAGGTCTGCCCCACCCAGGCGACTTGGAAGGATGAGGACGGGATCGTCGTCATCGATTATAACTGGTGTATCGGCTGCCGCTACTGCATGGCGGCCTGTCCCTACTGGGCCAGGCGGTTCAATTTTGCCGATCCGTACATTCCGCGAGAGGAGTTGAACACCAACGTACACTACCTGGGCAACCGCCCCCGCCACCGGGGCGTCGTGGAGAAATGCACGTTCTGTGTGCAGCGCACCCGCAAGGGACGCTACCCGGCATGTGTGGAAGCCTGCCCGGTGGGCGCGCGCAAATTCGGCAACCTTCTCGATCCCGACAGCGAGATCAGCAAGGTGCTGGAACACCAGCGGGTATTCAAGCTGAAAGAAGATTTGAATACGCAGCCCAAGTTCTTCTATTTCTTTTCGCTTTAGTCCGGCCATCGTCGGGTTGGAAGAAGGAATCGCATTCATGCAAAAAGCCATCCATTTTATCCGCCAGGTCAGCAGCCGATGGATCGAGGGACCGCCCATCTACTATGCCTGGATCATCGTTATCCTGGGCATGATCGCCATCGGCCTGCGGGGCTACTCCTATCAATTTGCATCCGGACTGGCGGTCACCGGCATGGTGGACCAGGTCTCCTGGGGATTCTATATCGGCAACTTCACCTATCTGGTCGGAGTCGCCGCCGCCGCCGTATTGCTGGTCATCCCGGCCTATGTCTATGATTTCGGGCCCATTAAGGAGATCACCGTACTGGGAGAAATCCTGGCCGTCAGCGCCCTGCTCATGGCCATGCTCTTCGTGACCCTGGACCTGGGACATCCGGAACGAATATGGCACCTGCTCCCATTCGTCGGCAGGCCCAATTTCCCGGCCTCCATGCTGGACTGGGACATCCTGGTATTGAACGGGTACCTGTTCATCAACATGGCCGTCTCTCTCTACCTGTTGACCATGATCTACCTGCAGAAGGAGGCCAATAAATGGGTCTACATGCCTTTGGTGCTGCTCTCCATTCCCTGGGCGGTGGGCATCCATACCGTCACGGCCTACCTGTATAATGGATTGGGGGCGCGTCCGTTCTGGAACACGGCCATCCTGGCGCCGCGGTTTCTGGCTTCGGCCTTCTGTTCCGGCCCGTCCCTTTGCATCATTATCTTTCAGGTGATCCGCAGATTCACCAGGTTCAAAGTCAAGGACGCGGCGCTGTTCAAGATCGCCGAGATGGTCTGTATCGCCATGGGCATCAACCTGCTGTTTCTGGGAGCCGAAGTCTTCAAGGAACTCTACACCGACAGCTGGCACAAGGCGCCCATCATATATCTCTTCGTCGGATTGCACGGCCATAGCGGCCTGGTACCCTGGATCTGGACGGCCATCACGTTCAATATCACGGCCTTCCTTCTCTTCCTGATCCCCTGGACCAAGAAGAACTTCATCACCCTGAACCTGGCCTGCGTGCTGATCATCGTCGGCGTCTGGCTGGAGAAAGGCCTGGGCTTCATCGTGCCCGGGTTCGTGCCTTCCCCCATGGGCGAAATCTGGGAATACTCACCGAAAACGCCGGAGATCATGATTTCCATCGGCGTACTGGGCATCGGCCTGTTGATTTACACCCTGGCCTTGAAAATCGCCATTCCCATCGAAACCGGAGAACTGCGGGTTGCGGGAGCCGGGCCTGAAGAAAAAAAAGAACCTTCCGTTCCCCGGGAATCGGTCGGGGCCGTGGATGTTTCCATTAACGAGCTGCCAAGGGTGTCCTGACCCGAACGCCGCATAAGAAGGATGGCAAACGGGCCATGGACAGAGCGCTTGCCGAGGGGTTGGGGAAAGGAGCCGTCATGCCGCAATCAGAATCTTGCTGGAAAGCACTACTTCTCGTTTTGACCGTGTGCCTGTTCTGTACCGGTATCGCGGAAGCCTATTATGTCCCCCCGGACAAGTACGGCGATTCCAGGGGAGATGTCTGCGTGGTATGTCACCGCGAAGTCACGCCGGGAATTTACAACCAGTGGAACCAGAGCGCCATGGGTCAGGCCGGTGTCAATTGCTACGACTGCCACAAGGCCGGCGCCGAGGACGCCGACGGATACGAACACAAGGAGCGCATCGCCATCGTACCCACCCCCAAGGACTGCGGCCAGTGCCATGAGAAGGAATACGGTCAATACACCAACTCCCATCACGCCGATGCCATTCAGACCCTCGAAAGCATCGACAATTTTCTGGGACAGGCCATGTGGGGCATCGAAGACCAGTACAAAGGCTGCGAAGCCTGCCACGGCACGGTGGTCAAATTGCAAAAGGACGGCAGCGGACGGCTGGACCCCGACACTTGGCCCAACACGGGCATCGGCAGGATCAATCTGGACGGCAGCAAGGGGGCCTGCACCGCATGCCATCCCCGCCATCTCTTCTCCACGGAGCAGTCCCGCAGGCCGGATACCTGCGGCCGCTGCCACAACGGACCGGAAAACCCGCACATCGAGATCTACCGGGGCAGCAAGCACGGCATGACCTATGCCGCCTACCAGGATCGCCTGAACATGGACCGCCGCCGCTGGCGGGCCGGAGTGGATTACTTCCACGGTCCGACCTGCGCCGGCTGTCACATGGGCGATGTGCCGCCCCAACGGGACGTCAAGGATGCCGACCGTCGGTTGGAGGAAGCATTGAAGACGGTATTGTCCGGAACGGACAACGAGGTGTATAAAGCACTGCTGCCCCCGCCGCAAGCCGACAAGAGAATCGATCTGGGTGTCAACCACGATGTCGGTCTGCGATTGTCGTGGAACCTGCGCAAACCCATCGCCTTCAAACAGGAGAACTGGGAGTCGCGGCGGAAAACCATGCAACATGTCTGTCGGCAATGCCACGCCGACGATTTCATCAAGCAGTTCTACACCCAATTCGACGACTTCGTCGAACGCTACAACCAAACCATTGCCGAGCCGGCGACCCGGATTCGTGACGACCTGATCAAACAGGGCAAGTCCACCGCCGGTTTCCATGACGAGCCATTGGACAGAATCTATGTGAAGCTGGTATACCACGAGGGACGGCGGGCCCGGCACGGCGCCGCCATGATGGGCCCCGCCTACGCCTGGAGCAAGGGGCTGCAGGAGGTGGCCGATCGTTACTACCTGGAATTCATCCCCGAAGTCAGGAAGATCCTCGGACGCAAGGCCAAGGGGTTCCTGAGCGAGCGCGGGTATCACGAACCGCAATATAGGGAGCGGCCATCGGCGGGGGGTATCGATTGAATTCCGATACGAGGGAAACCATGGGCCGGATCCACGACGTCCGGAACCGGAGGCTCATGCTTCTGCCCGCCGCCATCGCCTGCGCGGTGGTGCTGTTCACGATCGCCCTGTCCGGCATCGTACCCCCTGAAGCGCAGGCCCAGAACTACAACACCCGCAATTTGATTCGAAACCTGATCAAGATCGGCTACCCCCTGGACCGCACCGATATCATCGCCCTGGACAACATCGGCATGCGTTTCGACACCAAGAACCGCATCGATGTGCTGCAGAAGATCCTAAAAGACCGCGACGCCATCCACGCCCGCACGCGATTCGACTACTTTACCCGCACGGAAACCATCTGCGACGCCTTGCGCCTGCTGGACGAGCACGACCTGCCGGTGGCCAATCGACTGATCGACAACCTGAACCAACAAAGCGGCTGGGAGAACCGGGAGAAGGCGCTGCTGGCCTTCATGGCGGCCAGACGGGGGTTCCGGTACGAACAAAACCGCGACTTCCTGCTGCGGGTTCTGCCGCAATACGACGGCAATGCGGACCCGACCCAGGCGGTGGAGGCCTCCCAGGCGATCATCGATATCATGAACTTTCTCTCCTACCTGGCAGACCTGTTCGCCTACCGGCAGGACGAAACCATCCTCCAGGCATTGTTCGATTATTCCACCAACGCCTATGGTTTTCCCGCCGAGTATTTATCGCATATGTTCGTGGACATGTTTCTCACCGCTCCCAAGGTGTTTGTCTCCCACCTGGCCTCCCGGAGAGAAGAGGAACAAAACTCCATCATCATTTCCATGGCCTTCGGGATCCGCAACAACCAGATCCGCGAGAAGGTGAAACAGGCGCTCGAGCCGGGCCTGTTCGATACGGACCCGGCGAACCGGGACAGTGTGAACCGGATCATCTCCAGGCTGAAAGAGCAAATCGAGTCGGCGGCCGGCCAGAAAACCGGGATGCCGCCGCGGGCGACTTCGGACAAGAATCGATGATCGAAAACCGTCTTGCCAAGATCACCTCGGGTTTGTGGGTCTGGCTTTGCCTGACCATCGGCGGTGCGGGCATCGCCACTGCCCAGCCGGCCGTCGGCGAAACCGTTCGACCCATCCAGGTGAAACATCTCGCCGATATCCGACAGGATTTCAATCAACCCACGGAAGTCGCCGTGGGTCCGGACAGCCGGCTCTATGTGCTGGACGGCGCCAACCACCAGGTCAAAATGTTCGACGCCAAATGGCGCTACATCGGCGCCATCGGCCGCCAGGGCCGGGAGGCGGGCCAATTCCACAGCCCCGTGGGCATCGATATCGACGAAGCGGGCCGGATCTACGTGGCGGATACCGGGAACCAGCGCATCCAGATTTTCGGCCGCACCGGCAAGTTCCAGCGCCAGATCGACCTGAAACCCTGGCAATCGCGGCCGGTGGAGGTGGAAGCCCGGCAGGGCGGTAAGCGGATCTACGTCAGCGACGCCCGCAACCACCAGGTGATGGTATTTGCGGCCGACGGCAGTCTGACGGCCCGATGGGGCCGCATGGGAAACCAGAAAGGACAACTGCGGTTCCCCGGCATGATGGCCGCCCGTGACGGCGACGATCTCTATGTCGTCGATATTTTGAACGGACGTGTCCAGGTGTTCGATGCCGGCGGCGGGAACCCGCGGCAAATCTCGCAACTGGGCGTGCTGCCCGGCCAGCTCTATCGCCCCAAAGGGATCGCCCTGGACGGCGACGGCGGCGTCTACATATCCGACAGCTACACCGGAGTGATTCAGGTGTTCGAACCCACGGGACGGTTCCGTGGCATATTGGCTTCGCCGGACGGCCCCGGCCACCTGCGGCTGGTCACACCGCTGGGAATTGCCATCGACTCGGATAAGCGGCTCTATGTCGTCCAATCGACGCTGAACATGGTCAGTGTGTATGCGTTGCAGTGAAGGAAGATGATCCCCATTCACGTCCATAAAAAAACGCTTTCATGGGCATGGTCCCTTTTGCTGCTCTGCGGCTGGCTGCTCACGGCGGCGCCGGCCCAGGCCCTGACCCGACGTGCCGACAAAGAGTGCCTGCTATGCCATGTGTCGTGGTTCGACGCCGTTCAGACCCACCAGGCGACCCTGGTGCCCGAAACCGCATCGCCCATCGTGGTGGCCGGTTCCACCGGCCTGGTCTCCACCGAATCCATGTGCATCACCTGTCATGACGGCTATGTGGTCGACAGCCGGCTCACCGTGGAGGCCGACAATCCCCATCATCTGCTCAAGAAGGTGCCGGAAAATCTGAAGCTCCCGGATATCCTGCGGCTGGACAGCGACAACGAGATCTACTGCGGCACTTGCCACACGCTGCACGATTTCAAAGACAGTGCCCAGGTGGGCAGTACGGCGTTCATGCGCATGGACAACGATAAATCCCAGCTGTGCGTCGCCTGTCACGGAAACCGGACCGGCCGAAAGGAGGGCGCCAGCCATCCGGTGCTGAGAGTCGTCAAGGCGCAATCGAGAATTAAAGCGGCCGAGCTGGGTGCGAAATTCAGTCCGGCAGGAGAGATGATCTGTCAATCCTGCCACCAGGCACACGGAAAGCGCGCTCTGACAGCGTCCACAGCCAAATCCGCGTTGTGTCTGACCTGCCACCAGGAGCAGGCCGGTCTCCTGAATTCCAGACACGACATGCGCGCGCAGTTCCCCAACCTCAAAAACATCCGCCACCAGACGCCGGTGAAATCAGGCCCCTGCGGCGTCTGCCATGTACCCCATCATGCCGCCGGCAATAAAATCTGGGCCCGTCCCTTGACGGGCGACCCGCCGGCCAAGCAGATGTGCCTCACCTGTCATGGCGAGAATGGCGAACTGCAAGCCAAACGTCTCGGACAATACAACCATCCGGTGAACGTAAGACCGAAGGATCGATATGCCGGCGGCGTCCACCTGCCGTTGTTTTCCGCCAATGGCGTCAAAACACCCACCGGAAGCGTGCAATGCTTCTCCTGCCATAACGTGCATCGCTGGGACCCGAACGCCACCGCCAATGGAGGCGACGTAAAGGTGGATGGGGACGCAGGCAACAGTTTTCTCAGAATAGCCAACGACGGCACTTCCGCGCTCTGCGTCACCTGCCACTCGGACAAACGACCTCTGCTCACCTCCGACCACAATCTTGGGATCACGGCCCCCCTGGAGAAGAACGCGCTATCGATGACCCCGGAGAATGCAGGCCCCTGCAGCACCTGCCACGTGCCGCATCACGCCGCGCAGAGACGCCTGTGGGCCAGACCGCTGACAGCCGATGAGGATTGGGCCTCCCAGGTTTGTACCTCATGCCATAACGCCCGGGGATCCGCCAAAAACAAACTGGTGGGCGGCAACGACCACCCGATCCATGTTTCCCTGGCCGCCCTGCGGCCGGGTGGCGGGGACATCGCCCCGACCCTGCCGCGGTACGATGACAAGGGGAACCGGAATCCCGACCGGAATATGGTCTGCCTGACCTGTCACGAACCACATATCTGGAGCCGGCGGTCCTCTCCCGACGCCGATTCATACTCCGCAAATGTCGAGGGCACGGCCGCCGACAGCTTTCTGCGCATCGCCAACGCGCCGGAACCGGATCTGTGCAAAAGTTGCCACATGGCCCAGGCCAACATGGCGGGATCCTCCCACGACCTGAGAAACACAGCGCCGGAAGCGACTAACCTGGCGGGCCAGACCGTTCAATCCTCCGGTCTTTGCGGCGCCTGCCATCTGCCCCACAACAGCCCCAACTCCATGCGGCTGTGGGCCCGCGAGTATGGACCGCTATCCGAAAACGTAAATCCCATCGGCGGATTGTGCACCAGCTGCCACGCCAGGGGCAAACCAGCCGAGAAAAGAATTCCGGCCATCGCCAGCCACCCAGCCGGCAAATTGGTCGCCGGCCATGCAGACCCCACCCGGGGCAGGGAAAAGTCCACGCCCGTTTTCGACGATCTCGGACATCGCACGCGGGTTGGCGATATCGGTTGTCCAACATGCCACAACGGACATTTGCCCGCTGCCGCGCCGCACCCCGCCGATCCTTACCCGGTGCAAGTGCGATTTCGTTTCCTGCGCAACTCGAGCAGTGAAATCCTCTGTATGGATTGCCATGGTATCGATAGTCTGTTTCGGTATCTCTATTTTCACGACACTGAAAAACGCGAACTGTGGCGCCGTCCAGGGCCCCCTGGACAACATAAGGTGAATTGATTTGTCCGTCTTCACGATGCGCGTTATCGCATTTTGCGCAATTGCAGGAATTGCCTCCCGATGAGAGGAGGATCAGGAGAAAGCTATTGCCAAACCCCATGATTGATGGAAGGGTTGAAAAGACGATGGTTCCTTCTCGCCTCATACTCCACCGGTCCACCGGAGTCGAGAAGAGCATCCCCCAAACCATGGGAAGGGTGCTGAGTCTCGTTGCTCTGGTCCTGGTAATCCTTATCGCCAAGACAGTCTGTCACGCCGCATCGCAAGAAGACTGGGACGGTTGGACCCAGGGCCCCTTTCATTATACCGGACAGTACTGCAAGGCCTGTCACGTCCGCGTTCCCGCAGGAAAAAGCGATAGCCAGCTCAAATACAAGGGGGACTACAATCTGCTGTGCAAATGTCATGACCCCCAACGTTATGTACACCCGGTGGGGATTGTGCCGTCCAATGCCCTGGCAGCGAGAATTCCCCGGGAGTTTCCGTTGGAAAAAGGGAAAATCACCTGCCTGACCTGCCACGATATCCACTACCAATGCTCGCGGCGGGATTTTGAGAAAAACTCGGTGCGCGGGGCACCCTATGCCAACCGCACGGGAATTTGCTTTCGTTGCCACAACCCCGATATTTACCAGGCCTTTAATCCTCACCTGCAGAAATTAGAATCCGGTGAAATTAAGGAGCAAACCTGCCTCTACTGCCATGCCTCCGTGCCGAACACCGAAACCGACACGTACGCCTCGCTGGAATATGTCGGCGATCTGGAAATGATCTGCCAACGGTGTCATCGAATCGAAGGCAGACATTCCGGCAATTTCAACCACCTGGTTAAGCCTTCGGAAAAGATGCTGGGGGTCATGAAAAAGATGGAAGCCAAGTTCGACATCATTCTGCCGTTGGACGCCGAAGGCAAATTGACTTGCATCACCTGCCACAACCCCCACGACCAAGGCATTATCCCTGCGTCACGGCCCAGCGCAAAAGGTGCCGGTTCCAAATACCGGCACCGCCTGCCCGGCCGGTTGTGCATCGAATGCCATCGCTTATAGGTGGGCGGACCGGTTATGAATTAACCGATAGGTGAACGAAATTCATGGATTCGCGTCTCAAAATATCGATCGCTGCGGCAATCCTATGGGGCCTGTTATCCAACTTCTCGCCGGTTTGGGCAGTCGGTGCGGACAAGGAGAACTGCCTGATGTGCCACAAATACCCGTACCTGGGAAGAATGGATGAAACGGGCCGGCGGATCACCTATCATGTCGACCCTACCATGTACGCCCATAGCGTCCACCGCAGCGTCGGTTGCCGCGAGTGCCACACCTCGATCCGCAAGATACCCCACGATCCGATCAGCCAAAACGTCGATTGCGCCACGGCCTGCCATGTCAGACCCCCCTTTGCCGACGATGTCTTCTCCCACCGCAAAATCGCGGACCTGTTCAACAGCAGCGTGCATGCCCCCAAACCGGAGGATACGCCGGAAATGCGCCAGGCCCGACCGGACTGCAAATACTGCCATCTCAACCCCCTGCTGGCCAGACCCCTGGAAGAACGGATCTCTTACGAACGGACGTTGAAACGCTGCCTCAATTGCCACCAGCAGGAGGGAGTAACCCGCGCGTACATGCATGTCACCCACCGCCTGCGCAAAAAAACCACGCGTTTGCCGGTGGAAATCGATCGCCTGTGTGCCGACTGCCATGCCGACCAGCGGCTGTTGGCGCCTTTCCAGCTGAGTCCAAGATCGATGAAAGCAGTGGCCACCTATTCCCGCAGCATACACGGCCAGGCCATCATGCTGGGATCGGAGAGGACCGCCGATTGCCTCAGTTGCCATGCCAGCAATGCCTTGCACGATATCTTTGCCAAGGAAGATCCCCGGGCCTCCATCAACGCCAACAATCTGCGGACCACCTGCCGGCAGTGCCACCAGCGGACCAACGACTGGTTCGTCAACGTGGCGGTGCACCCGGAAACCGGCAAAGATGAAAATCCGGTTATCTACATCATCAACCTGATGTTGCGTCTGGTATTGTACGGGACCATGGGAGGCCTGATGGGCCTGCTGTTGTTGGAAACCTTTGGCCGCAAGCGAAACGGCATCCGATTCGTGCTGTATCAGGGGTCCTCATGGCGAGGGCACCCATCCTCCGCGGGAGACAATCCATCATGACGGAAACAATCCTCACCACCGATGGCACCGGGGAAGGCACAACGCGGCCGCAGGGCGGATTTTTCGTCGAGGGGGTCGGTTTCGTTCCCAGGGATATCTATAAACATGTCGCCTCCAATCCCTATGGGGACCTGCCCCGTTATTCTCCTCATATCGTCATTCAGCATCTTCTGGTATTCGTCAGCTTCCTCGTGCTGGCATCCACGGGGGTGCCGCTTTACTTCAGCGACGAGTTCTGGTCCCCCTATGTGATCGCCCTGTACGGCGGCATCGACAACGCCATGGCCATCCACAGAATCGGCGCCTATGTCATGATGTTCGCCTCGGCCTACCATATTCTCACCATTCTCGGCGGAACCGGCCTGCAACTGATCCAGGGTCGTTTCGACTACCGGCGCACGCAATTGCCCCGGCTGCAAGATCTCAAAGATATTTTCCAGGACATCCAATATTTCTTGGGAAGGACGCCCCAGCGGCCCATGATGGAAAAATTCATGTACAAGCAGAAGATTCACTACCTGGCCATTATCTGGGGTACGGCGGTCCTTACCATTGCCGGATTGGCATTGCTGCTGCCGGACCAATTGTCCGGCGTGATCCCCAGAAGCATCGCGGATGTGCTTTTGGGAGATCCTGAAGTCAGCCGCACGGCCCCAGGTCTGATTCAGGACCTGGCCAGGTTGATGCACGCCGACGAGGCTGTCATGGCTCTGATTGTTCTTGCCTTCTGGCACTGGGGCAACGTCCACTTCGTTCCGGGCCGCTTTCCCGTGCAATGGACGTTTCTCACCGGCAAGATTACCCGGGAACACCAGATCGAGGAACATTTCCTGGAATATATCCGCAATCTGGAAGAGATGCCGGAAGAGCGGGCTTACATGAGGCGCTTGCTGGTCGGACTCGAAGATCGGCAACGGGATGTAGCCGCCAATAGGAAAGACGCCGAAAAGGACAGGGAAGAAGCTGCAGCGGAAGATGCCGGAATTCCGGGCGGCCATAGGGAGTAATCTAGATTGACAAACGAGCAGCACCCCAAAAACCATCCCCTGCTGGCCTATATCCTCGGGCTGATTTTTCTGGCCATGTCCCTGTGCGTGGGTGCCGGCGTTATTTATCATCTGACCCTCTCGCATCACGGCCCGGGGCTGTTGCGACCGCTGATCGGACGGCATGCGGCTCCCGGTGCGCCGGTCTTGACCGCTGAACAGCGCCAGGCCAAACTGGACCGCCACCGTCATTTCCACAACCTGGTCCGCTACCCCGGGCTGTCTGAGTCGCAGCAACCCCTGTGCCTGATCTGCCATTCGGAAATGCCCCACAACAAGAGCAAGCGGATTCGGGCCCTGCTGAATATGCACACCCAATACTTGGCCTGCCAAAGCTGTCATATAAAGACGGAGGATCATCATCGCGTCGTCTTCCGCTGGGCCAGCCCCATCGATCCGGCCCCCGAAGGCCCATTTGCCGGTACGCGTTACGATGACAAAACCGGGTATCTGGCCATGGTTGACGATGCCTTCTCCAAAATTACGCCCGTCGATCCTGCCTTGCCGGACGGGCCCCCATCGGCGACGGCAGATGCCCGGCGCCAATCGGCGCGGGATTTTTTGCGTGCCCGCGGGCAGTTGGGCGACGATGAACGCAAGGCAGCGGCGGCACAATTCCACACCGACACGCAGGCGAAGGGGCCCGACTGCCAAGCTTGCCATGCCGAGAACGGAATCCTCGACTACCGCACCCTCGATTTCAGCGAAAAACGCATCGCCGATCTGGTCCATTTGAATATCACCGGTATGTTGGCCAAATACGAAAGCTGGTACCTGCCGGATCTATTATCCGATACCCGGGCCGGTGGAAAACCTGCGGATGGAAAGGATTCGCCCAAATGATGACCCTGCGGCAAATCCTACGGCTGTGGACTCGCGGGGGGTTGATCGCAGGATGGATTCTGCTCGCCGCACTATCCACGGACCGGCCGGCCGCGGCCATGGAGTGCATCGAAATCAGTGCGCAAACGTCGTGGAATTTGGATGTGGATCAACCCAGCGATGTGGCCGTGGCACCCAACGGCAACTACTATCTCGTGGACGGGGTCAACCACCGGGTGGCGGTGATCGACGCCGAAGGCAACATGGTGTCCGCTTTCGGTTCCCCCGGCCAGGGGCCGGGAGAATTTCAACTGCCCCTGGGCATCGATATCGCCCAGGGACGCGTTTACATTGCCGACAGCGGCAATCGGCGCATTCAAGTATTTGATTTGAATGGGAAATATCGATCCCAATTCGATGTGCCCACTGCGGCCGGTGAAAAACCGGCCGACCCGGTGGATGTGCTGGCTTCGGGGCTGAAGAATCGGATTTATGTGGTGGACAACGACAACCATAAAATAAAGGTCTTCGATCAGCAGGGCCGATTTCAGACTGCCTGGGGGGGATATGGCGAGGCCAACGGCCAATTCCGCTATCCAGCCATGCTGGCGAAGAACAGCCTCAACGAGCTGTTGGTGGTGGATGTGCTCAATACCCGGATCCAGAAATTCGATCCCTTCGGCAATTTTCTGAACACCATCGGCGGCTGGGGGGTCACGCCGGGAAGACTGGTCCGGCCCAAAGGCGTGTCGGTGGATAACCAGGACCGCGTTTATATCAGCGACAGCTATATGGGGGTGATCCAGGTATTCTCCGATATGGGCCGCTTGCTGGGCGTTGTATGCGACAGCGGCAGTGTTTATCGGTTGAAAACGCCGGTGGGTCTGATCGCCGCCGGAAACGGAACGGACATTCACGTAGTGGAGATGCGGGCCAACCGCATTCGCCGTATCCAATTGCGGCATTGATGGAATTCCGATGAACCCGAACCGGACCATATCCCGTTATCCAATTGCCAGGATCCCGGCGCCGGCCGGATGGCCGGTCCTGCTGGCCATCCTCTTCCTGCTGGCATCTCCGGTAGACGCCAGGGAACAATCTTCCAAGAGAGATTGTGCGATCTGCCATGTGATGTGGCTGGATGAGTTCCGCAGCACCCAGGAAACGTTGATTCCCTGGCAGCCGGGCAATGTCCTGATGAAAAATACCCAGGGGGTGGTCTCTTCCGAGGATAGTTGCTACACCTGTCACGATGGCTACGTTCGCGACTCGCGCGCCGTGGCCTGGAAGGGCAAATCTCATCCCTCCATGATCAAACCCAGCCGAAAGGTCAGCGTACCTGCGTCGCTGCCGCTGAGCCGGAAAGATGAACTCTACTGCGGCACCTGCCATACCCCCCACACCGGTCCCGAGGAATCTGCCGAAATTCCGCTGGAAATTACTTCCTTCCTGCGGACCAGCAATCCTACCGTCACCTTGTGCGCCATGTGCCATCAGGACAAGGCCGACTTTCAGCGCACCAACGGACACCCGTTGAAACCCCTGCCGCGCAAGCTGCCGGCATTGCTGCGGACCGCCGGCAGCAAAATCGGACCGGACGGCCGCACCCTGGTTTGCCAGACCTGCCACCGCGTTCACGGTGCCCGTGGAGATAAAATAAGCATCATGGCCGACACCAGCGCCACGCTTTGCACGGCCTGCCACGCAGAAAAGACCACCATCGTCGGCACCCGTCATGACCTGCGCCTGGATCCCAAAACCAAGAAGGACGCCAAGGTTTACAAATGGGGCACTTGCGGCGGATGTCACTCGCCCCACGACGCCAACGGCAAGCGGCTGTGGAACCGGGACATCGGCAATTCCAATCCGGCTTCGGGGATGTGTCTGAGTTGTCATTCAGAAGGTCCCGACAGCGTGGCCCGCGGAATCGGCAAGGTATCGCACTCGGTGGACCGTCGGCCGGCCAAGCCGCCGGCCGACGGTCTGCCCCTCTATCTCACCGATGGAAGGCCGTCCGCCCACCGGGGCAAGGTGCAGTGTTTCACCTGCCATAACGTCCACCGCTGGGCGCCTGAGGATGAATCCAGGCTGCCTCCCGAGAATGGTCAGGGAGACGGCGGCAACAGTTTCCTGCGTGTTCCCAGCGCCAGGAATTCGGCCTTGTGCCTCAACTGCCACCAAGACAAGGCCACGGTCATCGACACGGCGCACAACATGGTTCATACAGCCCCGGAGATACGCAACACCCATTCGGCCACGGCGGCCGCATCCGGTCCCTGCAGCGCTTGCCACCTGCCGCACAACGCAATGGGCTGGAAGTTGTGGGCGCGCCCACTGGACCAGGGCCACCCCGCCACCCAAACGTGTTTGAGCTGCCACGGAGATTTGCCCTGGCGTCCCGGAAAAACCACCGGCCGCTCCCATCCGTTGAACGTGGCCCTCGCCCCGGGTTCGCCCCTATTGCTGCCCGGATTTACTCCTAAAGGCGACATATCGACTTCAGGCAGTATGCAGTGCGCCACCTGCCATGATGTTCACCGCTGGCGGCCGGGCGCCTTGGCGAAAAGCGAGGATCCGAAACAGGAAGGCGACGCAGGCAGCAGTTTCCTGCGCATGGCCAACCAGGACCGGGCCGCGCTCTGTGTCGGTTGTCATCGCCGTAACGGCCGGGTGTCCATGACCGAACATCATATCGGGCAGATCTTCCCGGATCATACCAACAGCCTCGGTATCCGGGCCGATAGCGATCCGTGCAGCGGCTGCCATGCGCCCCACCAGGGCACCGCGGACCGTCTATGGGGTCTTGCGCCGGGGCCGGGCGGCGATCCGGTTACCCGCCGATGCGCCAGTTGCCATCGGCCCGGCGGCCTGGCAGACAAAAAGCTGGTCAATGACAATTCCCATCCGGTGGGCCGCAAGGTTGAGAACAAGAATCGCTGGATGTCCCCGAAAGCCGGCGGTTTGGCTGCCCTGCCGCTTTACTCGGATCCGCAGGGGGAAGAAGATCTTATGGTCTGCACCACCTGCCACGATGCCCATGTCTGGAGTGCGGCTGGCCGCAAGGAATCCCCGGGCGCCGTAAATACCGAGGGCGATACGACTACCAGTTTTCTCCGGCGGCCCAACAATGCCAACTCTTCCCTTTGCAGGGACTGCCATCCCAAGATGTCGCGGGTGGACGGCACCACCCACGACCTGACGGTATCGGCTCCCGAATCGCGCAATGTCCTGGGCCAGACGCCGACGGAATCCGGCGTTTGCGGCGGTTGCCATATCGTGCACAACAGCCCCCGATCCTTGAAGCTGTGGGCGCGACCCCTGACCGATCCGGACGTCGACGAGATCGGCGTAAACATGCTGTGCCGAAGCTGCCACGCGGCTGGGAAAATTGCCGCCCGAAGCGTCCCGCAAGCCGCGGGACACCCCACCGGCAGGCTGTTGTCCACCATCCGCCGGCCGGGAGCCCCCGACTCGGGCGAAGGCTTCCCGCTGTTCGATGCCGAGGGTCGCCGGCGGCGGGTGGGCGATTTGGGCTGCCCTTCCTGCCACAACGCCCACCAGGGTGTCGCATCCGGGACAAGGATGGTAAAATTGAAATCGGACGATATCCTCAACAAGTATCTCCGGGTCGGCAGCGCAAACACCGTCTGCGCAGCGTGCCACGGACCCGAGGGACTGTACCGATATCTTTACTACCACGATCCCAGACGCCGGAAGGGATAAGGAGAACCCATGCCCATGCAAACTTGCTTCACAAAACACGTGACGCCGTCACGAAAATGGCCGAAAGCCGAATTCCATATTTCATGCAGCAATTGCTGCCCATCAGCTAGGATAGGTGTTCCCATGTTAAAGAATCTATTCATCTTCACGACCATGCTGGTATTGGCCCTTTACGCAACTGCCATGGCCGAAATCGCGGGCAGCGCCCACGATTTCAGCGGGCTGGGATTCTCCCAGGGAGAAATTTGCCTGCCGTGCCATGCGCCCCACAACACATCCACGGACGTCCAAAACGTCCCCATGTGGAACCATGCGGTTTCCACGGCCGTCTATAACCTTTACGGAAGCGACACTCTCGATGCGGGCACCACCGCCGGGTCGCTGAATCAGCCCATCGGACCATCCAAACTGTGCCTGTCGTGTCATGACGGCACCATCGCCATCGATGCATTCGGCGGCAATCCGGGCAGCCAGTTGATCAGCGGACGCAACAATCTAGGCACCGACCTGAGCAACGATCACCCCATCTCTTTCGTCTACAATACCGACCTGGCCCTGGCCGACGGCAGCCTGCGCGATCCGGCCACCACGCTTTCGGGTCTGGACGGCAGCTCGGGAACCATTCTCAGCGACATGCTTTTCGGAAGTCGCATGGAGTGTGCGTCGTGTCACGATGTGCACAACAAGTTCGGTCAGGTCTCTCTCTTGCGCAAGAGCAATACGGCTTCGTCCCTTTGTTTGACCTGCCACAATCTATAGACGACAGAACAGGATGGTCATGGCGCAAAGCACATTCCTACGATCTCATCAGGAGAAGATGGAAATTCGCACCCGGCTTGCGTGGCGGGCATGGGCCGCGTCCGCACTGGCCCTGCTCATTCTCGGGGGCTGCGCATCGGTCCCGTCCCGCCAGGCGGAGCGACCCATCGTTTTCTACCCACCCCCGCCGGAACGGCCACGGCTGCAATACCTGCACACCATCAGCGCGGAAGCGGACTTGGGTCGCCGCCGCAGCAAATGGGACCGGTTTCTGCTGGGAGAGGCGCCGACCGGCGAACTCATCGGGCGCCCCTATGATGTGGCCTCGGTTCCGGGCAAGATCTACGTGTTGGACCGCAACCCCCGGAAGCTGCGCATCATCGATCTGGCCAAACGACGCATCGACTCCCTGGCCGACTCCGGCATGGGCGCCCTTCAGAACCCGTCGGGTATCTGGGTCACGCCCGAAGACATCAAGTACATCGCCGACATGGGGCGCAAACAGGTGGTGGTCTTCGATGACCGTAACCGCTATTTGCGGACATACGGCAATGCAGAGGTCTTCGAAAGGCCGGTGGACGTGGCGGTATATGAAAACCGCGTCTATGTCTGCGATCTCAAACGCAACCAGGTGGTGGTGCTCGATCGCGCAAGCGGCAGGGTGCTCCAGCGCATCGGCCGCACCGGTGCCGATCCGGGGGCCTTTCGCATGCCGTCCCATCTAACCGTCGATCCCCGTGGCCATCTCTTCGTCACCGACTCCTTCAATTTCCGTGTGCAGCAATTCGATGGGGAAGGCCGGTTTGTCAAGGCCTATGGTTTTCCGGGGGACAACCTGGGCGCGTTCGCCCGTCCCAAAGGATTGGCCGTGGACCACAGCGGCCATTTGTACGTGGCCGACGCAGCATTTGAAAATGTTCAGATCTTCGATGCCGACTCCGGCGGCATGCTGCTCTATTTCGGCGGCGGCGGCACCGGGGCGGGCAATCTCTACCTGCCTGCAGGCGTACATATCGATTATGCCAACGCCCAATATTTCGCCAACTTCGTCGATCCGGGATTTCGGCTGGAATATGTGGTCTACGTGGCCTCCGGCTTCGGCCCCAATCGCATCAATGTATACGGGTTTGGCGAATATGTCGGTTCACCGGAAAACCGGCCGTAACCTCATGAATCGGGATAGCGACTACAGCCATTTGCCCTCAAAAACGGAAGAATCGGGTTCCGCATGAAAGCTTGCCAATATCGTACATGGATCGCCGCAGCCGCGTTACTCCTCAGCCTCGCCGTTCACGATCGGACGATGGCCGCCGAGCAACCAGAATCGGATGGAAATACCGTCATTCCGCTGGAAGTTCCAGCGACCCTTTCCCTGCGGGCCGTGCCCGCGGCCAAGGAGAGTGACGGCGAAACCGGCCGGATCTACTTCCAACGTCCCAAGGTGGGACTGGGTCTCGCCTATCATTTCGAAGAGGAGGAACGTCGCGGAGGCCGGGGCGACAGCCGGGACACCACCCAGGAGTGGCGCGAACGGCTCGTCCTGGAAACCAACGGATGGATCTACCATCCGGCCCTGATGAAATTGAAATTGCGGGTGGAGCCGGAGCTCCGGCAATCCACCCAGGACCGCGACTCCGGAGAAAATGACGATTCCAGCGATACCCTGGCGTCCTATTTTGCCGAGGCGCGCCTGTTGGACCCCAAACCGGTTTCCCTGCGCCTCTTCGGCCAGCGCCGGGAGACCACCCTTCGCAGCGCCTTTGCCCAGAGCGCCGAATCCGAGATCGACACATACGGCGCCGACATCTACCTCAAGAACCGCCTGCTGCCCACCACCCTGGGTTACGTTCACCGGGACGTGGACCAATCCGGATTTTTCGACTCCCAGGAGACCCAGGACCAATACAACCTGGTGACGCACCACAACGCCATCCGCAGCAAGACCCGCCTGAGCGCCACCTACAGCGAAAACGAACGCACCCTCCAGGGATTTACCAATACCGTCGACACCTTGAATTCCGACCTGCACAACGAATGGATGCTGGCCCGTGACCAGCGGGTGAAACTCAACTCCTTCTGGAATTACCGGAGCTCCGATTTCGGAACCTTGGAGACCAACAGCCTGCGGCTGCGTGAAAACCTGCACTGGCAGCACCGCACCAACCTGCGCAGCGACTACAACCTGGGCTTCAGCCGCGCGGAAACCGGCGTTTCCGAATTTCAATCCCAGGACGCGGAAGCCCGCGTCACTCATTTGTATAATGACAGGCTGACCACCGCCGGCGGCGCCGGCTACACCGGCAATGAATTCACCGGAGGCGACGAGCAAATCTATCGCGGCCGGCTCGATTTCACCTTTCGGCAACCCATCGAGTGGGGACGCATGAACCTGTTCGCAGGCGCCAACTACGACGTCACCACCCGCAATCTGGACGCACTGCAGATCCAGGTAATCGCAGAACCCCAGACCCTGAGCACATCCGCGGTCACCTTCCTGAACAATCCCAATGTGGATCCTGCCACGGTGCGGGTTACGAACGGCAACGCCACCATCGTCTATGTCAATGGCGCGGATTACATCCTGGAGCAGATCGGCAATCAGACCCGGATCAGCCGTACCGTGCTGGGGAATATCGCCGAAGGGCAAACCGTACTGGTGGACTATCAGTTCACCTCCGACGCCAGCTTCGACGATGCCATTCTACGCCAACGCTACGGATTCGAGTTTTTCCTCTGGGATGCCCTGACCCTCTCCTACCGCTACCGTCGCGCCGATCAATCCATCACCAGCGGACCCGATCCAAGCAGCCCGGCGGGCGAACAGGTCCACACGGCCCTGGTGCGCTATACCAAACCGATGTACGAGACCCGGCTGACCCTGGAGGACAGCGAGCGCGACAGCGGGATTTCCACTACCCAATGGAGCGCCGAACAGACCTTGCGCCAACATACCGGCGGACGTCTCTTCGGTTCCATCACCGGCGGCTACACCGACATCTATTTCAAGGAGCTGGACCAGTCCGAACAGGTGATCAGTCTGCGGGTGCGGGGCGAGTACCTGCTGCGCTCATGGAGCAAATTCAGCCTGGAAGGTTTCTGGGAAAGCGTCAGCGGTGATTTACGCGAAGTGGTGGATACCGGCATCCTTGCCAAGCTCGAATTCAAGTACCGCATCTGGACCGGCGGCATCACCTACAGCTACCTTGACGAGCATGACGAGGCCAATGATGACCGGCGGACACGCCAGACCGTGCAAGTCGAATTGATCCGCATCCCGTTTTAAAAGGAGATCGACCCTTATTATCATGCCAATTTCGCGGACACGCCTATCATCAGCCATTGGCCCACAGGTGCGCCTGGCGACGGCGCTCTCGATCCTCGTACTGGTGACCGCCTGTCAGCACCCCGGCATGCTGCCGCCGGCTCCGGAGCCGCAGCGAGTCTGGCCGCCGCCGTCGGCACCGGCGCGCATCCGCTACCTGGCGAGCATCACCGGTCCCGGAGACCTTGGCATTCAAGCTTCCTTCATGCACCGCTTCCTTCGCTATATGGCCGGCCGCCAGCAGGACGTGCTGGTGTCCCCCTACGATGTCACCACCGATCCGGACGGCAGAATCTATGTGGTGGACAGTTATCTTCGCAAGATCCATCTGTTCGACATGCCGGCCGGCCGCTATCGCCTGATTCCCACGGAAGAAGAACCATTGCTTTCGCCGGTGGCCGTGGCCGTGGAGCCGCATACCGGCAAGATCTACGTGTCCGATTCCCAGCAAGCCGTGGTGAAGATCTATGACCTGGCAGGCCGGCGCGCCGTGGGCGAGCTGGGAAAGACGCAATTGACCCGGCCCACGGGCCTGGCCGTCAATCCCGTCAGCGGGGAACTGCTGGTGGTGGACACGCGCCGCAACGAGATCCTGCGCTTCGGACTGAAAGACGGAAAGCTGCGCGGCACCTTTGGCCGATCCGGAACGGGACGGGGAGAACTGCATTTCCCCACCCATCTGTATGCCGGCGCCGACGGTACTGTTTATGTCACCGACGCCATGAATTTCCGAGTCCAGACCTTTACCGCGGAAGGCCGGCCGCTGGGCGGGTTCGGGAGCATCGGGGACGGCCGCGGCAGGTTCTCACGCCCCCGGGGGGTGGCCGCCGACAGCGCCGGCCGTATTTACGTGGCCGACGCCAACTTCGACAATATACAGATTTTCGATGCACGCTTCCGGCTGCTCATGGCCCTGGGACGATCGGGCCAGGCGCCGGGCGAATTCTGGCTGCCGGCCGGACTGCACATCGACGACCATGACCGCATCTTCGTTGCGGATACCTACAACAAACGCATTCAAATATTTGAACTGCTCAACCCACAGGATCTACAGCCATGAAGAAACTCGGCAACCCATGGATCATCATGCTGGTCACGCTGCTGACCGCCGGTACGGCCGGTGCCGACATCGCCTCCACCCCGCACAACCTTTCCACCAGCGGCACCGGAGCCTTTCGGGCGGTGGACGAATCGCGCATCTGCATCTTCTGCCACACCCCCCACAACGCCCGCGACGATGTACCTTTCCTGTGGAACCGCGAAGACCAGACCACCAACTACATCCCTTACCAGAGCACCACCCTGGTTGCGGCCGTAGGCCAACCCACGGGAGCGTCGCGTCTTTGCCTCGGCTGTCATGACGGGACCATCGCCCTGGGCGCCGTACTCGACCGCGAACAGGAGATCGCCTTCGCCGGCGGTGTACGGCTGCTGCCCGGCACCAGCCCGGCCTTGATGGGGACCGATCTGTCCGACGACCACCCGATCTCCCTGATTTACGACAGTCAATTGGCCCAAACCCGAGGGGAACTCGTGGATCCGGCCCTGCTGCCCCCCCAGGTCAAGGTGGACGACACCAGCCAATTGCAATGCACCGCCTGCCACAATCCGCACAACAACGACCTGGGCAAGTTCCTGGTGATGACCAACACCTTCGGCCGGTTGTGCAACACCTGCCATCAGTTGATCGGCTGGAACGCCGCCTCCCATGCCGTCTCCGACGCCCAGTGGAACGGTCAGGGCGTCGATCCATGGCCCAATTCCGAACTGGCCACCGTGGCGGAGAACGCCTGTATCTCCTGCCACCGTCCCCATACGGCGCCCAGACCCCAGCGCATCCTCAACCAGCGCTTCGAAGAGGATACCTGCCTGGCCTGCCACAACGGAAACGTGGCCCAGACCAACATCGAGGTCTTGCTGACACGCCCCTCCCGCCATCCGGTTCAGGCCACCGTGGATGTGCACGATGCCGCCGAAAATTTCGCCGTCGGCACCATTTCCAACCATGTGGAGTGCGTCGACTGCCACAACCCCCACCAGGCCAACGGTGTTCCGTCGCCGGGCGCGCCCCTGGTGTCGGGGCGCAACACCGGGGTGACCGGCATCGACCTGGCCGGTCTCCAGGTGGACCCGGCGCCCGACCTCTACCAGATCTGTTTCAAGTGCCATGCGGACAACAATGTCATCGCCGTCCTGAACATCACCCGGCAGATCCTCCAGCTCAACACCCGTCTGGAATTCAATCCGGGCAACCCTTCCTACCATCCGGTGGCCGCACCGGGCGTCAACCCGGACGTGCCCAGCCTGATCCCTCCCTTGACCACCGCCAGCCTGATCTTCTGCACAGACTGCCACAACAACAGCGATCCGGCCGGTCCCCGGGGGCCCCACGGATCCGACTTCGCCCCCCTGCTGGAGCTCAACTACGTGACCGCCGATAACACGGCCGAAAGCGCGGCGGCCTATGCGCTGTGCTACAACTGCCACAGCCGCGCCAGCATTCTCGGCAACGACAGCTTCAGCCTGCACAACTTCCATATCGTGGGACAAAACGCCCCCTGCTCGGCCTGCCACGATCCCCACGGCATCAGCAACACCCAGGGAAACGCCGTCAACAACACCCACCTGATCAATTTCGACATCACCATCGTCGCGCCCAACGGCGGCACCCTCGCATTCGTGGACCAGGGCCGCTTCACCGGCAACTGCACCCTGCTCTGTCACGGAGAGGGACATAATAACGAAACATATCCCTAAGAATGAGGGATGAATGTAAGATTATTTCTGCGTGAAACCTTATGGATTGCCGAGGGGGATGGATTGCTTGGAATCTTGAGCAGGCCATCGCCGAAATAAAAGGAGCCGCTTCCATCGAGGAGCGGCTCCTTTTTTCATTTGGTTTCCGGCCTGACGGACATGCCCGGCTTTAGGCCCTTCCGGAGTACTCCTGGTAGGCCATGGCCACGGTGCGGTAGACCAGATGGGCCAGCTTGGAGAACGGGGTATAGGCGAACAGCGACCAGATGGCGATGAGGTGCAGCCAGTAGAACAAGGCCATGGCGCCGTACAGGTGCCCCAGGCGCAGCAATTCGGTGAGCAGCCCGGTGACCCCCAGGGTCATGACCAGGCCCAGCAGGTACCAGTCCTTGTAGCTGCTGACCTGATCGGCCTTGCTCATGCGTTTGGCGATCATCAGGCCGCCGCCGATGATCAGGGCGATGCCGGCCAGGTTCCCCACCCACTTCACCGGATTGATCTGCGAGTAAGGTCCTTCGATGTGCAGGATCCACTCGGCGATGAAGAAGCAGTTGGTGACGATGAACAGGCCGATGAAGCCGAAGAGCACCATCATGTGCGAAGTGGCCCGTTCCGTGTTCTCGGTGCACTCGCTGAATTTGCTGTGCTTGAAGATGGTGGGGATGACCTTGATCAGCGCCTGGACGTAGCCCACCGGGTCGATGGTCTGCTTGTCGGTCTTGCCTTCCAGCCGGGCATTGGCATGCATGTCGGCGATGAAACGCTTCAACCCCAGGGCGAAGACCACAACGGCCGCAAAGAAGGTCGGGACCATGATGGTATCCACCAGCAGGTTGTTGATGTAGTCGTGCTGCCACAGTTCATCGCCGGCCGGCGCGAAGCTCAGCCAGTCGAGGCCCACGATGTTGGAGATCACCCCCAGCACCAGGAAGAGGATGACCGGAATGGCCATCAGGATCGGCAGCATGCCGGGGTTGTTCACGGCTTTGGCCAGGGCCTTGGGCACGGCGTAGGCGCCGACGGCATAGGCGCGCACGGCGGCGAGAACATCGGCGGGCTTGGCCCCGCGGGGGCAACGGGTGGAGCAGTCGCCGCAGTTGTGGCACAGCCAGATGTCGCCGTTGCCGATCAAACGGTCCTTCAGTCCCCAGGAAGTGGCGATCATCTCCTTGCGTGGAAACGGTTTGGTATCCGGCGAAATGGGACAGGCCACCGAACATGTGGCGCATTGAAAGCACTTTTTGACATCACCGCCGCCAAGATTGACCACGTCCTTGATAAAGCCCACATCCGGTTCGACTAGATATGCATCGGACATTTATTTTCCTCCTGTTCACCGGCGGCGGCGAGCCGCCGCCGGATCCACGTATAGGGGGTCAGCATTAGAATCCCTTGAAGGGGTTCGGACCCAGTTCTTCGATCATTTCAACGAAATCGTTGATGATCTTGGGCACCTTGTCGTACTCGTCGATGGCCACCTGGAACTGCGCCACACGCTCCTCTTCCAGTGCCAGACTGGCGAGGGCGTCGCCGATTTTCTTCATCCGGATATCGGCCAGCTCACTGCCCTTGACGAAATGGCACTGGTAGTCATCGCCATGTTTGCAACCCAGCAGAAAGACGCCGTCCATCCCCTGGGAAAGGGCGTCCTTGATCCAGATCACGTTCACCGAACCGAGGCAGCGCACGGGGATGAAGCGTACGTCGGCGGAATAGGACAGCTTCTTCAGGGCCACCATGTCCAGGGCCGGATAGGCATCGTTCTCGCAGATCAGGCCCAGGACGCGCATGGGCGGATCTCCAAAATCGTCCTCGCTGGGCACGCCGATGGATTTCACCTGGGAGCCGATGCTGTCGATGCTGTAATCGGCAAAGCCGATGATCCGCTCGGGGCAGGCTCCCATGCAGGTCCCGCAGCGGCGGCAGCGGGTGGGGTTGGGCTTGGGCGTCCCTTTTTCGTCGTCATCCAGGGCGCCGAAGGGACACTCTTCGGTGCAGCGCTTGCACTGGGTGCAGCGTTGGAAGAAGAAGTCCGGGAAGGTCATGTCGCCGGAACGCGGGTGAACCGCCACGCCCCGATTGGCGGACTCGATGCTCTGAATGGCCTTCAGGGTCGCGCCGGCGGCGTCCTCCATGGCCTCCTCGGAAGTCATGGCCCGGCGAACGGCGCCGGCGGCATAGATGCCGGTGCGCTGGGTTTCGTACGGGAAGCAGATGAAGTTGGAGTCGCAATAGCCGTCGAACAGGCCGATATCCCGGAAGGACGGCCCCTGGCGGTAGGCCATGTTGACCACGGGATCCTTTTTGGTGGCCGGCTCCATCCCGGCGGAAAGGACCACCAGGTCGGCCTTGACCTTGAGCTGCTTGCCCAGCAGGGTGTCGGTGGCCTCGACGACCATGCCGTCGCCGTTCTTGACGACCTGGATCACGTTGCCCTTGGTCATGAAGACGCCGGGGTCCTGCTGCATGCCCTTATAAAAGTACTCGCTCAGGCCCGGGGTGCGCATGTGCTGGTAGAAGATGAAGGCCTTGCCGTCCTCGTAATCTTCGCGCACGTACCTGGCCTGTTTCAGCGCCACCATGTTGGTCACGGCACCGGCATAGGAGAAGTCGGCATCGTCTTCATCCTTGCCCGGGCTCTGCACGAAGACCACCGATTTGGCCGCCTTGCCATCGGACGGGCGCACGATCTTGCCGGCCTTGGCGATGGCTTCGAATTCCGTGTTGGTAATGACGTCTGCATTGTCGGCATAGCCCAGGTGGGCGTAGGCTTCACTTTCCACCGAGGCCGGCACCCAGCCTGCGGCCAGGACGACGGCGCCGAAAAGTTCACCGTCGGGATCCAGCTTGAGGATGTCCCTGCGGCCTTCGTTGTATTTCTGATAGGCCTCGAACTGTTGCTCGGCGTTCAGTTCCTTGCCGCTCTCATCCACCTTCATCTCTTCGGGCAGGGGGTACGGCACGTCGAACTCGATCTTTTCGCCCGGCTTCTTGAAGGTCGCCGTGAATTCGCCGGGTTGACCGGCCAGCCGGGCCAGGACGGTTTCCGTCCTGACGGTGATGCCGGGCTGGGCTTCCACGGCCTTGATCTTCGCCTCCACCACCGGCGGCACCAACGAATCATACGGTTCGCTCACCGGCAGCTGGCTGCGCCAGTTCAGCGCCGCGCCACCCAACCGGGCCTCTTTCTCGATCAGGGTGACGGCATAACCGGCATTGGCGGCATCCAGGGCCGCGGACATGCCGGTGAGGCCCCCGCCGATGACCAGGATCTTATCGGAGGATTTCTCCAACTGGTAGGGCTCGGGCAGACTGACTTTCGCCACCCGGGCCATCCCCATCTTGAGATAGTCTTCGGCCATCATCTGCACGCGGTCATACTTGTCTTCGTCTTCCTTCTCTTCTTCGGTGAGGGCGGGAAACTCAGACCGCGGATGCGACCAGACGACACCTTCCCGCAGGTTGACGCGTTCGACGATACAGCCTTCGAATCGAAACGTATCGAAATTCACCCGCCGGGAGCAGGCGCACAACACCAGGGTGTTGACGCCGCCTTCGATATCCTGTTTGAGAAAATCGACGCCTTCCGGGCTGCATAAAATCGGATGGGTCTTGGCGTTCAACCCCTCTTCGTCGGCAACACCCTTGAGGGCTTCGATATCCAGGGCCTCGCCGATGCCACAACCTTCGCATATATAGACACCATATTTCTTGTCCATGGATCGCCTCCTACTTCCTTGCCAGGGTTTGAATGGCCTTCAAGGCCATACCGGTAGCGTTCTGATTGGATGAAACCACGTCGGCAGGTTTATTGGCGCAACCTGCTGCAAACATGCCGCCCTTCTCGAAGTCATTGATGATGAAACCGTCGGCGTTATAGTTCAAATCGGCCGGCAGTTTGGCGTTGGCGGCGGTGGGCTGCATACCGGTGGCAAGGACGACCAGGTCCACGGTTTGTTTTGTTTTTTCACCGGTGACGGCGTTTTCCGCCACGACGGTGACGGCGTTGGTGGCTGAATCCTCCATCACTTCGGCGACTTTGCCTTTGATGAAAAAGACATTCTCGTCTTCCTTGATGGTCTGGTAGAATTTCTCGTAGCGTTGGCCCGGCGCCCGCAGATCGATATAGAAGATGTAAATCTTCGCATCCGGATAGCGCTCGCGCACATAAGTGGCCTGCTTCAACGAAGCCATGCAGCAGATATAGGAGCAATACGGCAGATGGTTCTCGTCGCGGGACCCGGCGCACTGGACGAAGGCCACGCTCTCGGGCGCCTTGTCATCCGAAGGACGCAATATCTGGCCGTTGGTCGGCCCGTTGGGAGCGGCCAGCCGCTCCATCATCATGTTGGTGATGATGTTGTCGTGCTGACCGAACCCCAGGTTGTCGATCTGGGCGGCATCATAGGGCTCCCAGCCGGTGGCCCAGACGATGGCGCCGACATTCAGATCCAGGGTCTCAGGCGTCATGTCCAGGTCGATGGCATCGTACTTACAGGCATCCTTGGCTTTCCGGGCGGCATCGGTTCCCACGATTTCCGGGGAGAGGATGTAACGGGCGGGAAACGCCATCTCAAACGGAATATGGGCGCCTTTCTTTTTGCTCAAGCCGAAATTGAACGGATCGCTGACTTCCGCGTCGCAGGCATCGGCGCAGGCGCCGCAGGCGGTGCACTTTTCGTTGACAAAGCGCGGCTTGACCTTGACCGTGACATCGTAGTTGCCTGGACCGCCCTCGACTTTTTCCACTTCCGCCAGGGTGAGGACTTTCACGCGGGGATTGTCCTTGATGCGGCGAAAATTGATCTCCAACCCGCAGGTCGGTGGACATAGCTTGGGAAAGTACTGATTCAACTGCGCGACACGTCCACCCAGGTACGGATTCTTCTCCACCAGGTACACCTCATACCCCACTTCGGCCGCTTCCAGCGCGGTGGTCAACCCGCTGATGCCTCCGCCGACCACCATGATGCTTCCGCTCGTAAGGGCGGTATTTTTATTCGTCATGCTATCCCTCCGTGCATCGAAGTTTGAAGATTTGTTGTTCTGCCGCCTCATACGGCATCAGGCGATATCCTGTATTCCTGAAACCTGAAGCTCGGTGCTGCTCAACCCGAGGAGCAGTTGCCAGCTTCATTCTCCAGGCGAAGGCGTCGGATTCCTCCCTTCGTCGGCCGGGTGGCCGATGGAAGGAAACCGTGGATATCGCCTGAGACGGATCGTATGGTTGCCGGCTTTCATTAATAAAAACCTCCAGGCGTCCTGGGACGCCTGGAGGCAGGATTTCACACTACGCGTACACGATTGACTCCCGCAGACTAAGCCGGGATGATCTGGATGTAGGGAACCTTCTTCACATCCCATTCGCCCTTTTCCGGATCGTACTTGGAGTTGACGAAGCAGAACCAGTTCTCATCATCCTGTCCGGGATAATCGGCTTGATAGTAGAAGCCCGGATAGCGGGTCTCTTTGCGGTACTGGATGTGACGCAGATGGGATTCCACCGTCCAGATGCGGTGTTCGATTTCCCAAGCTCTCATCAGCTCATGCAGGTCGCCGGCTGCCATCTTCTTGCAGTCTTCGCGCATGGTGGCCAGCAGATCCATGACAATCTCGAGGCTCTTGGAGCTGGTCATGTAGTAGGTGGCCGTTCCGGCACCATATTCGTGGGTCGCCTTCATCAGCCGGTACATCATGCCTTCGGGCTTGATGTAATTGGGGTTGATGTTGATGGCGGTGGTGTAGTCTTTGTTATCCAGGAAGGTGCGAACCGGTTTGTAAACCAGGTCGACCAGCTCGGATGCAGACTGCTTCAGGGTCGGAGTGAAGTCGGCGAAGTCCTTGGCATAGCGAACCATCTGCTTGGCTGCGATGCGGCCTTCGGCATGGGAACCGGAGGAGAACTTGTGACCGGAACCGCCCGTGCCGTCGCCGGCGGTGAACAGACCTTCGACGGTGGTCATCTGCTTGTAGACCTTGCCGTTGCGGGCCTTGATCTTGTAGTCATCCGGCACCCAGTCGAAGTCCGGACCGGAGGTCCACAGACCGCAGCAGCCGGAGTGGGAACCCAGCAGATACGGTTCGGTGGGCATAACCTCGGAGTTTTTCTTCTCCGGTTCGCAGTCCTGGGCGCACCACAGGTTGGCCTGGCCGCAGGTCATGTCGAGGAAGTCTTCCCAGGCTTCGGACTCGAGGTGCTTGAGCTCTTTCTTGTCCATGGTCTTGCCCAGTTCGGCCAGCGCGGTGACGGTGTCCATCATGATGGGGCCGCGGCCCTCTTTCATTTCGAACAGCATCAGGTGGTTCCGCAGACAGGTCGGGGTGATGGCGGCGGTACCGTAAGGAGCGTATTTCTCCAGCTCGGCCTTGGCGGCGGCGCTGCCGGCGAAGGCTTCGCCCAGGCCATTGAGGGTTTTGGCTTTGAACAGCAGGAACCAGGCACCCACCGGGCCGTAACCGTCTTTGAAACGGGCCGGGGTGAAACGGTTCTCCATCATGGTGAGTTCGGCGCCGACTTTCATGGCCATGGTGTAGGTGGAACCGGCGTTCCATACCGGATACCAGGCGCGGCCTTTGCCTTCACCCACCGAACGGGGCTGATAGATGTTTACAGCGCCGCCGCAGGCTACCATCATGGTCTTGCATTTGATGATGTAGACTTTGTTTTCGCGAACGGAGAAACCGACGGCGCCGGCGATCTGATTGGGCACGTTGGCGTCCAGCAGCAGCTCGACGATGAAGCAGCGCTCGATGATGTTGTCTTCGCCGAGGGCTTTCTTGGCGGCCTCTGCCACGATGCGCTTGTAGGATTCGCCGTTGATCATGATCTGCCATTTACCGGTGCGTACCGGCTGGGCGCCGCCCTTCAGGGTACCCATTTTCTGGCCTTTTTTACCGTCGAGGTTCTTGCCCTCTTCGGATTTCTTCCATACCGGCAGTCCCCACTCTTCGAACAGGTATACGGAGTCGTCGACGTGGCAACCCAGATCGAAAATCAAGTCTTCGCGAACCAGGCCCATCAGGTCGTTGCGGACCATGCGGACATAGTCCTCGGGAGCATTATCGCCGATGTAGGTATTGATGGCGGACAGGCCCTGGGCGACGGCGCCGGAACGTTCCATGGCGGCTTTGTCGCACAGCAGGACGCTCTGATTGTCGCCCAACCATTTTTTGACCTCGAATGCCGCGCCGCAGGCTGCCATGCCACCGCCTACGATCAGGACATCAACTTCGCGCTCATCGACTTCAGGGTCACGAACGGCTTTAAGCTCACCCAAAGGTTTATTCGGTATTGCCATATTTTCCTCCTAAGATGATATTTGAAATATGCTTCAATTTCGATTCGTAAAGGAATCCGCCCGGACTAGACTTTCGGCGTCGGGATGGTATAACCGTCGGCTTCTTCCGTAGACAGCAGACCGCTTTCCAGATCCTGGCCTTTGAGGCTGTCGTACGCGTTGGCGGCACCTTCGGGAGTGGTACGGATGGGGAACTTAAAGCGCTTGATGAGGCCGTTGCGGAACTTGCAGGTCCACATGACGTCTTCGGTGCCCATCATCGGCATGATGGAGCTTCCCAGGGGCACGAAGTCGGCGTAGCCGCGGACTTCAATGGCCTGGGTGGGGCAAATTTTTACACAGGAAAAGCATTCCCAACACTGATCCGGCTCCTGGTTGTAAGCCTTCATCGCGTCAGCGTCGAGGACCATCAGGTCGTTGGGGCAAATGTACATGCAAGCGGTCTTGTCGCCACCCTTGCATCCGTCACATTTTTCCTGAATGACAAAACTTGGCATTTAATATACCTCCCAAAAAAAGTTAAAATCAGAATCTACGATTAAAACGCACGTTAAACGGTGATACTGAGTTGGCTTACACCTCCCTTCCTCTTTGTCGTCCGAATCTGCTCCCAAAACGGACTTGTATTTAATAATTTGCTTTAATTTTATTCGGTTGGCCCTTGGGTGCCACATCGAAGCCTGGGCCAAAAAATGCGTATGATTTCAACCATATATAAACAGAACAAGATAGAGTGCATATCACCCCGCCACCCCAATGTCAATGATTTTCGGCCGGCCCCGGGGTTAAAAAAGGAAAACAATATCAGCCACCCAAGCGCTGCCATATATTGAGAATGCACACAATTCGGCCACAAGATGTAGAACGGAAACCGGGAGGATCGGGATTACCCGGTGACGATCCGTCCCGAAGCGACCCACCGTATCGGGACGGCCCAGGCAAGGAGCCTCCAAAGCAAATTGGATCGGACGTCGGATTCGACACCATCGCCGTCGCAGCCGGCGGTGAAACTTGCATCGCCACCGGAATTGGTCTAAGGGAAACCCATTCGAAGGAGTGACACCTTGACCATGAAAGAGCCCGATATCAGACCGTTGGCACGCGACGATGCCTTCCGCTTCGGATGCCATCGTCGCGTGCCCTGCTTCAACCGTTGCTGCCGGGACCTGAACCAGGCCCTGACACCCTACGATGTCCTGCGACTGCGCCAAAACCGGAGGGTCGATGCCCACGAATTTTTCGAGCGCTATGCGGTGCTCTACCCCGGTCCGGCCACCGGACTGCCGGTGGTTTCCCTGCGATTCGACGCCCACCGCGACCGCATGTGCCCTTTCGTCTCTCCGGAAGGCTGCCGCGTCTACGCCGACCGCCCCACCTCCTGTCGTCTCTATCCCCTGGTCCGCGGTCTGCGGCGCTCGCGAAAAGACGGCACGCTCTGCGAACAGTACGGGATCATTCACGAACCTCATTGCCTTGGATTCGAAGAGGAGCCTCGCCAGACGGTACGGCAATGGATTGCCGATCAGGAAGTAGCGGATCATTTCACCATGAACGACGCCCTCATGGAACTGATCGCCCTGAAAAACCAGATCCTGCCCGGCACGCTGACGGCGGAGCACCAACGGATGGCCGCAATGGCCCTCTACGAACCGGAGACCCTCTGCCGGGAAGCCTATGCCGGCAGGCTGACCGGCCTCGACGACCCACGGCTTCCGGATCTTCCCGAAGCAGGCGATGCGGTTGCATGGCTCCCATGGGGGTTGCAGTGGCTTCGCCGACGGCTGTTCGGCAAGGCCGGATGAACGATGAAACACACATCGAGGAATCGACCCGTGGGCGAAACGTATCCCCTTGACGGCAAAGTCGCCCTGGTGCTGGGCAGTATCAAGGGAATCGGCAAGGCCATCGGCCTGGACCTGGCCCGATCCGGGGCATTCGTCGTCTACACCCACCACGACTGGCCCGAAAGCCTGCCGGAGCTTGAAAAAGATGCCGCCGCCACCGGACGCGACCATTGGATCGTCCGGGTCGACCTGAGGAACCGGGACGAGGTGGATGGGCTGATGGCAAGTCTCATCCGACGCTTCGGCCGCCTCGACATTCTGATCAACAACATCGAACGCGGCGGGTGGCCGGTGGTGCACGGCCCCTATGTGACCGGGCAGTGGGACCTGGAACTGGCCACCACCCTGCGGGCCAAGCAATGGGTCTGGGAAGCCGCCCTGCCTCATCTCAAGGCCGCCGGCGACGCCGTGACCATCAACCTTTCCAGCATCGCCGCCCTGGTGGGCCGCAACGGTCCGGCGTCGTATCTTTTCAACGAGGGCTATTCGGCCGCCAACCGCGGTGTCTCCCTGCTCACCGAGACATGGGCGCGGCTGGGTGCCCCGGAAGTCCGGGTCAACGAGATCATGCTGGGAATCTTCGATACCCGCCATGGCCGCGGTACCCGCGGGTGGGGATTGTTGAACGCCCAGCAGAAGAGACAGATCATCGCCCACACCCTGGCAGGACGGACCGGAATCCCGGCGGACGTGGTCAAGGCCGTCCGGTTCATCATTTCAGACGCCCCCTATATGACCGGCAGCGTCCTGCGCCTGGATGGCGGCTATGTCCTGGGCGGCGAGAAAATCGCCCCCATGCCCAAAGGGGTCGTCTGAAAGATGGGCCCTACCGGGATATCAGCCGGATTTGCCTGCTGGGCAGCCCCCAGACGAAGAACCGCACCCAATCGAAGCCGAACAGCAGCAAGGCCCGGTCGTTGGTCCGCAGCTTGCGCTTGAGCTCGGGCTTGATCCGGTATCGCGCAAGGAAGCTGCTGTCGAAGATAAACCGGCGAAAGCGGTCCAGGTTGTAGGTGGCCATGAAAGCCATCTTGGCCTTGGCGCCCTGGGGGCCTTCCGCCCCCCAGGGGTTCTCCTGGAAAAGGCGCCGGATTTCGGCCCAGCGCAGGGTCATCTCATGATAGCGCTCGGCCTCCTGGTCCTGTGCCCAGGTTCGCGGTGTCCATGACGGCGCTTCGTGTTGGCCGAGGCAGAACTCCGGCGGCCGGAAGAAGTGGACCGTCCGGCCGCGGCCGCCGGATGCATCGAACAGGGCGCCCTGTTCCACGGGAAAAGTCCGGCAGGTGTCCGGCCGGTCGGAATAGACGCCGCATCCCTCCCCGGTCAAAAATGGGCAGGTGCGGGACGCATTGTCGGCCATGCGCAGCAGAACTTCCGGAAAGTAATGTTCGGGCCGCAGCACCACATCGACATGCCGTTCGAGAAAGGCATCCGTGGTCACCTCCAGATATCGGCTCAATCGCAGGACGTCGTAGGGGTAGAGAAAGAGGTTGAGATTGCGGCAGCACTGGTTGAAGCACGAAAGGGCCGCGTGGCATCGGAAACGGAAGGTTTCGTCCGCCTCGAGCCTTCGACCGGGGAGGTCCTTCAGGTTCTTGGGATCAATGGATTTCATTTACGATCATCTCCGCGATGGTCATCTTGATCCTGGATGCGAAATCGAAATGCCGTCGAAGTTTTTGCTCCAGCGCGGCCATGGCCACGTACGACGGTGTGCGGTCCAGCCGCGGCTCCGGCGAGTCGATGCACTGGTCGTAAAATTCGTTGCAACCCGGTCCGGCCTGGCGGAGTCCGTCGGGCCGCTGCAGGAGATGGGGAATCCCGTGCAGCCGGCAGATCATGGGGCGCCAGGCATACAAAGAACAGCGCCCGTCGATATTAACGGGGCACATGACCCGCGGCGGCTCGCCGCCGGGCGGCACCTGGGATAACCGCTCCACGGCGGCTTCGGCACGCCGGCGAACCTCGGCCCGTCGGTCCGTCGGCATTTGCCCAAGACCGGCTTGCAGGAAGAGGTATTCCGCCAGGGTGTGGTGATAGAAGCGGGTGAGGCAGCAATTGTCATCGCATCCCCCACAGACGAATCCGGCGCGCCCGGCCGTTTCGTGATAGGCCCGATCCATGCGCCGGAACAGCTGATCCAGATCGCGGGATAGATGGGCCGGCAGTTTCATGGGAGCAGGCGTCATCAGAACGTGGGTGCGGGGAAGAAGATGCGTGCATAGAGGGACAGGGCGTAGCGATCGGTCATGCAGGCCAGCAGATCGCATGCCAGGCGCTCCCTGGATGCGGGTCCTGCGCCGATGGCGGGCAGGCGCATCTTCTCCAACTCCTGGGACAGCAAGTCTTCGTTTGCCAGCAGGTGGGTATAGAGTTCGGACATGATCTTCTTGGCCTTGACGAACTCCCGGTGCACCTTGGGCGAACGGTAGACTTTCTGGTAGAGAAACTGGCGCAGTTGGGTCATGGCCCCGAACACATGGCCGCTCATATCGAGGACCAGCTTTCCGTCGTCGGGCCGGGTGTTGGCAATCAAATCGGTCATCATGGTGGTGGCCCGCTGGTCGTGGGTGCGACCCAGGATATCGTTGCAAGCGGCAGGGATCTGGTCTTTCGTGATCACGCCGGAGCGTACGGCGTCATCCAGGTCGTGGTTCAGGTAGGCCATGATATCGGCCACCCGCACCAGCCGTCCCTCGACGGTGGCCGGCTGATCCTTGGGATCGTCGGGCATGACCTTGCCATAGCCCTTGGAGTGGCGCAGAATTCCGTCGCGTACCTCCCAGGTCAAGTTGAGACCCTGACCGCAGTTCTCCAGAACCTGCACCACCCGCAGACTCTGGGCCTGATGGGAGAAGGCCGCCGAGAAGATCTCCTTGAGCACGGTTTCTCCGCCATGTCCGAATGGTGTGTGGCCCAGATCGTGTCCCAGGGCAATGGCCTCGGCCAGGTCCTCGTTCAAAAACATGGCCCGCGCCATGGTGCGGGCCATCTGGGCCACCTCCAGGGTATGGGTCAACCGGGTACGGTATTCATCCCCCGTGGGATTCAGGAAGACCTGGGTCTTGTGCTTCAGCCGCCGGAAGGCATTGCTGAAAAGAATGCGGTCTTTGTCCAGTTGAAAGGCGGTGCGGATGGGGCAAGGCGGCTCGGGCCGGGATCGCCCCCGGGTGGCGGCACTCATGTACCCGAAGGGGGACATGAATTTGGTTTCACGCTTTTCAAACTCTTCCCGCAGGGTAGCGGACGAGGGAAGCTCTACTGGTTCTGCACTCGATGTCATGATACCAACCTTGGCCGGCCTACCCGGTGCGGACGACGCACCATCCTGGTTTGTTGGTTAACAGGGCCGCCCGGCTATGGTATATTTCCAGCGTACCCACGGTAACCCAATTCGCGTGGGCAGGCAACCGCAAAAATGCGAAGGGGGTCCCCCCGACCGAGGCACGGCCCATGAGCGGACATCACCTTATACTAGGGCAGCTCACCGACTATATCAGCGGCGATACCCTGGACGATACCCTGGATGAGCGTCTGCGACAACGCATCGGCCGTCTGCTGGTTCAGGGCAGAGGATATCGGAAGGAACAAATCCGGCCGCGGCATATTATCGAGGTCGCCACGAAGGACAAGTGCGCCCGGCTGCCCATCACCTATACCATCGATGTCGATGGACGCGTCGCCATGATCGTACAATACGGCCCGGGTTCCCTGGTCACCCGTCACCGTCCGGCCTTGGCCATGGGACGGCTGGTGGCCGATTACCAGGTGCCCGTGGTGGTGGTGACCAACGGCGAACTGGCCGATATCCTCCATGGCGCGGACGGCCGCCTGCTGGCATCGAAGCTCGAAAATATTCCCCATATCACCCAGTTGCGGCAATGGATGCAGCGCCACGACTGGACCCGGATCGACCCGCAACGCAAAACCATGGAAACGCGCATTTTGGTGGCTTACGAAGTGGACGACCGCTGCCCCTGTGACGACAGCATCTGCCGGATTTAGGGTTTGCTCAAAACTAGAGTCGGCTGCCGCTCCACCTGAGTTTGGCTTTGAGCACATCGAAAAAGTGGCGGTCGGGAAGCACGATCATGTTCACCGGCCGGGGGTCCTTGCGGACCAGGATGGTGTGCTGTTCGTCGAGGGGCATGCCCACCTGGCCGTCGAAGGTCAGCATGATATCGGCCGATTTCCGGGCCAGGCGGATCTTGATGGTCGCCGAATCGGGAACGATCAGCGGCCGGTTGGTCAGGGTAAACGGGCAAATGGGGGTAACCAGGATCCCCGGCACCGAGGGATGGATGATGGGGCCGCCGGCCGCCAGGGAATACGCCGTGGAACCGGTGGGAGTGGCCACGATCAGGCCGTCGGCGCGGTAGTCGGTGAGAAAGGTATCGTTCACATAGGTCTTGATATGGGCCAGCCGGGCCAGGGCTCCCTTGTTGATCACCACGTCGTTCAAGATCGATTCTCCGGCCACGAGGGTTTCTCCGTCCCACACTTCGACCCGCAGGCGCATGCGCGGCTGGGTTTCGAATGGATGAACCAGGATCGCCTCCACCACTTCGTAGAGCCGTTCCGCCGCCGCATCGGCCATGAAACCGACCTCACCGAACTTGACCCCCAGCACGGGAACCTGATTGGCCCCCAACCACCGCACGGCGGCCAGGAAGGTGCCGTCCCCCCCCAGTACCACCACACAAAACAGGTCTTCCGGCGCCGCATCGCCGGTGGTCCGCTTCTGCCGGCGCTGAAAGGATGCCCCCGCCTTGCGGATCACCCCGCAATGGTGGTCCCGAAGCCACTGCTCAAGATCGTCGGCCTGGTCGATCACCCTTGGATCGTCCTTTACCACGAGCCCGATTCGTTTGGTCACGCTGCGCTCCTTTGCCGGGGCTCCCATGGAATCCCCGATGGTCGGTCACCAATCCGGTCCTCCCCGGAGTACCCACCTATACACGACTCGATTCGCCGGCTTCAACCCCATATCGTCCGAGCCACCGTTTTCAACCAATCCCATCTCCGGACAATTCTCTGTTCACTGGGGGCACGAAAGGTCGAATCGCTTGACTCGGCCGACCAATCATAGGTATAAAGTGCCGTCGTTGTTAGGACAATCAAATCTCTAGGTTAGCAAGCGGTTCTTTTCGTGCTTCAACACAAACTGGTATCAAGGAGGGAAAGCATGAGGAAACATCGATCCGTCAGACTGTCAGCCGTTACAGCAGCGGTGCTGTTCCTGTCAATGGCCATCCTGGGCACCGCCCTGGCGGCCGACACCATCAAACTGGGCGTGGCCGGTCCCCACAGCGGTGACCTGGCCTCCTACGGCATCCCCACGGTGAATGCCGCCAAGCTGGTCGTTGCCGACTGGAACGCCAAGGGCGGCGTACTGGGCAAGCAGATCGAACTGGTGGTGGAAGACGACGTCTGCAAACCCGAAGTGGCCACCAGCACCGCCACCAAACTGGTCGGCGACGACGTGGCGGTGGTCCTGGGGCACATCTGCAGCGGCGCCACCAAGGCGGCCCTGGGGATCTACAAGGATTCCAAGAAAGTGGTCATGTCGCCGTCGGCCACCAACCCTGGTCTGACCCAGAGCGGCGACTATCCCAATTTCTTCCGAACCATCGCTTCGGATGACGCCCAGGCCCGTCTGGAAGTGGATTTCGCCCTGGACGTTCTCAAGGTGAAGAAGATCGCCGTCCTCCATGACAAGGGCGACTACGGAAAAGGGTTGGCCGAATTCGCCAAGGCCTTTATCGAGAAAGACCCGCGTGCGGAACTCGTCCTTTATGAGGGCATCACACCCGGGGCCGTGGATTACTCCGCCGTGGTCCAGAAAATCAAACGCAACCAAGCCGAGGCGGTGATCTTCGGCGGTTACCATCCCGAAGCCTCCAAGATCGTCACCCTGATGCGCAAGAAGAAAATGAAATCCATTTTCATTTCAGACGACGGCGTGAAAGACGACACCTTTATCAAGGTGGCCAAACAATACGCCGAAGGCGTATATGCCACCGGTCCCAAAGATGTCAGCAGTAACCCGCTGACCAAAGAATACACCCAGAAACACAAGGACCAATTCAAATCCGACCCGGGTGCTTTCTTCGACAATGCCGTATCGGCCAGCATCGCGCTCTTGACGGCGATCCAGAACGCCGGATCCACCGATTACGACGCACTGGTCACTGCCCTGCGCACCAAGGAGGCCGACACTCCCGTGGGCAATATCAAGTTTGACGATCGCGGAGATGCCATCGGCGTCGGTTTCGCCGTGTATCAGGTAAAAAATGGAAAGTATGAAGAATTAAAGTAGCCGGACATCAGGCTAACGGACAGGGGGCAGGCCGGATACGGCCTGTTCCCTGATTTTTTCGCTTATGGATCTAGAATATTTTTTTGAATTGTTTCTCGGAGGCCTGACCCGGGGGAGCATCTATGCACTGATCGCACTGGGCTACACCATGGTGTACGGGATCATTGAATTGATCAACTTCGCCCATGGTGAAATCTACATGATCGGTGCTTTCACCGCCTTGATCGTGGCCGGCATCCTGACGCTGTTGAACTGGAATGCCCTGGCCATCCTGCTCATCGCCTCGGTGGTGGCCGTGATTTATTCGGCCGCCTATGGCTGGACCATAGAGAAGATCGCCTACAAGCCGTTGCGCAAGGCACCCCGGCTCTCCGCGCTGATCAGCGCCATCGGCATGTCCCTTTTTCTGCAAAACTACGTGCTGCTGGCCCAAACCTCCGATTTTCTGCCCTTCCCCAACCTGGTACCCGAATTCAAATTCCTGGAACCCGTCGAGCACATCGTACGCTCTTCGGAGATCATCATCTATGCCGTCACCGCCATCGTCATGGTGGCCCTGACCGTCATGATCAAATTCACCCGGATGGGCAAGGCGATGCGCGCCACCAGCCAGGACCGCGAAATGGCGCTTCTGGTGGGCGTGGACGTCAACCGCGTCATTGCCACCACCTTCATCATCGGATCGGCCACCGCCGCCTTGGGCGGCGTTCTCATCGCCTCCCATATCGGGCAGATCAACTATTACATCGGCTTTCTGGCCGGCATCAAAGCGTTCGTGGCCGCGGTGCTGGGCGGCATCGGCAGCATGCCCGGCGCCGTACTGGGCAGCCTGGTGCTGGGATGGTCGGAGAGTTTTTTCACGGGCTACATTTCCAGCGACTACGAAGATGTGTTCGCCTTCCTCTTTCTGGTCTTTATCCTGATCTTCCGTCCATCCGGACTTCTGGGACGAAAGGAAACCGACAAGGTATGATCCGGGTTGCAAGACGTTGCGGCCTATCCAAGGCGCGAGGGGAATAAGAAGACGGGGAAAAATATGGTTGCTGCTCAGAACTACTCCCAGATTTGGTTGCGTCGTACTGCGGTCATCCTTGCGGCGGCAATGCTCTTGTACTTCCGCCTTCCCATCGAAGGAGGATGGTTTTACTACTATCTCATCAAGATCGTCCTCCTGGCCCTCATCGGGCTGTGCGCCTTTTCCGATCTGGCGGCGGCGATCTTCTTCGGCTCGGCCTTCATCGGCGTATACAGATTTCTCGTACCGGGCGATATTCTTCTGATCCTCTGGACCGTGGCCATTTACGGCCTGTTGGGGCTCAGCATGGCCACCGCCGAGAGGATCCACTCGCTGAAAGCCTCCATCTGGTTCATGTTTCTGACCTTTCCCATAATGGTGATCCAGGTCAACACCACCTATCGCACCGTGGAATGGCGATGGGACCGCATGGTGAAGGTCGGCGTGGCTTTCTACTTCCTCTCCTATGTATGGCGTTACCTCATCCGACGCAAGGAGGCAGGCATCAAGAAGGCGGAGACCGGCGGCGACGATACCATGACCATCTCGCAGAAACTCATCAACAACCCGAGTTTCAGCCGCCCGGCATTCGCCCTGGCGGCGGCCTTCTTTATCGTCTATCCCTTCATCTTCTCCCTCTACCAGGTCGATATCATGACCACGGCCCTGATCTATGTGGTGGTGGCCCTTGGATTGAACATCGTCGTCGGGTTGGCCGGGCTGCTCGACCTGGGATATGTGGCCTTCTTTGCGGTGGGCGCTTATACGTACGCCCTGCTCAACCACCATTTCGGCATCGGATTTTGGATCTGCCTCCCCATCGGCGGCGCATTGAGTTTTCTTTTCGGCATCCTGCTGGGCTTTCCGGTCCTGCGCCTCCGTGGCGACTACCTGGCCATCGTCACCCTGGGCTTCGGTGAGATCATCCGGTTGATTCTCGAGAACTGGAACGAGTTCTCCTTTGGTCCCAGCGGTATCGCCAATATCCCCCGCCCCGGCTTCTTCGGCATCGAACTCTCCCTGCGGCAGAACCACACCTACATCTACTTCCTGATGCTGCTGCTGGCGCTCTTCACCATTTTCGTGGTGCGCCGGCTTCAGGACTCACGCATCGGCAGGGCCTGGATGGCCCTTCGGGAGGATGAGATCGCCTGCCAGGCCATGGGCATCAACAAGGTGCGCACCAAGCTCAGTGCCTTCGCCCTAGGGGCCACCTGGGCCGGCATGGGCGGCGTCGTGTTTGCCGCCAAGACCACCTTCATCAACCCGGCCAGTTTTACCATCTGGGAGTCGGTGATCATTCTCTGCTGCGTTGTGCTGGGCGGCATGGGCAGCATCGTCGGCGTCATCGCCGGCGCCCTGGCCCTCAAACTGCTGCCGGAGTACTTCAGGGCCTTCTCGGAATTTCGCATGCTCACCTTCGGGGCGGTCCTGGTAGTGATGATGGTGTTCCGGCCCGGCGGCATTATAACGGACGTTCGCAAAGTCTACCGGTTTGGGAAATAACGAGGAACGACATCGGCATGAAACCTTCGGCCTTAACCGTATCGAATCTCACCATGGACTTCGGTGGATTGCGGGCGCTGGACAGCCTGGACCTGATCGTCGGGCAGCAGGAGATCGTCGCCCTCATCGGCCCCAACGGCGCCGGGAAGACCACCTTGTTCAACTGCATCACCAGCATCTACCTCCCCACCCAAGGCACCATCGACCTGACCAGCCCCAAGGGCCCGACCCATCGTCTCAACGGTCTGAAACCCGACCAGGTAACGGCCCGCGGCATGGCACGCACCTTTCAGAATATCCGCTTGTTCCAGAACATGACGGTGCTGGAGAATGTGATGATCGGCTGCCACTGCCGCCTCAAGACCGGCATTCCGGGCGCCGTCTTCCGGCCGCCCAATACCCGTCGCGAAGAGAAAGAGGTCATCGATCACAGCTACGAGATCCTGAAAAAATTCGGGCTCGAGCGCTTTGTCAACGAATTCGCCAAGAACCTGCCGTACGGTGCCCAGCGACGCCTGGAAATCGCCCGGGCCATGGCCACCGAACCGTTCCTGCTGTTGCTGGACGAACCGGCGGCCGGCATGAACGCCCAGGAGACCAAGGAGCTCGATGAACTCATCGTCCGGTTGCGGGACCGGGACCAAATCTCCATTCTGCTCATCGAACACGACATGAAACTGGTCATGAGCCTTTCCGATCGAATCTACGTCGTAGACTACGGTCGCAAAATCGCCGAAGGCACCCCCGCAGAAGTGAGCAAAAATCAGGAAGTGATCAAGGCCTATCTCGGAGAAGACTTGGATGCTTAAGCTCGACCAAATCAATACCTTCTATGGGAATATCCAGGCACTCAAAGGCGTCACCCTGGAAATCGGCCAGGGAGAGATCGTCACCCTCATCGGCGCCAACGGGGCCGGCAAGAGCACGACCCTGATGTCCATCTCCGGCCTGGTCCCCCCGCGCAGCGGTGTGGTGGAATTCGAAGGTCGCTCCATCACCGACATGACCCCCAACGATATCGTGGCCCTGGGCATCTGCCAGGTGCCCGAGGGGCGGCGCATCTTCCCCTACTTGTCGGTCCTGGAAAATCTGGACATGGGAGCATTTTTGAGAAACGACCGGAGTGAAGTGGCCAAGGATCTCGAATATGTTCTGGGTCTTTTTCCCATCCTGGGAGAGCGTCGCAACCAGGCCGGCGGCACCCTCAGCGGCGGCGAGCAGCAGATGCTGGCCATCTCCAGGGCGCTGATGGCGCGCCCGCGTCTTCTGTTGCTGGATGAGCCCTCCCTGGGGCTGGCCCCGCTGGTGGTCAAACGGATCTTCGAGATCATCGAAAAGATCAACGCCGAAAGCAACACCACCATTTTTCTGGTGGAACAGAATGCCAACCTGGCTCTGAAAGTGGCCCACCGGGGCTATGTGATGGAAAACGGCCGCATCACCCTGGCGGACACGGCCGAGAACCTGCTGGCCAACGAAGAAGTCCGCAAGGCGTACCTGGGGATCTGATCCTCGCAGGTCCCGCTACCCAACGGGTTGAGAACGAAACCGCCTCACGCACGCCGCCATATCTGCGGCCGTCACAATTTTTCATTCTCCCGTCATCAAACAGGATCCCATCGGCTGCTATCCAGGGCTTTTTGCAGATCCTCGGCATGCAACCGGGCATGCTCATACGCCCATACAATGAAGCGTTCCAGGGTGCCGTGGCCGTGGAAGGCGTGCCATCCCCGGCGATCCAGATCGGCCTCCTCGGCGGCGGCGACGATGGCGACGGTTTCGTCGCGCACGGTTCGGAATGTCTCCAGCAGGGTGTCGAAGGGCTGGCCGTCCAGCTTGGCCGGCTGGGTCGCATTGAACCTCTCGGGATCGAAGTCCCTGGGGGAACCCGGGCCTCCCGCCAGGATATTGCGAAACATCCATTGCATGGATTGCTCGATGGTAATGAAGTGTGCCAGAACCTGGCGCGCAGTCCAGCGGGCGCCGTCCCCGTAGACCCGGATTCCGAGTGCTTCCGGGGGCAGGGTGCGAAACAGGGTCAGGATCTCTTCCAGGTTGATTTCGAGTTCCGCGATGATGCGGCTGCGTCGGTCGGTCATTTCAACTCCTCGTGACAGGGGACATCTCCCAAGTGGATTCTATATAGAAGTCGTCATGGTGCCGGCATGGAATTCACCATCCAAAGGTAAAATCAGGCCGATGATCTTTCCTCGAGGGCCTGGCGCACCGCCATGGCCAGGGTCCTGCCATCCACCGGTTTGAGCAGAACCGTGGATACGCCTAATTCCTGGGAGGTCCGGCCGTCGATGCGCTCGCTGAAACCGGTACACAGGATCGCCGGCAGGTCCGGTCGGATCTCGCGACATCTTTCGATCAAGGTATCCCCGGTGAGCCTGGGCATGGCCATATCGGTAATCAACAGGTCGAAACGGTGCGGTTGGGCCCGCAGGCGCTCCAGGGCTTCCATGGGGGTGCCGAAATCCTCCACCTGGTAGCCCAGGCTCTCCAGAATCGATCGTTGGCCGCGGTGAATCGCCGTTTCGTCATCCACCACGAGAATGGTTTCGTTTCCGCCGGGCAAGTTCGCCGCAGGGCCGCCATCCGCCCCCGGTTCGGGATCGGGTGTGTCCACGGCGGGAAAGAAGAGGTCGAAGGCCGTACCCCGACCGGGAGTGCTGGTCACCCGGATCAAACCGCCATGGCGCTGGACGATTCCGTGTACCACGGCCAGCCCCATCCCCGAGCCCTTGCCCACATCCTTGGTGGTGAAATAGGGTTCAAAAATACGCGCCAGGAGATCCGGGGCGATCCCGCATCCATTGTCCTTCACGCGAAGCCGGAGACATTTTGCCGCTGCCGGCCGATCGCCCCGAAGATCCCCGGCCTCCTCGAAGATCGCGTTTCTGAGCAGTACTTCGATGCGGCCGCCTTCCCGCGTGGCGTGCGCAGCGTTGGCAAACAGATTGATCATCACCTGGTGAATCTGGGTGGGATTGGCCATGATGCGTCCGCATTCCTCGTCGATGACCCACTGGAATTCGATGTTGGCGGGAATAGTGGAACGCAGCAGCTTGAGGCTCTGCTTGATCAGCGGCGCGATGTTCATCGGCTTCTGGCCTTCGTCCGATTTCTGGCTGAAGCTGAGCAGCTGCCAGACCACCTCCTTGGCCCGGCGTACGGCCAGCCGGATCTCCTGCAGATATTCATGGGCAGGATGGTCTTCGCCCAGGGGGTCGGCGGCCAGCTCGGCGCAGCCCAGCACGATGCCCAGAATGTTGTTGAAATCGTGGGCGATGCCGCCGGCCAGGGTGCCCACGGCTTCCATTTTGTGGGCCTGGCGCAGCCGCTCCTCGTACATCAGGCGTTCCGACAGATCCCGGGCGATGCCATAGATCAGCCGGCTGCCCATCACATCGAACAAACCGATGCGGATTTCAACGGGCATGTGGGTGCCGTCCTTGCGTCTTAACTTGCCTTCGGTATGCACCGTCTTGCCCGTGGCGACTTCCTCGAAAATGGCCTCGATCTTCCGGGTATCCCAGCCTTGCTCCACCTGCTGCATGGTCATTGCCAGCAATTCGTCGCGGGCATAGCCCAAGGATTGACAGGCCACATCATTGACGAAGACAAACCGGCCATCCAAATCGTGGGCGAACAGCGCATCCGGGGCCTGTTCCACCAACGCGCTGAACAGCGCCTCCTGTTTGCGCAGGAGATGAATTTCCCCATGCAACCGGGACAGTTCATCCACCATCCGGGAATGGGTGGCTTTCAGCTTGGCGATTTGGATTTCTAATGGATGCAAGCGAGATTCTCTGGTTTTCATGACCTGCCGCCGCCATCACGCGTCCGGCGGTCCCATGGCCAGCTGGGCGTCGATCCGCCGCTGCAGGGCTGTCAGATTCGGGCTCACCGCAACCGGATAGGGCGCGGGGTAGTACAGATCCTTGGTGGTCTCCGGCAGTGATGCCCATTGTCGGCGAAAGTAATCGCGGATATCGGCAAGACCGGGTCGGATGCCGGTATTCTTTCCCTGTTGCATCACCGATATCATCAGCGGACGTGCATTGGCAACGACATCATCGGTAGTGGCGATGACATCGCCGGCAAAAGTGCCATCGGCACCGGTGCGGCGGAAGACCTGCTTGGCGCCGCCCATGCTCTGCTTTGAGGTGGAGAGCTTGCGCACGTCCTTGCCGTCGTAGCGCACGAGTTTGTAAGCCAGGTCGAGAAACGGCTGATCCGCCGAGACCCCCATCCGGGTGCCAACGCCGAAGGCGTCGATGGCCGCGTTCCGGGCGAGTGCATCGGCGATGCCATATTCGTCGTACCCTCCGCTGGCGAAGATCTTGACCTCGGCCAAACCGGCGCCGTCCAAAATGCGGCGCACCTCATGGCTCAGGGAGGTGCAGTCTCCACTGTCCAGACGAACGCCCACCAATTGCCGCCCCTCTTGAGCCATGGCCTGGGCCACGGCGGCGGCCTCATGCGCACCGGACAGGGTATCGTAGGTGTCGATTAAAAATATGGCCCCCCGTGGGAAGGTCTGCGCATAGGCATGAAACGCCGCCGCTTCACTGGGGAAGCTCTGTACGAAAGAGTGGGCCATGGTCCCGGCCACCGGAATCCCATACCGACGGCCGGCCAGGACGTTGCTGGTGGCATCGAATCCTGCCAGATAGGAGCTGCGGGCCGCGGCCATCCCGGCATCCGCACCCTGGGTGCGGCGCAGGGCGAAGTCGATGAGCCCGCGGCCCCGGGCGGCATGGACGCAACGGGCCGCCTTGGTGGCGATCAGGCTGTGGATCCCGATGGTGTTGATCAGATAGGTCTCCACCAACTGGGCCTGAATCAGGGGCGCCGTCACCTCCAGGATGGGCTCATCGGGAAAAAAAATGGTGCCTTCGGGCAGAGCGCGCACCGAACCGGTAAAGCGCAGGGTCTGCAGATAATCCAGGAAATGGGATTTGAAGAGGCTCGTGGACCGCAGATATTCTATTTCTTGCGGGTCGAAGGCCAGTTGCGAGAGCCACTCCATCGCCGGGTCGACGCCGGCGGCCACGAAGTAGCCCCGCCGGGGTTGGGGCCGTAAAAACAGCGAAAAGGTGGCCGTGGCATCCATCTCCTGGTCCAGGTAGGCGGCGGCCATGGTCAATTCATACAGATCGGTCAACAACGGACTGGTCAAACATGAATCGTTCATTGGAAACGAATTCCGTAGAGAGTTTCCAGGGGTGCCCGGGGGAACCTGCTTGGAGGAAGCCCTAATCGGGTTGGGGCCAGGGGGCATTTTTGAGTTCCTTGACCCGATAGCAGAAGCGGGCCCACTCGAATTCACGCTTGGAGATGGGGCAGCGCAGGGTCACTTTCGCGTCGCTCACCGCCGCCACCTCCCAGTCGCCGCGGCGCTTGCCGCCTTCGATGCGGATCTTCTGTCCCACCTGAAATGGGAATGGTTCGAACAGGGTAACGTCGAATCGCTCCATGGGAGACTCCTTTGGTTGCAGGGTGGTGTTCACCGGCCGCAGGACAGGTGAAGCCATGACACAGCCGCGTCGGGGCACAAGTCCCTTGCGAACGACAAACCGCGCGCAGGTTCCCCATCGGAACCTGCGCACGGCCTGGCGATCTTCGCAAGCGGTTATTGGGCCACGACGGGCGAGATCTGGATGGTCACCCTGCGGTTCTGGGCCCTGCCTTCGGGGGTGGCATTGGAAGCGACGGGCTGGGACTCGCCCATGCCGGCAACCAGCAGGCGTGCGGGCAGGATGCCCTGGCCGGAAAGGTATTCCGCCACGCTGCGGGCGCGCTCTTCGGACAGGCGCTGGTTATAGGTTGCGGAGCCCACGCTGTCGGTATGGCCGATGACGTCCACGCTGGTCTTTTCATACTCCTTCAAGACGATGACCACCGAATTGAGTACATCGTAAAAGCCGGCATTGATATTCGGTGAGCCGGTGTCGAAAGTCACATTGCCCGGCATGTTGAGCTCGATCTGATTGCCCACCCGGGTGACGCTGACGCCGGAGCCGCGCAGCCGCTGGCGCAGCTTGGCTTCCTGCACATCCATGTAATAGCCGATGCCGCCGCCGGCCACGGCACCCAATCCGGCGCCGATGAGTACGTTCCTGCGCCGGTCCTTGCTGTCGGAAGTCAGCAGCCCGATAACGGCGCCGCTGGCCGCGCCGATGCCGGCGCCGATGGCCAGCTTGCTGGTCTGCTTCTCTTCGGTATACGGGTTCACGGTGCTGCATGCGGCTGCCGTAAATACGATGGCGATGAGCAATGCCGGGAATCGAAACATCTTACGCGTTCGGTCCATATGGCCCTCCCAAAATAGGTTGAATGTTCTCCTGATGGAGTGCAGGATAAACGTTTGGAAGCGAGTTTGCAACATCGCGATATCCATCCCGTCTTGTTGACGGCATGGAGCGGATGAAAAAAACCCCTGGGAAATCTCCCAGGGGTGCGAATCGTGAACCGGGTCCGCCATCAGAAGCGGTATTGAAAACCCACCGAGAAGGCGGTGACCGCTTTTTCGAGTTCCGTTCCCGATGGGGCGCGGTTGAAGGTCTGATCTTTGGTTTTCACCGAGTCGTAGGTCACGTTGGTGTAACTGAAAGTGATGTCCCATCGATCCGTGGGGCTGTACACGCCACCGAGGCCGATGGTACTGGCGTCCAGTTCCGGGGATTCCACCAGCATCTGATCCGGTTCGATTCCGACGATATCCGTATGCAGATAGCCGATGCTGGCACGCCACTGGGGATTGAACGTGTAGGTCAGGCTGAGGCCCACTTCCCAGCTGTCGCCGACTTCCCCAGGCTCGTTGAAACGGGCATTCTCGAGATCGGCGGCGCTTTCCAGATAGCGGGTATAATCAATTTCGCCGCGGAGCTTGGGCGTCAGCATGTACGATACCCCCAGCGCCAATATTCCCGGCAGGTCTTCCCGCTCCTTGGTGCCGTCGGCCCATCCGATCAGCGGGGTGACGCCGATATCGTCCCGCGAGACATCGGAGTCGTAATCGAGATCGGTATTGGATTGATATAAGAATCCCAGGTTGAGCTTCTCGTTGGGCGTCACATTCAACCCGAGGAAATACCCCAGGCCGGTGGCATCGCGGGTGAGCTCGACCTTGAACTGGTCCCGGAAGAGCGGTGACGCCGATGCCGGGTTGGCACTGTTTTTTATGGGCGTCACCTGACCGTCGAATTTCTGTTTCGCCGTGATATAACGGATACCGCCGGCCACTGAAAACATGTCATTGATCTCGTAGGCGCCGCCCAGGGTATAGCCGATGGCATAGCTGTCGGCTTCCAGGGACATGCTGCCGATGCCGGTATAAATGACGCCGAATCCTGCCTGGTTGGCCTGGGCCAGGACGCCGCCACCCAGGAGGGCGGTTCGCGCATCGCCGTCGGAGAAGTCCACCTTGCCGCCACCGCCGGGAACGGTTACGGCGAAGAAACCGGCCCATTTGTCCTCTTTGTAGACGGCAAAGAATCCCGGTACGATGGACGGCTCGTCGGAGCTAAGATCGCCGAAGCCGCCGGGAACACCGAAAGAGCTGGGTACGTTATTGCCATAGTCCTTGTTGATATACAGGATGTCCAGCTTGGTATAGATGCCGTTCTCCATCTTCATCACCCCGGCCGGGTTGAAGGGGATGATGTCGGCTGCATCGGTGGAAGCATGCCGGGTCAGTGACCGGAAATAATCGGCCGACAGGTTGGATTTGTTGATGATACCGCCCGCGGAAAGCGGCGATACCGTGGCACACAGCAGGATCCAGACCCCCAGCGCTACAAGAGACTTTTTCATAGTGACTCCTTCCCATCATGGTAAATCAAAATCGCGCCGGATGCAGCCGAAGCGGCGGCCGGCCCGCCCCCCAACGTTTATTCATTGCCAATAATGGATGGCTTCCAAACCCAGGATCCATTCCATGCCGACTGCGCATCGATGGTCTCGAATCCGTCATGGCTCGGTGGGAGTCGGCATGCCGAGCCCGGCAGTTTTTCAAGGAATTGTGGATCGTCCTTCTTTTTGTTTGTATACTAACCATAGCTGCAGCGCAACCAAAAAATCATGTCCGCCGAAACTTATAGACGGCCGGAATGAAATGAATGCCATTCATTTTCCATCCCCTCCGCCGCCGTACCGCAGCGCCAGATCGCGGTATGCAAAGCCTTGGCCGCCGAAAAGATCCAGGGCGCTGCCCACGGTAAAATCGATGCGGCCCCGGCCAAGCTGTTCGATGGCGTCGAGGTCCCGGGGGGCGTGAATGCCGCCCGCGTACGTGATCGGAATGCGACCCCACTTCCCCAGCAGCTTCACCAGGCCGGTTTCGATTCCCTGGCAACGGCCCTCCACGTCGACCCCGTGGATCAGATATTCGGCGCAGTAACCGGACAACCGGTCGAGCAGCCGCGGGCCGACGCGCTCCTGGGTGAAAGTCTGCCAACGATCGGTAACGACAAAGTAATCCCTGCCACGGCGGCGGCAGCTGAGATCCAACACCAGCCGCCGGGGTCCGATGCTCCGGGCGAGGGCCTTGAGGCGATCCTCGTCGACCCGGTCGCCGAAGAATGCCCAGGAAGTGACGATCACCGCGGCCGCCCCGGCATCGAGCCAGTCGCGGGCATTGTCGAGGGTGACCCCCCCGCCAAGCTGCATCCCGCCGGGCCATGCAGCCAGCGCCGCCCTGGCGGCTTGTATGTTGCCCGGCCCCAATTGGATCACATGACCGCCCTTCAGATTGTCCCGGCGATAGAGACGGGCGTACCAATCGGCCGGCTTTTCGGATTCGTAATTGGTTTGCAGGACGTCCTTTCGGTCATCGGCGAGGGTGCCGCCGACAATTTGTTTGACACTGCCGTTATGCAGGTCGATGCAGGGTCGAAAGCGCATATCTTTCCATTTGCCGGTACGGGTGGTGGTCGTCCTCTTTATGCCTTCATCCGCAATCGACGGCAAGATCAATCTGCGACCCGCAACGGTTGAAATGGTCGCCGCAGGCCGCACCTGCCGTCACGCGGCCCCGGGATATTTCCCGACGACCGGAAGGAAACCGCAGTCAAAAAGTCCTAAACTTTTCTCCTGGAACACCGAAACCACTGGTATCGCTTTGACTAGGGTGCTATACACGATAATGCAAGCAAAAAGAGGTGACGCAATGGCCGAAAGCAAACCGATCTTTGATCTGGCCGAAGCCTTGAGACGTACCATGGGAGATGTGGAGTTCCTGAAGATGATGGTGGATGAGTTGCAACGCACCACTCCCGACCACATCGAGCGTATCCGCGCGGCCTGGGAGGCCGACGACCTGGAGACGTTGGGCAAGGAAGCGCATCAGTTCAAGGGTGCCGCCGCCAACCTCGGGGCCAAGGCCGTGGCCGCCGCCGCCCTGGAAGTGGAGGAAATCGGCAAATGCGGCTCGCCCGAAGGCGCGCAACAGGCCTTGGAGAATCTCGACCGGGCTGTAATGGCCCTTAACCAATGCCTGGACGACACCGACTGGTCTGCAGTAGGTGCGCAATAACCCAATCCCCATTCCGATCTCGATTCGCCGGAATATCCTACGCCCCCTTTGCTGCGCGAAAGCCTGGAACCTCTGATTCGCCTTTGGCCAGCCCATCACCGTTGATCGTGTCGGTCAGCGTCCGTACCCATCGGACCGCCGGCCGGCATTTCCGTGGTCATTATGTATTTACCATCAACACCAAAGGGGATTCATCATGTTCAGACGTGCTATCATCGCTTTGACCGCCATCAGCATGGTATCTATTTACGGATGCAGCACGGCCTACAAGGCCCAGCCGTTGCCCTTCAAGGCGCCGGACGCGTATCAGAACACCATCGTCGTCGCCGGCACCCAGATCGGTGCCCAGGCCTTTGTGGACCCGGCCGCCGCCAAGAAAGCCTTTGGATTCGATATCCGGGGCGCCGGCATGCTGCCCGTGCAGGTGGCCTTCGACAACCAGGGCAACGAGACCCTGGACATCAATCCGGCGCAGACCTTCCTGGAGGACCAGGAAAGCAATCTGTGGCCCATCCTCACGGACAAATTCGCCTATGAACGTGCCACCAAGTATGCCCAGACCAACAAGATCTTCAAGGAAGGGGCCTACAGCGGTTTTCTGGGGGCCACTGCCGGTGCCGTTATCGGCGCGGCCGTAGGCATCGTGAGCGGCAGGGATGCGGTCCGTACGGCCGGCGAAGGCGCCGCCATCGGCGCCGCCGGCGGCGCCGTGCTGGGTGGGGCCGCCGGGGCGGCGTCTTCCCAGGACGCCCGATCGGAGATCGTCCGCGATCTGCGCGACAAGTCCCTGGAAAACAAATCCATATCCCCCAACGGATTGGCCCACGGGATCATCTTCTTCCCCGGCGAAGCCAAGTCGGCCAAACGCCTGCGGCTGCAACTCGTGGAAAGGGGCAGCGGCCGGATTCACACGGTCTATCTGCCGTTTTGATCAAACGGACCCGGCGCAGCGGCTTTTGGGCCCATTTCATGACGGGGCTTCATCGATCAGACCGGCGACCAGATCCAGCAAGGGCGGTTCCAATGCCCGCCATTTGGGATGCATGGCCTTGTCTTCGTACCACTGGAACTCCACTTGGTCGTACTTGGCCGGAATCTGGTGCTGGCCGTTCCGGCCATACCTGGATGGCGGGTAGTACTCCACGAAGACCATGCGCTGGGGATTGAGGTTGAACGTTCGTGCCACGCATGTGGCGATGTGGCTGTTGCAGCTGCGCACAGACACGTTCTTCATGTGGGTTTCGTGATCCGGCAGATCCGAAACCACCACCACCAGCGGCTTGAGCAGCATCACTTTCCTGTCTCCGGATCGGGACAGGTCGTAGATCCGCAGGCGGCACTTGCCGTTGGCCAGATCGAGCAGGCCCCCGAAGCCCTCCCACGAAAAAATATCATCGTGTATCAGCATGGCCACCCTCCTGGGACCGGGGAGCCGGCAGTCACATGCCGTTCCTGTTGAATGGATGTCATACGTGGATGCAATCGTAATAATAACGCAAACCGCGCAATTACGAAATGGATAAATCGGATCTGCAGTTTCCCGGGGCGCTTTTCGTGCGAGCCGGAATGGGTCAACAGCGCGTCAGCGTCCCATACAGGCGCAAGAGCTTGTCGGGCAATTCGCGGACGTCTCCGATAACATGATGGTGCATGCGTCCGTACAGGTCGTCCAAACGGGGGTCGCTGCCGATATTCACGGTGATGGCCTTGACGTGGTAATTGCGCGCCCGCGCCTCCTGCACCGCCCGGCGGGTGTCGGCGATGGCGTAGTCGGCCTTGTACCCCAGGTCGTTGGGGAATCCGTCGCTCACCACGATCAGCAGGCGCACCCGTGATTCGGTACGGGCCAGCCATCCGGCGGCATGGCGGATGGCCGCGCCCATTCGGGTGCTGCGCTGGGGCCGCAAGCCGGACAGTCGGATCCGAACCTCCTCGTCCAGGGGTTCCGTGAAGCGCTTGATGCCGTAAAAATCGACTGCATGACGGCCGCTTCCGGAGAAGCCGGCGAGGGCATACCGGTCGCCCACCACTTCCAGGGCTTCGCAAAACAGCACCGCGGCTTCCTTGGCCAGGTCCAGAACGGTGGTGTGTCCGCCGGCCACCGGATTGGCGGTGGATCGCGACAGGTCCAGCAGCAAGGTAACGGCCACATCGCGCTCTTGCTTGAGCCGCTTGATGAAAAGCCGGTCAGACGGGATCCGCCCGGCGCGTCGATCGATGGCGAAATCGAGCAGGGCCCGGTAATCGAAAGCATCTCCTTCCGGCCATTGGCGCAGCAGCGCCAACCCTTCGGGTTTGAGCAATTCGAACGCCCGCTTCATGTGAGTGACCAACCCGCGGTGCTGCATCAGCGTGTTTTGATAGAACTCGTCGCCGCCGTCTCGGGGCAGCGCGCGCTCCCGGACCCGGGTATGGCCCTGCAGGTAGTCCTGCAACCGGTGGTCCCACTCGGGATGGGAAAAAACCCGGCCGCCCTCCGGGTTCGATGGGGTCATGGCCGTGACCGCCTGCTGCAACAGGTCGTCCAGGTCCAGGGCGGACAGATCCGCAGCCACCTGGCCTGCCGGACGATCCGTGTTGCGCCGAAGGATCAGTACGACGATATCGTCCCGGGACAACATTCCCTGCTGTTCGGCCAGGAGCTGTTTGACATCCGACTGGTAGACCCCCAGATCCTGGGCGTCCAGACGCACCTTGATTCGCCGGGCGAGATGGTCCCGTGCATCGGCCGCGCGACTGACCAGATCCCAGCGGATCCGGCGGCCAAAGGGAAAAGGATAGGGTTGATACCGGTGCGACGTACCGCCCGCATGTGATTCCATCATGTCGAGGGCCTGACAGACCATTCGGGCGGAATCTTCGACGATGGCGTCATCCGTTTCCTGTTCCCGGTACAAGGCCACCAGGGCCGGCTGGATCCGGGCGGCGGGTCCGTCGGTGGCGTAGGGGGTGGGCAGGTCCAACAGCAATCGGGCCGCGATGGGGTTCAAAAGATGGCCGCCGGCCCGGCTCCCGCCCCGGGCTTCCCGGCGCACCAGGGGCATGACCTGCTGCATCAGGCCGGGATAGCGGCTCTTCGCCAGCCGCATGGTACGAGCGTGCTCGAAAAGGGTAAACAGATCCTGGGCCAGAGGGGGATTGGGAAATGAGTTGACGAAGCGTTCTCCGTCACAGATCGCAACGGTATCGGTGTCGATTGCAGCGATGTTTCCCCAATGGGGCAGGTGGGGTGCCCGATCGGCCGCCCGGTCCAGGTCGAAATCGTAGCTCCGCCATTCGAGATTGCCGGCCTCCAACCGGACCAGCGCCTTGTACAACTGCAGATTGTCGGCACGCGCCCCGAACCGGTCCAGTTCATCCGGGAGGTAGATGCAGCGGCCGTCCGAGGCGACCAGCGATTCCCGGGACACGGGATCCGGCAGTTCGGAAAGAGGCCGGACCGCCACGGAACGCCCCACACGGGCCTGAAGATATCGGTTGAGCGGCTCCTGGGTCCTTGCAAGGATCACGGCGCGCTGCAAGGCGGCGCATGCATCCTGGCCCACCTTGGACGTCAGGCTCAGAAACTTCTTGCCTGCCTCCGGCGTGCGTTCATACAAAGCCAGCGCCGACGCCACGAACCGCGCCAGGGCCGGACCATCCAGCAGGCCCGCTTCCTTTTCCAGGCCGTCCATCAAAGGTTCCACCAATTGCAGGTCCGTCCGGACAATGCCGCCCAATTGCCGGATCTGGGCTTCGCGTCGCCGGGATGCGAAACCACGAACCGCCTTGGGCAGCAGGTAGACCAGTCGCAGGCTCTGATTGTAGGAAAGAGATTGCTCGAAAGTGGCCGCCAGCAGGTCGAGGTAGGCATGGGCCGCATCCCTGTCCGCGGCCGTCACAAGTTCCGCCAGCACTTCCAGCGGGGCGGTCAGGGTGTAGGCACCCTTTTCCAGCATGATGGCCACGGTCCGTCGAAATGGTTCCACCAGTCCCGGGTCATGGCGCAGCACCGGAGCCGCAAAGGTGGCCAGTATACGCCCCAGGGTCGGTCCTGTGCGGGCCGCCTCGTGAACCAGCCGCAGGTAGGTTGCCCGCAATTCCGTGTCGGCCGGCTTCATCAGTTGCAGCAACCCCCGCGCCACGGCCGCCCCCAGGCCGGACTCCTGGGACAGTCCCCAGATGGTCTCGTCCACCAGTTGCGCCACGGCCTCGGTGGTTGGCGGCGGCACAAGCATATCCACCCGCCCTTTCACCCACACGAAGGTGTCGGGATCGGCGGTGCGCAATTTATTCAATTGGCTGTGGTCAGACATGACCTCGGTTACGGTACATAAGGGTTATTTACCCTTTTGCCATCTTTTTTATGCAACGGCAGGGTCAAAACAGATCGTCGATGAGATCATCCAGGGTCTCCTGCAGGCGCTCGTCGTCGGTCAGCGGCAGGCAGATGGCCGTCCGGCACGCGGCCTTGATGTCGATGCCGCAACGTATCAGCTGCGCCGCGTAGATCAGCAAGCGGGTGCTGGCGCCCTCGGTGAGGCCCTGTTCGCGGATATTGCGGATCTTGCCGGCCAGGGCCACCAGGCGTTCGGCCACCTCCGGGTCGATGCCGCTCTCGCCGGCCACGATACGGGCTTCGCTGTCCGGGGCCGGGTAGTCGAACCGGAGTGCCACGAAACGTTGCCGCGTACTCTGTTTCAGGTCCTTGAGCACCGACTGGTAGCCGGGGTTGTAAGAGATCACCAACATGAAATCGGGGTGGGCGGCAACCACCTCGCCCTTTTTGTCGATGCTCAGCATGCGCCGGTCGTCGGTCAGGGGGTGGATCACGACGGTGGTATCCTTGCGTGCTTCCACGATTTCGTCCAGGTAGCAGATGGCCCCCATGCGCACGGCCAGCGTCAGCGGTCCGTCGGTCCAGACCGTCTCTTCGTGTTTCAGCAGGTAACGGCCCAGCAAATCTGAGGCGAACAGGTCTTCATGGCAGGCGACGGTGATGAGGGGTCGCTTCAGACGCCAGGCCATATACTGCACGAAGCGCGTCTTGCCGCACCCGGTGGGGCCCTTGAGCATCACCGGCAATTTGGCCTCACATGCCGATTCGAATATGCGCACTTCGTTGTCCGTGCTGAGGTAAAAGGGCTCCTGTCCGATCAGGTAGGATGATGCCTGGGGCCTTTCCATGTTGTACGTAACTCCTTGGTGCCGGAGGCGATACAAATCGCCCGGGCCGGGAAGTCGGCTGCCGACGTGAAGCATTGACATCAGGGTCAAAGCATATATATTGGCTCAGGTTTTGACGCCCATCGACCACGCCCTCAAAAAATACCATTAAAAGGCGCCCTTATATACCCTATGGAATCCAAAGACAACCAAGATCCTGTCCACCGCCTCGCCTATGAAGGCAAAGAGATCGTCCTCGTCGGCACTGCCCATGTATCCCAGCAGAGCGTCGATCTGGTAAAGCAGGTCATCGAGGAGGAGCAGCCCGACACCGTGTGCGTGGAGCTGTGCCCCAGCCGTTTTCAGACCGTACGTCAGCAGGACCACTGGCAGAACATGGATATCGTCAAGGTGATCCGGGAGAAGAAATCTTTTCTGCTGCTGGCCAACCTGATGTTGGCCGCCTTTCAGCGGCGCATTGCCGCCAAGCTGGACGTCCGGCCCGGCCAGGAAATGATCCAGGCCATCGAATCGGCCGAGGCCATGGGCGCCCAGATCCACCTGGCCGACCGGGATGTGCGCGTGACCCTGGCGCGGACCTGGCGCCAGATGGGAATGTGGAACCGCCTGAAGCTGCTCTTTCATCTGATCCTCTCCTTCGGCGATGTGGAGGAAATCAAGGCCGAAGATGTGGAGCGCATGAAACAACAGGACATGTTGGAGGCGATTCTCAGCGAAGTCGGGGAATCCATGCCCACCTTGCGCCATGCCCTGATCGATGAACGCGATTCATACCTCACCGAAAAAATCCGCACCGCGCCGGGCAGGAAAATCGTGGCCGCGGTGGGGGCCGGCCACGTGCCGGGAATCTTGAAACAGTGGACGCAGGCCATCGACTTGGCGCCGCTGGAAGTCATGCCGCCCAAGAGCCGTATCATGGGAATCGTGAAGTGGGCAATTCCGGCCGCAATCGTGGCCCTGATGATTTACGGTTTTTTCGTGGGCGGACGGCATGCCGCCGCCGGCATGCTGTTATGGTGGATCGGCGCCAACGGCATTCTGGCGGGCGCGGGCGCCATGCTGGCGCTGGCCCATCCGCTGACCATTCTCACCTCGATCATGGCCGCGCCGCTGACCTCCCTGAACCCCATGATCGCCGCAGGCTGGGTCTCCGGCCTGGTGGAGGCGTTTTCGCGCAAGCCCAAGGTGCGCGATTTCGAGCACCTGCAGAGCGACATCCTCTCCATCAAGGGATTCTGGCGCAACAAGATCACCCGCATTTTGCTGGTGGTGGTCTTCACCAACCTGGGCAGTTCCGTGGGCACCTTCGTGGCCTTCCCCATGATGATGCGCTATCTCTGATTCACAAAAATCCCCGCCTGAAAATCGACCGATGAAGTACAAACATATATAATCGACAGAATACAAAAACGATAGCTCACTCGTAACTTTAGATCACTCGCAACTATCCCTGATCGGCGATCTGCACCACCCGCCGCTGGACAACCTCGCCGCGATCCAGGGTGTGGGTCAGGGTCACCACATGCAGCCGTCCCTGGGCAAAGAGCTGGATACACTCGGGATAGAGCTGCCACTCCAGCTCCAGTCCCCGCTTCTGAATCGCCGCCAGGTCATCTCCCTCCAAAATAGGAAACGCCTTCTGGCCGATGATGGGGCCTGAATCCTCTCCGTAATCGATGAAATGCACGGTGCAACCGCCCACCTTGCACCCATGGCGAAAGGTATCGCCATAGCCGTCAACGCCGGGAAAGGCGGGCAGCAGGGCCGGGTGGATATTCATGATACGCGGCCGGTCCCGGTGGATGTTGAAACGGTCGATGAAATAGGGCGTCAGGTTGCGCATAAACCCGGCCAGGATCAATAGATCCACCGGGAATTCCGCCATGTGATCCAGCAATTGCCCCTCGGCCACGGCACGGGTGGTCAGGAAAGACTCGACCCTGGCGGCTTCGGCCTGGTCGCCGAAGAGGCTCTGCTTGCGACGCACCTCGTCGATGTCGAAGTCTTCCGGCGCGTGGACGCTGCCGGGGTCTTCGCCGAATTGGCGGATAATGGCACGGTAGTCCACGACGAATGACGGAATGCCGTGATTGCGGGCGCGTTCCAGGCCGCGCACCCCATCCTTGTCCGAGCCCACGAAGACCATCTCTCCGTCGATGCGCCCATCCTCGCAGGCATCGATCACCGCCTGCAGATTGGTCCCCCCTCCGGATATCATTGCACCGATGCGAATTCTGTGCGTCATTCCCGCCCTCCTTGGTTCCATTGGGTATTGGTCGCTATTGCTCCTGGCTACCAGACCTGTCCGCCGGTGTCAAAACCGTCCGGGCATGCCTGATCCCTGCGGCTCAAGTCGCCACACATCCGGCCGATATAGAAACAGGCCGCCGCAGCGATGCCTGCAACGGCCCAACCGAATGAAAAGAGATGGAATGGATACCTACGTTGCCCGACAACCCATCTTCGATCATCGCCAGAAGATTTCCGGATACGAACTCCTGTTTCGCGACCAGACGGCCAAATACGTCCCCGGAATCGACGGGGATGTGGCCACCTCCACGGTGCTCTCCAACTCCTTCTTCAATATCGGAATGGACGCATTGGTGGGAACCAACCGGTCGTTCGTCAATTTCACCCAGAGCCTGCTGATCAAACGGTTTCCCCTGCTCCTGCCCAGAGAGACCATGGTCATCGAAATTCTGGAGGATGTGGAGCCCACACCGGAACTCATCGAGGCCTGCCGGGAAATGGCCGGACAAGGATACACTTTCGCCCTGGACGATTTCACCTATTCGCCGGATCTGAAACCGCTGATCGAACTGGCCGACATCATCAAATTCGACTTCCGCCTCAGTTCCCTGGAAAAAATCCAGGCGTACCTGCAGCAAATCGAGCGCCACGACCATCTGACCCTTCTGGCCGAAAAGGTGGAAACCCACGATGAATACCGGCGGGCCAAGGAGATGGGCTTCGAGCTGTTCCAGGGCTTTTTCTTCTGCAAGCCCGAAATCGTCAGCGGAAAGGAGATCCCCGGTTCGCAAATGGCCCTGCTGCAGATCATGGCCGCCGTCAACCAGCCGGAATTCGATATCCTGAAACTGGAATCCCTGATCGCGCCGGATGTCAGCATCTCCTACAAGCTGCTGCGCTACATCAATTCCGCCTTTTTCGCCAAGGCCCAGAAAATCGGATCGATTCAGCAGGCCCTGGTCTACATGGGGGAAAAGGAAATCCGGCGATTCGTTTCCCTGATCGCCATGTCCAACCTGGCGGCCGGCAAACCCGGCGAACTGATCCGGGCGGCCTGCATCCGGGGCAAATTCTGCGAGTTGCTGGGTACCCTGGTCCCCCAGGCGGCGGCTGCGTCCGAACTCTTCACCCTGGGCATGTTCTCCCTCATCGACGCCATCCTGGACCAGCCGATGGAAAAAATCATGCAAACGCTGCCCCTGGACGAGGAGATCAAGTCGGCCCTGATCCACCGAAAGGGCCGCCTGGTGGGCTACCTCTTTCTCGCCGAAACCTATGAGCACGGCCACTGGCCCCAGATGGCCAAGATCGCCCGGGTGATGACGGTGGAGGAGACCAAGCTGCCCCGGCTCTACCTGCAGGCGTGCGAGTGGAGCAACACTTTCATCGATGATGCCTGATAGGGAGTTCGACCATGGGAAAAATTTCCTGGATGCTGACAGCCATGCTGTTGATGGCCACCCCGCCGGCACAGGCGGTTCAGGCCGAACCCGGCCCGGCAACCATCGAAGGCCGACTGGAGATTGTCCGGGCCGACGACTTCGCCACCGGCACCAGCACCATCTCCTATTTTCTGAATGCACCCCAGGACACCCCGGACGGTCGTCCCGTCCGCCTCCGACTCCCGGCCCTCCAACCGGCGGAGAAGCTGCGCACCGGTGACCGGGTGCGCCTCCAGGGGGATTTCCACGGGGAGACCTTCCAGGCGCGGTCGCTGGAGTTTCTGACCGCCCCATCCTCTAGCGCCGACCCCGCGCGATACCGAAACGCGCCGGAAGCCGTCCCGGTCATGGAAGAGCGCCGGGCCGTGATTCTCATCGTCGATATGCTGGATGCCGTCAATTCCTTGGATGTGAACGAGGTCGCCGGCTTCATGTACAGCGACGGCCAGAATGTGGGTGCTCTCTACCAGGCCAGCTCCTTTCGGCAACTGGGTTTCCGTCCCGATACGGACGGCAACGGCGATCCGGATGTCTTCGGGCCCTATGAGATCGAAGCCAATGCCGCGGACGGTTGCAATTACGACCTCTGGGCCAGCGCCGCCGAAGCGAAGGCCCGGGCAGACGGCATCGACCTTTCCCTCTACCAGCACAAGGTGTTCATGCTGCCCTCCCAGACGGCCTGTTACTGGTCGGGCCTGGGCACCGTCGGCTGCAGCCAGAACTTTTGCCGGGTCTGGGTCCGCGATGGTGGCGGACCGGTTCTGGCCCACGAACTGGGCCACAATCTGGGCTGGCACCACGCCGGAACCGATCCGGAGAACGATGGCCAAATCAACTCCGAATACGGCGACCGGTCGGGGATCATGGGCTATCCGTATTGGAGCCAGGCCAACGCCCCCCACCGCGACCAGCTCCGATGGTTCGATTCCTTTCCCGGCAGCCTCCACCGGGCGGAAACCAGTGGGACCTTCGAATTGTATCCCCTGGAACTGGACCCGGGTGTCGCGACGGTGGGCATCCAGGTGATCAAGATCCCCAAGCCGGACACGGATGAGAATTACTATGTCTCCTACCGTCGAAGGATCGGCGATTACCCGGCCCATGACGACTATGCCGACAAGATCAACATCCACCGCACGGCCGGCGCGGACCACAAAACAATGCATATCACCAATCTGGAGCAAGGCGAGAGCTTCACCGACGACGCCAACGCTATCACCATCAGCGCCACGGCCACCGGCGGCGAGACCGCCATGGTCATCGTCACCACCAACACGCCGCCCGCGGCGGATTTCAGCTTCCATGTCGATGGCCGGCAGGTGCAATTCGTTGATGGCTGCAGCGACAGCGACGGCACGGTTCAGTCCTGGCGGTGGGATTTCGGCGACGGCAGTCAATCTGCCGAGGTCGATCCGATCCACACTTATGCCACCGGTGGCACCTACTCCGTGACCTTATCGGTGGTGGATGACAAAAATGGTGCGGCCACGGCATTGCATGATGTCACGATCCAGTCCGGAAGTGTGGCGGAAAGCACGGGAACCGCTTCTTCCAGCGGTGGCGGGGGCGGCGGGGGCTGCTTCCTGCAGACCATGTTGAACTGGAGCGGGTCGAATGGTAAGCTCGCCCTGCCAAGCCACAGGAGCACAGCCCCATGAAACGTTTTGTCTGCCTCATTGTCGTGCCCATCACCCTAGCCCTGTGCCTGGGCTGCCACTCCATGGCCGCCCAGGCGTCCGGAAAGAATAATCAGGTGTATCGTGGGCAACTGCAAGTCCTGATCGCCGATGACTTCAAGGGCCAAAGCACCCAGACCCACTACCTTCTCGTATCGACGCCCGACGGCACCGCGTTGCGGCTCGATTTTGCCATTGCCCCTCCGGATCCACCGCTGCCTTCGGGCACCCATGTGGAAATCCTCGGCCGGCGCCAGGACCACCGGCTGATCGTGGAATCCCTGCGGGTCCTGAAATAGAAGCATCCGCAACGTTCCAAGAACCCGAGGTTTCTGGCGGGTCCAAATTCCCGGCGTAATCATTTGGTAACACCGTGTTCCATGATTTCATCCACCGGCAGGCCCATCGCGACGTCGCCATCCGACAGAAGCTCCTAATAATCTGAAATCAAAAGCATATTTTCCTGGATACCTTCCCGGCCGGCCTCCGGCATCATTTCTGCAGGGATTTGTCTGTTCACAAATTTCCCACACAGGAGCACCTCCATGCCAGCCATCCAGAGAACCATCATCGCCGCCGTTCTCGTTTTCTCGCTGTTCATCGGCGCGCCGGCCATCGCAGCCCAAGGGGAAACCTTCGAAGGCCTTCTGGAAATCATGCGGGCCGATGACTTCACAACCGGAGTCAGCACCACGACCTACTACCTGCGACCGACACAGACCACGGGCGGCAAACGGTGGCAGTTGAACTTCACCGACGGACCGCCGGACCCCCGGCTGCGCACGGGAGACGCGGTCACCGTCCAGGGAAGTTCCGCTGGAGATAGAATTGCGGTGGCCTCGCTTCAGCCGCTGGCGTCCCTCCAAAGCACCCGGTCGGCCGAGATCCTCTCCCTCTTGCCGGCGATCATGGAGGATCGCCGGGCGGTGATTCTCATCGTCGACATGCTGGACGCCGTCAACCCCCTTGACGTGGACGACGTGACCGGCTTCATGTATACCGACAGCCGCAACGTGGACGAATTGTTCAAGGTCAGTTCCTGGCAGCAATTGGGATTCACCGCCGATACCGATGGAGACAGCCGGCCGGATGTCTTCGGACCGTTCCCCATCGATTTCAATGCAGCCGACGGGTGTGACTACGGCGCCTGGGCCGATGCCGCGGAGACGGCCGCCACGGATGCCGGGCTCGATTTGTCCCAGTATCAGCACAAGGTCTTCATGCTGCCGTCCGAAGCGTCCTGCGGCTGGTCGGGGCTGGGTTCGGTGGGTTGCAGCGCCAACTATTGCCGGGTATGGGTCCGCGAGGGCGGTGGCCCGGTCCTGGCCCATGAACTGGGCCACAACCTGGGCTGGCACCATGCCAGCACGGATCCGGAGAACGACGGCACCATCAACTCCGAGTACGGCGACCGCTCGGGCATCATGGGCTATCCCTACTGGAGTCAGGCCATCGCGCCCCATCGCGATGAGCGCCACTGGTTCGACGCCTTCCCCGGCAGCCTGCGGGAGGTCGACACCAGCGGAGATTTCGATCTCTATGCCCTGGAGCTGGACCCGGGCAGTCAGTCCGTTGGCTGCCAGGCCATCAAGATCGCCAAACCGGACACCAATGAATCCTACTACCTGTCCTACCGCCGGCAGATCGGCGACTACCCGGTCCATGCCGACTATGCCGAACGGATCAACATTCACCGTCATTCCGGAAGCGGCGGCAACACGGTACACATCACCAACCTGGCCCAGGGCGATCGCTTCACGGACAGCATCAACGGAATCAGCGTCACGGCTACGGCCATCGGGGGAGATCGCGCCTCGGTGTCCGTCACCCTTGCCGGCAGCTCACCCAACGCGGCCCCTTCGGCCGCCTTCCATTTCAGTGCCCTCCAGCTCGGCGTCCAATTCATCGACGCCAGCAGCGATGATGATGGGACCGTGATTGGTTGGGACTGGGATTTCGGCGACGGTACCGGCTCCGGCCTGGCCAACCCCAGCCACACTTATGCCGCCGCCGGAACGTACACCGTGCGGCTGACGGTGACCGACGACGACGGGGCCACCAACGCCACCACCGATGTGGTCACCGTCGACGCGCCGGCGGTCAACCGGCAGCCCGTGGCGGCATTCGACTTTGCCGTGGACGATCTGCAGATCCAATTCACCGACACCAGCACGGACAGCGACGGCATTATCGCCATCCGGCAGTGGGATTTCGGCGACGGCAACACCTCGGACCAGGAAAATCCCGGCCATACCTATGCCATTGCCGGCGCATATGCCGTCCGCCTGACCGTGACCGACGACGAGGGCGCCTCCGCCTCCGTCACCCGAAACGTTTCCACCAATCTGCCGCCCTCGGCGGGCTTCAACGTTTCCATTGTCGACCGTCAGGTGGACTTCCGCCAGACCTGCAGCGACTTCGATGGTTCCGTGCAGCGCTTTACCTGGGATTTCGGCGACGGCAATGCGTCCGTGGCAGCAAATCCAAGCCACACCTATGCCGTCGCCGGAGAATACACCGTGACCCTGACCATCTGGGATGATGCCGGGGCCTCGGCAAGCTGGTCCCGGAGCGTCTCGATTACGGCGGCCGGAGAATCCGCTCCGACGGTGGGCTCCGGTTCGATATCTTCCGGGGGCGGAGGTTCGGGTGGGGGGTGTTTCATCGAAGGTTTGTGGCCGTGATGGCTAGGGATTCGCGCAAGCCTGGGGGACGCCGAGGTTGTCGATGCACGCCTGGACCTCCCGCATGCCGGAACGGGCCGACTGTTCGGCATAAAGCCGGCGGATCAATTCCAGCGCCCGGGGGCAATCCTCCCGGTGCAGAACCGAGAAGACGGCCCGCGGCACCCCCCTGAGAATCAGGCTGTCCAGGTTGAGTTCAAATCCCGGTACCTGGGTGTTGATCAGCCGGACCACGCGATCCATCAACACGGCCTGTAGGGGCGTGAATCCCTCCTCGAAAGGGAATTCGACGGTGGGCAGCTGACAGTAGAGCATTTCGAATTCCCCGGGTTTGAAATCCCGAGTGGGGGGAGTCCGCTGCTTGCCGGCCCCGTCCCAGAAGGCATAGGCGCAGCGGATGCCGTCGATACGCCACTGTTCCCGCTCCGAAGCATATAGACGGGCACCGGTCAAATCGGCCAGCGACAGATCCGCCCCGGTCAGGTCGGCCATGACCAGAATCACGTCCGTCAGGTTGCTGCCCCGCAGGTTGGCCTTGCGCAGGTCGGCCCCCAGCAGATGGGTTCGGGGTAGATTGGCGCTGCTCAGGTTGGCTTTTCCCAAGCGGGCCTCGTACATGTCGGCACCATCGAAGCGGGTTCCGCGCATATCCGCTCCCCGCAGGTCGGACTTGCTCAGATCGATGGCGACCAGTTGGGCCCCGCTCATGTTGGCGCCCTGAAGGTTCGCGCCGATGGCCTTGGCCGAGCGCAGGTTGGCATTGCGCAGATCGGCCTTGACCAGGTCGGCACGGGTAAGATCGGCTTTTCGAAGATCGGACTTGCGAAGGTCGGCCTGACGCAAATTGGCCTCGGCCAGATCGGCGTTCATCAGGTTGGTACCGCTGAGATTGGGTTTGATCTCTGGATCGCCATCGCGCCAGGCATTCCAGACGGTCACTCCCCGGGAAAGCATTTCGACATGTTTGAAATTGGCCATGGGTGCGTACCTCCGCAGATACCATCCAATGACCCCCAGCCGGCCGGCACGGGGCACTGGCAATCCAGCCCGGTACTGACCCCATCGAATGCAGATTTGTTCCGGTGGGTGTAAGCACCCGCCGGCATAGGATGAATCAGGGGAAATCGAAGCACACGATCGCCAAGCCCGACACCATGACGCCCTCTATAAGTGATGTCCGCGATGATGTCAATCGACGTCAGGAATACTCTCCGCGTCAGCCATGGGAATAGCAAATTTTCTAGCATGTTATCTTCCGAAGCAGCGACGATTTTCGGATGACACCAGAGCCCCTGCTGCGCCCGTGTTTATCCGAAGCCCCGTACTTGCCTGCGACCGCTTCCTCCGGCCAGATTTCACCGGAAACGTTTACTACCGCAATCATTCATGCCCTCGGCGGAAGGTTGACAACCCCATGGCAACATATTATTTTGGTCGATCTATTTAAACGCGCCCTTAGAAAGGACATCATAATTATGGCACAGGGAATCATGGATATCGATGACAGTAGCTTTGAAGCAGAGGTGGTGAAATCGGAAAAGCCGGCTGTCGTGGACTTTTGGGCACCCTGGTGCGGTCCCTGCAAGGCGATCACACCGGTACTCGAGGATCTGGCCGGAACTTACGGGGAGCAGATCAAATTCACCAAATGCAATGTGGACGACAACCCTGTCACGCCTGGCAAATTCGGCATCAAGGCCATTCCAACCCTTATCTTTTTCAAAGATGGCGAAGTGGTTGACCAGATCACCGGCATGGTGGCCAAATCCAAGCTGGAAGACACCATCAAGAACCTGACGTAGCCTCATTCCCACCATATCAGTTTAGCCCGGGGTCCACGCCGCATCGCGCGGCAAGTAGACGCGTGGGCATCCAATTCGTTGCGGACGATTAAACATGAAACATCTGCTCTTCGGAATCATTGCCCTCTCCCTGCTAACGGCTTCGGGCTGCGCCTGGTTCGCCAAGGAGGACCTGGAAAAACCGGCCCAGGATCTTATCCAGGACGGAGTGAACGCATTTGACCGCGGCCGCTATCAGGAAGCCATCAAGAATTTCGAACAACTCAAGGATTGGTATCCCTTCAGCAAATACGCCATCCTGGCCGAGTTGAAGATCGCCGATGCAAACTACCAGCTGAAAAACTACGAAGAAGCGATCCTGGCATACGAAGAGTTCGAGCAGCTTCATCCGCGCAACGAGGCGGTTCCCTACGTGATTTATCAGATCGGCCGCTGCTATTATGAGCAAGTGGATACCATCGACCGGGATCAGACACCGGCCAAGAAGGCCCTGGAAGTCTTTCAGCGGCTGGTGCGCCAGTACCCGTCCGACCCCTACGCGGCCCGGGCCGACACCCATATCACCAAATGCCTGCAAAATCTTGCCGGTCACGAATTCTATGTGGGCCGTTTCTACTACAAGTCGAAAAAATACAAAGCGGCACTGAATCGCTTCCAGGCGGTAATCACCCATTATCCCGATGTAGGCGTACATCACCGGGCATTGCGCTATATCACCCTTTGCGAGGCCCTGGTCGCCCGGGAAGCGGCGGAAAAGACAAATCTGCCGAAACCCCGCACCGCGCAATAAAAATTCTTTACACGTGTGTGGAAACACGGTAAGAGATGCGTTTCGATTGATGCCCGCTTAGCGTAAACGCGGGTGCAAACTTTACCACCGCCGGTGCATCGACATCGGTTTGGTTGCAGCGAGCCGGAGCAAAAAGATGGCAAAAGAATGTGAAATCTGTGGCAAGAAACCCATGGTGGGCAACCATGTCAGCCATGCCCACAATGTCAACAAGCGCCGCTTCAATCCCAACCTGCAGAGTGTCCGCACCGCCCAAAACGGCCGAACCCGGAAAATGGTGGTCTGCACCAATTGCATCAAGTCCGGACGTGTGGTCAAGGCGCCCTGACGGCCCTGCCCCGTTGATCCGCTGAAAGCCTTCTCTGGGCACCCGGATGAATCCACCCGGGAGCCCCGGGCTTTCATCCCGGCTTCCCGCCGCGATCCCTCTCCAGATCCAAACAATTCCTGATTCCCGCCCAGGTTCGATCTTCGTAGAATGCCCATCGGCCGGCCGCACGAATCCCTGCAACATCGAACGGATGTGTCGATCCGACGGATGACGGTGATAAAAAGGTTCCGGCCGGACTCAGTGCATGCGGTGCACTTCGCGAACTTGCTTGACCTTTTTCAACCCGACCAGGACCTGGTCCAGTTGTTCCAGGTTGCCCACCGACAGGGTGAAATAGCTGGAAACGACTTTGTCGCTGTTGGTCTCGCTGCTGGCATTGAGGATATTGGCGCCGGCCTTGCTGATACAGGCGGCCAGGTCGGCCAGCAGCCCCATGCGGTCCAGCGCCCGGATCATGATTTTCACCGGAAAGGTCTCATCGGTGGCGCGATCCCATTGCACTTCGATGAGGCGCTCGGGGTTGGTTTTTATCAGATTGGCACAGCCGACCCGATGCACGGTCACGCCGAATCCGCGGGTGATGAACCCGACGATGGCGTCTCCGGGAACGGGCTGACAGCATTTTCCGAACCGTACGAGGATATCTTCCACGCCTTTGACCACCACACCGCTGCCAAGCTTCTTCTTTGGCACGGCCGGGGTTTTATTGAGGATGGCGGTCTGGGCTTGGGTATCATCGGTCCTGGGAACGATCTTGCGGATGACCTGCAGGGGGGTGATCTTGCCGTAGCCCACCGAGATGATCAGGTCATCCACCGACTTGTGGCCGAAACTCTCCACCACCTTCTCCATCTCATCGGATTTGATCAAGGCGTTGAAATTGAGTTTGTATTTACGGAAGGCCTTTTCGCACATTTCGCGGCCCAACAGGCGGCTGCGTTCCTTCTCCTGGGTTTTGATCCATTGCCGGATGCGCTGCCGGGCCTTCACGGTCTTGACGAAACCGAGCCAATCCTTGCTGGGCTGATGGCCTTTCTGGGTGATCGCCTCCACGCTTTCGCCGGTCTGCAATTGGTATTTCAACGGCACCATGCGGCCGTCCACCTTGGCCCCCACGCATTGCTGCCCTACTTCCGAGTGGATGGCGTAGGCAAAATCCACGGGGGTGGCACCTTTGGGCAGGGACTTGATGTCTCCCTGGGGCGTGAAGACATAGACCTCATCCGGAAAGAGATCGATGCGCACGTTTTCCAGAAATTCATCCGGATCGTTGATATGGGCCTGGTTTTCCACCAGATCCTGGATCCAGGCGAAGGTCTTGGCGATGCGCGCATCGGCGGTTTTGCCTTCCTTGTAGCTCCAATGCGCGGCGATGCCCGATTTGGCCACCTGATCCATATCCTTGGTGCGGATTTGGATCTCGATGCGCTCGCCATAAGGCCCGATGACCGTCGTATGCAGGGACTGGTACATGTTGGGCTTGGGCATGCCGATGTAGTCCTTGAACTTCTTGGCGATGGGCTTCCAGAGCGCGTGCACCAACCCCAGGGCTTCGTAACATTGGGAAATGGTATCCAGAATAATGCGGAAGGCGATGATGTCGTATACTTCTTCGAAGGCGAGATCCTGCTGCAGCATTTTCTGGTAAATGCTGTAGTAATGCTTATAGCGTCCCAGCACCATGCAGGGCAGACTGCTTTCATCCATTTTCTTCTGGATGAACGCTTTGACGGTTTCGATGTAATTCTCCCGCTCTTCGCGGTCCTTGGCCACCCGTTGTTTGATGCGCTCGAACTCATCCGGGTAGAGGTATTCGAAGGCGATGTTCTCCAGCTCGTTCTTGACCCAGTAGATCCCCAGCCGCGAGGCGATGGGGGAGTAGATATCGATGGTCTCCTTGGCGATCTGGCGCTGTTTTTGTCGTGTCTTGTGAAATTGCAGGGTACGCATGTTGTGCACCCGGTCGGCCAGCTTGATGAGGATCACCCGGATGTCATCGGCCATGGCCAGCAGCATTTTGCGGATGTTCTCGGCCTGGCGGGCCTGGGCGCTGGAAAAGGAAATGGTGCTCAACTTGGTGACACCGGCGACGATCTGCCTCACCTCGGCGCCGAACATGTCTTCGATTTCCGCCTCGGTGGCGTGGGTGTCTTCGACCACATCGTGGAGCAGGCCGGCCGCCACGCTGACGGCATCGAGCTTCATGTCCGCCAGAATGCCGGCCACCTCCAGGGGGTGGGACAGATAGGGCTCGCCGGACAACCGCATCTGCCCGTCGTGGACTTTGGCCGAGAAGATATAGGCCTGATCGATCAGACCCAGATCGGCATCCGGATTGTAATCATATATCTTATCTAAGATGTCATTGATCCGAATCATAGATCGCCTGAAAAATCTGCTGCAAATCCGGTCGCCGGTTCCCGGTGCCCCTATCCGCCAGGAGCCCGAAGCTGATAAAAGTGATATTAAATCAGCTAATAAGCTTTGGCAAACACCACCCGGCGATCGCTGGGCGCTCCGCAACAGATGCATCGGCCCGTTTCCGCTTCGACATCAAATGGCAGGCAGCGGATGGTCACGGTCAAATCGGCCTTGATCTGCGCTTCGCATTCCTGCCCGCCGCACCAGTGGCTGCGGGCGAATCCGCCGTGAATTTCGGGCTTTTCACTGTTCTTGGGGGTAAAGAAGGCATAGAAGGCGCTCTTGTCGTCGATCACATGGGTATGGGCCTCCTGATGCGCCTTGGCGCGTGCGAACATGGTTGCCTGGATATCGTCCAGGAGGGTCTCCACCTCGTCGATGAATTGTTGCCGCGCCATGGAGACCTTTTCCCGATGTGCCCTGTCCCTGCGCCCCATGAAGACGGCGTCTCCGGCCACATCACGGGGACCGACTTCCAGCCGCAGGGGAACTCCCTTCTTGATCCATTCCCAGCCACGGGCGCCGCCGATGTCCCGGTTGTCGATCTCCACCACCAGGCGACGGTGGTGATACCGTCGGCTGCGCAGGTCCCGGGCCAATTGGTCGCAAAAAGCGGTCACCTTGTCCTGGTCTTCGGGTTTATGGACGATGGGCAGGATGACCACGTGGGTGGGGGCCACCCGGGGCGGAACGGCCAGGCCGTCGTCGTCCCCGTGGGTCATGATCAGTCCGCCGATCAATCGTGTGGAGACCCCCCAGGAGGTGGTCCAGGCATATTCTTCTTCTTCGTCGGCGGTTTGAAAACATATCCCCGACGCCTTGGCGAAGTTCTGCCCCAGAAAATGGGAGGTACCGGCCTGCAAAGCCTTGCGGTCCTGCATCATGGCTTCGATGCACTGGGTGTCCACGGCGCCGGGAAAGCGTTCCGTCGGGGTCTTGCTCCCCCGGATCACCGGCATGGCCAGACAATCTTCGGCCATCCGTGCGTAGACTTCCAGCATCTGGACCGTGCGGGCCTCGGCTTCACCGGCCGTGGCGTGAGCGGTGTGACCTTCCTGCCAGAGGAATTCGCTGGTGCGCAAGAAGATGCGCGTGCGCATCTCCCAGCGCACCACATTGGCCCACTGGTTGACCAACATGGGAAGGTCCCGGTAACTGTTGATCCAACGGGAGAAGGATTCGCCGATGATGGTCTCCGAAGTGGGGCGCACCACCAGCGGCTCGGTGAGTTTGCCGCCGGGTACCAATCCCCCGTCAGGGCCCTTCTCCAGTCGATGATGGGTCACCACGGCGCACTCCTTGGCGAAACCCTCCACATGCTCGGCCTCTTTCTCGAGAAACGCCAGGGGAATGAACAAGGGAAAGTAGGCATTCTTCACGCCGGTTTCCTTGAACATCCGGTCCAACTCCCCTTGGATGTTCTCCCAAAGCGCGTATCCCCACGGCTTGATGACCATGCAGCCGCGCACCGGCGAGCGTTCGGCCAAGTCCGACGCTTTGACCACCTGCTGATACCATTCGGGGTAATCTTCTTCCCGGGTGGGGGTGATGGCGGTTTTGACCTTTTTCGTCATTTTCCTGATTCCTCTCCGCGGTTTTTCTCTTTCGGCAACGATTTGCAACCGGCTGATTTTGTCTGTTTCCCATTACGCCGACCTTTGTTCCGATCGGCTTCCCAGCGATCCACTTCCTGAAGCAGGGCCGCCACCAGCTGTTCCGGAGGCACTTTGCCAACCACCTTGCCTTTGCGGAAGATAATGCCTTTGCCCGGTCCGCCGGCGACGCCGATGTCGGCCTCCCGCGCCTCGCCAGGGCCGTTGACCACGCAGCCCATGACGGCGACCCGGACCGGTGTGGAGCGGGTCAGCAGGGCTTTCTCCACCTGTTCGACCACGTCGAACAGGTCGTATCCGCAACGGCCGCAGGTGGGGCAGGAGATGATCTCCGGCCCGTGCCGGCGGATGTCCAGGGCCTTGAGAATCTCGAATCCCACCCGCACCTCTTCCACCGGATCCCGGGTCAGCGAGACGCGCAGGGTGTCTCCGATGCCTTCGGCCAGCAGCATGCCGATCCCCAGGGCCGATTTGACGGTTCCGGCGTACAGGGACCCCGCCTCGGTTACGCCGAGGTGCAGGGGGTAATCGGTCCTGGCCGCCAGCAGCCGGTAGGCGTCCACGGTGCGGGCCACATCCGAGGCCTTGAGGGAAATCTTGATATCGTGAAACCCGTGGGCCTCCAGCAGGGCCACATGGCGCAGGGCACTCTCGACCATGGCCGGAGCCGTGGCGCCTTGGTGGGTTCTCAGCAGCTCCTTTTCGAGAGAGCCCGCGTTAACACCGATACGAATGGGCAGTCGTCTCTCCGCTGCCGCCGCTACCACCTGTTTGACCTTTTGGGGGCCGCCGATGTTGCCGGGGTTGATGCGCAAGCCGTCGGCGCCTTCGCGGGCCGCTGCGACGGCCAGGCGGTGATCGAAGTGAATGTCTGCCACCAGGGGGATGGAAATCCGTGCCTTGATGGCACCGATGGCCCGCGCGGCGTCCATATCGGGCACGGCCACCCGTACGATTTCACATCCGGCCGCCTCCAACCGCAGGATCTGTTCGACGGTGGCGTCCACATCCTGGGTCGGGGTATTGGTCATCGATTGAACGGCGATGGGCGCATCGCCGCCGATGGGCACGCTGCCCAGGAGGATGACACGGGTCTTATGTCGTTCGATTTTCCATGACATGGCCCCCGGTTATACTGAATTTGGCGGTCAAATACAATTGGGTTGTGGACCGACCGGATCGAACGAAGGATGCCGGTGACGGCGGGGAGCTACTCTATTCTGCAGAATGGATTGAAGCGCTTTTCCCGGCCGATGGTGGTGGTCTCCATGTGGCCGTTGTACACCCGGGTTTCGTCTCCGAGACCGAACAGCTTGTTTTGAATGGAGGAAATCAATGTGTCGTAGTCGCCGCCCGGCAGGTCCGCACGGCCGATGGAGCCTGCGAACAGGGTGTCGCCAACGAAAAGGGCGCCATGTTCGGCGACATGCAGGCAGATGCCGCCGGGGGAATGGCCGGGTGTGTGAATGACGTCCAATTTGAGATTGCCCACTTCGATGACGTCGCCGTCCTGCAGCAGTCGGTCGGGAGGCGGTGAGTCATCCGCGTGCATGCCCCAGGCGGCGGCCGATTGGACCAGATGGTCCAGCATGGGGGCGTCCAACGCGTGAATCATCAATCGGGCGCCGGTGGCCGCCTTGACCTCCTTGTTGCCGCCCACATGGTCGAAATGGCCATGGGTGTTGATGATGACGATTGCTTCGAGGTTCTCCTTTTCCAATCTCGCCAGTATGCGGGGCGCGTCCCCTCCGGGATCGATGACCGCGGCCTGGCGGGTCTTCGGGCAACCGACGATGAAACAATTGGCTTGCAGCGGTCCTACGGGCAGGGCGTGAATGATCATGTTCGATCCTTTCGATCCATGCGCTCGACGCACCCGGGACGGACGGGGCGTTGAATCGCAACTGTTGTATCAGGCATCTTCGGCCGCCTCTTCCGGAGGGGCCAGGGGGATGGTCTGCAACCGGCCGGATTCCAGGGCCAAACGGATGCTGTCCAGTATTCCGTTGATAAATGCGCCCGATTCCGACGCACCGAATTTTTTGGCGATGTCGATGGCTTCGTTGATGGAAACCTTGGCGGGAATATCCTCGCAATACAGCAATTCAAACACCGCCACCCGCAGGATATTGCGATCCACGCACGCCATGCGGCGCACTTTCCAATTGCTGGAATAGCATTCGATGATCTTGTCCAGATCGGACCGATAGGTCCGGACGCCGTCTGTCAGGCGGTTGAAAAACGGCGTGACGTGCCGGCGGGGCGGAAAGCACTTGCGGTAATCGGCCAGTGCTTCCGAGGAATACGAACTGCTCATGTCCATGCAGAACAAAGCCTGCATGGCGAGTTCTCTGGCATAGCGTCTGGATCCCATGGCTAAATCTTTGCCACCGCTCCCATCAGGTTGGCCATCTCCACGGCGGCCAAGGCGGCATCCCACCCCTTGTTGCCCGACTTGCTGCCGGCGCGTTCAATGGCCTGTTCCAGGGTATCGGTGGTGACCACGCCGAAGATGATGGGCATGCCGCTTTCCATTCCGGCGGCGGCTACCCCCTTGGACACTTCGGCGCTGACATAGTCGAAATGGGGCGTGGCCCCCCGGATCACGGCCCCCAGGCAGATCACCGCATCGTGTTTCTTCAATTGGGCCAGTTTCAGGGCAACCAGGGGAATCTCGAAGGCGCCCGGGACCTTGACCACATCGATATCCTTATCCAGGGTGCCGCTGCGAACCAGCGCATCCACCGCACCTCCCACCAGTCTTTCGGTGATAAAATCATTGAACCGGCTTACCACGATGGCAAACTTCTTCCCCTTGGCTACCAGATTGGCTTCCACCACGTTGGGCATGTCTCATCCTCCCCCTTGGTCACGTTCGCGAATATCGATGAACCTCGGGCCGCTCCCCGATTTTCTTCGGATCGAAAGATCCGGGCCGGATCTTTCGATCCGTTAATTGCTTCCGCCGTCCAACTCCAGCATGTGGCCCATCTTCAACTTCTTGCATTCCAGATAGCAGCGATTGTATTCGTTGGCTTCCACCTCGATGGGCAGTTGCTCGACGATGCTGAGTCCGTAACCTTCCAGGCCCACCATCTTCTTGGGGTTGTTGGTCAGCAGGCGCATCCTGCGAACTCCGATCTCCCGGAGCATCTGGGCGCCGATACCATAGTCGCGCAGATCTTCCTTGAAGCCCAATTGCAGGTTGGCCTCCACCGTGTCCAGCCCTTCCTTGCGCTGCAGCTCATAGGCCTTGAGCTTGTTGACCAGCCCGATGCCGCGGCCTTCCTGACGCAGGTAGATGATCACGCCGGAGCCTTCTTCGGCCATCATGGACATGGCATGATGAAGCTGGTTGCCGCAATCGCAGCGCATGGAGCCGAAGATATCGCCGGTCATGCATTCGGAATGGACCCGCACCAGGGTAGGTTTTTCCGGATCGATCTCTCCCTTGACCAGGGCGATATGCAGCAGATCGTCCACATCGTTTTCAAATGCGATCATCTGGAACTGGCCGCCGTGTTCGGTGGGGATGACGGTCTGGGCCGCGCGGTGAACGAAGAGCTCGGTGCGCATCCGGTATTCCACCAGATCGGCGATGGTCAGGATGCCGATGTTGTGCTTTTTGCTGAACTCCTCCAGAGACGGCATCCTGGCCATGGTCCCGTCGTCGTCCATGATCTCGCAAATGACGCCGGCGGGTTTGAGCCCGGCCAGTCTCGACAAGTCGACGGAACCCTCGGTCTGGCCCACCCGCACCATGACGCCGCCGTCTTTTGCCCGGAGGGGAAAGACATGGCCCGGGCGCACGAGGTCGGAAGACCGGGCATCGTCGGCGACGGCCGTGAGAATCGTCGTAGCCCGGTCGGCCGCGGAAATGCCCGTCGTAACGCCCCGTTTGGCTTCGATGGATACGGTGAAGCCGGTTTGAAACGGCGATGTATTGTCCCGGACCATGAACGGCAGTTCCAGCCGGTCGCAGATCCTGCTGTCCAAGGAAAGGCAGATCAATCCCCGTCCGTGCTTGGCCATGAAATTGATCGCGTCCGATGTGACTTTTTCGGCGGCCATGGTCAAATCGCCCTCGTTTTCACGATCCTCATCATCCACGAGGATCACCATTTCGCCGAGACGGATTTTTTCGATGGCCTCTTCAACGGTTATGCGTGGCATAATTCTACTCCTGGTGTTGCAAAAATCGTCCCCGGGCGGCTCCATCGAAACGGTGCTCCCGGATGGACGCTACTTGACGAACCCCGTCCTGGCCAGAAGGTCCCAATCCACTCCCCTGCCTTGGCGGGGGTCCGGGCCTTTGTCGGGGTTCACGAATCGTTCCACATACTTGCCGATCATGTCGGTTTCGATATTCACCGCCGCACCCACCGGTATCCTTCCGATGGTGGTCATCCGGGCGGTGAGGGGAATGATGCTTACCTGAAACGCCGTCGAATCGCAATCGTTGATGGTCAAACTGATGCCGTCGATGGCCACCGAACCTTTCCGAATCATGTAGCGGGCCAAATCCTCGGGTACATCGAAGGTCAGGAGGATGGCGTTGGCCGACGTTTCGCGGGCCCGCAATCGCCCCAGGCCGTCGACATGGCCGGATACCAGGTGCCCGTCCAATCGATCCCCCAACCGCAGGGCGCGCTCCAGGTTGACGCGGTCACCGACCCGGGCCTTGCCGAACGTGGTCCTCCCAGCCGTTTCCGGGGACATATCGATTTCGAAGCGGCGTCCCTCCAGCCGTACGGCCGTCAGGCAGGCACCGTTGACGGCAATGCTGTCGCCGATCCGGGTTCCCTGGAGATCGAAATCGGCCACGATGCCCAACCGCCTGGACCGGCCGCTGGACTGAATGTGATCGAGGGTGCCCAGGCCTTCAATGATACCGGTAAACATAATCACTCATCGTTCTTGTCCATGGATCCTGCCGCCATGGGCGGGTGCCGGTAACCGGACACGAGGATATCGTCGCCCACCCGCGACACCTCGGTTTCCACCAGGGGCAGACTCTCCCGCATCGAGGCGGGTCCTTTCCCGGCCAGCATGGGGATCCCGTCGCCGCCCAGAATCTTGGGCGCATAAAAAAAGAGCACCTTGTCGACCACATCCTGTTGCAGCGCCGCAGCGGCCACCCGGGCCCCTCCCTCCATCAGTATGCTGGTGACGCCCCGTTGCCCCAGCCGCTGCATCAGCAACGGCAGATCGATACGGCCGTCCAACAACGGGATGCGCATCAAGTGGGCCCCTTTCTCCTGCAGGCGCCGGGCGCGTCCCGGGTCCGCATCCGGCCCGCAGACCACCCACGTGTCGGCCGGAGATGTCAGCCCCAGCATGGCCGCGGTTTCCGGCATCCTCAGATGGGTATCGAGGACGATGCGCATGGGATCCACCCCTTGGCCCGATTCCAGGCGTGCGGTCAGTCGCGGGTCGTCGGCGGTCACCGTACCCACCCCCACACAGATGGCATCCATGGCATGCCGCAGCCGATGAACCCAGGCCCTGGCCCGCGGTCCGGTGACCCAGCGCGCATCGCCGGAATGGGTGGCGATGCGGCCGTCCAGGGTTGCCGCCATTTTCAGCACGACGAACGGGTGTTTGGTGCGGCTGAACTTGATGAAGCTTTCATTGAGCCGACGGGCCAGGGCTTCCTCCACGCCGCAGGTCACCTCGAGTCCCTGTTCTCTCAGGAAGGCATTGCCGCCTCCGGCGACATCGGGGTTGGGATCGGTCATGGCCGCCACCACCCGCCGAATGCCGGCATCGAGAATTTTCCGGGTACATGGTGGTGTCCGGCCATGATGGTTGCAGGGCTCGAGGGTCACATAGAGGGTCCCTCCGCGTCCGCGATCGCCCGCATCGTCGATGGCGTTGACTTCGGCATGGGGGCCGCCCAGGACCTGATGATACCCCCGGCCCACCACCCGGCCCTGGTTCACCACCACCGCCCCCACCATGGGATTGGGAGTGACATAACCCGCCCCGCGGCCGGCCAGCTCAAGGGCCATCTGCATATAATCGCAATCTTCCATTATCCGTCGGGCCGGTGGTCCGTCGACCGTGTTTTCCGTTGGTCGCATCGGACGGTTAAGGGGCACACTTCGGCTGAAACCGGAAACTCGACTCAACCGGCGGCATTATCATCTTTCACTCAAAAGGCTTTTCAGCTCGGAGACGAAGTCGTTCACATCCTTGAACTCCCGGTATACCGAGGCAAACCGCACATAGGCGATGTCGCTCAATTGGTGCAGCTTGGCCATCACCTTTTCGCCCACAACGCGGGACGGCAGTTCCTTTTCGCCGGTTTCCCGCAGGTCCCGTTCCAGCTCGTCGATGAAATCCTCGATGACGTTTATACTGATATCGAGCTTCTGACAGGCGCGCTGCATGCCGGAGCGCACCTTGTCGCGGCTGAATACCTCCCGGCGACCGTCCTTCTTGACAATCATGATGGGAATCTCTTCGATGTGCTCGTAGGTGGTGAACCTGCGGGTGCAATCGATGCACTCCCGCCGGCGGCGGATCACGTTGCCGTCCTTGCTGACCCGGGAATCGATCACCTTGTTGTCTAGCTCTCCACAAAACGGGCACTTCATGGACACACCTCCGATTGCCTGCTTTTCAATTGAATGAGTTCCACTTCGGCTTCGGCCAGCATCTCTACGGCCAATGGATCGGCATATCCGGACTGGTAAACAATCCGTTTGATACCGGCATTGATGATCATCTTGGCACAGATGGAGCACGGCTGATTGGTGCAGTACAGCGAAGCCCCCTTGATGGAAGCCCCATGGTAGGCCGCCTGGACGATGGCGTTCTGTTCGGCATGGGTGCCGCGGCACAGTTCATGGCGTTCTCCCGATGGGACGCCCAACCGCTCGCGCATGCAACCCACCTCGGCGCAATGACGCACCTTGCTGGGCGCGCCGTTGTAACCTGTCGCCAGCACGCGGCGATCCTTGACGATGATGGCGCCCACCGCCCGTCGGGTGCATGTGGAGCGTTTGGCCACCAGGCAGGTGATATCCATGAAGTAGGTTTCCCAGGAGGGGCGTTCATCCGGTCGGGTCATCATGGTCCGCCTCAGTCTCCGATGCCGTCATGAATGGGATAGCCGGCGCACAGGTCCCTGACCTGGCTGCGAATGCGCGCCAGAAGGTCTGCTTCGTCCGGATGCTTGAGTACATCGACGATCATCCCGCCCACTTGCTTCATTTCCGCGACGCCGAGACCCCGGGAGGTGACGAAGGGAGTGCCGAGGCGAATGCCGCTGGTGATGAATGGACCCTGTCGATCGAAAGGCACGGCATTCTTGTTGACCGTGATTCCGGCTTTGCCCAGCGCGGCTTCGGCATCTTTGCCGGTCAGGTTCCAGGAGGTGAGATCCACCAGCATAAGGTGGTTGTCCGTGCCGCCGGAAACCAGTTTCATTCCGGCCGATTGCAGGGTTTCCGCCAGGGTCCGGGCATTGTCCAGGACCTGTTGCTGGTAGGTTTTGAACGCCGGCTGCAGCGCTTCCTTGAACGCCACGGCTTTGGCGGCGATGACATGCATCAGGGGGCCCCCCTGGATACCGGGGAAAACCTCGCTGCGCAATTTGGCGGCGCAGGCCTCCTTGGCCAGGATCAGTCCGCCCCGGGGTCCGCGCAGGGTCTTGTGGGTGGTGGAGGTGACGACATGGGCGGCTGCGACGGGCGACGGATGCAGGCCGACGGCCACCAGGCCGGCAATATGGGCCATGTCCACCATGAGGAATGCATCCACTTCCGCGGCGATCTCGCCGAAGATATCGAAATCGATAATCCGCGGGTAGGCGCTGGCGCCGGCGACGATCATTCTGGGCCGATGTTCCCGTGCCAGCCGACGGATCGACGGGTAGTCGATCATGCCGGTATCGGGGTCCAGTCCATAATGGATGAAATCATAAATCTGACCCGAAAAGCTGACCTTGGCCCCGTGGGTCAGATGACCGCCGTGGGCCAGATCCATGCCCAGGACCTTGTCGCCGGGTTCGAGCAGGGCGAAATAGGCGGCCATATTGGCTTGGGAGCCGGAATGGGGCTGAACGTTGGCGTAGTCGGCGCCGAACAATCGTCCGGCCCGCTCGATGGCCAGTTTCTCGGCCAGGTCTACGTACTCGCATCCGCCGTAATAGCGTTTGTCCGGGTACCCTTCGGCATATTTGTTGGTCAGAATGCTGGCCTGGGCAGCCATCACCGCCGCACTGGCCATATTTTCAGAGGCAATCAACTCCAAATTGCTGCTTTGGCGCTCCCACTCCTGGTCGAGCACCTCCATGATCTCCGGGTCCGTTGCCGCAATCAGATCTCTTCGCACTGCACCATTCTCCCGTTGTTTCGTTCGCATTCGGCATCCATCAGATCGGCCCGTCGGGTTGTGGATTGCATTCGCCCGTCACGCTGGTGAAGCATTTTTCAAAGATCCAAACAGCCGGCGGCCGATCGGTCGGCCTTCCTTCTTCACCTTATCCGCTGCAATCCGTGGATTGCGCACCATCAAACATGTCCAACCGCCGCTGGTGGCGCTCGCCTTCGAAGGGCGTTTCCAGCCAGGCCTTGAGGATTGCGATGGCCAGCACATCTCCCACCACGCGTCCGCCCAGGACCAGAATATTGGCATTGTTGTGCCGGCGGCTCATCACGGCGGAGAAAATATCGTTGCACAATGCCGCCCGTACGTGAGGATGTCGGTTGGCCACCATGGACATCCCCAGGCCGGTACCACATAACAGAATGCCTCGTTCATATTTGCCCTTGGATACCTGAGACGCCACCTGGCCGCCGACCGTAGGGTAGTCCACCGAATCCGTACTGAAAGCACCGACATCCTCCACGGGAATCCCGTTGTCGGTCAGATGGGCTTTCAGCGTTTCTTTGAGTTGAAAGGCGGCGTGGTCGCAGCCGATGATCAGTGGCGAGGCATTCATGGCATTTTCTCTCCTCCGTTAACAATCTTTCGGCAGCCCGACGGGCTAACTGAGCCCAGGGATTGACATTTTTTCATATCTTCATCGGCCGCAGACCGCAAGCAAAAACCTGGACGCACCGGATTCCGGACCATGCGGGCCTCGGAACAGGCAAACGCCATTGGCACCCAGGGGCGTGCCAATGGCGTTGATAAAAAAAACCGGGGAATCGTCAGGAGGGCGTATATTTCTTCAAGATCAAGGAGGCATTGGTACCGCCGAAACCGAAGGAGTTGGTCATGGCGTAGGTCACATCGGCCTTTCGCGCCGTATTGGGCACGTAGTCCAGGTCGAGTTCCTCGCCGGGATTCTCGAGATTGATGGTGGGCGGAATGATCCCGTTCTGGATCACCAGGGCCGTGAACACGGTCTCGATTCCGCCGGCCCCTCCCAACAGGTGTCCGGTCATCGATTTGGTGGAACTGACGGCTACCTTCTTGGCCGCCGGACCGAAGGTGGCCTTGATGGCCCGGGTTTCATACAAATCGTTCAATTCCGTCGATGTGCCGTGGGCATTGATGTAATCGATTTCAACCGGCGTGATCCCGGCATCCGCGATGGCGGCGTTCATGCACCGCTGGGCGCCCTCGCCATTGGGAGGCGGCGAGGTCATGTGGTAACCGTCACCGCTCATTCCGTATCCGACCACTTCGGCATAGATCCTGGCGCCCCGCTCCAGGGCATGCTCCAGGGCCTCCAGGATCAGGATGCCGCTGCCTTCGCCCACCACGAAACCGTCACGATCCCGGTCGAACGGACGGGATGCCTTTTCCGGCTCGTCGTTGCGCGTGGAGAGGGCCTTCATGGCGCCGAATCCGGCCACGCAGGTCCTCGTGATCACCGACTCCATGCCGCCGGTGATCATGGCATCCGCCCGGCCGTATTTGATGATTTCATACGCATCGCCCACGGCATGGGTGCCGGCGGCGCATGCCGTGGCCACCGACGAGTTGGGTCCTTTGGCGCCGAAAATGATGGAAATCATGCCCGGCCCCATATTGCCGATGAGCATGGGAATGAAAAACGGGCTTACCCGCTTGGGACCTTTGTTGTCCACGATATTGGCCGTCATCTCCAGCATGTTCAGGCCGCCGAGGCCGCAGCCGGTGAGGGCGCCGACACGATGGGCATTGTGATCGTCGATCACCAGTCCGGAATCTTCCATGGCCATGCGCGTGGCCGCAATGGCATAGGCGATGAACGTTTCCAGCCGTTTGGCCTCTTTCTGGGCCATGAAATCGAGCGGATTGAAATCCTTGACTTCAGCGGCGATCCGGGTGCCATAAATGGAAGCGTTGAAGCGGGTGATCTCTCCCACGCCCGACTTTCCGGCGCACAGCGCAGTCCATGTATCCTCTACGCCGATACCCAACGGCGTGATCAGGCCGAGACCTGTTACTACTACCCGTCTTTCCAAAGGATCCTCCTCACAACATCACGGATGCCGATACCCGGTCGGGATCGCCGGGCCGCCAGATACGCCGCCGGGAACTTCCCGGTGACTTCGGGGATGCCCGACGTCCGTCGGGGCGCCTTTCCGTGGGCGGCAGGCCATCCATGGATCGCGATGACGAGACGCATCACAACCATGTCGCCTTGCCTGACTCAGTTGGCGTTGATGTAGTCTATGGCATCTTTGACACAAACCAGCTTTTCCGCATCTTCATCCGAGATGTCGATGTCGAACTCTTCTTCCATGGACATGATCAACTCAACCAGATCCAAAGAGTCGGCCCCCAAATCATCGACGAAGGAAGCTTCCGGTACAACTTCTTCCAGATCCACGCTGAGTTTTTCGGCAATAATCTTTTTTACTTTGTCTTCAACTGACATTCACATTCTCCTTTTCAAATGAATCACATATACATTCCACCACTGACGTGAAGCACTTGCCCAGTCAGATACGAAGCTTTCTCCGATGCCAGAAACGCCACGGCGGCAGCGACATCCTCGGGTTGACCGGGACGATTGAGCGGTACCATGGAGAGCATGGCCTCCCGCGCCTTCTCCGGCAAGGCCGCGGTCATATCGGTCTCGATGAATCCGGGAGCCACCGCATTGACGGTGATGCCGCGGGGCGCCAGTTCCTTGGCCGTCGTCTTGGTCAGGCCGATGATGCCGGCTTTGGCCGTGACATAATTGGCCTGGCCGACATTCCCGATCACGCCCACCACCGAAGCGATATTGATGATGCGCCCGGCGCGCTGCTTCATCATGATCTTGGCGGCGATCTGGGAGCAAAAGAAGGGTCCTTTGAGGTTGACGTTCATCACGGCATCCCATTGCTCCTCTTTCATCCGCACCAGAAGGCTGTCGCGGGTGATGCCGGCATTGTTTACCAACACGTCCATACGACCGGCATCGGCCATGACCTTGTCGAAGAATTCGGCCACCTCGGCTTCGACGGCCACGTTGGCGCAGATGCCCTGGGCCCTGGCGCCCATCCCGGTCAACATTTCAACGGTTTCCGCGGCGGCAGCCTCTTCGGCCTCGGGATCGCCGGGGGAAAAATAGTTGAAGAAGATCTTCGTCCCCGGTGCGGCCAACTCCATGCAGATTGCCCGGCCGATACCTCGGGACCCGCCCGTCACCACCACTACTCGCGCATCGATTTCCGCCATTGTCCTATCCTATCGGTCAAAGATTTGGTCGGCCACCTGGTCCATGTCCTGCACCCAGTTCAGCCGGCTGGCCAGCATGGCCGGATATCCGATTTCACCCAGGAACTGATCGACGACGCCTGGGTCGGCTTCCCCGAGGCCGGCGACGATCCGCAGGGCATTTTCTCCAACAACCTGGCAGACTTCGCCGGCGAACACCCGTGCCATGGCCTTGATCTTCCCGGCTTCGGCCGCATCCGCCCCGGTCAGCTTGACCGCCTTGCGGGCCAGGGCCGCCCCCACCTCCACATGGGTCATCATATCGCTCAGGGCGAACATCACCGCCTGCTGACGGGTCAACCGATGCTTGTGGGCGTATTCGATGGTCTTGTTCAAGGCATCGGCGGCCATGCCGAAAAAGCGGCAGCCGGCATCGGCGACATCCCCATCCAGGGCGGCCAGTTCTTCGGCGATACCGCCATAGAATTCCCCCTTGGTCTTGCGGGTGGTCTTCCAGCGAAAGGTGGAAATGATATTTTGCTGGATCTCGCTGGTGCCTTCATAGATGCAGGTGATTTTGACGTCGCGCTTGATCTTCTCGATACCAAACTCGCAGATGTAGCCATACCCGCCCAAGGCCTGAATGCCGTCATTGGCGGCTTTGTCGGCGGCTTCCGTGGCGAAGTATTTGGCAATGGCCCCTTCCACCTGCAGGTCGTGGGCGCTGGAGTCGAGCATGTGGGCCACCTCGTCGATGTAGGCATCGGCGGCCGCCAGTCGCACGACATTGGGTACGATGAGTTTATGGGTGTAGCCTTGCTTTTCCGCCAGTGGCGTTCCGAACTGAATACGTTCCTTGGCATAGGGAATGGCGATCTCCATGGCGGCCTCTCCGGCGCCGAGTCCCATGGATGCCACCATCAGCCGCGTGTAGCCGAACACCTGGTTGGCCTGCTTGAGCCCCTTGCCCGGCTCGCCGCCGATGAGATTCTCCAGGGGCACCATCACATTATCGAAGGTAAGCGGCGAGGTGTTGGACGCCCGGATGCCGTGTTTTTCCTCCCCCTTGTGCTGGGTAAATCCCGGCGTGCCTTTTTCCACGACGAAGAAGGAGGGGCCTTCGGGGGTGATGGCCAGTACCGTGACGAGATCGGCATACCCGCCGGTGGAGATGAATTGCTTGTTGCCGTTGATTTTATAGCCGGTGACCCGACCGTTTTCGTCGGTCACCGGATCGGCCTTGGTCTTCAGGGAAGCCAGGTTGCTGCCGGCCTCGGGCTCGGTCACCGCATAGGCCACCAGGGCAGCGCCCTCGGCAATCCTGCCCAGCCATTTTTCCTTCTGTTCGTGGGTGGCGCCGACCAGGATGGGATCGGATCCCAGCTGGATGGCGAAAAATGCCGTTCCGACGCCCAGGCAAATCTTGGCCATCTCGCGGGTGACGGCACAGCAATCCCGGGCGCCCCCGCCCATCCCGCCGTATTCTTCCGGGATAAACAACAATTGAAGTCCGATTTCCGGTCCCAGCATCTCCCGGATGGCATCCTCGGGGAACTCTTCATGTTTGTCCCAGGCCAGGATGTTTTCCCGGGTGAGCAGTTTTTTGCGCAGTTGTCCAACGGTCTCCACGACCATCTGGCGGGATTCTTCGTCCAGACCTTTGTATTCGATATCATTCATGAATCGCTTCCTTCATCTCTATTCGTATTTCCGGTCGCCCTCCGGGTCAAAAGATTCGGTCCACCTGCTCCTCAGGTTGCAGCAAGCATGGGGTATAGGTCGCGGGATTGGTATGGATTAAATGCAGCCGAAGCGGCCGGAAACCGGCTAAGTGTCCTTCGGCTCGACGGCAGTTCGTCCTTTGTATGATCCGCAGCTCGGGCAGGCGTGATGAGGTTGGATAGCTTCGCCGCACTCGGGGCATGCGCTCAGATTGAGCCCCTCCAATTTTTTATGAGTGCGACGCTTGTCCCGCTTGGACTTGGATATCTTGTGTTTGGGTACCGCCATGAGTAATCTCCTAATATATCGTTATTATTATATTTAATTACAATTGTCCGCCTCGGCGCGCGACGTGGCAATTAGTAATTAAATTCAATCCAATTGTCAAGGATTTTTCCCTTCCGTCGCGGCAGAGCCTTGTACCCGGAATTTGAATATGGTAAGGAAGCTCTTTTGCCGGGAGCGCGGGAAACATGGCATATCCAACCCGAATAACAGGCAAAATCCATGACGGGGTCCGGTGATTCGGCATAGATGGACGTGCCCGGGAATCCACGGCCGGAGAAGATCATCCCGTTCACCGGCTTCGGGTGCCGGCGGCGATCTCGAATTGACTAGTCCGTATCGGCCAACTGCATGTTTCGCGAGCAAAGCATCGGCCGTTATAATAATTAATGCCATAATTTTAGTATCTTACACAAAGATCCACTTTGCTTCGGACGGAAAGGCAAGTAAATGAATCCCATTCGCACCCGTTTTGCACCCAGTCCCACCGGCCACCTGCACGTCGGCGGCGCGCGCACGGCTTTGTTCAATTGGCTCCATGCCCGTCATGAAAATGGCCGGTTCATTCTTCGCATCGAGGATACGGACCAGGCTCGCTCCACCCAGGACTCCCTTCAGGCGATTCTCGACGGTCTCGCCTGGCTGGGCATCGATTGGGACGAAGGCCCCTTCTTCCAGAGCCAGCGCATGGAGATCTATCAGACCTATCTAGAGAGGCTGCTGGACGACGGCCGGGCCTACCATTGTACCTGTACGCCCGAGGAAATCGAATCCATGCGGGAAAAAGCCCGCGCCACGGGTGCAAAGCCCCGATACGACGGTACATGCCGGGAAAAGGGACTGCCGGCGGGACCCGATGCAGTGGTGAGATTCAAGACCGACTACCAGGGAACCACCACCATCGATGACACCATCAAGGGGCCCATTGTTTTTCAGAACAGCGAACTGGATGATTTCGTGCTTTGCCGCAGCGACGGTACGCCGACCTACAATTTCGTCGTGGTGGTGGACGACATTGAAATGAAAATCAATACGATCATTCGAGGCGACGATCACGTGATGAACACGCCCAAACAGATTTTGCTATACCAGGCCCTGGGGGCGCCTCTACCGCGGTTTGCCCACGTGCCCATGGTGCTGGGCAACGATCGGACGCGGCTGAGCAAACGTCACGGGGCCACATCGGTAACCGCCTACCGGGAGATGGGGCTGCTCCCGGAGGCCTTGATCAATTTTCTGGCCCGCCTGGGCTGGTCCCTGGGCGACCGGGAGTTCTTCACCCGTGACCAGCTCATCGAACACTTTACCCTCGACCGCGTGGGCAAATCCGCGGGGGTGTTCGATCCGGTCAAACTACAGGCGCTCAATGCCGATCATATCCAGGCGGCCGAACCCGGAGGCCTCGTGCCTCACCTGCTGCCCTTTCTGCAGGCCAGGGGATGGCCGGCGGCCGACGACGCCTACCTGCGCGGTATCATCCCGGGACTCCAGCCGCGCAGCAAAACCCTCTTGGAGATGGCCGACCAGGCTCATTTCTACTATGTGGAAGAAGTAGAATATCAGGAAGCGGCCGCCAGGAAGTTTCTCAAGGGCAATGTCTACGAACCGCTCAAGTCGCTCAAGGCACGGCTGGAGACCCTCGAGGACTACAGCGAAGAACCATTGGAAGCGGTGTTTTCGGAGCTGCTGGCTCAATTCGAGATCAAACTGGGCAAGATCGCCCAACCCGTGCGCGTGGCGCTGACCGGCACCACCGTCAGTCCGAGTATCTTCGAAGTCATCGCGACGCTGGGCAGGCAACGGGTGACCGCCAGGCTCCAGAAGGCCATCGATTTTATCGAAGCCCGCAAGGCGGCTGCATCCTGACACGGCCGGCCCGCCCAGAATTCCCTTGACTCAGATGGTGAACTTCACTATGTTTTTCCGCGTCCGTAATTGCTGGGGGATCGTCTAGTGGTAGGACTACGGACTCTGACTCCGTCAGCCCAGGTTCGAATCCTGGTCCCTCAGCCACGCAATTCCAAGGAGCCGTTCCCACGGCTCCTTTTTTATTGGCCGCGGCGGCCCTGCATCCAGATTGACACCGGCCGCAGCGTGGCCCTATCTTAGACGAATCAAACCGCCAGCCGCATAGGAGACCGCCATCATGGCTCAGATCGATACCCAGGTGCCATCCAATTTTATCAAGATGATCATCGAGCAGGATCTGGAATCCAACAAACACGACGGACGGGTACACACCCGCTTTCCACCGGAACCCAATGGATACCTGCATATCGGGCATGCCAAATCGATCTGTCTCAACTTCGGCCTGGCCAGGGAATACGACGGTGAGTGCAACCTGCGGTTCGACGACACTAATCCCACCAAGGAGGAGATCGAATATGTGGAGTCCATCAAGGAGGATGTGCGCTGGCTGGGATTCGACTGGCAGGACCGGGAGTTCTATGCCTCGGACTATTTCGGACAGCTCTACGACTTCGCCGTGACCCTGATCCGGGCGGGCAAGGCCTATGTGGACAGCCTGAGCGCCGATGAGATCCGGGCCTATCGCGGCACGCTGACCGAGCCGGGCAAGGAGAGCCCGTATCGCAACCGTTCGGTGGATGAAAATCTCGATCTGTTTCGGCGAATGCGTGACGGCCAGTTTGCCGACGGCACCCACGTGTTGAGGGCCAAGATCGACATGGCATCGCCGAATCTGCTGATGCGCGATCCCACCTTGTACCGCATCCGCAGCGCCCACCACCATCGCACCGGCGACACCTGGTGCATTTACCCCATGTACGACTTCACCCACTGTCTGTCGGATGCCCTGGAGTGCATCACCCACTCCATTTGCACGCTGGAATTCGAGAATAACCGGCCGCTCTATGACTGGGTGTTGGACCAGTTGAACCTGGAATGCCGGCCGCACCAGTATGAGTTTGCCCGCCTCAACCTGAGCTATACCGTGTTGAGCAAGCGCAAGCTGATCCAGTTGGTCGAGGAGGGATACGTCTCCGGCTGGGACGATCCACGCATGCCGACCATTTCCGGGTATCGCCGCCGCGGATATACCCCCGAAGCCATCCGCAATTTCTGCGAACGTATCGGCGTGGCCAAGGCCAACAGCACGGTGGACATCGCCCTGCTGGAGTACAGCATCCGCGAGGATCTCAACCGCCGCGCCCATCGTGTCATGGGGGTTTTGCGGCCGTTGAAGGTGGTGATCGAGAACTATCCCCAAGATCAGACCGAACATCTGGAGGCGATCAACAATCCGGAAGACCCCTCCATGGGGACCCGCCAGGTTCCCTTTTCCCGGGAAATCTATATCGAGCGGGATGATTTCATGGAAAACCCGCCTAAAAAGTTCTTTCGTCTGGGGCCGGGCCGGGAGGTCCGGCTGCGCTATGCCTACTTCATCACCTGCAATGAGGTCGTCAAGGATCCTGCAACCGGCGAGGTGGTCGAACTGCACTGCACCTACGACCCGGCCACCAAGGGAGGGGACGCCCCGGACGGCCGCAAGGTCAAGGCTACTCTGCATTGGGTCTCTGCCCGGCATGCAGTGAAAGCGGAAGTGCGGCTCTACGACCGCTTCTTTACCAAGGAGAATCCCGATGAAAAGGAAGACGGGAAGACCTTTTTGGATTTTATCAACCCCGACTCACTGGAAGTACTGACCGCCTGCCGGCTGGAACCGGCCCTGGCCGAAGTCTTGCCCGGAGACAAGGTGCAATTTGAACGGTTGGGATATTTTTGCGCCGATTCAAAGAACCATGCGGCCAATCATCCGGTATTCAACCGCACCGTGACACTGCGGGATACATGGGCCAAACTATCCGGTAAAAAGTAAATTGGCTTGTGGTTTGCGGTTCAATGGGCTGCCGCCACAACGAAGC
>JBNKDU010000123.1:0-1844 GCA_050288425.1 Desulfobacteraceae bacterium | reverse complement strand
CGAATATGTCAAACGGCGGATCCGGGATCACGGCGATCCGACCTGGGCCCATTTCCTGGATATCTTCCACCATCGCATGCTGTCGCTCTTCTACCGCGCCTGGGCCAACAACGAGCCCGCCGTCAGCTACGATCGGCCCGCCGCAGACCGTTTCGGCGATTACGTCGGGTCTCTGGCGGGGTTAGGGATGGCCTCCCTTCACGAACGGGATGCCATCGCCGATCAGACCAAGCTTTTTTACTGCGGCCGGTTGTCGGCCCAAACCCGGTGCGCGGAAGGCCTGCAGGCCATATTGAGGGATTACTTTCATGTGCCGGCCGCCATCGAAGAATTCGTCGGCGAGTGGATCGCCCTGCCCGAAGAACAAATCTGCCGGCTGGGGCTGGACAGGGCCAATGGCAAGCTCGGCCAGACCGCCATGGCGGGGACGACGGTCTGGAGTTGCCAGCACAAGTTCCGCATCCGCCTGGGGCCGTTGAACCTCGCGCAGTATGAGCGGTTTTTGCCCTGCGGTGAATCCATCGGCCGGCTGGTGCCGCTGGTCCGGAACTATATCGGTGATGAGTTGGCTTGGGATCTGCGGTTGGTGTTGAAAAGGGAAGAGGTGCCGCCCGCGCGTCTCGACGGTGCCGCCCGCCTGGGATGGAACAGCTGGATGGGAGAGCGGTCCAGGGCGGCGGACGCGCAGGACCTGGTCGTCGACGCCATGGAATGGACGGTTCATTGGAAAGAAGACAGGGGAGGCCGATGATGGGGATCAGCCGGACATCGTTGTTTGGGAAACTCAACCGCCTGGGATTCCAGGCCATGGAGAACGCCACCACCTTCTGCAAGCTGCGGGGCAATCCCTTCGTGGAACTGGTGCACTGGCTGCACCAGATTTTGAACCTGCAGGATTCCGATCTGCATCGCATCATCCGCCACTTCGACCTGAACCCGGCCAATGTGGCCAGGGATATGACCGAAGCATTGAACCGTCTGCCCATGGGCTCGACCAGTGTCCAGGATTTTTCCGCCCATGTGGAAGAGGCCATCGAACGGGGCTGGATTTACGGCACCTTGATGTTCGGCGATGCCTGCGTGCGCACCGGGTATATCCTGGTGGGGATTCTCGAGACCCATGCGTTGAAACGGGTCCTGGAAGGGGTCTGCGCCGAATTCGCCAAGATAGGGCGGGATACCCTGACCGCCCAATTCAACCGCATCGTCGGCGGTTCCCCGGAGGATAAAATGGCGGCCGCGGACGGGAGCCACCTGGGCGGTGAGACCGGGGCCGTCGCGCCGGGGCAGACACCGCCGGATCCCACCGGGCAACAGGATGCCCTGCGCCGGTTCTCCCAGGACCTGACCGAAAAGGCCCGCCAGGGAGAGCTCGACCCCATCGTTGGCCGGGATGACGAAATTCGCCAGATCGTCGATATCCTCATGCGGCGGCGTCAGAACAATCCCCTCCTCACCGGTGAAGCCGGCGTGGGAAAGACCGCCGTGGTGGAAGGCTTTGCCCTGCGCATCGCCGCCGGTGACGTGCCGCCGCCGTTGCAGGATATCAGCCTGCGGGTGCTGGACGTCGGCCTGCTGCAGGCCGGTGCGGGATACAAGGGGGAATTCGAAAAGCGTCTGCGACAGGTGATCGAAGCGGTGCACTCCTCCGAAAAGCCCATCATCCTGTTCATCGACGAGGCCCACACCCTGATCGGCGCCGGGGGCACCGCCGGCACGGGCGACGCCGCCAATCTGCTAAAGCCTGCCTTGGCTAGAGGTACCTTGCGCACCATCGGGGCCACGACCTGGGCCGAGTACAAGAAGTACATCGAAAAGGATCCGGCGCTGACCAGACGCTTCCA
>JBNKDU010000122.1:0-1825 GCA_050288425.1 Desulfobacteraceae bacterium | reverse complement strand
CCAGCTTGCCGCCGGCCAGTAGATGTAGTCCACCCGGCCCCGGACGTCGGCCAGGGGGACCGGTCCAAAGTTCCGGCTGTCCTTGCTCTGGCTGCGGTTGTCGCCCAACACGTAACAGCTGCCGTGGGGGACGGTGATCTTGGGCCGATCTTCCGCCTGGGCGTCGTCGACCAGGATGGGATAACGGAGACCGTTGTTCTCTTCCACCAGGGTCTGGATCGCGCTGCCGGGATCGAAATTCATCGGGGGTCTGGACGCCGGCGTCGTGTAGGAGAGGGGCTGATCGTTGATCAGGAGCCGGTTGTGCTTTATTTCGACGGTGTCCCCAGGCAGGGCCACGATGCGCTTGAGGTAGTAGATCCGCCGGTCGTCCGGGTAGATGAAGATCACCACGTCGCCCCTGGCAGGTGCCTTGATCTTGTATATCGCCTTGTTCAGAAAAATACGGTCTCCCTTGAGAATGGCGGGCGCCATGCTTTGGGCGGGAATTTTGAAGGCCTGCAGCACGTTGGCCCGGATGCTGGACGCCAGGTTGGTGGGGTAGCACAGCGCCACCACTATAAAGAGCAGATAGATGTACCAGCGGTTGTACTCCTTGATTTCATATGCCGGACCGATCCTGCGCGCCAGCAGCCCGGCATCGATGAGGGCATAGAAGAAGATGCCAGCCAAAAGGAGAATGGATGCGATAACCAGTGCCAGCATGGAAGCCGAGGCCGCATTCTGCGCCGCAATCACGATGATCGGGGCGAAGGCGAAGCTGGCGAAGAACAGGATGAGCCCCTTGAGCAAGCGGCCGCAATAGATATGCCCCAGGCCGGTGGCGGCCACGGAAAGTATCATGGCCCAGGCCGGGTGGCGGGTTTGGCCCTGGCGGCCGACGGCCGTCGATGGCGTGTGGTTCATGGCGTCCTCCTTTTAATATGGCATGAGGGGATTGGCCCTCAGCAGGTTGGCGGCGATGTACAGGAGGCGAAAGAGCCCCAGCATCACCAAACCTGCGGCCACACCCCATCGCGTCATGCGGTTCGATAGATCGGTCAATATGGCGGGCAGCTCCTCTTCGCCCTTCGGCGCCCGGTTTTCGATGGCGGTCATGACGGTGCCTGCGAAATGGTCGGGCACCGGGACATTTTGCCGATATGCTTTCCATTGGGTATAAAGTTCTTCTTTTTTCATCGCTCACTCACATAGGGGGCCATTGCGCCGCGCAGTTTGTTTTTAATCCTGGAGAGCCGGGATTTGACCGTGCCCAGGGCCAGTTTTTCGATGTGGGCAATCTCCGCGTAGGAGAGTCCTTCCAGTTCGGCCAGGACAAAAATCACCCGATCCTGGAACTTCAGTCCGTCCAGCGCCCGATCCATGCAGGCGAAGGCCTCCTTGGTCAGCAGCGCCTGGCAGGGGGTGCGCCCGTCGACCAGATCGGGCATTTCATCCAACAACTTTTCCCGCTTCTTCTTGCGGGCATTCAGCGCCTGGTTGCGCGCGATACGGTAGATCCAGGAACGAAAGGTGCCCCGCCGCGCATCGAACGCTCCCATTCTTGCATAGACGGTCAGAAAGATATCCTGCACCAGATCCTCCACCATGCCATGGTCCACCAGGTTTCCCACGATCCGGAATAGGGCGCTTTGATAGCGGCGCACCAGTTCCCCGAAGTCTCCGGCATGCCCTGCCTGCACGTGGGCAATGATCTCATTTTCGCTGAGCGCTTCCATTATCGGATGCGATTTACCTCCCGGATCGTTTTCATTTTTGGACGAGCTCTTAATTTTTGGTGATGCGGTTTATGCACACGCCGCCCATCTCTTCGGTAATTGCGGCC
>JBNKDU010000121.1:0-18796 GCA_050288425.1 Desulfobacteraceae bacterium | reverse complement strand
AGCCGTCTGGCTTCGGTGGCGAGACCATACGTGACCTCATCGATCTCGTTGTCTCGAATTTGTGCGTAAATCCAGATATCCAACATGCCCCTCCTAAATGGCTCTTCCGATACGATGGCCTTCGATGATGGCCATGTCCGTTTTGCGAGGTGCCACACAGTCACCGACGCGGTAAATCTCGTCTACCTTGCCCTTGAGTTCGTGATACAGGCTGTCGTTGGCAACAGTGCCGCAGGCCAGCACAACGGTGTCGTAACCGTCAAATTCTATGATTTCGTTGGAATAGACATTCAGTCCTTTGACCATCGTTCCCTGAATCTCAAGCACCGCGATGTCCGGCGTGAAGGTGACGCCTTTGTTGGCCAACCGGTTGCGGCTCAGATAGAGATCCTGAAGCGGACCCAGTGCCGATCCCACAAACAACGCAGCGGTCAGCATATGCACCTTTTTACCGCGGTCCGCCAGAAATTCGGCCGTCCCCGTCGCCTGATGGTGACCGTCGAGATCGATCAGCAGGACTTTGTCGCCGGTATCAACTTCATCCGTGACAACTTGTACGGTGGTCACCACATCCGGAAAGCTGTATTCCCCGGCAAAAGGCGCCGTAACAGGCGTCGAACCGGTGGCGATGACCACCGCATCGGGCTTCTCGGCGAGCACCATATCGGCCGTGGCTTCGACGCCCAGGCGGATGTCCAGTTCCAACTTGTTCAACTGGCCCACCAGCCAGCGGGTGACGCCGGTTATTTCCTGTCGGCCGGCTACCTTTCCGGCGATGATGTTCTGGCCGCCAACGTCGTCGTTCTTCTCCAGCAAAACAACTTTGTGTTTGCGTACCGTAGCGCAGCGTGCCACTTCGAGCCCGGCCGGTCCTGCGCCCACCACCACAACCTTTTTGGGCTTATCGGCGGGCTTAAGGGTACCGATGCCCAGTTCTGCCTCTTTACCCACGGCCGGGTTGTGCATGCATCCCAGGTGGTAGCCAAGCCCCATGCGGGCGATGCATCCCTGGTTGCAGGCGATACAGTTGCGAATGTCCGACTCACGACCCTCCATGGCCTTGTTGGGCAACTCCGGATCGGCGATCAGCGCACGGACCATGCCGATCATATCGGCCTGCCCCTCTTCCAGAATCTTTTCCGCCAGATGGGGATCGTTGACACGGTTGGTGCAGAATACCGGCAGATTGAGGACGGATCGCATGCCCGCGGCCAGCGGGACGGTGTAACCCAGCGGCGTGTGCATGGAGCCTTCCACCAGGAAGAGGTTGTAGAAGGTGCCCACGCTGAGGTCGAAAAAGTCAAGCTGGCCGGAAGCTTCCAGACGAACGGCCACCTCTTTGGCCCCCTCATGGGTGAGCCCGCCGCGCGGGTGCATCTCGTCCGCGTTCATACGAACGCCGAGGGTGAAGTCGGGACCGATGGCCTTGCGGCATGCATCGATCACCTCCAGGGCGAACCGGCAGCGGTTTTCCAGGTTTCCGCCGTATTCGTCTTCCCGGTGGTTGGTCAGCGGCGAAAGAAACTGCCGGATCAGGGAGCTGTGTCCCAGCTGCAGTTCGATCCCATCAAACTCTCCCTCGACGGCGACCTTCGAGCACAATGCAAAATATTCGACGCACTCCTTGATATCTTCGATCTCCATGGCTTTGCAGGTTTCCCGAAAGATGGGATCCTTGCCGGTGGACGGTCCCCACACCGGCAGCCGGGAAAGCTTGCCGTCGCCCTGCATGCCGTTGTGGTTCAACTGGGCGAAGATCTTGGTGTCGTATTTGTGGATGGCCGCGGTCAGCTTCTTGAACCCGGGCAACACATGGTCCTCATAGACATCCACCAATTTGAGATAGGGATGGTCGGTGGGATGGACACCCATCTCTTCGGTGATGATCAGACCGACGCCGCCTTTGGCCCGTTCCTCATAATAGGCGATGTGCCGGTCGCTGATCAGATTGTCCTCGGCGTAATTGGTCATGTGTGCGGCGAAATTGATCCGGTTGGGCACGACCGTGGAGCCGATTTTAAGTGGTGAAAAAAGATACTTATATTCGCTCACAGCGCTTCTCCCACATTTCTGCCTTCGATGATGGCCATGTCGATTCCCCTGGGGGCGACACAATCACCAGTTCGGTAGACTTCTTTGACCTTGCCTTTCAGTTGGTGGTAGAGGTCGTCTACGACCTTGTTGCCAACGTCCAGGACGACGGTGTCATAATCTTCGTAAATGGTGGATTTATTGGTGTAGATGTCCCGCGCCTCGACACGCAGCCCACCATCGGTGGTGTCGATGTTCAGGATATCCAGATCGGTTCTGAAGGTGACCCCTTGCTGCAGAAGGCGTTGACGGCCCAGGTAGAGCTCCCCGCGCGGCGCCAGTTCGATGCCGATAAACAGATCGCTGGTGACCAGATCCACCTTTTTTCCCTGTTCCGCCAGCAATTCGGCGGTGGCCATGGCATGGTGCCCGCCGCATTCGTCGACAAACAACACCTTGTCACCGACGGGATGGGTGCCTTTGATCACGTCCCAGCCGCACAGGACCTTGGGCGGGTCGTATTCCCCCGGATAAGGCTTGGAGAGCGGCACCGATCCCGTCGCCACGACGACGGCATCCGGTTTTTGTTCCAGAATCATATCCAGGGTGACGGTTACTCCGGTCTGCACCTCGACCCCATGCTTGTCGAGCATGTGTTTAAGATAGCGCGTCACGCCTTGCATGGCGGTACGTCCGGGCCGAACGCCGCTGAGCCTGAGCTGACCGCCCACCTCATCCGCTTTTTCGTAGATGGTGACATCGTGGCCGCGTTCCTTGGCCACCCGCGCCACTTCCATGCCGGACGGGCCCGCACCCACCACGATGACCTTTTTCTTTTTCTTGAGGGGCGGCAACGGGTCGCTGCCGTCGAGGGGCTCGCAACCGACCTTGGGATTGAGGATGCAACCCACGGGTTTCGATTGATTGACCCGGCCGACGCATCCCTTGTTGTCCTTCACGCAGAAGCGGATGTCTTCGACGCGGCCTTCCTTGGTCTTTTTGACCAGGTCGGGATCGCAGATCATTGCGCGGACGTAGCCCACCATATCCGCTTTGCCTTCGGCGATCAGCATTTCCGCCTTGTCCGGGAAGCCGATCTGGTAGCTGGCCATCACCGGAATTTTAACCCCGTTCTTGATCTGTTCCGCCGTTTCCATGGTAAAGCCGAAGGGGATATGCATGGAAGGCATGATCAGGTGCAGGTTATAATAGGTACCCACGGCCACGTTGATGAAATCCACCGCGCCGGTGGCTTCCAGTGCCTGGGCCATGGGGACGGTCTCTTCCGTGCTCAACCCGCCGTAGAACTTTTCATCGGCGCAGAGACAGACGCCCACCGAAAAATCGTCTCCGACGGCTTTTCGTACCGCTTCCACGATTCTCAGCGGGAAACGAAGCCTGTTCTCGATACTGCCGCCGTACTCGTCCCCCCGATGGTTGCTGATGGGGGATAGAAACTGGCGCAGCAGCGATTCCGGCCCCATGTCGATCTCTACCCCGTCGAATCCGCCTGCCTTGACCCGTTCTGCGCCCTTGGCAAAGGCCTGGATGACGTCGTCCATGTCTTCGGGTTCCATGGGCTTGCAGGTTTCACCGAATACGACATCGGAGACGGCCGAAGGCCCGAGAATCGCCTTGCGGGTGACATAGCCACTGCTTTGAAACCCATGGTGATTCAGCTGGGCGAAAATCCGTGTGTCGCATTGATGGATCGAGTCGGTGAGCTTTTGAAAATCAGCCACGGCTTCGGGATGCTGCACATCGATCAAGGTGTCCCAGGGGCGGTCATCCGGGTGCACCGCGAGTTCCCCGACAATAATCAGGCCACATCCACCTTCGGCACGTCGCCGGTAATAGGCGATATGGCGGTCCGTTATCCGACCGGTAATGCCGAGATTGGTGCGGTGGGCCAACAGGCATACGCGGTTTGGCAGTTCGGTTCCCCTGACCTTCAATGGAGAAAAAAGATGTTCAGTCATATTCACTATTCACTTTTCGAGTCTAACGAGTCTAAATGGATTTCCTCTCAATTGCCGAAATGGACCTGCGGCATATCGTGTGCCCACATGAGCAACTAGTGTGCCACCAGAACCGGGAAGGTCATTTCACCCGGCGGCGGTCCCCGGGGATGCCGGGCCGGATGCGGCGCAAATCGCTTAGCCACCTGCCCTCAGCGAAGAATGGTCCGGCCGAGGAATTTTGCATCGAGTGTCGGGCAGGGATCGATCGGAAGGGTCATCGGCCGATGAATTCAGGCGGCCTTTGTCCAATATTGGGACATTCCGCCCCAGTGAGGCGGCGGACCGGCCGACCCTTGACACCCTCAAACCGATCTTGGATACTCGATCTACGCGAATCCGGGCGATTCTTCGCTACTATGGTACACCACTTGCTCTGCATGTCGTTGTATCGAAACCGTATCAAAAAAAAGGACAGCGTACAATGACATACACCGAAGATAATCTGCTGAAATTCGATATCCCCGAAATCATCTACGGCCTGGGCGCCCTGTCCGGCATCGGCCATTGTGCCCAGCGGCTTGGCGGAGAAAAGATATTTCTGGTTACCGATCCGGGAATCATCGAAGCCGGATGGGTGGACCGGGCCATCGGGCATCTCAAGGAAATACAATTGGACTACGTGGTCTACGACAATGTGGTCAGCAATCCACGGGATTTCCAGGTGGAAGCGGGGGTGCAGTTATATCGCCAGAGAAGTTGCGATGTGATCGTCGCCGTGGGGGGCGGCAGCGCCATCGACACGGCCAAGGGGATCGCGGTACTGGCCACCAATTATGGAACCCTCCAGGAGTTCGTCGGCTGCAATCTGGTCTCCCATCCGATTCCGCCGCTGATTTGTGCACCGACAACGGCCGGAACCGGAGCGGACGTCAGCCAGTTCGCCGTGTTGCTGGACAGCCGCACCAAAATGAAGACCTGCATCCTGAGCCGGGCGATCATGCCGGATATCTCCATCATCGACCCCACCATGTTGCAGACCAAATCCCGGGAACTCATCGCGGCCACCGGCATGGATACCCTTACCCACGCCATCGAAGCCTATGTATCTTCCCTGTCCTGGCCTTTGACCGACCCCCATGCCATCCACGCAATCGAGCTGGTCCACAAACATCTGGTCACGGCCACGGAAAAGAAAGCGATGAATGCCCTGGAGGGCATGTCGGTGGCCTGCCTGGAAGCCGGCATCGCCTTTTCCAACGCCATTCTGGGAGCGGTACACGCCCTGGCGCATCCCATCGGAGGCCTGTATGACCTGCATCACGGCATCGTCAACACCGTGATGCTGCCGGCCGTGGTTCGCCGCAACCTGCATCACGACTATCGAAAATTCGCCGTCATCGCCCGAGCCCTGGGCGTCGAATCCCGGGGCATGAGTGAAGAGGAGGCGGCCCGGCAGGTACCCGTGATGATCGAGAAGCTGATTCGCACCCTGGGGCTGCCCACGAAACTTTCCGCCCTGGGCGCTTCCCTGGACGATCTTCCCAAGATGACCGCGATGGCCCAGCAGGATATCTGCATGCTGACCAATCCATGCACCTATTCTGCGCAGGATATCGAAGCCATTTACCGCGAGGTATGGTGAGAGAGACGCACTCATGAACCAACGAAAACATGCGACTCCCGACTTCAAGGGATTGGGCCATTCCAAGATCGGCTATTTCAAAGAGGTCAGGTCCAAGCTGAAAGAACTCGAGAAGCTCAATATTCAACTGGCCCGTCGGCACAATCGGCTGGACGCCATCTTCAACAGCATGAGCGACGGAGTCACCATCCTGGACCGGAACCTGTCCATCGTTTTTTCCAACCGGGTGCAGAAAGAGTTGTTCCCCCGGATAGCGGAAGAGTCCCTGCAATGCCACCAGATTTTCTACCAGCGCCAGGAACAATGTCCCAATTGCCCGGTGCTCAAGACGCTGGAAACCGGCGATATGCTCCGGGGCGAGCACATGTACAAGAAGGGTCACCTGGCGGGCCGCTACTTCGAATGGACCACCACTCCCATCAAGGACGCCTTCGGCCAGGTGGACGAAACCATCCTGATCATGCGTGACATTACCGCCAGAAAGGAGTATGAATTCAAATTGACGCAAACGGATCGCATGGTCTCGGTGGGTTTTCTGGCCACGAGCCTGGCCCACGAGATCAACAATCCGTTGACCTCCATCGCCGGATTTTCCGAAGGACTGCTCAAGCGCCTCAAATCCAAAGACCTGTCACAGGACGAGAAGATCTGGACGGCTTTCAGAGAGTACCTGGAGATCATCAATTCGGAAGCCTATCGGTGCAAGGATATCATCCAGAATTTGAGGGAGTTCAGCAGCAGTGTCTCCGACGAATACGAACCCGTTCAAATCGACGGCATTATCCAGGACACGATCTCGCTGATTCGCCAGTACGCAAAAGACCATCAAATCAAAATCGTCTTTGAAAACCATTTGGCGGCCGGTTTCAACCAGTTGACCGGAAAAAGCAGTCAGTTGAAACACCTTTTCCTGAACCTTTTCAAGCGTCTGTTTACCGTTATGGCGGCCGGGGGAGAGCTGACCTTGACGGCACGCAACGATGGCGAGAAAATCGAAATCACGCTGACCGATCCCGAGGGGTGCCTCGCGCGTGAACTTCCGGGAAGCAACGGTTCGAAATCACCGGGGACCTGCTTCTCCCTGGGGCAGGAACGCATGGATCTGTCGATTTGCTACGATATCATCCGCCATCACCAGGGAAACATTCGCTTCCGGATGGGCCAGGATGGCGCTCGGATCATGATGTTGACCTTCCCGGCAGTTCTGGATTGACCGGACAGGAGATCCGCTCGAACACGGATATCAACTCTAGGGGGCAAGTGGCATGACAAACGGAAAAATTCTGGCCATCGATGATGAGAAGAATATCCGCCACTTGATTCAAAGCGAATTTACCCTGGAAGGGTATGACGTCACCACGGCCGCCAGCGGCGAAGAGGGGCTGGAGCGTTTCGATTCCCAACCATTCGACATCGTTATCCTGGATCTCAAACTGCCCCGCATGGACGGCATCGAAACCCTGCGGCAATTGAAACAGAAGTCCACCTCGACGGAAGTCATCATGATCACCGGTCATGGCGAAATCGAATCGGCGGTGACCTCCATGAAGCTCGGCGCCCGGGATTATGTCACCAAACCGTTCAAGCTAGATGAACTGCTGACCCTGACCAAGCAGATCATTGATGACCGGCAAACCTGCACGCCCGATCGCGAATCGAGAGCCGGCGCCGTATGCCGCGGCGCCACAAGGTTCGTCAAGTGCCCGAGCCCGGCCATGGTCAAGATCTACCGGGCGGTGGACCGGGTTGCGCCCACGGATGCCACCGTACTGATCCAGGGGGAAACCGGCGTGGGCAAGGATGTGCTGGCAAACCAGATCCACCAGGCCAGTGCCCGCAAAAAGGCACCGTTTATCATCCTCGACTGCGGCGTGCTCAATCAGAACCTGGCCGAAAGCGAGTTGTACGGCCACCGCAAGGGGGCTTTTTCAGGGGCCGACGTACAGAAGCAGGGGCTGGTGGAAAAGAGCGACAAAGGAACCCTGTTTCTGGATGAAATCGGGAACATCGATCTTGATTTACAGAAAAAATTCCTCCGCTTCCTGGAAACCGGGCGATTCCGGCGCATCGGTGAAACCGAGGAGATCCAGGTCGACACCCGACTGATCCTGGCCACCAACCTCGATCTGTATGACGCCGTACGAAAAGGCCAGTTGCGCAAGGATCTGCTCTACCGGATGGATGTCGTGTCGCTGACCATCCCCCCCCTGCGGGAGCGCCCGGAGGATATTCCGCCGCTGGTGGCCAAGATGATCCAGCGCTACGGCGACCCGAACCTGCCCACGGACATCGCCCCCGAAGCCATGGAGACCCTCGTGCAATACCATTGGCCCGGCAATGTCCGTGAATTGAAGTCGGTGATCACCAAAGTCCTGATCTTTGCCGAAAGCGATACCATCAGGGTCGATGACCTGCCCACCCATTTGCAGCAGGACCGCAAGCCGACCAAACGGCAACCCAAATCTCTCGAAGAGATGGAGAAGAATCACATTATTTCGGTGTTGGCCGATACCGGCGGCAACCAGTCCAAAGCGGCGGAAATCCTGGGGATCAACCGCAAGACGCTTTACAAAAAGATTCATAAATACAAGATCTTTTCTTGAATCAAGGAGCATGAGGCACCATGTCCCTTTTAGCCCCAACGACCCCAAACGTGTCATATTGCAATTAATTTCAAAGCGTTAAATTAAATAACCACCACCGGGCACCCATGATGCACCACACACGGTCGCCGATCTCTTTGCCAAAACGAGCGCCGCAACGCGGCGCGGGGACTCCCCGGATACTGACATAAGGAATTGAAATTAAATGAATATAATTTTGTTGGGCACAGCGACACCGCCGACCACCCGGGTTTCCCGTTTGCACGGCACAGTGCGGTATGATATTTGCTAACCCGCTGTATACGGTTTGCGGTTCGTCTATCAAATTCTCCAATCAGGGAGGGGGGTGATACTATTTCATAAAGGGTAGTGGTGTTTATTTGCGGCACTCACAAGGACACCGTAACAACCGTTTACACCCGATCTGAAAGGAGGAAGAATTCATGGCTGACTACAAATGCGAGCCTACGAAATGGACCGAGATGAAAGGACCAGTTATCGGGGGTCGCGACACCTACCAGGCGAAAAGTTGGAATCCGCCAAAACACACATGGGGTCCCTATACGGAATCAGGGCCTGCCAAAGTCTGGTTTTCAGAGGCGAATGCCACCAACTGGACCGAATCCATGATCTGCAAAGCCAAAGACCTTTTCTATGAAGCCAAGTTGAACGAGTGCTTCGACAAAGGGGACGAGGTAGCGATCAAGATCCACTACGGCGAATACAACCGGACGGCCATCCTGCGGCCGGAATACATCGCCGCCATCGTGGAGGAAGTCAAGGCATGCGGTGGCCATCCCTACGTGGTGAACGACACCACCCTTTCCTACCATACCTTCAACAACATGGCGATCTCCCAGTATCAGATGGAAGGTGCGATTCGCCACGGCTACACGGACGCCACCTTCGGTTGCCCCGTGCTGATTGCCGACGGGTATTCAGGTGAGGATGATTACCGGGTTGATATCCCCGAAGGGCTCATTCTGAAAGAGACCTACATCGGACGCGCCATTGCCGAAGCCGATGCCATGATCGTTCTGGGCCATGCGCGCGGCCACTCCATCACCATGTACGGTGGTGTATTGAAACAGTTGGGAATCGGTTGCCAGTCCAAGCGTGGCAAGTACATCACCCACTTGGCCCACTGGGGCGATCCCCATGATGCCATTGGTTGGCCCAAGTTCACCGATCAATGCCCGGGTAAAGCATGTAAGTTCAGTCAGATGTGCGATGATTCCTGTCCTCGGAACGCCCACAAGGTTTTCGAGCACGGGAAGATGTGGTATCCGGAAAAATGCCGGCTCTGCTACTCCTGCCAGGTTACCTGTATCTTCTCCGGCATGACCGGCGTCACCTTTGAGGAAAATTATTTCCCCAATGCCATGATCGCACATGGCGATGCCGCCCTGGGTGCCATGAAATGCTTTGAAAAAGGCAAGGTCGGTTTCATCAACCATGCCATCGACGTAGTTCCCGAGTGCGACTGCTTCCCATGGGCCGGACTGGCAATTTGCCCGGATGTGGGATTGTTTGCAGGCAAAGACCTGATCGCAGTGGAAATGGCAACTTTGGATGCCATTGACAATGCACCGGTCAGCCCGGGATCCGTTGCCGATGAAAAGGGCGTGAAACAAGGCGATGACAAGTTCCGTCTCGTCAACGGCTTCAGCCCCCGCATCACCATGGCAGCAGGCGAGAAGATCGGTCTGGGAACCATGGAATATGATCTGGTCAACTATGAACCGGTGTTGACTCCCGAAACTGCCCAGAAATGGCAGGTTCGTGACGCCAGCCATAAACCCACAACGGTTCGCCTCAGAGAAACCTTCCATCGTCATGACCTGGCAACAGAAGTCATGCCGTTTGGACGAACCGAATTCAACAAAGACTGGGTGTGGAACGAGTGGAAGAAGTATGACCCGTTCAAGGGTCAGACGCCCGGTTAATCGTAACAAACCGAGGGAGGCCGATTCCGGCCTCCCCATTTCCCGTTGCAGCGGTATGGCGGGAATGCATACCGCTGCAAAAAGGCAACTGCAATGAGCGAACTGGCCTGGGTGGACAACCGAGGCATGTTGGTGGATAACTCGGTGGTTCACAAGATCCGCCGGTTGACCGATGCGACAGAGGCGAACCGCCAGCTGTCCGATGGCATGCGGGTGGCCCTGAAGATCAACACCTCCGAGGACGGTTATCCCTACGGGTTGCGCCCCGGTTTTATCCGCGTGCTGGCCGATGCGGCCTGGACGGCGACCCAAAAACGACCTATTATTTGTGATGGCCAGCGTTTGGTGGACTATTGGAAACGCAGTCGCGGTAATGCATTTCTTGAGATTGCCGGCGAGGCGGGGTATACCAACGAAACATTGGGCGGTCATTTTGTCATCAACGGGGGATTCAGCGGCGACGAAGGGGACCTCTTTTCCTGCGGCGAGGATTCCGAACTGGGGGGCGTGGAAGTGGGAACGGCCGTTTGCCGGAGCCACGCGCTATGGGTGCTTTCCCATATCACCCTTCACCCTTTATTCGGCATAAGCGGCGCATTGCTCAACGGCGGATTCGATTGTCTTTCGGGACGCGCCCGCACACGTATTCTGGACGGGGTAAATCCCTATCTGTTCAACGGTCAACGCATTTCATCCGAGGATCGCAAGGGGTTTCGAATCAGGGCGCTGGAAAGCCATATCGCGGTCCGGAAGGCCATGGAAAATCGCGTCTATTACGTCAACTTCATTTGGGACGTTACGCCTCAGCCGGAGTACTATCCGTTTAGCGAAACCCCCATCGTTGAAAACCTTGGATTTGCGGCGTCGCACGATCCGGTGGCATTGGATGCCGCCACGTATGCCCTCATCCGAGAACATGCTCCCGAAACAGCACGGATCGAGGATTCGACTTTTGAGGAGGTCCTTGAAAACGCAGAGAGGCTGGGATTGGGGAGCCCGGGCGAACGCCCTGAACACTTGTCATAATCGGAAGCCATTCGGGGAGGACTAAATGGATCAGGACCGCAAGGATTTCGTTGAAAAACAGAGACATCAATTGATGAACAAGGGGGCGATCGCCGACGCCCTGAAATATGTCAAATATAAAATCGCCATTTTGTCCGGCAAAGGCGGAGTAGGAAAAACAGCCACCACCGTAAACATAGCGGCAGCGTTGACCAATGCCGGTAATCGGGTAGGCATTTTTGATGCGGATCTTCATGGGCCGAGCATTCCCAAGATGCTGGGAATCAAAACCGAGGCCAAACTGAACGGGGCCTTCTGGCTGGACCCGGTGGTTACCGAATCCGGGATAAAGGCGTTGTCCGTCGCTCTTTTCTGGCCGGGAGAAATGACACCGGTCATGTGGCGGGGACAGACCAAGAGCCGCACAATCCGACAGTTGCTGTCCGCAGGCAAATGGGGCGGGCTCGACTTTCTCCTGGTGGATCTGCCGCCGGGTACCGGAGACGAACCCATCGCCATCTTAAAATCGATCCCCGATCTGGACGGGGTGATCATCGTGACGACACCACAGGAAGTTTCCACATTGGTCTGCTCCAAGGCCATCAGCGCGTCTCGTTCACTGGGAGCCAACGTGCTCGGTTTGATTGAAAACATGAGCGCCTATACCTGCAAATGCGGGGACACGGTGAATCTTTTCGGCAAAGACAAGGGGAAACAACTGGCCAATATGATGGAACTTCCCTTCTTAGGCTCCATTCCCATCGACCCACTCTTCTCGGAAGCGGCGGACACCGGTGTACCCGTCGTCAATCTTCACACGGAAAGCCTGACGGCCAAAGCATTTGTGAAGATCGCCACCACATTGCAGGAACAACTCCCGCCCAAGGAGGTCCTCGAAGCGCCACCTGAGCAGGAGAGCCAGCCCTGTCCGGGCTCTGGATGCCATCATCGCCATCACCATCATCATTCGGATGAGAAATCGGGCCACCATCATCACCACGCATCGCCGGAACAGCGACACGAGTAAGCCGGCGGAAGCCGATGGCGGCTGCAAACAACCCTAGGAATCATCGAATCGGTTTCAATACCGGTTCGCTGCACATAAGTCCTAACAGTAAAAAGGAGAAGGAAAATTGAGCGAACAGAAAATGGGAACCCACTACGTAAGAGAAATGTGCCAAACTTTCCGTGAAATCGCCGACAAGTCCTCGGTGGATACACTGAAGGATAAGCTGACCGGTCTTGCCGGTGAAATGGAGCCTTTGGCAACGAAACTTTACTTCAAAACCCAAAAAGGCAACGAGGACATGAAAAAGGCCGCCGAAGATCTTGAAGGCATGAAAGACAAGCTGGCCGCGGCCGCGGATCAGGCGGCTGCCGACGCCCTCGTCGGATCGCTGATCGAAATGCTCGAGAAAACTATCAAGCATGTCAAGACAATGAAAGTCCGCATGACCTAAGGAGAGGACAATGGCCTTGAACCTGAATCAAGCGGATCAGCAAATGGTCAGAGATATCACTCGCTTGGGTGTGCAGACCAGCGTACTCCTCCGGGGAGTCATGCTGAAGAAAGTGGATGAAGCAACCCTGCGATGGGGCCTCGAGGAAATGGCGGTGGGTAAGCTGATGGACCAGTACATTCCTGTCCTGATCCACCGCCCCGAGTACGTGCACCTGTTGAATATTCTACATATGACTTACAGCCTCGAAGGCCAGATCGATTTCCAGATAGAGGAGTACGGGATCGATTCCCTGAAGGATGATTTGCAGGAGATCAATTTCAGTCTTCAGCAGATCGGTGAACAATTCGACCTTGAGGAATTGAGAGAGGTCATTTAACGCCTGGTCTGTATCGCCGGCCGGTTAACGATGCCGGCCGGCGAATCGCAATACAGAGGGATCATCATACGATCATGTGGAACCCGGCCGACTTTTGTGCCGTTGACGCTTGATTCAGGTTGACATCAAGAAAGGAGCGAATTCATGAAACTGGAGGGAAAGGTTGCCATCGTAACCGGTGGAGCCCGCGGAAATGGCTTTGCCGCCGCGAAATGCATGGCCGAAGAAGGTGCCAATATCGTCATCGCCGATATTTGTGAAGACATGAAGACCCTGCCCTATTCCTTGTCCACACCTGAGGTTATGGCCCAGGCAGTGGAAACCATCCGCGGAATGGGTCGCAAGGCCGAGGGGATCAAATGTGACGTGCGCAGCGCATCGGCTGTGTCCGCCATGGTGGATCAGACCCTTAGTACTTTCGGCAAGATCGATATCCTGGTCAACAATGCCGGCAACACCTCGATGGTCGCCATCGCGGAGATGGAAGAGGAAGTGTGGGACGAAGTCATCGACACCCACTTGAAAGGCATGTACCTGTGCTGCCGCTATGTACTGCCCCACATGATCGATCAGCACAGCGGAAAAATCGTCAGCATCTCTTCCGTGGGTGGTCAGCGCGGATTCGGCATGGGTGGTCACTATTGCGCCGCAAAACACGGAATCATCGGTTTGAACAAATCCATTGCAATGGAAGTCGCCGATCACAATATCAATGCCAACGTGGTCTGCCCGGGAACCGTATGGACGCCGATGATGAAAGGCATCGCCGAAAGTTTCGGCATGGATGACGACGAAGGCAAAGAGACCTTCTTTGCCGGTCACATGATCAAAGAGCGCGAACTCACCCCCGAGGACATCGGACGGGCCGTGTGCTGGCTGTGCACCGATGACTCCCAGAATATCACCGGGAACATGATCACCGTGGACCAGGGATGGACGGCCCAGGCTCCGTAATCGACGCATCGGGCAACAAGCCGGGGCGTCGCTGCCCCGGTAGGAAGAATGAATATGCCGGGCCAAATGGTACTCCCATGCCCGGCCCAACCTTGTAAAATAAAGAATAAAGGGAGCAAATCATCATGCAAATGAGCGAAAAAGAGTTCAAGGAAAACATGGATCAGAACCAAGACGCCGATGTCAAGGACCAAAAAGGAATGACCCCGCCGATCATGGAAGAAATCACCATCGAGGAACTGGCGGTGGACGGCATTTGTGGAATTTATTAGTCAACCTTATCAGGGGACAGCATGCATTTGAATCGTACCTACCGTCTCGTTGACGGCGTGCAGGTCCGCAATGAAAAGTTCGGGCTCCTGTTTTACAATTATCGGGGGCCCCGACTCTATTTCGTGCCGTCGAAGCAATTGCTCGGCGCATCGTTCTTCGAAGGCCGGGTATCGGTGGCCGAGGCGGTGGACCGCCTCGCCGCCGATACGCCTTGGCCTCGGAATCAACTCGAAGCACAATTGACCCAGGTGCTGGAGACGCTGGAAGGAAAGGGGCTCATCCATGGGCAATCGATATGTTGAGATGGGCCTGGTGGCTCCGGTAAATGTCACCTGGGAAATGACCTACACCTGCAATCTGGCCTGCATTCACTGCCTGTCGGATTCGGGCACCCGGCGCCGTGACGAATTGTCCACGGAGGAGTGCCGGCGGATCATCGACCAACTCGCCGACATGAGAGTGTTTCAGCTCAATATCGGCGGCGGCGAACCGTTCATGCGGCCGGATTTTCTGGACCTGATGGACTATGCCCATGACAAGGGAATCGTCACCTGCATCAGCACCAACGGCACCCTGATCGACAGGGAGATCGCCCGACGGCTGGATCACCCGCTGGTATACATTCAGGTCAGTCTGGATGGGGCCACTCCGGAATCCAACGATCCCATTCGGGGCAAAGGCAGCTTCGACAAGGTGATGCATGCCCTGGAATGCCTGCGGGAGCGCGACATCGAGGTCAGTATCAACACCGTGCTGACGCGTCTGAGTTTTCCCGATCTGGACCGGATGACGGCGCTGGCCGCCGAATATGGGGCCAAGCTGCGCGTGTCCCGTTTCCGCCCGTCTGGCAGGGGCAAGCAATCCTGGTCGCGGCTCAATGTATCGGCGGATCAGTTGCTCTCCTTTTCCGGATGGTTGAGCCGTCACCTGGGGGTATCCACGGGAGACTCCTTCTTCTCCGTTTCCACGGAGGAGCGCAAGTCCCTGGGGCTCAACATGTGCGGGGCCTGCAAACTGACCTGCTGCATCTCCCCGGAGGGCAACGTCTATCCGTGCGCCTTCCTGCAGGAGGATGAATTCCGGGCCGGCAGCCTGCCCGAAGAACGATTTGGTGAGATCTGGCGCCAGTCTGCCGTGTTCCACTCCTTCCGGAGACTGGAAATCAAATCCTGTGAATCGTGCCACCGTTTCGATATGTGCCATGGCGGATGCCCGGCGATTGCCTATCACACCCAGCGCAAGATGGGAGTGGCGGATCCGGGCTGCCTGGAGAATTGCGTTCGCGTGAAAATGCCCGCGGCAGTGAATGGTTGATGATGTCGATACCTGCTGTATCAACCGAAATCCTGGGCAAGTACCAGCGCCTGCAATCGATTCTCAAAGAGATGAGACAGGTGCTGGTGGCGTTTTCCGGAGGTGTGGACAGTACCCTGCTGTTGAAGGTCGCGGCCGATGTTCTGGGAGACGAGGTGACTGCGGTGACCGCCCGGTCGGCAACCACGTCGGCGGATGAAAAGGGGGATGCCCGGGCCTTCGCCGGTTCCATGGGCATCCGCCATCTGGAGGTCGACTCCCATGAGATGTCGCTGCCGGCATTCACCGCCAATCCGCCGGATAAGTGCTATATCTGCAAGAAGAGCCGTTTCGGCGCCCTTGTACAAATAGCGGCCGAACACAACATTCCCTGGGTCGTGGATGGGGAGAATAGCGATGACGTAGACGATTATCGTCCCGGCAGCCGCGCGGCCAGGGAACTCGGCGTTCGCAGTCCTTTGCGGGAGGCGGGCCTGTCCAAAAACGAAATCCGTTTGATTTCAAAGGATTTGGGCCTGGCCACATGGAACAAACCCGCTTATGCGTGTCTGGCTTCCCGCATTCCCTATGGCCAAACGATCACGCCCGAAAAACTGAAGCAAGTGGACGAGGGCGAGTCGTTTATTCGTGGATTGGGCATCTGCTATCAGGTGAGAATCCGGCATGAAAACGATTCGGCCCGCATCGAGGTGGACGACGAAGCGGTGGAGCGTTTCCTGGATGAAGGAATCCGGCGGCAGGTGACCAACCGGTTGAAAGCGCTGGGGTTCAAATATGTCGCCTTGGATCTGGAAGGGTATCGCACCGGTAAATTGAACCGCGCCATTGAACAGCAAGAAGTCCGAACCACAACGACCGGCCAGGAAGGAGCAGCCCATGGATAACCGACACTTGATGGAGTTGCTGACCAAAGTCCGCGGCGGCGAGATGGATATTGATGCGGCCATGCATCAATTGAAAAAACTGCCCTTTGAAAATATCGGCTACGCGCGCATCGACAATCACCGTTGTGTCCGCACGGGTGTTTCGGAGGTAATTTATTGCGAGGGCAAGTCCATCGAACAGACCCAGGGCATCGTGCGCCGGCTGGCCCGCCATCACCATAACATCCTGGCCACCCGCGCCAGCCGCGAGTATTACGAGGGCATTCGCGAGGTAACGGACGATTGTGAATACCATTCCATGGCGCGCATCGTGGTGATCAACCCCCGCGAAATCGATAAAGTGGGCAACATTGCCGTAGTGACCGCCGGCACATCGGACATCCCCGTTGCCGAAGAGGCCGCCGTCACCGCGGAGACCCTCGGCAACCACGTCAATCGCATCTACGATGCCGGAGTGGCGGGCATCCACCGGATTCTGAACGTTTGCGACGACCTGTTCCAGGCCAACGTGGCCGTGGTGGTGGCGGGCATGGAAGGAGCCCTCACCAGTGTGGTGGGAGGACTGGTCTCCTGCCCGGTCATCGGAGTACCCACCAGCATCGGCTATGGCGCCAGCTTCAAAGGGGTGTCCGCGCTGCTGTGCATGCTCAACAGTTGCGCCTCCGGCGTATCGGTGGTCAACATCGACAATGGATTCGGAGCAGGCTACCAGGCAAGTCTGATCAATAAATTGGGAACCAAAGCGGCCAGCGACGTGGATACCATGCCGTCGGAAGGCATCGCTGACGAAAAAATCTCACTGGAAAAGGCGTCCTGATTTCGATCCGAACACCTTGATCCAAAGCGGAGGAATCTTTGAAGATCGCCTATTTTGATTGCTTTTCCGGCGCCAGCGGTGACATGATTCTCGGTGCACTGCTCGATGCGGGACTGACCATCGAGAAGCTACGTGAGGAAATCGCCAAGCTACGGCTTTCCCACTATGACCTGGAGGTCGAAAAAGTCGTCAAGAAAGGCATCGGCGGCAGCCAGGCCCACGTCATCATCGATCAGGACCACCATGAGCACCATCATCGCCACCTTTCCCATATCCTCGAAATCATCGATACCAGCGAATTGAGTCCGACGATCAAGGAGAAGAGCACGTCCATTTTCCGCCGGCTGGCCGAAGCCGAGGCCCGGGTCCACCGATCCAGTATCGAGGAGGTTCACTTTCACGAAGTGGGTGCCATGGACTCGATCATCGACGTGGTGGGTGGTGTCATCGGCCTGGAGACCCTGGGCATCGAGAAGATTTATTGTTCGCCCCTGCATGTGGGCTCGGGAACCATTGAATGCGCCCATGGTACGCTTCCCGTGCCGGCGCCGGCCACTGCGGAGTTGATCCAGGACATCCCGGTCTACTCCACCGGGGTCCGGGGAGAGCTGCTGACACCCACCGGCGCGGCGATTCTGACCACATTGGCATCCGGCTTCGGCCCCATGCCGGCCATGACCCTTCTCCGGACCGGTTACGGCGCCGGCACGGCCGATCCGGGCATCCCCAACCTGCTGCGGTTGTCCGTCGGAGAAGTCGGAGCGGCTGCCGGGGATCTGGCGGTGGAACAGGCGGCAGTGTTGGAAACCAACATCGACGACATGAATCCGCAACTCTATGACTATCTCATCGATCAATTGCTGGGCCAGGGCGCCCTGGACGTCATGTTGACGCCCATACAGATGAAGAAAAACCGTCCCGGCACCCTGCTGTCCGTCATCTGCCCACCGGACGCCGTGGGTCGGGTTTCAGATCTCCTACTGAAGGAAACCACCACCATCGGATTGCGCTGGCGGGTGGAAAATCGCATCTGCGCCCAACGGGAGATTCAGCGAATCGATACCGACTACGGATCCATCCGGGTTAAAGTTGCCAGGAACAACGGCCACCTCATCAATTTACAACCCGAATACGACGACTGCAAACGCGCGGCCCTGGAGAAAAAGATTCCCCTGAAGACCGTGATGGACGAAACGCGTTCGGCCGCCATGGCCGCATTTGGCCGATTGATGAATGAATCATGAGCCAGAGGCCTATGGCCCGGCTCCAAACAATCAGGTAATGATATTGGATCGTTCCGGCAAGTTTCCACCGACCGACCATCGGTGGTAAGGCTGGGACAGCGACTCTCATGCCAAAGAAGGAGGTAAAATCATCATGGACAAAATTTTGAGAATCAACATGGGGGTCGATGGTGGCCCGAGCATCAAGGAAGAGCCCATGGGCGACTACGCCGGTCTTGGTGGCCGCGCGTTGACATCGACGCTGGTGAGCAAAGAGGTCCCGCCGACCTGCCATCCCCTGGAC
>JBNKDU010000120.1:0-1829 GCA_050288425.1 Desulfobacteraceae bacterium | reverse complement strand
TGGCGACGATCTCCGGATTCCGGCTGAGCGCCATCGACTGGAGCCGCTGCGTGTCGAGATTCATAGAAGGCACCGGCACCTTCACCACGGGGGTGACGGCCTGGAAATCGGGGCGGTTGAGCAACGCGTTGAGTTTCCTGTTCTGGGAGCGGCGGCGGTCGGCCAGATCATTTTGTTCGTCCGTCAGACGGCTCAGCTCCACCTGGGCCTGCAGCACGTCCTGCTGGAGTCCCATGCCGCCGGCATAGCGGCTCTCGGTGGACTGCAACAGCTGCTGCACCAGGTCCATGAGCTGGGCGTTGATCTGATCGCCGCGCACGGCCAGGGCCAGGTCGAAATAGGCGCCGACGATCTGCCGGGCCAGGGCCAGGCGCTGCCCCTGCCAGCGCGCCTCGGCGATCTTGGCGGCCAGCAGGGCCTTCTGGGTCTTCAGGTCCAGTTTGCCGAACCAGGGCAGCTTCTGGGCGATGCGCACCTGCTTCTGGGTCATGGGCTCCTGGTTGAAGCGCCATGTGTCCACCGGCAGATTGAGCAGGGCCAGCCCCAGCCGGGGGTCGTCCAGCGCGCCGGCTGCGGGAATCGCCTCCCGCAGGGCATCGACTTCGGATCGCCGGCTCTGCAGCTGCTGGTTGTTGGCCAGGCCTTCGGCCACCAGGGCGGCCAGGGCCGGCGGCGCCGTGAGGGGCGTCGTGTCCTGCATCTCCTGCCCGGCCCGGGCCCATGGCTGGACCATCAGGCCGAGCAGCAGGAAAACCAGCAGAAATCCCGTGAACCGGTGGCGTTGGAAGACGAACATGGCAGCCTCCTTTATTCTTCGTGCGGGTACCAGAACTTGACCACGTGTTTTTGGCCGTTCTCCTTGAAAAGGCAGATCACGCCGTATTTACCGGGGGCGTCGAAGGTGAAGTTGGCCGCCATCAGGTCGCCGTAACGCTTCAACTCGCCGGTCTGTTCCTTATTGTCCGGGGCTATGACTTTTATTTTGCCCACGGCGTCGGCGATGGGATGGTCCATTCCCTCCTTGTTCAGTTTAACCATGATATGATGGGTGCGGCCTTGCGGGTCGGTCACGTTCATATCGGCCAGGCGCATGACCTGGAATTCGGCCTGGATCCCGTCCACCATGGCCTGGTGCTTATAGGTGTGCATATCGGACATGGAGGAATCGGACTTCATCCCGTCGGAGGCGCCGTGACCGCTTGCCGATGAATGGCTGTGCCCGGAAGAATGGCTGTTCCCGGAAGAATGGCTGTTCCCGGAATGTCCGCCGGCGTTATGGGCATCGCCGGCCAGGGCCGGCGCAGCCGCCGCAAAAACGATGATTGTCATTATTGATAAGATCAAATTGCGCATTTCTTTTCTCCTGATTTTAGGTTGACGCATGTACTCTATAAACTCGCAAAATGTTGCGATATCGTCGTTCTTTTCTTGAACCATGAAGAACATGAAGGACATGAAGGTGAAATTACGAAGATTTTTTTAATTCTTCATGTCCTTCATGCTCTTCATGGTAAGCATCCAGCCTTATCCGAAGCCAACAGGGTTAAGGGTTTACTATTTAAGCTTCCAGCTCTTCCAAATGCCATAAATCGCCGGCACCACGATCAGGGTCAGGATGGTGGCGCTGATCATGCCGCCGATCATGGGGGCGGCGATGCGTTTCATCACCTGGGAGCCGGTGCCGTGGCTCCACATGATGGGCGCAAGGCCGGCCATGATGGCCACCACGGTCATCATCTTGGGGCGCACCCGCAGGGCGGCGCCCTCCTCGATGGCCTCCCTGAGATGCTGCCGGTTGAACTTCTCCCCGTAGCGCTCCTTGAACTCGC
>JBNKDU010000119.1:0-22517 GCA_050288425.1 Desulfobacteraceae bacterium | reverse complement strand
GGTTCAGATCATGAAGCCCGATCTGATTTTTACCGACCTGAACATGCCCGACATCAACGGTGTGGAGCTGACCCGGTCGGTACGACAATGGTACTCCAAAACACAGTTGCCTGTCATCATGGTCACCACCCAGAACGAATGCCAGGACAACGAAGCCGCTTACGCGGCCGGCATCAACACCATCCTGCAAAAACCGTTCAACGAGGAGAGCCTGCGCAAGGTCCTGGAAGAACATCCGGCCCCCGGATCAGCCAACTGAAGGATGCCGCCGGGAACCGGTTCGCGCTAAAACGATGGGCAGGTATTCAATGCCCCGGCCAGGGAACGGATGTGGGCCTTCTCCGACTGGGCCAGGGAAAAGAAGGCCTCTCGCGCCTGGGCATCCGCGGCCTGCCCGGCCATGGCGCGGTACAGGTCGAAGGCGGCATATTCGATCCGCAGGGCCAACTCGATGAGACGGATGCAGACCGGACCCCGCACGCGTGCGGCCGCGTCCATGGCTTCCTCCGAGGTCATACCGCCTTCCAGCATTTCTCCTTCCATGCCATGGAAGAGGGTCTCGAAGTCTTCCAAGCCGCCCTGGATCCGTCTCCAGAAGCCGTAGACGATCCTGGCGTGGCCCAGCTCGGCCCCGGATAAGATGGCGAAAACTTCGGTCCAGTCCTCCCGGCCGTATTGTCCATGCACCCGGTGGTAGAAATCCATGGCGCCCTTTTCCAGCTCCATGGCCCGGCGCATCATCCCTTCGGCCGTCATGTCCGTATCGAACAATCGAACCTTGGGATAGTCGGCCGTCATTCCCCCGTCCCAGGCCATGATGCCGCCCTGGAGGTTGAAGATCTCACCGGACGACAATCGCTCCTCGTCCGCCATGGTCGCCGCCGCCAGGGACCGGCTGCCGTTGAGGCAGTAAAACACCAGGTCCCGGTCACCGGGCAACAGGTCCATGGATTGGACAAACTTCGGCAGGGGCAGCAACCGCGCACCGGGGATATGGGTCTGTTCATATTCGCCGGGTTGGCGCACGTCCACCAGGTCGTATGCTTTTTCGTGGTGTTTCTCCATGAACCGGCGCAACGCATCGGCGGTGAGTTCCTTGACGGACATGCTCTTCTCCTATCGGCATCCCATGGTCGCGCGACTCGGGCGGACGGTGGCAGTCGACAATGCCGGGCCTCACTTTTCGACGAGTCGCGCGAGCATGTTGGCGACGTCGGTGAAACTGTCATGACAGCGGTTGCCCGTACAGATATGCGCGGTGGCCCGCCCCTGCTCGGGCATCAATCCCTGGGTAAACCCGGCCAGATGGGCGAGCCGCCGGGCATTGGTTTCCGACTTGAGGTGGGTGACCCGATGGGGGGCGAAGGAGGATCCCAGGGCCTCGAGCAGGACCCGGGTGTCGGAGGATTGGTCCCGGCCGCTGATCACCACCTCCTGTCCGGGGCACAGGGCCAGGTCCAGCCCGCTGAGAAAATGGGTGAACGCGGCGGGTTGACGGGCTACGGTGAGCCCGAAGGTGCGCGTCAACTGGTGGGCCCGTCGTTCCCAGCGGGCATCACCGGTGAGGCGCCCCAGCAGGATCAGGTTGGACAGGGCCACGGAGTTGGCCGACGGCATGGCGCCGTCGTAGATCTCCTTGGGACGGACCGGCAGTTGAAGGTCGGCGGCGGTGGTAAAAAAATAGCCGCCCTGGCCGTGATCCCAGTATTCGGCATCCATTTCGGCTTGCAGCCTCAGGGCCTCCTCCAGCAGTTCGGTGCGGAACGTGGCGCGGTACAATTCGATGAGGCCCATGATCAGGCAGGCGTAATCTCCGGCCTGGGCGCCGATGGCGGCCTGGCCTTGCCGGAAACGGTGCAGCAGACGTCCCCGCCCGTCCACCATGCGGGAGAAGATGAACTCCACCGCCTTCCGGGCGTCCTCGGCATAACGGGTCTCTCCCAGGATGCGCGTGCCCAATGCCAGGGCGGCGATCATCATGCCGTTCCAGTCGGTAAGCACCTTGTCATCCTTCAAGGGCGCCACCCTCTCCAGGCGACGGGCAAACATCCGCTCGCGCAGTGTATCCCACTGCTCTTCCAATTGTCGCGCGGACATGTCCAGTTCACGGGACCAATCTTCCCAGGTGCGGGTCAGGTGCAGGATATTGGTGCCGGGCTTCCGGCGCGTGGCCTCGTCGGTGAAATTGCCGTCGGACTGCAGATTGTAGATGCGTGCCCAGGGAATGTCCGTGGTGTCCGTCGCAACGAGATCTTCGAACTCCTTCCAGGTCCAGACATAGAATTTGCCTTCTTCCCCATCGCTGTCGGCGTCTTCCGCCGTATAGAAGCCGCCCCGGGGGTCGGTCATGTCGCGCAGGACGTAGGTGAAAATCTCCTGCGCCGTCCGGGCGAAGAGCGTTTCGGCGGTCACCTGGTAGGCTTCCAGGTAGGCGATGGCCAGCAGGGCCTGGTCGTAGAGCATCTTCTCGAAATGGGGCAGCAGCCATTGCCGGTCCGTGGCGTAGCGGTGGAATCCGTACCCCACGTGGTCCCAGAGTCCGCCCCGGCGCATGGCCCCGAGGGTATGGCGCACCATTTCCAGGGCATCGGTCTCGCCGGTCCGGTGGTGGTGGCGCAACAAAAACGTGAGCCGATGGGCGGTGGGGAATTTGGGGGCGTTTTCGAAACCCCCGTGTTCCGGATCGTAACCGCCTGCAATCCGGTGGTAGGCCTCGTCCAGGGTGGTCAGATCCAGCAGGTCCTTTGAGGAGGGTTTGAACTCGAAGGCCTTGCCCAGATGGCCGGTGATGTCGTCGGCCGCGTCACTCACACGCTGGGGATCGTCCCGCCACAGCCCCTGGATCTGGCGGCACAAGTCCAGGATGCCCAGACGGCCGAAACGGCTCTCTCTGGGCAGGTAGGTGCCCGCAAAGAACGGTTTCCTGTCGGCCGTCATCGTGATGGTCAGCGGCCAGCCACCGCTTCCGGTGACCATCTGGCAGACCGCCATGTAGACGGCATCGATGTCGGGTCGTTCCTCGCGGTCCACCTTGATGCAGACGAAGGCCGCGTTGAGGGCGGCGGCGGCCTCGGGGTCCTCGAAAGACTCTTTTTCCATCACGTGGCACCAATGACAGGTGGCATATCCCACCGAAAGAAACACCGGTTTCTTCATCCGCCGGGCCGTCTCGAAGGCTTCGTCCCCCCATGGATACCAGTCCACCGGGTTGTGGGCATGCTGCAGCAGGTAGGGGCTCTTTTCGTGAATCAATCGGTTGGCCATGGAAGACCTCCGCGTCGATTTGACATTCATACGACTTCAATGGTTAAAATAGGAAAATAGGGTCGTCGGCCGGGCTTGGCAAATCGGGGTCCGGCGGCGGGCCGGTTTCCGCACGGTTTGACCGGAAGCCGGGAAACCCTTAGATTTGGTCTATCATGATCGATGTAAAGAAATGCAAACCGGCGGTTACGAAGCATGTGCTGATCTTCCTGGCCGGATCGTCCTGGGGATGTGTCGGCGCCGCGCTGTTGATGTTGGCCTTCTCCTGGCTGGCCGGCGTTCCCGGAAACGACGCCTACTGGTTTGCCGGCGGAGGCGTGGTGGTGGCCCTGCTGGCCCATCATTTCGGTTTCCTGCGGATCGTGGACCGCAACCTGAAAAGACTGCTGCCCATGAATGCCAAGACCTGCCTCTTCGCATTCATCCCCTGGAAAAGCTACCTGATCATCCTGATCATGATCACCATGGGCGCCGCGCTGCGCCACTCGGTGATTCCCAAACCCTACCTGGCCATCGTCTACATCGGCGTGGGCCTGGCGCTCCTCCTTTCGAGCTTCCGCTACCTGCGGGTCTTCATCCGCGAAATCAGACGCGGAAGAACGATCTGAATATCGGCGCCCGGGAAGCTATGGCCCCTGGAGATGGTGGAAGGGGGGCAAGGTGGTCAGGCGCAGGTCCTCGATGGGATATCCCACGGTGAAGTTGTACAGGCATTGCCATCGGGTGTCGGCGATCCCCACGAGCCGGTGCACCTCATCGTCGAAGAAGCAGCCGATGCCCGTTCCCCGCATTCCGCAGGCCTCCGCCGTCAGGTAGAGGATCTGGCCGATCAGGCCGCATTCCCAATGCAGATGACGGTAGCGATACGGCGCATCCACCAGACACGGGGTGAAGCGGGCCAGCATGGACACGGCGAAGGCGCTCGTGCCGGCGATCTCCTGGTGGCAGCTCACCTCCATGGCCTCCACGGTCACCTCCCCGGGCTGCAGACGCCACAGGGGAAACCCGGCCCACACCCGCTGCCACGCCAGATCGGGACGCCACGCCGCTTGCAGGGAGGCCGGCCGTTCCTGTGTCCGCAGCAGCAGGTAAAGACCCGGACGCAGGTCCTCCACCCGGTGCACGAACAGCAACAGGTCCACCGCCGGCGGCGCCGGGGCCGTGGAAAAGGGCGGCACTCCGGCCCGGGGCAGCGTCACCTCCAGGATCGACCGGAATGCCTCCTGGGTGCACGTGGATCGGCGCGCATCGAAGTTTACGGCACTGCGGCGCCGGCGGATGATTTCTCCGGCCGACAACCGACGCCAGGACCCGGGCACCCCGGCGCTCGTCGCCGGCCCGGCGGCCCCTTCCGCGGCGGGAACGGCCGGCCGGGTTGCGGCCCGGGCGGCCCGGCCGATGATGGGCCAATCCACGGGTCTCGAACTGAGCGGCCGGGGCCTGCCGGAGAAGGTCAGGTCGCCGAACAGGTCCAGCATCGATCCGGGAAGGGTCTGGGCGGGTAGTTCGCTTTCCGGATCCGTGGAAATCCAACAAAGCAGTTCCGGTTCCTCCTCCTCCAGGGGGTGCCATCGGGTACGGTGGAACCCCAGCAGCCGGCCGATCTGGTCATCGCCGACCCCGCTCAACCGCGTGGGACGCCAGCCCAGCACCCTGGCGGCCAGGGCCAGGGCGGCCAGGGCATGGCCGATATCCAGTTGGCAGTAGCGGAAGGCCCGCTCGCCGTATTTCCAGGATTCACGCCAGAAGATGCTGGTCAGGGCCATGAAGAAACCGGGGCCGGGGATTTCAGCGGCACATGGGGCCCATTGTTCGAGGGAGAGGGTGGCGCGCTGCTCCAGGGCATGATCCACGGGCAGGTAGTGGAAAACGCCTACGGACAGGTTATCCACGGGGGGCAGGATCAGATACCCCTCGGTGGGATGCAGGTTGCCCGAGGAGGGATTGGCCCGCAAGGCCCATCGACTGGGGCCGGCCGCCTTCCAGGCGGTGAGTCCCAGGCAAAGTTCCAGAAACTGCCCGATCCCCCCGAGGGTCAGGGGCCGGGCAGGGCCGGCGGCGGCGGCGGTGAACAGTTCGGCGAAGGCAATATCGACCCCGCCCGGGGCCGGGTCCAGCGGGATCCGGCGGGCACCCTCATAGCGACGGAAGGGATCGGGCTGATTGGCCCAATCCATGTAGCCTGCGGAGCGTGCGTAGCGGTGCAGGTGATGCTTGGTGCTCTGATGATAATCCAGGATGATGTCATAATCGCTTTTCATCCACCCACCAGGTCCTCCAGGGCATCGGCGATGCGGGTGTATTCGAATTCGAAGCCGGCCGCCTGCAACCGGGCGGGAACCGCACGTTGACTGGCCAGCAGGACGCCGGCCACTTCCCCCATGGTCATCCTGAGCATGAACCCGGGAACGGCCATGACGGACGGTCGTCCCAGGGCGCGGCCCAATGCGGCGGCCATTTCGCCGTTGCGCACCGGATGGGGTGCGGTCAGGTTGTACACGCCCCGTCGGTCTTCGTTTTCGGCCAGGAACAGAAGCGCCCGCAACAGATCCTGGATATGGATCCAGGGAAACCACTGGCGCCCGTCTCCCAGGGGACCGCCCACGAAGGATCGGAAGGCGGGTACCATCTTGGCCAGGGCGCCGCCCCCGGCACCCAGGACGATGCCGAAGCGGGCCACGGCCACACGGGCGCCCTTGGCCTCCGCCAGCCGGGCCTCGGCCTCCCAATCCCTCGCCACCTCGGCGAGAAAGTCTTTGCCCGGCGGTGCCTCCTCGGCGAGGCGGCTGTCGCCGCCGTCGGCGTAGTACCCCACGGCCGAGGCGCTGACCAGGACGGCCGCCGAGGGATCGGCAAGGGCCGCCACCAGGTTGCGCGTGGTCTGGATGCGGCTGTGGTGAATCTGCTGTTTGTACTTTCGCGACCAGCGCTGAAAGATGGTGCGGCCGGCCAGGTTGAAGATCCAGTCGGCCCGGACGACGTGGTCCTGCCAAGCGCCGGGCCGGGTGGTGTCGGCGGGAATATATTGGTAGCGTTCATGGCTCAGGCGGCGATGTTCCGGCCGGGTGCCGAAGGCGACGACCGAGTGTCCCGCCTGGAGCAGGGTCTGGCTGAGATGCGTGCCCACGAAGCCGGATCCGCCGGTAATCACCGCGTTCATGGTCACCTCCTGGTGGTTGTCTGGTGCGTGTTCGAAGATCAACCCACCCGAAAACTGCCCGATTCGATGTAGGCTTCGTCCTCGATATCGATGGCCTGGATGATGGAGCGGTTCAGGCGGGCCTTCAGCTCGGCGATGACGGGTCGCTGCTTGTCGATCTGCCGGGCATAGGCGAGGGCCTCGGTCAGCAGGCGGTCCCCGGGAAAGGCGCCTTTGACGATCTGGTGCTCGCGGCACATTTCAGCGGTGAGGCGAATGCCGGTGAGCTGCAATTCCCGCAATACCGATTCGGGGATGGCGCTACGCAGGATGGCGTTCATCCCCGGAAGAAAGGGAATACCCAGGTCGACCTCGGGGAGACAGAAGTAGCCCCGGTCGGAGCGCATGAATCGAAAGTCGAAGGCGCAACCGAAGATGGCGCCGCCGGCGAAGGCGTGCCCAGATATGACGGCGATGGAGACCAGGGGATAGGTCAGCAGGCGTCTGAAGGCGGCATTCAACTGGTAAAAGAATTCCCTGGCGGCCGGATCGTCCCGGTCCTGGATTCGGGGCAGCAGCCACTCCAGGTCGATCCCGTTGGAGAAGATCTTCTCGTGACTGCTGTGGACCACCAGGGTGGTGGCCTCGGTGCGGTCCTCGATTTCGTCCAGCACTTCCAGCAGCGCCGTCAGGAAGGACGGGTTGAACCGGTTGTCCCCGTCGTTCAGCGTGACCAGGGCGATATGTTCTTGGAGAGTGAATTCGACCAGGGCCATGGCGGTTCCTCCTGTGAACCCCTATGTCGCAACCAAGGGGGAAGACTTCGGGCCGGGGGGTGGGAATCAGGCGTAATTAGAACATAGCCGACAGGACGCGTCAACGTCGCCGACGATACAAAAACGGCATCCCTTGAAAAGTGGATGCCGTTTTTGGAAACCGTATTCGGACCGGAGCGGATCAGCAGCCGCACTTGCTCTTCTGGCTGGAGCTGCAGGCGCAACCTTCGCCGGTTTTGAAGTCGAGGCCGCAATCGAGTTTGAAGCCGTACATATGGTAATCGACCTTGATGGGTTTTGCGCGCTCGAGAAATTCTTTGTTGACGATATACTGGAATCCATCGACATCAAACCGTTCATCCGCGTCATTGGGCTCGTCCAGAGCCATGGCCAGGCCGGGCCCGCCTCAACCGCCTTCGTTCAGAAATATGCGGATCGGACGCACCTCTTTGTCGTTGAAATAGACGGCGATCTGCTCGGTGGCCGCCGTGGTGACTTCAATCATGATATCCTCCTTACCAATTTTAATCGCCTCCATCACACCAAGGCCGTGCGACCCGCGGACGAATTGGAGACTGTCGAACCCGATGCCGGGCTGGGTGAACTTTCACCCGCCACGAGGTGAACAATGCTAACCATACGCTGCATTCTTGTCAATCCGGCGGAGCCTTCGCGGCGGCAAGACCATGCGGATACCGGAAAGGCCGCGGATTGTCAAGGGCAAGGCCGTGCCGGCCCACGGCCGAAAGCGAGTGGCGGCACCTCGATGACATTATCGGCAGATCGATGCAAAAGTTGACTCAGAACTTCCATCACAGGCGGGACGGCGGTCAGATCCCGGAGGCCTCCCGGTCGAGGGTCTGGGCATAGATTCGGCGATGCTCATCCGAGAAGAGCATGAACATCACCTTTTCGATGCCTGCCTCCCGGCCGAGGAATTCGAGGACCGTGCCGATGGCGATGCGGGAGGCATCCCGGATGGGATAGCCGTAAACCCCGCAACTGACGGCGGGAAAGGCGATGGTCTTGACGCCGTTTTCCAGCGCCAGCACCAGGCTGTTGCGGTAGCAGTCGGTGAGCAGGCGGGCATCGCGGGGCCGGCCGCTGTAAACCGGGCCGACGGTGTGGATCACATGTCGTGCCGGCAGGTTGTAACCTCTGGTGATCCGCGCCTCGCCCGTTGGGCAACCGCCCAGGGTGCGGCACTCCGCCAGCAGTTGAGGTCCGGCGGCGCGATGGATGGCGCCGTCGACACCGCCTCCGCCCAACAGGCTGGTATTGGCCGCGTTGACGATGGCATCCACCGCTTCGCGGGTGATATCGCCCTGCTTGATTTCGATCCTGGCCAGCAATTCCTGTTTCATGTTCGCCTCCCTACCGGCAGTCTGTCACAGATCGTAGAGGGTATCGTCCTTGCGGGGGGGCGGCCGGCGCCTGGAACCGCCTCCGGTCCGGGCGCCCATGCGGAACGGATCTTCGTTCTCCAGCAGATCCCCCATTTCCTCCTCCACCTGTTCAGGATCCTCGCCGCTCTCCATTCTCGCCAGGGCCTCCTGCATGCCGTCTCCCAGTTCCAATCCGGTCATCCGGGTCAGCTTGCGCATCAATTGGGCGGCCTGCCGGGGATCCTCCTCGTCGAGATTCCCGGCCTCACCGGCAAGCATCTGCATGGCCTGCTCCATCTTATTCTCGTCGAAAGGCAGGTCATCGACATCGTCGTCCCCTCTGGCGCGGCCCGTCACGGCGAAGGCCGACATCTGGCGACGAAGCGTCCGGATCTTGCATTGCGGGCACTGGGGTCGCTTGCGGGTATCGATGGTACGGGAAAAAAAATTGAAGATAGTGTTGCAATGATCGCAATAGAATTCATAGATCGGCATGCCGCCTCCCGTGTGTGAATCCGCGAAAAATTCGGGTGTTAAAATGGGCCGATGCCTTGCATGACGCGTTTAATAAGTCGCCGCCCAACCATTGTCAACTTCCGCCGGCCGTGCCCGGGAGCAGGGCAATGGCAAGAATCAGTGCAAGAGGTGTGGGAGGCGCAGGCGGGCGGCGGATTGACTTCACCCCCTTCCTTCTGCTAAAGCACCGCCCAAACTACGTTCCCATGAAATTTGCCGAAAGAAAGGATATATCGATCATGGAAAAGACATTGGCCATCGTCAAACCGGATGGCGTGACCCGCGGCCTCATCGGAGAGGTGATCAAACGAATCGAGGACAACCAGCTGACCATCCGGGCCATGAAACTGATCCGGATGACCAAACCCCAGGCCGAAGGCTTCTACGCCGTGCACAAGGAACGTCCCTTCTTCGGCAGCCTGACGGACTTCATGACCAGCGGACCGGCGCTGGTGATGATCCTCGAGGGCGATAACGCCATCGGCCGCTGGCGGGAGATGATGGGCGCCACCAATTATGAAGAGGCCGCCGAAGGAACCATCCGCCGCGATTTCGCCACCGATATCGAAAAAAACGTGGTCCACGGCTCTGACGCTTCGGAAACCGCCGCCTTTGAAACCGCCTACTTTTTCAACGCCTTCGAGCGGGTCTGATGACGATCCGGATCCGACTCGACCGGATCGCCCTCGTACTGGTCAAACCCCGCCATCCCGAGAACATCGGGTCCGCCGCCCGTGCGGCGTGCAACATGGGCATCGGGCGGCTGGTGGTGGTGGATCCGGAAAATTACGATATCGACAGGATCCGAACCCTGGCCACCCATGCGGCGTCGAAGGTGGTGAACGACATCCGGCGTTTCGACGACCTGCAGACCGCCCTGGCCGAATACCAGTACATCGTGGGCACCACGGCCCGGCTGGGCGGCGAACGCCAGGTGGTGACCTCGCCGACCCGCATGGCCAGGGACCTGGTGGACATCTCCCAAAACAACCAGGTGGCCATCGTCTTCGGCCCGGAAGATCGCGGCCTGGCCAATACCGACATTCGACGCTGCCATCACCTGGTGACCATCCCCACGGCCGATTTTTCCTCCCTCAACCTGGCCCAGGCGGTGATGGTCGTATGCTATGAGCTGTTCAAAGCCGGCCTGCCGCAAGGCAAGACCTTCACCCCCCGCCTGGCCAGCCGGGTGGAACTGGACGGCATGTACGAACAGCTCCGGGACATGCTCGTACGCATCAATTATATCCAGCCGGACAATCCCGATTACTGGATGAACCGGTTACGCCGTTTCCTTGCCCGGATCCAGCTCCGGGCCGGCGAGGTCAGCATCATCCGCGGCATCTGTCGGCAAATGAGCTGGTATGCCGGCAGGTGCCACCAGGACGGCGCCGAGGGCAGGCCGGCACCTCCGCCCTTCTCCAAAATTGAATAATCGTCACCGGCATTGCAATTGCCGCAAAAGTCGCTTAATATTTTTCCGTTCCTGCCGATAGTTCCATATTAGCAACTCAAGCGCCTCACCAGTGCATGGCTCGAGACGGTCGTGTCCGTGCCAGGTTCGATCGCGCACAGTCACCGTCCTGTGGGCAATTGACAGGTAAAGGAGTGGTATATGGCTAGCATCCTGATCATTGAAGACGATGATTTCGTTCAGAACATGCTCAAGCAGACCTTCGAGCGCGCCGGGTACGACGTGGCAACGGCTTCCAACGGCCGTATCGGCGTCAAACTCTATCAAAGCCAGGCCTTCGACGTGGTCATCACCGATTTGATCATGCCCGACATGGAGGGGATCGAAACCATCTCCACTTTGCGCAAAACCAATCCCGATGTGAAGGTGATCGCCATTTCCGGCGGCGGGCGCAACGGTCCCGAAGATTACCTCCACCTGGCCGGAAAGCTGGGCGCGGCCCAGACGTTTTCCAAACCGGTGGACCGCAACAAGCTGCTGGACGCCGTCAAAACTTTGCTGCCGTAATTTTTTCCCATATCGGCCACAGACCCACCGCCCCACTTGCAAACTCCGGGTGGACATACTATCTTTGCCCCCTCGACGGATGCGGGCCGGATCACCGGCTTTGGTCAACTTTGGAGGGAATCGATGCGAGGACTGGTTCTGCGGTGGTTCACCCTGACCGGCGCCATCATGCTGGCGTCCTACATGCTGGACGGCATCCGCGTGGCGGGTTTCATGTCCGCCCTGGGCGCCGCCGCAATCCTGGGCATTTTAAATGCCTTTTTCCGCCCCATCGCCCTCATCCTGACCCTTCCCATCAATCTGCTGACCCTGGGACTGTTCACCTTCGTCATCAACGCCGTCATGCTCAAGATGGCATCGGGGGTCATCGGAGGCTTCGAGGTCCACGGATTCTGGACGGCCGTATTTGGATCCCTGATCATCAGCCTGATCAGCTGGGGGCTCAATTCCTTTATCAATGATCGCGGCCGGATCGATGTGATCGATCTCAGACCCAAAGGCGGCGGCCGGTGGGAATGACCATGGCCGTTTGGTTCCCTTTCCCAAATCCGCCCGGGAACGATTTACAATCATGAAATGGATCTGGATCATACTCGCGCTGATCTATCTGCTCTCCCCCTATGATCTGATTCCAGGCTTTTCCGCCGCGGGTTGGTTGGACGACATCATCGTGGTGGTGATGCTCTATCGCTATTTGTCACGACTGGGCCGGGCCGCACAGGCCGGCAGAGCGCCCCAAGACCGAAAACCCGATGCCGGAGATTCCCGGGACAGGGAAGCGTCCGACTCCCGGGATGTCCCCCGCACCCCCCATGAAATCCTGGGCGTTCCGCCCGACGCCGCCCCGGACGAAATCAAGTCCGCCTATCGGCGGCTGGTCAGCCGGTACCATCCCGACAAAGTGACCCATCTGGGAAAAGAATTTCAGGAACTGGCGGAAAAGCGTTTCAAGGAGATCCAGGAAGCCTACCAGCGCCTGATCCGATAATCTCCCCGGCAGGGCTCCCGATTGGAGCCGCCCGACAATAATCCGCAAATTCGAACCGTCGCCGGATTGGCGGCGAAATCCCGGGACGACACCGCCGATTGACATCCCCCCGGCGGTTCATAAATTTTGAGTCGGTAGATAACAGCAGGGAAAGGCGGAACCATCCGGCGCGTCTTCACGAACCGGGATGGTCGAATCGAGAAAATGAAACAGCGCAATTCAAAACTGCCGTCCGGACATGCCAGAATCAAGATTACCGACGAGATGCGGGAAAGGCTGGTTCGACGGCTCGACATCGAATCGTTGCCGGAGATGGCCCGGCGGGCGCGCCTGCCCTATGCGTTGGTCTACAATGTGATTCACCGAAGGATCAAATCGCTTTCCGCCCGGGACTTTCGCATGCTGACCGGAGAGTCACCCCCTCCCGAGAATACGCTGGCCATCGACGGGACCTACTTTCGCAATATGGTCGACCTGTGGCTCTTCCTTCACGAAGATGTCACCAAATCATCTCTATTCAGGGAATTCCGCGGAGTGCACTACTCGAAAAAAATCGACTACCGCATCTTCAGCGGACAGACCGCATCCGTTCCCCCCTGGCTGGAGAAGAAAATGGAAGACAAATTCCTGGCGTGTGGTGTAGATCCCCCCACCATCCGGAAGTGGATCGAAGAGGTTCAGGGCCTGGAACAGGGCGAAAGAATTTCTTACACCAAGATCAGGCCCGCGCTGCTCTTCCTGCATACGGTCCTGGATGTCCATCCGACGTATCTCCTGGGCCGGCTCTTTTCCCGATATGAGACCGGGGACCTCAAGAGTGTCGCCGCACCCGTCGGCAGACGGGTACTCGCCCTGCAGCAACGGGCGGCGGCCGCCAAGAAGACGGGCCGCCGCTATGACCTCGAACGACTCAGAGAAGAAATCTACGGCCGCAAGTCCGGTTATACCCTGTATGCCAGAGTGGAAGAAGAATTATTGTTCCTGAAGCGATATGCCGGTCGAAGCCCGAAGAAATACCTTGGCCGCAGCCGGAGCGCTTACCAGCGGGGAAAGGTGAAACGGATCGCCTCGTGGCGCGCGGAGAGGATCATGGCGGATTGCAGTAATTTCATCCGCCGGAACCCCGGAATTTCCGTCGACGCCTTGCCGTCGTCCCAGCGAAGACGGCACGTGACCCCCCTGGCGGCGGTACTGGTACTGCGGGCCGCCGATATGCTGTCCAGGGAGGACGGCCTGCTCATCGAGAGGCAGATTCTGACGCCTTTGCATGCCCGGGGGGAATATGGCAAGGCGCAATACGGATTCACCCGGTTTGAACGGGCCTCTTCCGCGTTGGGGATGAAGAAGAAGGCCTTTGATCTGATGGTGGCGAGGAATTGCGAAATCTTCCGGGGCATCGGTCGATACGCCCACCGATGGTATCTCTCCGACCTGTATTTAAAGGAATTGGCCCAAAAGGACTCTTTCGAGCTCATTACGGCGAAGTATGAACTGATGGCCCGTGTGACGCGCAAGGCGGATGGCATCGACGGCTGTTTGATGTAGGAAACGACGATGCGTTCCCCATCCCGCACTACCTTCCAGGCCTTTTTCAAGGAGATGCCGGCGTGGGCGTTGCCGTTGATCCTGGTACTGCTCTTCGGCCGGTTCGTCTATCTTGCCTTGTGGAAACTGTTGTCCTGATCCGTTTCGGGGTGAGGCCGGGGTCCCATCGCCGCCGGCGACCAGGTTACAGTCGCTGTTTCTTACGCCGTTCTTTATGGACGGACGCCAGTTTTTCGCTGATGGCCTCCAGGATAAACTCGTGGGGGGCGACGGTTTTGTTCTTGCAGTACACTTCCACTCGCTCATACAACGCTTGGGGGATATTCACACAGACACTGGCATTTTCCTGTTTGCCGGATTGATCGTCCATATACAAAGCCTCTTCAAGGAATTTGGCGGTTGCGTCTCACGGGGTAACGGTCATTATATGGCACAGCGGTGCCGCCAGCGTCAAGATGACGTCGATTTTTCAATGGGCGCTTGGATCAGGCGGCCTTGTCGATCTTGACGGCGCACACCTTGAATTCGGGAATGCCCGATATTGGATCCAAGGCCGCATTGGTCAGCATATTGGCCGCCGCGGCGGCAAAGTGAAACGGGATGAAGACCGTGCCGGCCACCGCCTTATCGGAGACCCGAATTTTCGCGTCGATCCTTCCCCGACGCGAAGAAATGGTCGCCACATCGCCGTCCTTCAACCCGTAGTGCGCCGCATCCGCTCCGGTCATCTCCACAAAAGATTCGGGTTCCCGTTCGTTGAGCCCTTCCGTTTTCATGGTCATGGTGCCGGTGTGGTATTGATAGAGGACGCGGCCCGTGGTCATGTAGAGGGGGTATTCGTCATCCACGGCCTCGTCCGGCGGCACCCAGTCGATGGCGTGGAACAGGCCCTTGCCGCGGGTGAACTGCTGCGTGTGCAGGATGGGGGTGCCGGGATGATCGGGTGTGGGGCACGGCCAGTGCAGCCCGACGTCGGCGATGCGATCATACGAAAGTCCACCATAAGAGGGGGTCAGCCGGGCGATTTCGGTAAAGATGGCTTCGCTGCCGGCGTACTCCATTTTATACCCCATGCGGGTGGCGATTTCACACAGGATCCACCAGTCGTCCCGGGCGTCTCCCGGTGCGTCGACGGCCTTGCGAATCCGCTGCACACGGCGTTCCGTGTTGGAGAAGGTACCGTCTTTTTCGGCAAAACAGGCGGAGGGCAGCACCACGTCGGCCATCCGGGCCGTCTCCGTCAGGAAGATATCCTGGACCACCAGGAAATCGAGCTTCGCCATACTCTTCTCGGCATGGCTGATGTCGGCATCCGATACCAACGGGTTTTCGCCGATGATGAAGAGACTCTTGAGTTCGCCGTCATGGGCCTTGGGAAGCATTTCGGTGACTTTCAGGCCGATCTTCCGGGAAAGTCCAGAAACTCCCCAGGCGCCTTCCATCTTTTCGGCGACGGTTTCATCGGTCACCGGCTGGTATCCGGTGTACACATTGGGCAGGCCTCCCATGTCGCAGGCCCCCTGGACATTGTTCTGACCCCGCAGGGGATTGACCCCTCCGCCGGGAACTCCCAGATTGCCAGTGAGCATGGCCAGGTTGGCCAGCGACTTCACGTTGTCGGTTCCGGAAATATGCTGGGTGATGCCCATGCAATAGAGTACGCTGGCGGTTCCGGCGCCGGCAAACATTCTGGCGGCGGCGATGAGTTTTTCCGCCGGAATTCCGGTGATGCCCTCGACAAATTCGGGGGTGAACTTTTCCAGTGACTCGCGGAAGGCTTCGAAACCTTCGGTGCGTGCTTCGACGAAGTCGGCATCATGCAGGTTTTCCTCTAGAATCACATGCATCAAGCCATTGATCCAGGCCACGTCGGTACCCAGGTTGGGCCTCAGCCACAGGTCGGCGAACGCGGTCATCTTGATGCGCCGCGGATCGACGACGATGACCTTGGCGCCGTTGAACTTCACCGCCCGCTTGACATAGGTGGAAAGCACCGGGTGGTTTTCGCTGGTGTTGGAGCCGGTGATCAGGATCACATCGGCGGAATCCATGTCGGCCATGGTGTTGGTCATCGCCCCGGAACCGAATGCTGCGGCCAGACCGGCCACGGTGGAGCTATGTCAGAGACGGGCGCAATGGTCCACGTTGTTGGTTTTGAGCACGGCGCGGGCGAACTTCTGGGCGATATAATTCTCCTCGTTGGAGATCCGGGCCGAGGTCAGCAAGCCGATGGCATCGCCGCCGTGGGTATCGCGGACGGATTTCAATTTTTCGGCGACGAGATCCAGGGCCTCGTCCCAGGTGGCTTCGCGATGCCCGCCGTTCTCCTTGATCAGGGGAACGGTCAAACGCTGGTCCGAGCCGATGAAATCGAAACCGAAACGGCCCTTGACGCAGAGGCTGCCATGGTTGGGAGGCACATCGGCGCCGGTGACCCGGACCACCCGGTTGTCGCGTACGTGCAGGTCCATTTGGCAGCCCACGCCGCAATAACTGCAGGTGGTACGTACGGAACGGGTCTCCCAGGGGCGTACATGGTAGCGAACATCTTTTTCCATCAAGGCGGCCACGGGACAGGCCTGGACGCACTCACCGCAGAAGACGCAGTCTGAGTCTTTTAACGGCCGGTCTCCGGCGGCGATGATTTTCGAATAGGGCCCGCGATAGCCGAAATTGATGGCGTTGTTGACCTGCACGTCGTTACAGGCCTGAACACAGCGGCCGCAGGAGATGCAGCGTGAAAAATCCCGGACGATGAACGGGTTGACCGTCTCCATGGGGTATTGCGTGGGCGTTGCCGGAAACCCTTCTCCGGAAACCTGGTAGCGGTAGGCCAGGTCCTGCAGACGACAATCCCCCCATGCCGGGCAAAGTTCCTCTTTGTTGTCTTCGGTCTGGACCCTGAGCTGAAACGCGGTCCACTCGGCATCGTCACTTCCGCGAACCGCACAGTTGTGGTTCCCCGAGGAGAGCATCAGCTTGATGATCTGCTTGCGCGCTTCGACGACCTTGGGCGATTCGGTCTGTACCACCATGCCGGGGGCCGCGGGTGTGGCGCAGGCGGCCAGCAGGGTGCGCGCTTTTTCCACTTCCACCACGCAGATCCTGCAGGCGCCGGTGGGGGTGGTTCCCTTCAGGTGACAGAGGGTGGGGATATCGATGCTGTTGCGCCGGGCGACGGACAACAGGGTCTCACCGGGATCGAAGGCGAGTTTGTTGCCGTTCATGAAAATGGTCTGCTTTGCATTCATGCCAGGGGATACTCCTTTTCCGTGGGATCTCATCGTCTCCCGCCGTTGGCCGGGGGTTCGCAAAGAGATATTACCTATAGAATGTGGCCCGATTTGTCAATCAAAGGTCGGCCTTACGGTCGGGAAATCGAATGCAGCCAAACCGAGAAGCCGGCGAAGCGGGCAGGCGGTCTGCTAATCAAGTTTGCCATGGGCTTTGCGATGCCACCAGCGCCAATGGCAAACGGCACTTCCGGCAAGGCTGCCCACGGCATCGGCCAGCAGGTCGGCCGCGTCGGCATGCCGCTCCACCACGAAGGATTGATGCCATTCGTCACTCAGCCCATACACGATGGCGGCGACCATGCTGGCCCAGAATAACCAGGAGGGCCGACCGTGCCGGCGCCGCCCGCCATTCAGGGCGCGGTAGACCAGCGCGGCCAGAATACCGTAGACCGCCGCGTGCAGGAGTTTATCCGCATGGGAAAAAACATCGAGCCGATCCGGCGAGGGGTAGGAAGATTGAATAAAAATGGCGGCACACAACAGCAGTACCGGCAACCAGTAGCGAAACAAATGCTTACTTCCAACGTCAGGGTTCGAACAGGTCCAATGTCAGCCTGCGCTCGGCAATGTGGGCCAGCACCTGCGCCTGGAACCGATCCAGGGCGATGTCCTTGTGCACCTTTCCGTCCAGGGTGCGCACCGAAACGGTGTTGTCCTCCTGCTCCTGGGCGCCGCAGGTAAGGATCAGGGGGACCTGGTTGAGCTGGGCATCCCGCACCTTGCGTTTCAGGCTTTCCGAGCGATGGTCCACTTCGGTGCGCAGGCCGGCCCGTTCCAGCTGTGCCGCCTGGGTTCGGGCGAAAGGAACCAGATCGTCGTTGATGGGTAGCAGGACCACTTGCACCGGCGCCATCCAGAGGGGGAATTTGCCTCCGAAGTGCTCCACCAGGATGCCGAAGAAGCGTTCGATGGAACCGTAGATCACGCGATGGATCATGATGGGCCGGTGCCGCTCGTTGTCCTGGCCGACATAGCTCAGGTCGAACCGTTCCGGCAGGGACATGTCCAGTTGCACCGTGCCGCACTGCCAGGTGCGACCCAGGGCGTCCTTGATGTGCACATCGATCTTGGGACCGTAAAAAGCGCCGTCGCCTTCATTGACCAGGTATTCCCGGCCGTACGCCTTCAAGGCGTTTTCCAGTCCGTCGGTGGCCATGTCCCATTGTTCGTCCGAGCCGATGGATTTCTCCGGCCGGGTGGAGAGTTCCAGATGGAATCCCAGGCCGAAACGGCTGTAGATCCGGTCCACCAGCTTCAGGACGCCCAGAATTTCCTCCTGGATCTGCTCGGGGGTCATGAAGATATGGGCATCGTCCTGATGGAAGGCACGTACCCGGAACAGGCCGTTCAAGACACCGCTCAGCTCGTGACGATGCACCAGTCCCACTTCGGCGGCACGGATGGGCAGATCGCGGTAAGAGTGATGCTTGCGCCCGTATAGCAGCATTCCGCCGGGGCAGTTCATCGGTTTGATGGCGTAATCGGCGTCATCTATGGTGGAAACGTACATGTTTTCACGGTAATTTTCCCAATGGCCGCTGCGCTCCCACAGAAAACGCTGCATCATGATGGGGGTCTTGGTTTCCACATATCCGGCGGCACGATGCTCTTCGCGCCAGTAATCGAGCAGCTCGTTCCAGACGGCCATTCCCTTGGGGTGGAAAAAGGGCATGCCGGGCGCCTCGTCGTGGAAGCTGAACAGGTCCAGGGCCTGGCCGATCCTCCGGTGGTTGCGTTTGCGTGCCTCTTCGAGAAAGTGCAGGTAATTTTTAAGCTCCTTCTTGTCGAAGTAAGCCGTCCCGTAAATCCGCTGCAGTTGTGCATTGGCCTGGTCCGCACGCCAGTAGGCGCCCGAGGCTTTCATCAATTTGAAGGCCCTGACCAGTCCGGTGTGGGGCACATGGGGCCCCCTGCACAAGTCGGTGAACTCACCCTGGGAATAGAGGCTGATGGTGCCGTCTTCAAGATCCCTAATCATTTCCAGCTTGTAGGGTTCATCCCGGTAAAAATCCAGGGCTTCCTTCTTGGAGACCTCCCGGCGCTCGATGGGCATCTTGGCCTTGACGATCTTTTTCATCTCGGCTTCGATCTCGGAAAAGGCCTCTTCGGAAACCGGGGGCATATCGATGTCGTAATAGAACCCGTCCTCCACCACCGGACCGATGGTCAACTTGGCTTCGGGAAAGAGGCGCAGAACGGCCTGGGCCATCACATGGGCGGCGCTGTGGCGCATGATTTCGAGGGCCTCGGGATCCTTGGTGGTCACCAGCCGTACCGTTGCGTCCGCTTGTATCGAGCGGTTCAGATCCACCAGGCGGCCATCCAGTTCCATGGCCACGCAATTGCGCGCCAGCCCTTCGGAGATCCCCTGGGCCACATCCATGCCGGTGGGCGCCTGGTCAAATTCCTTTATGCTCCCATCGGGAAGTGTTATAGTAATCATCTTGGTCGTGCCTTTGTTGATTCGTTAACCAGCGGTATTTTTAAAAAAAGCTGGCAAGTGCCCCTCAAGTAGGAGAAATGCCCCCGTGGGTCAAGGAAAAAATAGCCCCCCCGCCCCCCCATCACCGTGCGAGCTGATCGACACCACAGATGCCCTGGAACGGTTCATCCACGAAGCGCTCCAGGCAGACGTCGTGGCGGTGGATACCGAAGGGGACTCCATGTTCCACTTCCAGGAGAAGGTGTGCCTCATCCAGATGGCCGCCAACGGAAAGACGGCGGTCATCGACCCCCTGGGGGTTTCCGATTTGACGGCCCTGGAACCGTTGTTCGCCGAACCGCGCATCCGCAAGGTACTCCACGGCGCCGACTACGATGTGCGCTCCCTCTACCGGGACTTCAAGTTCACCATCAACAATCTGTTCGACACCCAGTTGGCCAGCATGTTCATGGGATGGAAGGAAACCAGTCTCGAAGCCGTGGTGGCCAGGCGCTTCGGCGTGGAACTGGACAAGAAATACCAGAAAAAGGACTGGTCCAGACGGCCGCTGCCCGACGAGATGATCGCATACGCGGCGGCCGACGTTCAATACCTCGTCCCCATTGCCAAGGCATTGACCCGGGAACTCGACCAAAAGGGGCGCCTGGGGTGGGTGGAGGAAGAGTGTCAGCTGTTGAGCCGGGCCCGGCCGGCCGAAGAGAACGGCGGCCCGATGTTCCTGAAATTCAAGGGCGCCGGCCGCCTGGAACCCCGGCAGCTGGCGGTGCTGGAGGCGCTGTTGCAGATGCGCAATGCCATCGCACGACAAAAGGACCGCCCCTTGTTCAAAGTCATATCCAATGGGGCCCTGAAAAAAATCGCCGTCGCCCTGCCCGCCAGCCTGAAGAAATTGAAAGCCGTCCAGGCACTCAGCCCGAGGCAGTTTGAGATGTACGGCAAAGCGGTGATGGAGGCGGTGCGCAACGCCAGCGAGATCCCCCGGGGGGATTTGCCGACCTACCCGCGCCGTCGTTCGCCGCGGGTTCCCAATTGCGTGCCACCGAGGGTCAAGGCCTTGCGCGCATGGCGCGACACCCAGGCGTCGTGCCTCGATCTGGACCCGGCCCTGGTGTTGAACCGGACCCTGATCCGCGCCATCGCCATGGAGAATCCCGCCCGAAAAGCGCACCTGGCCGGAGTGGAAGGCATTCACCGCTGGCAGGCCGAGGCATTTGGCGATGCCATTCTGGACACCCTGAATTCAGGCCGTTGATCGCCGGTCGGTTCGATCCCGGCGAGTCAATCTTTTGACGCTGGGCTGCACATCGCAGGGACATGGGACAAATGGCGCCCGCTCCTCCGAAACCCATGGCACGGGTGCCTGCTTCCTCTTTTCCCGGCCGACGCGGCAGCGGAAGAAGAGATTCTATCTTCGCTTCCGCCCTTGAAAGAAGGCATACTTATTGCTACTTTTACCTTCAGGTTGCAGAATTCAGATCACAGGCCTATACTGGAAGTAGCAATTGCCGCGCAGGGTGCTAATATAACAGGCGATACGGAGCACAAAACGTCGTCGGCCATTTGCAATCACGATACGGTCCACCTGAATCCATACAGCCGAACAGCCGATCGATAGATCGGCCCGTTCACCGGCCACGCAATCAGACAGATGGCGAAGACGATTTGAATCGGCATCTGATACCGATTAATCTCATCAACCGGACAATGGGGGTAACATGGCCAAAAAAACGCAAGCCCAGCCGAAATCCCAACTGCATGAACATTGTATCGCGTACGGAAAAGGCCAGCGCAGGTTCGAGAACGCCTTTCAGGGAGTGGCGCGGATGGTCCTGGAAAGCAAAATCGAAAAGGTGGTGGTCAATGCCAAAACCACGTACGATTTCAGGATATTCCGTAACGGCGCCAAACACGTCATCGGCATGTACGATGAACTCAACAGCTTTGTCTCCTATGTCAAGGATGCGGCGGAGAACGGATCCTCCAAGGAGATGGCATTCGTTCTGGTCGGCGAACCGGGCAATGGCAAGACCTTTTTCGTGGACTTCCTGTGCATGGCGTATCGCGAATTTCTTTCCCGCCCCGAAAACCGCAAATACAGCTTCCGGTTCATCAACATGGACCAATACGGCCGGTACGGCCGCATCTCCACCATCGAATCGCAGACCTATGAAGATCCCATGATCCTGGCGATGAACCTGTTCGATTCCGCCGACGAAAACAAGGCCTTCATTGCCAAGGAATTCGGCCTGGACCACAAAGCCATCGACAAGCTCTACCTTAATTACCGCCCAATGGGTGCATGCAGCGGCTACATATGGAACGATCTGCGCTCGTCCCTCGACGGGGATTGGAAAAAGATGCTGGCGCAGGTGGAGATCTTTCCGGTGCCCCTGACCGAAAGCCTGGGAACCGTCACCGGCAAATACCCGGCCAAAGATAAAATCACCTCGTCGGCCGTGGATCTTTTGGGCGAAGAATCGATCCAGAGGCTCATGCATATCACCGACACCAACAATCCCTATCGATTCGATCTGCGCCGGGGCGCCCTGGCCCGGGTTGCCGGTGGCGGCATCCACTTTGCCGATGAAATCTACAAGAACAAGAAAGACCTGGTTCAGGTCTACCTGGGCGTGATTCAAAACCGCAACATCGAAATCGACGGCTACAAGTGGCCCATCGACACTTTGATCATCGCCACCAGCAACAATTCCGAATTCAACCGCTTCCTCTCGGAAAAGGAGGAGGCCCCCATCGTGGACCGCTGCCGCATCTGCTACGTCTCCCACAACACCAACTACAAGCTGCAGAATCAGCTGACCGGTTACGCCATCGGCAACGAAGCCCGCACAACGCTGACCCTGGAGGCGCTGCACCAGGACCCCAACCTGAACTACGCGGCGTCGGTGGCTTCGGTGCTGACCCGCCTGCCCCGCTCGGAGAAGCTGACGCCCATCGAAACCATGAAGCTGGCGGCCGGCGAAGTGGCCGGCGAAAAGAGCATCAAGACCCTGGCCGAAGTGATCGACACCCTCAACCAGGAACCCGACATCACCAAGCGTTTCGGCCAGAAGGGCCTGGGGCAGCGCAACGTGGGTCGCGCCATTCAACTGCTGATCGAAAGCTCGGAGACCAACGAGGGGCGCTGCATGTTCGCTTGCGACATCTACACCGCCCTGGAGCGCAT
>JBNKDU010000118.1:0-5197 GCA_050288425.1 Desulfobacteraceae bacterium | reverse complement strand
GCGGATACCGCCCATGCTGCCCAGGTTGCCGAAGACCGCCAGCCCGTCGGCATGCCGGCTGTTGTGCAGGCCGATGGCTTTCTCCAGCAGGGGATCGTTGCTCCCGGCCACCACCAGCAGGCGATCGTCGGAACCCGCGGGAAATTCCGGCGCCGGCACATTCTGGGTGTTGGCCTCGATCCATTGATCGACCAGGTGTTGGGGGAAGATCCATTTTCCGGTGACTTTGGAGGCGGGCAACCCCTTTTCCGCAACCAGGGTATAGACCATCTTTTCGTTGACACCGAGGTAGCGGGAGACTTCCTTGGTGGAGAGCAGGGCTTTCATCGCAGGTCCATTCGCGTTCGAGGTCAGAATCGCCCCGGAATCTACGCGGTGAATCCCAAGATGTCAAATTTTTCCCATTTGGATTACAAATAATTACTCATAATTACTAATTATTACCATCGACAGGGATTTGGAAACACATGTTCCCAGGGGATCGATCCAAAAGAAGCCCACCGGTTTCTGCGACCGGAACAGCGGTGGCGACCGGAGGTTGCGTCCTGCAGTCCAGGAGGAGGAAGGCGGCGATGCGGTGTCGTTACAGCCCCGACTTGATCACCAGATCCGTGATGGGACCGCGGGACTTGTCGCCCTTGAGCACCAGATGGGCGTAGCCGCGGTTGCCCTTGAATTTGTTGACGATCCAGTTGAGGCCGTTGTTTTCGGCATTCAGATAGGGGTGGTCCACCTGGCGCGTATCGCCCAGGCAGAAACATTTGACCCCCTCGCCCATGCGTGAGAGGAGGGCGCGGCATTCCGAGCGCGCCATGTTCTGAATCTCGTCGATGATCACGACGGCATTCTCGATATTCATGCCGCGGATATAGGTCAGGGGCAGCAGTTCGCAGCGGGCGGGGTTCAATTGGGGCGGGTGGTCGTCCGGATTGAGGAACAGGCGGTTGGCCCGCCGGACCTTGTGCAGCTTGAGAATCAGATCGAGGACATAACGCGTGTAGGGTTCCATCTTCTCCTCGACGCGTCCGGGCAGGTAGCCCAACTTCTGGCCGATCTCCACCATGGGTTTGACCACGTAGATCTTGCCGTATCTCTTCCGCTCCAGCATCAGACACAGGGCCGTGGCCAGGGCGAGGAAGCTTTTTCCGTACCCGGCCTCGCTCTGCATGGAGACCACATGGATGGTCTCATCGGTCATCAGCTCCAGGGCCAGGTTCTGGTAGACATTGCGCGGGGTGACATTCCAGACCTTGTGCTGGTAGTCGATGATCTTCTCTCCGTCATTGCCGAAGAAGACCGGTTTGCCGGTATCGCCCCACATGAAACAATTGGCAAAAACTTCCTCGCGCGTATCCACGAAGCCGGTGACGTACTCGGCCTCGGATTTGAACGGGACGGAGTCCTTGTAGGCTTCGCTGTGGATCCCCTGCAGGGAAGCCTGCAATTGCAGAATCTTGTCATTGGTCACCAGGATGGGGGCATCCAGCCCGCTGGCCTGGATTTCATCCAGGATGTGGTTGTCCACCTGCTGGGCGAAGGGCGCGGCCACGTCGTCGGTGCGCAGGATCGTGAACTGATCGGGATTTTCGCTCAAATGGTGGATGACCTTGGCCACGATATGGCCCAGGCGGGGATCTTTCTTGAATTTGTTCAGCTCCAGCAGCACATGAAAGGGGACAAATACATTGTTTTCTTCGCCGTTGCGCAGCTTGAACAGCGCATTCGGATCATCCAGCAGCACATTGGTGTCGACAATATAGGATTTGCCCTGGTTCATCGGCTCCTGTCCTGTTTATACGGGGACTTTCGAAGATGGATGGCGGAATGGGGGTGCCGGCCAGCCGACGCCGACACGGTTGAGGCATGATGCCGATCCGGAAGATAGGTCATGGGGGAATTATAGTCGGGAACCGTTTGGAAGGCAAGCCAAGGGTGGGTTCAGCAGTATCGGCCGCAGGGCTGGATCTGGGCCAGATCGAGCCTGCGGGCCGAATGGGTCAGGATCCCGTGTCGCATGTAGAGCACCACATCCTTCAGCAACAGGGCGTATTCGCGGGCCTTATCGCATGTATTCCCCCGGCATGACTTGACGGCCAGACGTTCGGCCGCGGTCGCCTCCCGATCGGCCATGATGATGATCTCCTGACCGGAGTGGCCCTTGGCCTTGTCGATGAATTCTGAAATATCGAATGATGACGACAGCATACTCCCCCCCTTGGCAAATCAGGTATCCGCACCGATGTTGAACCGCCGTTGATCTGGATCTTAACTATTCGATTCCAATTGATATTCGTCACTATCTCAAAATCAGGTGCAGCATACAGATCGATTGTTAGGGAAATGTTAGCGTCGGTGGAGAATGCCTGTCTTCGCCGGGCAATGTGCATTTATCTGTATTGTGCTATTTTTGCGCGACCTCCAAATGTTTTATTCCCCGGCAGGGATATCCAGCACATAAAATTGTGGATCGCGATTTTTGATCAAATCGATAATCTTGCGGTTGTTCTTCCGGAATAAAAATACCGGCGCCTGATCCGTCTTTTCGAAGCAGAACCGGTCCGGCAATCGGGTATACAAGGACCGTGGCGGCCTGGAATACGTTATCCGCTTCACCCGGCAACCGAATTTATAGGTGTGATAATAAATCCTGCCAATCCCGATCTCCTCCTTCAAGAACCAGATGGCCGCGGCCAGCATCGCCTCATCCCACAATCGCATATGGGGCTTGAGTGTTCCGTCGATATATTTTGACAATGCCCTGGAATCGCATCCGAGATTTTTCACATAGCCGGGAGCATAACGCGGCTTGGGCGATGAGCTCTTTTCGTAAGCAGTCAAATATTCCCTGCTCCAAAGCGCCCTTCTGATCCAATCCGTCTGGACCTCCTCGATCAGAGCCTCATCCGTGTCCATTTCCATGTCGATCCGCGCCCATGCAAGGGTATGTTCCCCTTTGCCCGCGATGGGATGACCACAGGCGTGAAACGGGTGCGGTTCGCTCGGTTTGAGCATACGGGAATAAGCACGATTGTGCCGGCCGGAAAAATTCAACTGCAACACCAGGTTCCGGCCCGGCCGGGAAGTCTGGTTATAGAATCTCGCGTCCCCGCCGCAATCCCCCCAGATGCCAAGGGTCAACCGGTAACAATGATAAGCCCCCGGCCAGACGGATTCCAGCGTATCGGCCGTGAGCCGGCCATCCCCGGCGGTCCGGATCACCCGATTGACCATGGGCTTGGCCATGAGCCGGTTGAACCGGCTCTCCTTTAAATCGCGAACCGCCTTGCCTTCGCCCACGACATAGCGCAGCAGCATGAGGGCATAGCGGTCCTTGAAATAGTAGAACTTGGTCCTGTCCGCGGGCAGACAAGCCATGATTTCTTTTATCTCGTTCAGCTTCATAACAAGAGCTTTCCCGTGTGAAAATTATTCAACCAGTCCAAATCGAAAGTTTTTTCGACAATCATGTAATCCCGGCGCATCCGGTCTCCTTTCCGAGCCATCTATCGCTCGAATCCGAATTTACTTCCCCTGAAGACATGCACGGCGTTGCCGCGTTCGATACCGTTGTGCCGGTCCCATCGCCGCCGGTCCAATCGCTTTTCGGATTGATTCGCCCTGCGTCGGACCAGCTCCTGAAGCCGCGCCATGGCCAGCTTTTTATTCAAGTGCTGGGAGCGCTCCTCCTGGGAGACGGCGCACAAGCCTGTTGGGCTATGGGTCACCCGGATGGCGGACTCGGTCTTGTTGACATGCTGGCCCCCGGGACCGGAGGACCGCATCCGGTCCACACGGATATCTCCGGCCCGCCAGGGGGCGTGCTCCAGCGGTGCAAACGCCTTCACGTCCACAAACCAGTTTTTGCGCTTGTGGTGCGGCCGGAACATGCTTTTGCCGATCCATTGCACCGCCCCCTGCCAGTCGGCGATGAAGCCATCGAGGCTCTCTTCCCCCGTCACTGCCACCAATGCGGATCTGAATGTCCCGGGCAAGTCTCCCGGCACGGCCTCGAGGAGTTCGGCGCGCATTCGAAGCTTCCCCGCCTCGTCAATCAGGAACCCAGCCAATCGGGCCACCACCCAGCAGCACTCCGCCGGACCGCGCCCCGAGCTGATCTGCAACCAGCGCATCACCTTCTTCTCCTTGTTTTATATGTGATCAAGGGCCGCAGCGTCGCAATCACCCGGATGCACCCTTGGGCCGCCATATCGGCTATGACAGCGTCGATGTTCTTGTAGGCTTGGGGCGCCTCCTCGAATAACATTTCCCGGTCCTCGCAAATCACGACGCTCCCCAAATCCGTATGGGTCAGCGCCTTGGCTTGGGTGCGGGATTTCAAACGCCGCCGGCAACTCTTTCGATTCCACTTGCGCCCGGCGCCATGCGCCAGGGACCACAGGTTCGGACGCTGATCGCCGACCGGTATGACCAGGTAACTCAAGGCCCCACTCGATCCCGGAATGATGACCGGCCCCACATCGGAGGGGGCGGCACCCTTGCGGTGCAGCCAGGCGGTCTCTTCATCGATAATTACTTTCTCCACAAGGTTGTGGCCGACATCCAGGACCTCCCGGCCATCGGTGTTCAATTGATCGCAAATGCGTTCGGCGATCAGCGACCGACTCGCCTTTGCCCATTGAACCGCAAAATCATGCCGCTTCATGTAATGCTTCGCGTCTTCCGATCTTTCCAACAGCCCGCCGGCACCGAATTGCTCGGTATGATGACGGAGCAGGTCTTGCCCGATTCCCCTGGAACCGCTGTGAACCAGGAGGAAGAACTTCTCCCTGTCCAGTCCCAATGCCAGAAAAGTCTCCCGACAATGCACCTGCTCAATCCTTTGCAATTCCACGAAGTGATTGCCGCCTCCGATGGTTCCCAAGGCCATGTCATGATCGGAAAAATCGAGCTCGCACCGCCGCAGCCATTCGCGCCGATCGCCCTCCCACGGCAGATTGAGATCCCTAAGCCTTTTGGCCCACTTATCCCGCTTTGCCTTCCTGGTTTTCAGTGCGGTCTGCCAGAGCCCCATCCCGCACCCCACGTCGCTTCCGACGATGTAGGGATAAATCACCCCACGGCTGAGAAAAGCGGCCCCCACGGGACCGCCCTTGCCGGGGTGCAGATCCGGCAACCCCACGGCAGCGAACACACCTTTCAACTGCGCCGTCTGCTCCAATTGCCGGATCGCTTCGCC
>JBNKDU010000117.1:0-15785 GCA_050288425.1 Desulfobacteraceae bacterium | reverse complement strand
CCGGTGCGTCCTTGCCGCATCTGCGTCGAACCGGGACGGTGGCTGAGCCACGATGCCATGCACCTGTTGATCTCGGTGGTGGATAAGAAAGCGCCCGATCTGGTGATCACCGACGCGGGCACCAACACCGTGGGTTGGGAGCGCTTCGAAAGCGATTACTTCCCCGTGCTGAACCTTTCCAGGCCCTCCCTGGACGAACGGCGCTGCGATATCCTGGGCTCCCTGTGCACCCCCCATGATGTCTGGGGGTATTTCTACTTCGGCACGGGCATCGAGCCCGGCGATATCCTGCTGATACCCTCCCAGGGGGCCTATACCTACAGCCTGCGGCAGAATTTCATCAAACCGCTGCCCGAAGTCGTCATCCTGGAGGATTGACCCCCTGGGCCGCATAAACAAAATGGCCATCGAACATCAGGAAAATAAATGACTGAACTGCAATTCGACATCCGACGCCAACCGGACACCACCACCTGCGGCCCCACCTGCCTGCACGCCCTCTACCGGTACTATGGCGATCCGGTGGGCCTGAAGGAGGTCATCGAAGAGGTTCCGGAATGGCAGGAGGGCGGGACCCTGGCCGTCTACCTGGCCATTCATGCCCTGGAACGCGGCTATGAGACCACCATTCTGCCCTACGACCTCAACCTGTTCGATCCCACCTGGGCCGGACTGCCCCCGGAAGTCATGGCGGCCAAGCTCGAGGCGCAACTGCCGCATAAAATGGAATGGCCGGGTTTCGAAGAGGCGACCCGGGCCCACCTGGACTATCTCTCTCTCGGGGGCCGCATCGAGTTCAAGGTGATCACCGCGGCCCTGATCCGTAACTTCCTCAAGGCCGGCAGGCCGATTCTGGCCGGTCTGAGCGCCACCTATCTCTACGACCATCCCCGGGAATGGGAACGGGACGGCGAGGTGATGTACGATGATATCCGGGGCCAGTCCTGCGGACACTTCGTGGTGTTGTCCGGCTATCGCAAGGAAAATCGCCGGGTCATGGTGGCCGATCCCCTGCAATCCAACCCCATGGCCGACGGACGCTATTACGAAGTCGACATCTACCGCCTGGTGTGTGCCATCATGCTGGGCATCCTGACCTACGACGGCAACCTGCTGATCATCAACCCGCGGAAGAAAAACCCGGTGAGGCGTCCCCGCCACCGGAAAATCGGTGACCGGAACGGATGATTCCGCATCGGGACGTTGTCAGGCTCCGCCGGACGCCTCGTGCCGTCCGATAATGCCGGCAATAAAAGAAGCAATCTTCAACTAACTGTATTTTTTGATAATCTAAACGCCATTTTTCCTGCTTCGGCCCGGGAGGACAAGCAGTGCCGGCGATGTCCGGCGGCACATATTTTGCTGCTGTGGGGTTCGTAACCGATTGGTGCGCGCGTCTAAGTCACACGGATAAATTATTACGGAGAGGCAACCATGGCCAAAAAAGAAAAACCCAGGAAAAATGAGATCACCGTCAACGGGTATGTGGAAGAAGTCGAACTGGAAGACGGCAACACCGGCCTGTTGATCAATGACGGCGAAGAAGATTACTACATCGTGATGGACAAGATCGGCAAAAAACTCATGGACTATATCGATGAGGAAGTCGAGGCCACCGGCGATCTGTCACGCAAGCGGGGGGATCTGGTGCTTGAGGTCGTCCGCTTCAACCTGATGGACGACTACGAAGATATGTCGGACGAGGACGACGAATACGATCGGCAATGGGACGACTGATCCGCCACCGGACCTGGTCGTCGCATCGACGCAATCTCCGCAAGAAAACGCCGCGTTTGGAGCGGACCCGCCCCACCGGTAACGGTGACCTGTAATGGTCAAAGACGCCCACGCCCCGACGGGGCGGGCGTCTTTGACGTTCATTCCCATGAAACCGGTGCCTGCCTCGGTCTGAATCTGGTCGCTCTAATCCAGAACTGCGGATTCCTGACGCCCCGCGGAAGAGGAACCGTCGTGACCTGGTTTCCGGCAGGCAACGATATATCGGTAGCCGTACTCGACCACCGGATCCCCTTTCTGATTGGTGACTTTGCATTTTATTCCAGCGAAGCCCAATTCCGGCTTGCTTTTGGATCGCCTGAGATCGGTCCACCACGCTTCGATGGAGAGGACATCGTCCGGTCTGACCGGGTTGAACATGCTGGCCTCATACAGCCCGACCCCACTGACAATTGCCACGCCTCCCTGGGCTTCTACGACATTGCGGGTACATGCGGAAATCGTATGGAGCGATGAAGCCACGATGCCCCCGAAAATCGATTCCCTGGCTGCATTTTCGTCGATATGAAATGGCTGCGGGTCGAATCTTTTGGCGAATTCAACGATTTCACTCCGGGTAAATTTCAGATTTCGGCAATCGAGATGTTCACCATCGGTGATATCCTCAAAATATCTTTTTGCCATTTTTGCCTGCTCGTTCGCCCATGGCGCCGCAAAACGTTCTGCCCGGCCCATCCTTTTGGGTACTTGGATACGATTATCTCTCTTCCGCTTTCATCTCGATCATTACCTGTCCCCATCTCCCCTTTCAGATCTGGCGGCTGAACTGAAATGCGAAAATTTTAACCTTCGGTCATGGTTTATTACTTTCATAGCGCGACTGACCGAGTTTTCCTACCCATAATCGAATTCCCTTTGGAAATACCGAGTTATCAGAGAGATGAGATCCGGCGAACCAGGCAGATCCATATTCTCCCATGCTTCCCATCTGTCATGACAGGCCTACATAAATGTATTATGACTATGATTACAGATAGATACTTCATAATCGAACCGAATCCGAATCCACATCGACGTGGTTTGCAGCGCTTGCCCGAACCGGTCCGGCCGGTCGGAAGAGATCATATAATTAACTTGATTCCAGTATGTTAACTTATCACCTTCCGGCGCGAAAAGAGCCCGGCTGACCCATCGAAAACATAAACTACATTATCGTAATTTTATTATATTACATTTTTGAATATTTGTTTGTAATTTTTCGAAACCAGAGGTTTCCGACCCCCCATCGTCCCTAATTCCACAAAGGACAATTACCCGTAATGTTAATTTATTTCGGATAGTTACGTACGAAGCGACTCATACGGCCCGGCCAGTTCACCGGCCTGGCATCCTACTTGCTCACCTTCTCGGGATGACACGGACTGGCTCCATTATTCCAACTGCACACAAAGGAGAAAAGATGTGATGAAACGATCAGGCAAGATTTTGGGCATTGTTTTGGGCTTTTGCATGGCCGCCACAAGCCTGGTGCACGCGGCGGATACCATCAAGGTGGGTATCCTGCATTCGCTATCGGGCACCATGGCCATCAGCGAAACTTCGCTGAAAGACGTAGCCTTGATGACCATCGAGGAGATCAACGCGGCCGGCGGCGTGCTGGGCAAACAGCTCGAACCGGTGGTGGTGGACCCGGCTTCCAACTGGCCCCTGTTCGCCGAAAAGGCGCGCGAGTTGATCGAAAAGCACAAGGTGGCCGTAACTTTCGGCTGCTGGACCTCGGTATCGCGCAAATCGGTATTGCCGGTATTCGAGGAACTCGACGCCCTGCTGTTCTACCCGGTGCAGTATGAGGGCGAAGAGTGCTCCAGGAACGTTTTCTACACCGGGGCCGCTCCCAACCAGCAGGCCATTCCTGCCGTGGAGTACTTGATGAGCGACGACGGCGGCGGGGCCAAACGGTTTGTCTTGCTGGGCACCGACTATGTCTACCCGCGCACCACCAACAAAATCCTGCGGGCCTTCCTGCACAGCAAGGGCGTCGGCGACGCCGACATCATGGAAACCTATACGCCTTTCGGACACGCCGACTACCAGACCATCGTCTCGGACATCAAGAAGTTCGCGGCCGCCAATCCCACGGCGGTGATCTCCACCATCAACGGCGATTCCAATGTGCCTTTTTACAAGGAGCTGGCCAACCAGGGCATCAAGGCCGAGGACATCCCGGTGATTGCGTTTTCGGTGGGTGAAGAAGAACTGCGCGGCATCGATACGGCCCCACTGGTGGGACATCTGGCCGCCTGGAACTACTTCATGTCCATGGATACCCCCGAGAACATGTCCTTTATCAAGAAGTGGAACGCCTATGTAAAGAAGAACCACCTGGCCGGCGGAGACAAGCGGGTCACCAACGATCCCATGGAGGCCACCTACATCGGTATTCACATGTGGGCCCAGGCGGCGGATCAGGCCGGTACCACAAACGTGGCGGCGGTTCGCCAGGCCATGGGATACCAGACCTTCAAATCGCCCTCCGGATACGTGATCGAGATGGACTCCAAGAATCATCACCTGCACAAACCGGTGGTCATCGGCGAAGTCAACGCCAAGGGACAATTCGATATCGTCTGGAAGACCGACGGCCCCGTCCGTGCCCAGGCATGGAGCCCCTTTATTCCGGACAGCGCCAAGAAGGTGGCCGACTGGACCTATCCCTGGGTATGCGGGAATTGCACCAAACCGATGTACAACTAAGCCGACGGGGTTTTTGAATCCGGTTGGAATCCGGTTGTAGCACCATGAGGGAAAGGCGGGGCCGGATAACAGTCGCCGCCAAAGCATCTGCCCGTCCCGCCGTTTCCCCCACGGATGAACTCAATTTAAAAAGTCTTGCGGACGACCGCAAGGATAAAATCCGTCGAAAACCGGGAACACGCTTCCAGGCCAATGGGATCGACCATGCTGCTGCGCGCCATTCTGAAATTCATCGCCCTGAGTCTGATGTTGCTCTGCCTGCCCCCCGGGGGAAGCTGGGCCCAGAACCGGGAAGAAGTCATCAACGGGCTGGCGGCCGGAAGCCGCAGCACCATTATGCGTGCCATCGAGGCCGTACCGGACCTGGCGGACCAGCATGCCCTCTCCGCCCTGATGGCCCTGCAAAACAGGCGCCTGGGGCGCGATGCCCGGGGGCGGGCGGTCATCGTGGGCGAACATGGCGGTACCGGCCGGTATGCGGACAACGGGCAGGCCTTCGACGGCGACCCGAAAAACCTGGAGTTCCCGGTCATCAACAACCGGGTGCGCCGCAAGCTCAAGATGGCCATCGCCGAGTTGAGTCTCTTTGCCGATGAGCGCGGCATCCGCCTGCAGGCGGCCCGGGAACTGGCCCACCGCCCGCAAGAAGAATCGGCCGGCCGCATCCGCAAGGCCCTGACGCAGGAGAAGGACGCAGAAGTGCGTGACGCCCTGACCCTGGCCCTGGCACTGACCCAGATCAACAGCCCGCAGAAGCAAATCCGCCTGAAGGCCATCGCCGAGCTGGGAGAATCGGGCAACAACCAGTTCATCTCCCTGCTCAAACCCATCCTGTCCAAAGATGCCGACGGGCAGTTCAATGAAAAGGACGGGGAGATTCGCAAGGCGGCCCAGGCAGCCATCGGCGACATTCAACACCACGTGGTCATGGTGCGCTCGGTGCAGGATCTGTTCTACGGCATCAGCCTGGGCAGCGTCCTGCTGCTGGCGGCCCTGGGCCTGGCCATCACCTTCGGCCTGATGGGTGTCATCAACATGGCCCATGGAGAAATGCTCATGATCGGGGCCTATGCCACCTATGTGACCCAGAACCTTTTCAAGTTCTACCTGCCGGGGGCCATGGACTGGTATCTGCCGGCAGCCGTACCCATAGCCTTTGCCGCCGCCTGCCTGGTGGGCATTCTCCTGGAGCGCTGCGTGATCCGCTTCTTGTACGGCCGGCCCCTGGAGACCCTGCTGGCCACCTGGGGCATCAGCCTGGTGCTGATCCAGGCCGTGCGAATGATGTTCGGTGCCCAGAACGTGGAGGTGGCCAACCCGTCCTGGCTTTCCGGCGCGGCCCAACCCGTGACGGGACTGGTGCTGACCTACAACCGGCTGGCCATCATCGGCTTTGTGGTGGTGATCGTAACCCTGGTCTACGGGCTGCTCAATTACACCAGCCTGGGACTGAAGGTGCGCGGCGTCACCCAGAACCGGCCCATGGCCGCGGCCATGGGGATCCACACCTCCCGGGTGGATATGTGGACCTTCGGCATCGGTTCGGGAATCGCAGGGTTGGGCGGCGTGGCCCTGTCCCAGATCGGCAACGTGGGGCCGGAGCTGGGTCAGGGGTATATCGTGGACTCCTTCATGGTGGTGGTCCTGGGCGGCGTGGGCAAAATTGCCGGAACCATTTGCGGGGCCATGGGGCTGGGCGTGATCAACAAGTTCATCGAGCCCCACACGGGCGCCGTACTGGGCAAGATCTTCCTGCTGGCCCTCGTGATCCTCTTCATCCAGAAGCGACCCCAGGGGATGTTTGCGCAGAAGGTCAGAGTCTAGAAACGAAAAAGGATCCCTCATGCTCGACCGCATCGTTCAAATTCAGTCCCGGCGCCAATGGGCCGGAACCGCCTTGGCGGCAAGCGTTATTCTCATCCTGCTGCCCCTGTCGAACATGGCCGTGCCGGCCGGTTCCGTCCTCCACCTTCCCGATTACATGGTCCTGCTGCTGGGCAAGTTCCTCTGCTACGCCATGGTGGCGGTGGCCATGGACCTGATCTGGGGCTTTACCGGAATCCTCAGCCTGGGCCACGGGGTGTTCTTCGCCCTGGGCGGATATGCCATGGGCATGCACCTGATGCGCGTCATGGCCGGTCAGGGCGTCTACCGCAGCAATCTGCCCGACTTCATGGTTTTTCTCGATTGGCATGAACTGCCCTGGTTCTGGCACGGTTTCGATATGTTCTGGTTCGCCCTGCTGATGATCGTCCTGGTGCCCGGGATACTGGCCCTGGTGGTGGGCTTCTTCGCCTTCCGTTCGCGCATATCGGGCGTCTACTTCTCCATCCTGACCCAGGCCATGACCTATGCCCTGATGCTGCTCTTCTTCCGCAACAACACCGGTTTCGGCGGCAATAACGGCCTGACCGACTTCAAGACCCTGCTGGGGCTTTCCCTGCAGTCCCCGGGCACCAAGTTGGGCCTGTGCATGTTCACGGGCGTCATGCTCCTGGTTTGCTACCTGGTCTGTCGCTACATCACGGCCTCCAAGCTGGGGCGGGTGATCACGGCCATCCGGGACGCCGAAAGCCGGACGCAGTTCTCCGGGTACAACAGCCTGCACTACAAACTCTTCGTGTGGACCCTGTCGGCGGTAATCTGCGGCATTGCCGGCGCCTTGTACGTGCCCCAGGTGGGCATCATCAACCCCAGCGAAATGGCGCCGGCCAACTCCATCGAAATGGCCATCTGGGTGGCGGTGGGCGGACGCGGGACCCTGGTGGGGGCCATGGCCGGCTCCTTCCTGGTCAACGGCGCCAAAAGCTGGTTCACCGTGGCCGCGCCGGAGTTGTGGCTCTTCTTCCTGGGGCTGCTCTTCATCCTGACCACTCTCTTTCTGCCCCAGGGGTTCATCAAAATGGGCACGCCTTTGATGAAGCTTCGGCGCCGCTGGTCGAATCGGTCCAGGAACAAATCCGTTACCGATCCGGAGGTAACCGAATCGCCGGCGGTTTTCTCCACGCCGGGCAAGTAAGTCCAGACTAGGATAATTCGCCATGAGTCCCATCGGAAGAATGATGAAGGAAGAAGAGAAGCGCGGGATCGATGCCAGCCACCGCACCCTCCTCTATATCGAAAATGTCACCGTGAGCTTCGACGGCTTCAGGGCCCTGGACGATCTTTCCCTCTATGTGGATGACGGCGCCCTGCATTGCATCATCGGCCCCAACGGGGCCGGCAAGACCACCCTCCTGGACGTGATCACCGGCAAAACCCGGCCCGACAGCGGCAAGATCACCTTCGGCCAGTGGTCGGAGCTCATCGGCCGCCGGGAAGACCAGATCGCCCACATGGGCATCGGCCGCAAATTCCAGAAACCCACGGTGTTTGAAAACCATACCCTCTTCGAGAACCTGGAGCTGGCCCTGGATACCGACAAAAGGGTCTGGAACAGTCTGTTCGGCAGGTTATCCGGTCCGGACCGCGAGCGCATCGAAGAGGTGGTGGAATTGATCGGCCTGAAAGAGCACCTGCGCCGAAGGGCCGGCCTGCTCTCCCACGGCCAGAAGCAGTGGCTGGAGATCGGCATGCTGCTCATGCAGAGCCCCCAACTGCTGCTGGTGGACGAACCGGTGGCCGGCATGACCCCCAGGGAAGTGGCCCATTCGGCCGAACTGCTCACCTCCCTGGCCGGCCGTCACACCGTGGTGGTGGTGGAGCACGACATGGCCTTCGTACATGCCATTGCCCAGCGGGTGACCGTGCTGCACGAAGGCCGGGTGCTGGCCGAAGGCAGCATGGCCAACGTGCAGAACGATCCCAAGGTGGTGGAAGTTTATCTGGGAGAATAAGATGCTGAACATCGAGGGACTCAACCAGTATTACGGCGAAAGTCACATCCTGTGGGATATCGACCTCGCCGTCCCCCCGGGCCAGTGCATGTGCATCATGGGCCGCAACGGCGTGGGCAAGACCACGCTGCTGAAGACCATCATGGGACTGCTGCAGGCCCGCAGCGGCCGTATCGGCTTCGAAGAGCAGGCCCTGACCTCTTCTCCCGCCGACCAGCGCGCCAGGCGCGGCATCGGCTATGTGCCCCAGGGACGCGAAATCTTTCCCCAGCTGACCGTGGAAGAGAACCTGCGCATCGGACTCTTCGCCCGTGGCGATCGCCTGCGCCGGATTCCCGAAGAAATTTTCCAGCTCTTCCCGGTGCTGAAGAAAATGCTCCACCGCCGCGGCGGCGACCTGTCCGGCGGGCAACAACAGCAACTGGCCATCGGCCGCGCCCTGGCCGTGGGGCCCAAAATGCTGATCCTGGACGAACCCACCGAGGGCATTCAACCCAATATCATCCAGGAGATCGGGGAAATCATCCGCCACCTCAACCGGGAACGCCGGCTGACCGTGCTGCTGGTGGAGCAGAAGCTCAAGTTCGCCCGCAGGGTGGCCGAGGCCTTCTGCATCATGGACAAAGGCCGCATCGAGGCCCGCGGCGCCATGGAAGCGTTGGACGCCGACCTGATCAACCGGTATCTGATGGTGTAAGCCCATGACGTCCGTTTTACATGCCCTAAGCGATGATTTCGCGCCCGCCGCCGAAGCGACCATATGGGAACCGGCCGCCGGGGGGTGGCGGGCCGACTTGAAGCTGGACTTCGCCCGGAGCAGCGGCAAAAGCCTGATGCTGCGACAGGAGCGCCGGGGGCCGCTGTTTGTGCAGAAGCCGTTTTACCCCGAGGGACCGGCCACCTGTCATACCTATATTCTCCACCCGCCCGGCGGCGTGGTGGGCGGCGACCGGCTGTACCTGGAGGCGTCCCTGGGCGCCGGCAGCCAGGTCCTGATCACCACCCCGGCCGCCGGCAAGTTCTACCGCAGCGCCGGACCCGCCGCCGCCCAGATCAACTGCCTGAACATCGGCAGCGATGCCCTCCTGGAGTGGCTGCCCCAGGAGACCATCGTCTACAACGGCGCCGATGCCGGGATGCGCACCACGGTCCGGCTGGCGCCGGGGGCACGTTTCATCGGCTGGGAAATGCTCTGCCTGGGGCTGCCGGCCTGCGGACGGCCGTTTGCCGAAGGCCGCCTCCATCAGCGGTTGGAGATCTGGCAGGAGGATCGGCCCCTTCTCCTCGAACCGCTGCGCATCGCTTCCGGCGACACGCTGCGGACGGCGCGCTGGGGACTGGCCGGCCGGCCGGTGGTAGGGACCATGGTGGCCACCGCCGAAGACCCCCGGGTGGTGGCGGACATCCGCCGGCAGGCGACGGCCGCCGCGGACGACGGTCTCTTTGCCGTCACCCGGATGCGGGGCCTGATCGTCTGCCGCTTCCTGGGAGAAGACGTATACGCCGGCTTGAAACTGTTCCGGCAAGCATGGGAAGTACTGCGGCCGGCGGTCAAGGGATGCGACGCCTGCGCGCCGCGGATCTGGGCCACCTGACCCCTGACGTTGCAGAATATCGGGGTTTCGACCCGAAGCAGATAGAGGAGAAAAGCGCATGGAACTTTCACCACGTGAGAAGGACAAACTGATGATCTTCACCGCCGGCCTGCTGGCCGAGCGCCGGCTGGCGCGGGGTCTGAAGCTCAACTACCCCGAAGCCATGGCCTTTATCTCGGCCGCCATCCTGGAGGGGGCCCGCGACGGCCGCAGCGTGGCGGAACTCATGACTTACGGAACCGGTCTGTTGACCCGGAACGACGTCATGGAAGGCGTGGCCGAATTGATCCCCGAGGTCCAGGTGGAAGCCACTTTTCCCGACGGCAGCAAACTGGTGACGGTCCATCACCCCATACGAGAGGCGGTGCCATCATGATCCCCGGCGAAATCATTCCCGAACCCGGCAGCATTGTCATCAACGACGGACGATCCGGCGTGACCCTGCGCGTGGCCAATACCGGCGACCGCCCCATCCAGGTGGGTTCCCACTACCACTTTTTCGAAACCAATCCGGCCCTGGAATTTCCGCGTTCGGAGGCCAGGGGCATGCGCCTCGACATCCCGGCGGGCACGGCCGTGCGCTTCGAGCCGGGCCAGAAACGGGAGGTGGAGCTGGTGCCCTTCGCCGGCGAACGCCGGGTATTCGGATTCAACGCCCGGATCATGGGGCCGCTGGAGGAGGACGAATAATGCGCAGCATGGATCGACAAGCCTATGCAGAGATGTACGGACCGACCACCGGGGACCGGGTGCGCCTGGGGGATACGGCCCTGATGATCGAAGTGGAAAAGGATTTCACCACCTATGGCGAAGAGGTCAAATTCGGCGGCGGCAAGGTGATCCGCGACGGCATGGGCCAGGGCCAGGCCGCGTCCGACCAGGCGATGGACACGGTGATCACCAACGCCCTGATCCTGGACCACTGGGGCATCGTCAAGGCCGACATCGGCCTCAAGGAGGGCCGCATCGCCGGGATCGGCAAAGCCGGCAACCCCGACACCCAGCCCGGCGTGGACATTCTCATCGGCCCGGGCACCGAGGCCATCGCCGGCGAGGGCCTCATCGCCACGGCCGGCGCCATCGACGCCCACATCCATTTCATCTGCCCCCAGCAGGCCGAGGACGCCCTCATGTCCGGGGTCACCACCATGATCGGCGGCGGCACCGGTCCGGCGGCCGGCACCAATGCCACCACCTGCACGCCGGGGCCCTGGCACATCCGCCAGATGCTGCGGGCCGCCGACGCCCTGCCGCTGAACTTCGGCTTCCTGGGAAAGGGCAACGCCAGCCTGCCCCAGGCCCTCGTCGAACAGGTGGAAGCCGGCGCCATGGGCCTCAAGCTCCACGAAGACTGGGGCACCACCCCGGCGGCCATCGACAACTGCCTGGACGTGGCCGAAGCCCACGATATCCAGGTGGCCATCCATACCGACACCCTCAATGAATCGGGATTCGTGGAGCATACCCTGGCCGCCTTCAAAGGGCGCACCATCCATGCCTACCACACCGAAGGGGCCGGCGGGGGCCACGCCCCGGACATCATCAAGGCCTGCGGCGCGGCCAACGTGCTGCCCTCCTCCACCAACCCCACCCGGCCGTACACGGTCAACACCATCGACGAGCATCTGGACATGCTCATGGTCTGCCACCACCTGGACGCCGGCATTGCCGAGGATGTGGCCTTTGCCGAGTCGCGCATCCGCCGGGAGACCATCGCGGCCGAAGACATCCTGCACGACCTGGGGGCCTTCAGCATGATCGCCTCGGACTCCCAGGCCATGGGACGGGTGGGCGAAGTGATCACCCGCACCTGGCAGACGGCCCACAAGATGAAAGCGCAGCGCGGCGCGCTTCCCCAAGACAGCGCCCGCAACGACAACTTCCGGGCCAAGCGCTACGTGGCCAAGTACACCATCAACCCGGCCATCGCCCACGGCATCGCCGGGGAAGTGGGCTCCCTCGAAACCGGCAAGCTGGCCGATATCGTCCTGTGGAAGCCGGCCTTTTTCGGCGCCAAGCCGGCCATGATCATCAAGGGCGGCAGCATCGTGGCGGCGCCCATGGGCGATCCCAACGCCTCCATTCCCACGCCCCAGCCCGTACACTACCGATACATGTTCGGCGCCCTGGGCGGCGCCCGGCATGCCACCAGCGTAAGCTTCGTCTCCCTGGCGGCGCTGAACGCCGGGGTGGTGGAAATCACCGGCATGCGCAAAAGAGCCGTGGCGGTCAAAGACACCCGCCGGATCACCAAGGCCGGCATGATCCACAACGACTACCAGCCGGCCATCGAAGTGGACCCCCAGACCTATCAGGTGCGGGCCGACGGGGAGCTGCTGATATGCGAACCGGCGGCGGTGCTGCCCCTGGCCCAGCGCTATTTTCTCTTTTGACAGGATGACCTTCGACCCATGAAACCCCATTGCCGCACAAACCGGGAAATCGGCCTTCTCCGGATCGTGAAGCGCCTGCCGGCGCCGGTTCCCATGGAGAAAGTCACCGACCGGCTGGTGCTGCCCTATGAATTGCGCCAGAAGGCCCGGCAGCGCGTGCGCCTGGAAAGCGGCCGGGAGGCGGGGCTATTCCTGGACCGCGGCGAGATCCTGCGCCACGGCGATTGCCTGGCCACCGAGGAGGGGACCTGCCTGCAGGTGGTTGCGGCCCGGGAGCGGGTCTCCATCGCCCGCTGCGACGATCCCCTGCTGCTGACCCGGCTGGCCTATCACCTGGGCAACCGACACGTGGCCCTGCAGATTCTGTTGGATCGCCTGATCTACCTGCACGATCATGTGCTGGATGAGATGGTGCGCGGCCTGGGCGGGAGCGTTGCCGCCGCCGAGCAACCTTTTGAACCCGAGGAGGGTGCCTACCATGCCGGCGGCCGCCACCACGGACATTGAGGCGATGCCCCATATCCGCCTGCTGCGGTTGATGCAACTGGCAAGCCCCACGCTGCCGGTGGGGGCATTTGCCTATTCCCAGGGCCTGGAGTGGGCCGTGCAGGCCGGGTGGCTGACCCAGGCCCGGGAGACCGGAGACTGGATCGAAGGCCTGCTGACCCACGGCCTGGCCCGCTTCGAAGTACCGGTTTTCAGCCGGCTCTACGCTGCCTGGCGGAATCGTCAGGAGGAGACCTACGAAGCCTGGAATCGCTACCTGCTGGCCGGCCGCGGATCCGCCGAACTGCAACGGGAAGAACTCCATATGGGGCAGGCCTTGAAGCGCTTGCTGGAGCAATTGCAACCCGAAGGACGGATCGCCCGGACCTGCGCCGGGCCGACTTTCGTCGCCATGTTCGCCGCGGCAGCCAGCAACTGGGAGATCGCCTTGCAACCGGCCTGCTCCGGGCTGCTGTGGTCCTGGTGCGAAAACCAGGTGGCGGCGGCCGTCAAGCTGGTGCCCCTGGGCCAGACCGACGGCCAGCGGATCCTGATGCGCCTGGCCGAAGTCATTCCCGAGGCGGTCCGGATGGGGCTGGCCTTGCCCGACGAAGCCATCGGCGCCGCGGCGCCGGCCCTGACCATGGCCTGCGCCCTGCATGAAACCCAACATACCCGGCTCTTCCGGTCGTAGCCTGGTAGCATAGAAGAGAAAGGAGCCCTCGTGTCATCCCCACTCCCCCTGCAGCTCGGCATCGGCGGTCCGGTCGGATCCGGCAAGACCGCCCTGATCGAAGCCTTGTGCAAACGCATTCGCCACCGCTATTCCTGCGCCGTGGTAACCAACGATATCTACACCCGGGAGGATGCCCAGTTCCTCACCCGCCGGCAGGCCTTGCCGCCCGAACGCATCATGGGCGTCGAGACCGGCGGTTGCCCCCACACGGCCATCCGCGAAGATGCCTCCCTGAATTTGAATGCCGTGGCGGAGATGCAGGCCCGGTTCCGGGACCTGGACCTGATCATCATCGAAAGCGGCGGCGACAATCTCAGCGCCACCTTCAGCCCGGAACTGGCCGACCTGACCATCTACGTCATCGACGTGTCGGCCGGAGACAAGATCCCCCGCAAAGGCGGTCCGGGCATCACCCGCAGCGACCTGCTGGTGATCAACAAGATCGACCTGGCGCCTCACGTGGGCGCCGATCTCGAGGTGATGCGGCGCGATGCCGCCGCCATGCGCGGCGCCCGCCCCTTTGTCTTCACCAATCTCAAGACCGGCCGGGGACTGGACCAGGTCCTGGCATTTATCGTGCGGGACGGCATGCTGGCGGCGGCGTGACGAGGTCTGCGCCGGGACGCCGCCAGTGGATTTTCTCCGGGCACGATCATTCATTTTGTCCGGCTTGGCGAACCGGGTTGTACTCTTCGGCGGAGTGAATTATAAACCCCAATGTTGCATAAAAAAGATGGCAAAAGGGCAATGAACCGTTATGAACCGTAACCGAAATCATATCTGGTGCTGATGCCAGCAATCAACCTCAGGTTCATTGTAGGATCGGGTCTATTATATGCCATCTTTTTTCCCCTTCGGGAAAGCCGGAGGACTCCAGATCCGGCGTTGCCGGGGGCTTGCAGTAGATTTACTACGGCGGCACCCCCGGCGCCTTGGCTCTGAAGCCCTCCGACTTTTGCAACATTGGAGTAAACTTTCCCGTTCCGGAGAGGGGCACTGCCGGGGCCGGAGGGGAATGGTTCGCCCGGCCTCTGGTGCGCCGCATCGAACACCCAAGACCTGCATATGATAAAAAAAACCGTAAAAGTCGGGATCCTGCATTCACTCAGCGGAACCATGTCCTTCAGCGAATCGCCCTTGATGGATGCCGCCATGATGGCCTTCGATGAAATCAACGCCGGCGGCGGCGTACTGGGCCATCGGGTGGTGCCCCTGGTGGAAGACTGCGCCTCGGACGCCGAAACCTATGCATTGAAGAGCCGGCACCTCATTGAAAAACAGGGGGTGGTCGATTTCTTCGGATGCTGGACATCGTCCTCGCGCAAAGCGGTCAAGCCGGTGATGGAAGCCGCAAACGCCCTGTTGTGGTACCCGGTCCAGTACGAAGGCCTGGAACAGTCGGCCAGCATCGTCTATACCGGCAACTGCCTGAACCAGCAGGTCGAACCGGCCTTCCACTGGGCCGCCCGGCACCTGGGCCGGAGCTGCTACCTGGTGGGCTCGGATTATGTCTTTCCCAAGACCGCCAACCGGTTCATCCGCATGCTGGCCGGCCGGCACGGCGTCGAGGTCCTGGGCGAATGCTACCTGCCCCTGGGCTCGGAGAATTTCGCGCGCGTTATCGACGACATCAAGGGACTCAAGCCGGCGGTGGTCTTCAACACCGTCAACGGAGACAGCAACCTGGCCTTTTACTACCACTACAATCAAAGCGGCCTCCGCGCCGAAGAGATCCCGGTCATGGCCTTCAGCATCGGCGAAGTGGAACTCATGGACATCGGTCCCAGCGCCGTGGACCACTATGCCTGCAGCGGCTACTTCCAATGCCTGGACAATTCCGCGAACACCGATTTTATCCGCCGCTATCGGCAGATTTACGGAAAAGATCGGGTGGTGTCCGATGCCGTGGCCGGCTCCTACACCCAGCCCTATCTATGGAAGGAATTGGTGGAGAGATCGAAAACATTCGACATGGGGGTGCTCAAGAAGAACATTCCCGGAACCACCCACGACGGCCCCGGCGGTACCATCACCATCCACGTCAACCATCACGCCTTCAAACCGGCCCTGATCGGCCGGGTGAATGCCGATCTGCAGTTCGACATTGTCTGGCAAAGCCCGGAATGGATCAAGCCCCTGCCCTGGCTGGGACTGGAAGATGTGGATTTCGCCGCCAAGGAGCTGATCATGGAGACGCTGGCCGGGTCTTAGGGCACGAACCGCACCTGAATAAATTTACCTTTTCCCG
>JBNKDU010000116.1:0-8198 GCA_050288425.1 Desulfobacteraceae bacterium | reverse complement strand
CTGGATCTGGCCGATTCAGGATACTATGTTTATCTGCTGGAAAAAAGCCCCGGCATCGGTGGCGGCATGGCCAAGCTGGATAAAACCTTTCCTACCAATGATTGTACCATGTGAATTATCTCGCCAAAATTGGTTGAGTGCGGTCGGCACTTAAATATCGAGATACTCACCTTATCCGAAATCGTCGAAGTCTCCGGGCAGGCGGGCGCCTTTACCGTCACGGTCCAAAAAAACCCACGCTACATCGCCATGGAAAAATGCATTGCCTGCGGCATTTGCTCCCAAAAATGCCCCAAAAAGGTGGATGATGAATTCAATATGGGGATCGCCAAACGCAAGGCCGCCTATATCCAGTATGGCCAGACGGTTCCCTTGAAATATGTCATCGATCCGGACCATTGCCTCTATCTGGAAAAAGGCAAGTGCCGGGCGTGCGAAAAATTCTGCCCGACGGGCGCCATCAACTTCGATGACAAAGAAGAGCGCATTACCATCGAAGTCGGTTCCCTGATCCTCTCCCCAGGATACACCCCCTTTGATCCGTCGCGTTTCGACTTCTACGGGTACCGTAAAATTCCGGATGTGGTCACCAGCCTTGAATTCGAACGCATGCTATCCGCCGGGGGACCCTTTCAAGGGCACCTGGAAAAACCGTCCGACGGGAGGCCACCGGAAAGTATCGCCTGGATCCAATGTGTGGGCTCCCGAAACACCAACCGGTGTGACAATGGCTACTGTTCCAGCGTCTGCTGCATGTATGCCATGAAGCAGGCCATGGTCACGTCGACGCATCTTGCGGATGGCGGCCGGCAAACCATTTTTTATATGGATCTCAGGAGCCACGGCAAAGAGTTCGAGCGGTACTACGAACAGGCCAAGGAGCAGGATGTCCGGTTTGTCCGCGCCCGCCCCCACACCATCGAGCCCGGTCCCAACAATTGCGGCGTGACCATGCGGTATGCCACCGAAGACGGTCGCCAGACCACCGAGCATTTCGACATGGCGGTGCTTTCCATCGGCATGGAGGCGTCCAAAGACGCGCTGGATCTGGCCCGGAAGACCGGTATCGAACTGACCCCCTATAATTTCGCCAAAACCGGCAGCTTTGCACCGGTCTCCAGCACCCGCAGCGGGATCTTCGTCGGCGGCAGTTTTCAGGCGCCGATGAATATTCCAAGTTCAATTGCACAGGCCTCCACTGCGGCGGCGGAAGCCTCCAGGTCCTTGATAAGCGCCAAAGGCACGCTGACCAAGACGAAGACCTATCCCGCCGAAATGGACATTTCCCAGCAGGCGCCCCGCATCGGCGTATTTGTCTGTTCATGCGGCATCAACATCGCCAATGTGGTGGATGTCCATGCGGTGGTGGAATATGCCGGAACCCTTCCCAATGTCGTCTATGCGGAAAATACCCTGTTCGCCTGCTCCACGGACACCCAGGCGTTGCTGGCCAAGAGAATAGAGGAAAACAACCTCAACCGGATCGTCATTGCCGCCTGCTCTCCGAGGACCCACGAACCCCTTTTTCAGGACACCTTAAAAGAAGTGGGGTTGAACGGATATCTGATTGAAATGGCCAATATCCGCAATCACAATTCATGGGTTCACCAGGATGAACCGGAAAAATCCACCCGGAAAGCCAAAGACCAGGTCAGGATGGCGGTGGCAAAATCCGGCATGGCCTACCCGCTGGAGCAGATGAAAGTCGACGTCATCCAGGACGCACTGGTTATCGGGGGCGGAGTGGCCGGCATGAGCGCGGCTTTGGGGCTCGCCGAGCATGGGTATCATACCACCCTGATCGAAAAGTCCGATAGGCTTGGCGGCAATGCCTGGAAGATAAACAAAACCGCCAAAGATGAAGAAATTCGTCCCATGCTGGAAGATCTCATCGCCAGGGTGAGCGGCCATGATCATATCGATGTGCTGAAAAATGCCCGCCTGATTTCCTCCAAAGGAACCGTGGGCAACTTTGTCAGCGAGGTCGAAGTCACCGGCGAACCGCCCCGCAGGATCGAATACGGCGCAGCCATCCTGGCCACCGGTGCCAAGGAATCCGTGCCCGCGGAATTCATGTATGGTCAGGATGAACGGATCATGACCCACCTGCAGTTCGAAACCGAGCTGACCGACCGCGCCGACAAGGTGAAAAGCGCTCAAAGCGCCGTATTCATCCAGTGCGTCGGATCCCGGAACGAGGATCGCCCTTATTGCAGCCGGGTCTGCTGCACCCACTCGGTGAAGAATGCCATCGACCTGAAAACCCTGAACCCGGAGATGAATGTTTATGTCCTTTACCGGGATATCCGCACCTATGGCTTGCGTGAAGCGCTATATACCAAGGCAAGGGAACTGGGTGTGCTGTTTATCCGCTACGACCTGGAGAACAAACCCGAAGTTTTCACCGAAGGAGAGGACCTGCTGGTGAGGGTTGCCGATCCGATCCTCGGTGTGCCGGTGACCATGGAGGCCGACTATCTGATACTTGCCGCCGCCATCGTGCCCAATGAAACAAGGGAGCTGGTGGCGCTTTACAAATGCGCGGTCAACGCAGACGGTTTCCTGAACGAGGCCCATCCCAAACTGCGGCCGGTGGACATGGCCGTGGACGGGCTCTTTCTCGCGGGCATGAGCAGCTATCCCAAACCCATGGACGAATCCATTTCCCAGGCCCAGGCCGCCGTCGCCCGTGCCGACGTGATCCTTTCCAAGGAGGTCATGCAGCTGGATGCCATCAAATCCTTTGTCACGGATCGTTGCGACGGATGTGCCCTTTGTCTGGATGTCTGTCCGTTCAGGGCCATTTCATTGATGGAAGTCTCGGAAAACGGCCAAACCCTCAAGAAGATCAGCACGGAAAAGGCCCTTTGTAAAGGCTGCGGGTTGTGCGAAGCCACCTGCCCGAAGAACGGCGTGTCCGTGCACAGTTTTACGACAGAGCAGCTTCGCGCGCAGGTATACGCGGCCCTGGATCTACCCAATTGAAGGCCGGCGGCCGTATTTGTTTGCCATCCATAAATTTAAGGAGACGAAACCATGCCAGAAAGCTTTGAACCCAGGATACTCGGTTTTCTATGCAACTGGTGTGCATATGCCGGCGGCGATCTGGCCGGGGTATCGCGCATCCAGTACCCTGCCAACATGCGTCCCATTCGCGTGATGTGCTCCGGGATGGTACATCCGGACATTGTCGTCGACGCCCTTTCCAAGGGGGCGGACGGCGTGATCATAATGGGCTGACACATCGGTGAATGCCATTACCTGGAAGGTAATGAAAAAGCCCTGGCGCGATCCATTGCCATTAAAATCGTTCTTGAAGAATCCGGAATCGATCCGGAACGGTTTGCCATCGAGTGGGTCTCTTCCGCCGAAGCACCCCGGTTCGCGGAAATTGTCACCCGGTTTACGGAAAAAATAAAAACGCTTGGTCCCAACACGGTAGCGCCCACTAGAGTGGCCGCCAATTAGAGAAGGCGTGGCATGTGATATGGATAGTAGAAGCGGTTTACAAACTTCAACATAAAGAGGAACGCTTATGACGGCGGAAATCAGACTGGGGAAGACCCGGGAAAGCATATTCAAAGACAAGGTCATGGCGCTGCTGCCGGACGGCGGCAACCTGAATCTGTGCCTGACCTGCGGGGCGTGTTCTTCCGGATGTCCTGCATCCGGGCTGGGGAACATGGACCCGCGAAAGTTTTTGCGCATGGCCTCCATGGGGATGGACGAGGAGATATTGAGCAGCGAATGGGCCTGGTGGTGCACCATGTGCCAGCGATGCATCTATGTCTGCCCCATGAAAATCGATATCCCCCAACTCATCTATAATGTCCGCAACAGCTGGCCCCGGGAAAAACGTCCCAAAGGGATCCGGGCCTCCTGCGACATGGCCTTGACCAATGATACCTGCAGCGCCATGGGTGCATCCGAGGCAGACTGGCGTTTCGTTGTCGAAGATGTCCTCGAGGAGGTCCAGGAAACGCAGGACGGATTTGAAGAACTCCAGGCCCCCATGGACAAGAAAGGCGCCGAACTTTTCCTCAACCAGAATTCCAGGGAGCCGGTGACCGAGCCGGATGAAATGGTGCCGCTATGGAAGATCCTCCACCTGGCCGGGGCGGACTGGACCTATGCTTCAAAGGGCTGGGCCGCAGAAAACTACTGCATGTTCATGGCGGACAATGAAAACTGGGAAAAAATCGTTCGCACCAAGGCAAAGGCGGTGGAGGATTTGGGGTGCAAGGTCTGGCTCAATACCGAGTGAGGGCACGAACTCTTTGCAGTCCGGGCCGGACTGAAAAAATTCAACATCCCCTACAATTTTGAAATCAGAAGCATCATCGAATATTATGCCCAATGGATCCGTGACGGAAAGCTGAAAGTCAATTCCGACTGGAACAGGGATCTTAAGATCAAGTTCACCACCCAGGATCCCTGCCAACTGGTCCGCAAAAGCCTGGGCGATCCGGTAGCCGAAGATCTCCGGTTCGTGGTGAAATCAGTGGTTGGCGAGGAAAATTTCATCGATATGTCGCCCAACCGTTCCAACAACTATTGTTGCGGCGGTGGCGGAGGGTTTCTGCAGTCCGGGTATCCGGAGGCGCGCCGGGAATACGGAAAATGTAAATTCGACCAGATCAAGGCCACCGGTGCCGCTTACTGTATCACCCCCTGCCATAACTGCCATGCCCAGATCCATGATTTAAACGAACATTATAACGGCGGATATCATACGGTTCATCTCTGGACCTTGATCTGCCTCTCCCTGGGCGTATTGGGAGAAAACGAAAGGGTGTACCTGGGGCCGGATCTGGCGCAAGTCGGTTTGTAGATGGGCGGCAAACAATCACAGGAGAGATTATGGAGACTTTTTTCAACCTGATTCAGGAAGTACAAAAGCCGGGTCTTTGCCATCGCTGCGGCGGCTGTGTCACTTTCTGTACAGCGGTGAACTTCGGCGCCCTGGAACTCGATGCGGATGGCAAGCCTCGCTATGGCGACATCGAAAAGTGTATCGAATGCGGATTATGCTACTGCATCTGCCCTGAGGTGGATGAACTGGAGGAGGAAACCCGGCGCAAGGCCGCATGGAGCGCGCCCAACGGCCGTATCATCGAAACCAGTGTCGCGCGGGCAATGGATCCGAATATCCGCAAGCGGGCAACGGACGGCGGTGTGGTAACCGCTCTGCTGCTCCACCTTTTTGACACCGGCAGGATCGATGGCGCCATCGTCACCCGGCCGGGAGGCTCCTTTCGCAGGAGACCTTGTCTGGCCACTACCCGAGAAGAGATCGCCGATGGCGCCGGTTTTTATTTCGACACATCCCATGGGATGAAACATCTGAGTGAGAAATATGTTACCTACTCCTCCATCGAAGAATTCGCGCCCATGATGAAAAAAGGGCTGCGCCGGGTGGCCTTGGTGGGGACATCCTGTCAGATCAAGGCCTATCGGCGCATGGAAGTCCTCGGCATCGTTCCGGCCGATTCCATCGCCTACTGCCTGGGCTTGTTTTGTGCCGGCAATTATACCTTCGAGGCCAAGCATCGGGAGAAACTGGCCCAGGACCACGGTTTTGATTGGGATGATGTCGAGAAGATCAATATCAAAGAGAGTTTTATGATCCACCTAAAGGGAAATGAAATTCGAAGCATCCCCATCGAAGATCTTGGTTTCATGAAACGATATGCCTGTAAATACTGCGGCGACTATACCGCCGAGTTTTCGGATATCTCCTTCGGCGGGATCGGTGCCGAGGAGGGCTGGACGACACTCATTACCCGGACGCCCCTGGGCCGGGCGGTTTATGCGGATGCGCGCGGCGTGGCGGTTGAAGAATTTCTGTCGGAATATAATTCCAATTTTGCTTCAGATGCCTTATCAGCGCTGCGGTCCGCGGCGGCAAAAAAGAAGAAATTTGCCCGCCAGCATCGCCGCGAACTGGGCACAAATCCGGTAAATATCAAAGATTAGCCGAACCCCGGCTGTCAATGGAAATGAAAGGTAAAGGGTATGCCAGCAAAAGTCGCAAGTGATTGGCTAAACGCTTGTTCAGGATGCGAAATCGCCATTGTGGACCTTGGGGAGCGGTTGTTGACCGTCCTGGAACTGGTGCAGTTCGTCCACATCCCGGCACTGATGGATCACAAATATTTCGGCCAGATGGGGGACGGCGGGCATGTCGAAATTCCGGAGGCGGATGTGGGCATCCTCAGCGGCGGCATTCGCAATGAAGAACACCTGGAAGTCGCCCTGGAGATGCGCAAAAAATGCAAGGCCATCATCGCCCTCGGCACCTGTGCCACCCATGGCGGCATTCCGGCCCTGGCCAATTCCTTCGAAAACCAGGAGATCCTAAGCCGCTACTATGCCACCGAAACCACGGACCTGCCGGAGGCCTTTCCCAGTGAGGGCATACCGGCGCTCCTGGACGCCTCATATGCGCTGGATGAAAAAATCGATGTGGACATTTATCTGCCCGGCTGTCCGCCGCATTCCGACCAGGTATTCGAAGCATTGGTCGCCTTTCTGGAAGGCCGGGCGCCCAAGCTCAGGGATAAAAGTGTATGCGACACCTGCCCGACCATCCGGGAAGGAAAGGGCGAACTGAAGTCCCTGCGCCGGTTTCTCCAGGCACCGCATCAGAATGATCCGCATGAGCCGCTGGATAAAATGCGCTGCATCCTGGAGCAGGGCATGCTCTGCATGGGACCGGTCACCAAGGCCGGATGCGGTGGCGACGGCGTGGTGCCCCGGTGCATCTCCGCAAAAGCGCCTTGCCGCGGCTGCTACGGGCCGGTTCAAAAGAACGGCAACCAGCGTCTGGACATGCTCAATGCACTGGCATCCAACGGCATCGACATCGGCTCGCTGCCCGAAACCACATCCATGCTACGATTTTCCGGCGCACACCATATGCTGCGGCCGGCACGAAGATAAAAAAAGGAGGCGTCATCCATGACCCAGGCAACCACCATCAAAATATCCCCCATCACCCGAATCGAGGGCCATGCATCCATCGGCATCCAACTCGATGATGACGGTAATGTGGCCGATTCCAAGGTTCACTTTCAGTCGATTCGGGGATTCGAAAAATTTGTGGAGGGAAAGCCGGCCGAAGAGTTGCCGAGGATCGTCACGCGGATCTGCGGCATCTGCCCCTGGCATCATCATCTGGCATCCAACAAGGCGGTGGACCGCTGTTTCGGTGTCACCCCCACCCCCACCGGCCATAAACTCAGAGAGCTCATCCAGACCATCGCCCAGGCCGAAGACAAACTGCTGCACTTCTTTTTCCTGGCGGCGGCGGATTTTGTCATCGGCCCGGATGCCGACTATGCGGTCCGGAATGTCATCGGCATCGCCCAGGCCAATCCGGATCTGGCCAAGAAAGTGGTGCAGATGCGGTACAAGGCGAAGATGATCATCGAGAAATTCGCCGGCAAGAGCATCCATCCGGTGGCCGGCGTCACCGGCGGTTTTTCGAAACCGCTGACAGAGGAGGACCGGCAGTGGATGCTCTCTGAAATGCGGGAGATCATGGACTTTGCCCTGTTTACCATCGAGTTCGCCAAGGCCGAAGTCTTTCCCAAATATCTGGAGACCATCAAGGTCCTGGGCGTCATCAACACCGGCTTTATCGGCACCGTGGATAAAGACGGCGCCCTGAATCTCTATGACGGAGCGATCCGGCTGATGAAGCCGGACGGCACTTATACGGATTTCGATGTTCAGGACTATGCCGATTACCTGGGGGAAAAAGTGGTTCCCTGGTCCTATGGAAAATTTCCCTATGCCAAAGCCTGGAAGGAAGGATTCTCCCTGGACCTGGACAACCCCAAAGGGATTTACCGGGCCAACACCCTGGCCCGTATCAATGTGGCGGACAAGATGGCCACCCCCAGGGCCCAGGCGGAGTTGGAAGAGTTCAGGGAATTGTTCGGTCGTCCGGCCCAGGCCACCCTGCTCTATCATTACGCCCGGCTCATCGAGGAGGTGTATGCCTGCGAGCATGCCATCGAGCTCCTGGAAGACCCGGAGATCACCAACCCGGATGTGCGGGCCAAGGTGGAACCCAAGGCCGGCCGGGGGGTGGGCTGCGTGGAGGCGCCGCGGGGCACGCTGATCCATGATTACTCCACCGACGACAACGGGCTCATCACACGGGCCAACATGATTGTGGGAACCACGCACAA
>JBNKDU010000115.1:0-18608 GCA_050288425.1 Desulfobacteraceae bacterium | reverse complement strand
ATCGGCGAGCACGGGCACGTCGCGGTTGTGCAGCCACAAATCGGCGCTGCCCAGCGCGTCGGCCACCGCCACGTCGCTGTAGCCGCTGCGGTGCAGCAGCAAAATCAGGTGCTCCACCAGTTCGGGGTCGGTCCCGGTGGGCGCGCCCGGATCGAAGATCTGCAAATCGGGCTTGATGATGACGGCAAAGCGCTGCTTTTCCAGCCCGGCAGCGGCGCGCGCCTTTTCGATGCGCTGCCAGAACCCGGCCTTGTCCAGGGCCTTCTCCAGCAGGGTGAACTTGTCCTCTTCCGCGTGCTGGTGGATGACCACGCGGCTCTCCGCGACGCCGCCGGCCGCCTGGCTTTCGCGGTGCTGGTGGCAGCGTTGACCGCGCCGGTCTACCCGGCGCCGGCACGTCTTGCCCGTGCGCGTGGTCGCTTGACAGCGAGGTCTCTCAGGTGACGGTGGCGGGGTGTCGATCATGATCGCCTGGTATAGCGGCCCGATAGCACGCTATCGGGATTGTTTTCTTGCATGTCGAATCTCTGGTTCGAATTGGCCAGCGTCTATTGCGGGTCGGTCGCCGCCGATGTCTGTGCGGGCGGGCCGGCGATTTTTCGGTCCGATCCAATGCACCGCTTCCGGCTGCGCGGTATCGGCCGCCGCGAAACCATCCGAAAGGTCGTATCGGGTTCTGGCGATGATTTCATTCTGCATGGCGAGGTTCAGATCCTTGAAATAGGCCGAGTAGCCGGACACCCGCACCAGCAGCTCCGGGTATTTTTCCGGGTGCTGCCGGGCGTCGGTCAGCATCTGCTGGGATATCATGTTGAACTGGATATGCATTCCGCCGAGGCGCAGGTAGGCCTCGATGGCCTGGGCCAGTTTTTCCACGTCGCGGGAGCCGGCAACGGCCGGAAATCTTACGTTGAAGGCCTGTCCCCCTGGAATGCAGCGACTGTCCAGGGCCCCGACGGCCCGAAAACAAGCCGCCAGGTCGCCGGCCTCCCGGGAGACCGGGGTGATGCCGCTGGCAAAAGCCTCGCCGGCCTTGCGACCGTTGGGCAGGGCGCCGGTGAGCCGGCCCTGGCCGGCATGGTTGGTCATGGTCCAGTAGGCCGGGCGGTATCTCCCCCCCCGGTAGTTGGTGTGGCCCTGATAGAATTCGAAAATGAAGCGGATCAGCCGCCTGGAATTTCGAACCGCCGCAGCATCCCGGGAGCCGAATTTCGGCGTCCGCTGGACCAGGTAGGCGCGCAGCGGTTCATGGCCCTCGAAATCAGCGCGGATGGCGGCCACCACCTCTGGAAAGGTAAACTTCCTGTCGAGGAAGACCGCCTTTTCGATGGCGCTGAGGGAGTCCACCGTGTCGGCGAAGCCGATGTGGGTGGCCCCGGAAGCGTTGTAGCGGGCCCCGCCGAAAACCAGATCACACCCTTTCTCCATGGGACCGTCGATAAACGCCGACAGCAAGGGGGTGGCCAGGATTTCCTGGTGGACGCGTCCGAAGCGCTCGTTGAGTTCGATGGCCTGCCCGGCCAGCCAGGCAAACTGGCGGGCAAAGGCGGTCCAGAAATCTTCAAAGGCCGTAAAGCCGGCCGGGTCCCCGGTTTCCGGCCCGATCCGGGTGTCGCCGGTGGCCGGCCGCCGGCCGTTGTAGAGTGCCAGCTCCAGAGCGGACACCAGATTGAACAGGATGGAACTGGAGGCATCGTAGCTTCTGCCGGCGCTGGTCAGCTCCACGCACCCGATGATGGCGTAATCCCGGGCATGGGCGGTGTCGATGCCCTGGCTGCGCAATACGTCGATATCCGCGACATCGTTGTGCACCGCCGGCACCGCGCCCGTGTTGGCGATCACTTCCGCCAGGCGATCGCGATAGGCGGCGGTATTGACCTCGTAGTGCAGGCGGGCGTTGAGGCTCGGGTCCCTGGTCTGCAGCAGTTCCGTTGCGCGCAGCATGATGTAGGTGAGGTCGTTGACCGCATCGTTGCCGTCTGCGTCCACCCCGCCCACGGTGACGGCCGGGACCGTCCCCGCGCCGCCGAAAAGGTTTTCGGCGGCCTCGGGCACCAGGTTGGTGTTGTCGTTCAACTTCAGCCACAGGCAGCCGACGATTTCCAGGGCTTCGGCGATGGAGAGGGTGCCGGCGTCGATCCCTTTACGGAAATAGGGGTAGAGCACCTGATCGAGGCGGCCGGGGCTCACGGCCATGTTGATGTTTTCGGCATGGATGGCGATCTGAATCAGCCAGACGGCGTTGACGGCTTCGAGAAAGTCGGTGGCCGGTTTGGCGGGCACCCGCCGGCACACCTTGGCCATACGCAGGTAAGTCGCCTTTTCGGCCGGATCGTCTTCCAGCGACGCCAGGTGCAGGGCGGTACGGCTCAAGTTGTCGGCATAGACCAGCACCGATTGCAGCACCGTGGCCATGGACCGGTAGAAGATGCACTTGCGGCGGTCTTCTTCGGTGGCGCCGGAACGGCGTTCGATGGCCCGTCGCCTGGTATCCGCTGTGGCGATGATGTGCGCTAGGCCCTTTTCCAGCACGGTCCGGTAGTCGGGCACCACGTGGGAGATGCAGCCGGCCTTGCCGGCGATATAGAAGATAAACTGCTCGAACAGCTTCAGGCATTCGGGATTGCCGTATTTGCGGCGCGTGTATTCGACGATGTTGCGATCCATCCAGTAGGGGAAGATCTCCTGGTTCAGGGTCTCGGCGTCGGCCGGGGAGAGAATCATGGGATTGGCTTTGCGGGTACCGATGGTGCCTAGCTCCGGCCAGATGGCCAACCCGGTCAGCTCGGGATAGACCGGCGCGCCGTAGTGTTTGGAGGTGGTGGTGCCGGCCAGCAGATTGTCGTCGAAAAAATGGGGTCCTTTACGGGAGAGGTAGTGGGCCACGGCGCCGGCCCGATCCAGGGGGCCGTGGGGCTGCCGGTTTTGGGGGTCCTGGAGAAAGCGGGTGATCCACTTGGCGCGTTCGATGCACACCTGGGGCCGGCTGGTGCGCAGCCGCCTCCGCAGCCGCTCCAGCAGGGGCAGATGCGCCAGCGTATAGTCCCTGAGACGGATGTCTTCCAACATTATCATGAGCGCTTACCGTCTACGCTTTTTTCTTCCTGGCCCGTTCCACTTCGAGCTGCAGCAAGATTTCCTTGCCGGGGTACTCCGGAATATTGACAGTGGCCTGATAGCATTTCTCGACCCGGAACCTGCCGGATACTTCCACGGCTACCTCCACGGCCGCTTCCTGGTTGGGGGCCAGCTTGAGATGGTCGGGGGTGAAGGTCACGGTGGTGTTTTTGACCATGTGGTTGTCCTGGTTGACGAAATCGGAGACCTCGAAGGTGGCCTCCAGGGGATTGGGGCCGGGATTGGAAACAGCCAACAGGGTGGTGGCTTTCTGCCCCCTTTTGGCGTTGAGCCGGATGGCGACCCGCCCCTCGGGTCTGAGCGGCGATCCGGCAGCGGCCGCTTTTGCGGGGGCCGAATCGGCGAGGCCGCGCCGTTCCAAGGAATCGAGGATCTCATTGACCGCCTCCTGGGTGTGCCGGCTGACAATGCGGGAGATCTCCAGGTTGATCTGGGCCCAGCACCTGGCCATGTCGAGCACGCCCATCTTTTCACGGGGCCGGTTGCTGGCAACCGTTTTGTAGAATTGCAGGCCGCGCATGAGCGTATTGGCGCTGTTTTGCAGGCTGTCGCCCACCAGCTTTTTGAGTTCAGCCGCCAGTTCGCTTCCGGAAGCCTTCTGCCGGCAATTGGATTCGGTCATCGGACGGTTCTCCTTTTGCTAGTAGATAAGGTTGAGCGCATTTTCAATGGTGTCGATCGTCACCGGGGTCTTGCCGATGTAATTGCCGTCCACCTGAATGTGGGCGCTGCCTTCGACGATGATCTGCCGGCATGCCAGGCAGATCACGTCCTGGAAAGTGTGGAGGCGGCCCGTCGCCACCCCCATGACATATTTCGCCAGGTCCAGCCGCCGGCCGCTTTTGAAGATGCAGACGTGCAGTTCGTTTTTCAGGATGGACGCATGGGGCGTCACCTTGAAATTGCCGCCGTATCGCGACACCTTGCCGATGATGGCGTGATACCCCTCGTAGGGCGCGCCGTCCACGGTGAAGGTGAGTTTCTGCCACGGTTTCTTCAAAAGGTTACGGGTGCCGCTGACCACGAAGGCGGTTCTCGAAGAGAAGCATTTGAGCCGGTTGTTCAACCCGGCCACGGTTCTGCCCCCGTACCCGATGTCGGCCATCAGCAAAAAGTAGCGCACCGTTTCGCCGTTGGCCGAAGATATCCGGCCCAGGGCGATGGGGTGCTCCCGGCCGTCCAGAATCTGACGCGAGGCCTTGCCCACGTCCTTGGAAATGCCGATCTCACGGGAGAGCACATTGACGCTGCCCATGGGCAAAATGCCCACGGCCACCGGTGACATGGCCAGGCCGTTGGCCACGTCGTTGATGGTGCCGTCACCTCCGGCCACCACCACGGCCGCGGTATTATTGCGGGCGATGCGTTTGGCTTCCGTCTCCGCATCGCCCTTGGTGCGGGTCAGGAAGACTTCCACACTTGTGCCGGTGGACGAGAGCCACTCCACGGCCTCATCCAGCCGGCGCCGGGAGTAGGTGCCCGCACCGGGATTTCCGATAACCACCATGGATGATGCCATCGCTATCCGGCTCCTTCGGCGTTTCGACGTCAATCCCGGGTGGTTTTTGTGGCGGTGTCCGTGACCACCTTGGCCACAGTACCCTCGGCATGATCCGGCCGATCTCTGTGGATAGCCTCGAAGCAGGGTTCCACGCACTGGAAATGATCGTACCAGTGGTGGGCGCGGATGCGCACCGGGATATCGCCCTGGGCGACCTCGCAGGCACAATGATCGGCATTGTTGATGGTGAGGTGGACCCGCACGCACTGCTCATATTTTCCCTGCACTAGAATCTCGGTGTCGTATCCGCCCGGGGAGACGTTTTCCGGCATGGTGATGCTCGCCATGGAGACCCCCGACTCGCCGGGTTTCAAGATCAGCTTGTCCGGTTGCAGAACGATGAGATTCGCATCGCCCGCCAGGGCGCTGAAGGGCTTGGCCCTGAGGATGAATTCGATGGGCTCCTTGGAGGTGTTGGTCACCCGGATGGCATGCTGGCGGTGCTCGCCCCGGCAGGCATCCCAATTGATGTCGCACACGCAACGCGGCGGGCAGTCGGTCTCCGGGATGTCGCAGACCGCACGGAGACAGGGCGTCTTCACATTGGACATGGCCGGTCTGACGATCTTCATCACCCCACGAATGAATTTCAGCGAACTGTCCATGGAGAGCGAAAGCAGTTTCCCGCCGATCGCGCCAACATCTTTCATGGCGGCGGAGCAATTGGTTTTGGACGGCGCAATGTCGATCCGGTTCATTTGTCCCTCCTTGCGGCCTTGCTCGGTTTGCCCGAATGGGTGCAGCGCACCTCGACCCAGAGCCGCTTGCCCATCAGTTTGATGAAGCCGAAATAGGTTCGCCCCTTCTTGAGGCTGCCGGGCAGGGTGATGTCGAGCATCACCTGCCGCGTATCGCCGGGTTTGAAATCGGCGTCGTCATACGACAGCGACACCTGAACCGTATGAACCATCGTTTTTTTGAATTGCTCCAGCACCTGGTCAAGAAAGGCCTGGTGACCCTCTGTCTTTTCGGCGGCCTCGCGCAGGGCGTAGACAAATGTGCGGCCCACCCAATCCTGTTCTTCCAGCCAGACCATACCGATGTCGTGCAGGGTGTGGCTGACATTGCCGCGGTTGCGGATCACCAGCGCCTGGGTCAACCGGTCGCCTCCGCCGCCCCGCCATACGACGCGGGAAGGGACGACTTCGAATTCAGGGTTTTCCAGTACATGGACGATGGCCGGTACGCGCTGATCGTCGCAGACGATGTCGGTTTCGTAGGTGCCTGGCGGGGTGTGCCGGTCGATGCTGAAGTGGGCCGGCTGTGAAGACCGGACCTGCGGGGTCAGACGCGTCTTGATCTTGACTTCTTCAAGTCCCTGGAAGGCCGGAGCCTCGTCCTTGAGGCCCGTGGTCCGGATGGAGCGGACCTTTACCTTCTCATCCGTGGGATTTTCCAGCTCAATCTCGCCTCTGCAGATCGGCGGGGTGCCGATAAAGATGAACGGCCCCTTGCCGAGCCGCCATGGCGTCGTGTTTGCTGCCGTTTTCTGTTCCATGAGTCGATCCCCCTTTGTCCTGAAAAGATGACCGCCGTTAGGGATCGCACGGAATTCGTAACAATCAGGCGCAGGCTTCCGTGCGGTGTTTGTGGTAATCCTCGATGACCATCATGCCTTCGCCACACAGGCTGATGCTGAACAGGTTCATGTTCAGCACGCCGAAATTGAGGGTGTAGCTCATGGGCAGGTGCACGCGGGTCGGCTTGATGGCGATCTGGGTATCCACCTCGATGCGGGGAAGCTCCTTGATGCGGATGTCGTTAAGACCCATGTCGATATCGGCTTCGGTCTTGAGGGGATTGGCGGGAAATTCCTTTATCCTGATATTGTCAAGGCCCATGCCAATCTCCGATTCGGTCTCAATCTTGATATCGGGCAACTCCTTGACCCGGATTTCATCCAGATCCAGATCGAGGCCCCCCCCCAAGGTCAGCGAATAGCCGGTTGGGATATCAATGTCTGCACTCATTTTACCCTCCTTTATAAAAGATAAATGGGCAACTGACGTAAATCGTAACTGATTGTGAAACGAAGGATCTGAAATGTGGCTAAGGATAGGAGCTTTGTTACGCGAACGAGTATGTCAAATGCAGACTGGCGTGTCAATCCCTGTGTCAACGCCTTGTCAGGCCCGTCGCGATGACACCAGGTTAATCTTGGCAGGTGGTCAATTTATGCTGCCCGCAGCGGCCTTTCATATCCGCCGAAACGATCATAGGGCTATCGAACCACGAAAAAAACTTCCCCAGGTCTTCGTCATTGCTTCGCAATTCCGATGTAAGTTCCGGCCGCCTTCAGGGCGGAGACCATTTCGTCCGGGGTGATGATGTTCGGATCGTAATCCACGGTATTGGCCTCGCGGAAGCGATGCCAGCCGCTGGTGACCTTCTTGACGCCGGGCAGCCCGTCCAGGGCTGCTTTGCCCACGTCGTATCAGGCCACGTAGAAGACGATATGGCCGGTGGCCGTTTCCTGGGCCGGGGCCGAGAACGGCACGGCCAGCAGAAGGAGGAGACCGAGCAGCGACAGGATGGTTTGCGGTTTCATGATGCGTGCTCCTTAAGCAGACGCATTGCGGCGGCACCCAGCGGCACCGGCCGCAATGCGCCTCTTCGTGCGGGGGAGGCGCCGAGTCCGGCGTTATTTGAAAAGGTCGGCATACCGGCCGTACCCCTGGGCCTGGAGTTCGTTCTTGGGAATGAAGCGCAGGGCCGCCGAGTTGATGCAGTAGCGCAGCCCGGTGGGTTTGGGACCATCCTCGAACACATGGCCCAGGTGGGAATCGGCGTGTTTGCTGCGCACCTCGGTACGGGTCATGAACAGGCTGCGGTCGCTCTTCTCGACGACATTCTCCGAATCCAGCGGCCTGGAAAAGCTGGGCCAGCCCGTGCCCGACTCGAATTTGTCCGTGGAACTGAACAGCGGTTCGCCGGAAACGATGTCCACGTAGATGCCCTCGGCATGGTTGTCCCAGTATTCATTGTGGAAGGGACGTTCGGTGCCTTCCTGGCGGACGACCTTGTACTGCAGCGGAGTCAACCGTTTGCGCAGTTCGGCGTCGTCGGGGATGGCGTAATCGCCCGCGGTCATGGCGGCCGGCATGATCTCCGGTTTTTCTTCCATGGTGGATTCTGATTTCATCGGTTTCATCTTCTTCTCTTTCATCTCCATGGGCCGGTCGGCCCAGGTCTTTTCCAGGAACTGGTCCCGGCCGGACCCGTGACGATACCATTTGTATCGGATGGGATTCTTCTTGTAGTAGTTCTGATGGTAGTCCTCGGCCGGGTAGAATTCTCCCAGGGGCAGGATCTTGGTGGCGATGGCCTTGTCGAATACCCCGCTGGCGGCCAGCTCTTTCTTGGAGGCCTCGGCCAGCCTGTGCTCCTTTTCGTCGGCATAGAATATGGCGCTGCGGTACTGGTCGCCCCGGTCGACGAACTGCCCGCCGCCGTCGGTGGGATTGACCTTGCGCCAGAATACCTCTAGCAGCTCTTCATAGGAGATCTTCTTCGGATCGTAGATCACCCGGACGGATTCCAGGTGGCCGGTGCCGCCGGCCGACACCTGCTTGTAGGTGGGATTGGCCACGTGGCCGCCGGTATAGCCCGACACCGCCTCGATGACGCCGTCCACCTTTTCGAAATCCGATTCGGTACACCAGAAGCAGCCGCCGGCAAAGACCGCCGCCGCGCTGCCCGCCGGCAGCATGGTCTTTTCGGTATCGGCGCCCATTTTCGATTCCATGCTCATAACCTGCTGGATACCGATGATCAGGGCCGTTACGGTCAGGAGAACGATGTATATAGCTTTCATTTGATTCCTCCGGTGATGGTTTTTTGCTTTGAATACACCATAAGACCCGGAATCCGCGTTGTCTTAAAGACAATGTAAAGATCGGGTAAAGAATCGGGGACGCTGGGGGAGATGACGTTCTTGCGCATCGAATGGAATCCGGATCTGGGAATCGATCCGGGGATGGACGGGAAGTCTTGAGTTTCGAGTGACTAGAGTGAGCTATAGTGAGCTATAGTTGATGAACTCGCCTCCGGCTCGACCGATCGATTTAAAGGCCATTTAAAATCGGCAGAATACCTCAACTATAGTTCACTTGTAACTATAGTTCACTCGTAACTGCGGGCCATCACAACAACCGGCCTGCTACGCCATGGGCAAGGCAAACCAGATCCCGATATGGCCATCGGCCAGGTCGGCGCCGACCTGGCCGCCGTGGGCCTGGATGATTTCCTTGACGATGGCCAGGCCGATACCGGCGCCGCCGTGTTCCCGGGAGCGGGACTGTTCGCCGCGATAGAAGCGCTCGAAAAGGTAAGGCACGCTTTGGGGATTGACCGCGCCGACACTGTTGCGGAAAGTCACCCGGATCTCTCCGTCGCCGCGCTGGAGGAGAACGGACAGATCGCCCTGGTCCGGTGTGTAACGGACGGCGTTGTCGGCCATGTTGCGCAGCACCCGGGCCAGTTGCCTGGCATCGGCGGAAACGGTCAGGGGATCATGGGGCGTTTCGACCCGGGCATCGATGCCCTTGCCGCGCAGCCGCTGGTCAAAGGGCGCCAGGGCCTGGCGTACGGCGGCCGCCAGGTCCATGGGTTCCGGCGCCAGGTGTCCGTGGGCGGCATCGGCCCGGGCCAGTTCGAGCACGTCCTCCACCAGCTGGGCCAGGCGCATGGTTTCCGACTGCAGCAACTGGAAGGTCTGGGGGGAAGGGGGCACCAGGTTGTCGTCCAGCGCCTCCAGGTACCCCCGGATGTTGGTCAGCGGCGTCCGCAGTTCATGGGCCACGTCGATCATCAGGGTGCGGCGCATGTTTTCCAGCTTTTCCAGGCCCGCGGCCATCTGGTTGAAGGCATCGGCCAGCTGCCCCACCTCGTCCCGGGTGGCGGCTTCCACCCGCACGCCGAAGTCGCCGGCGGCGATCCGGCGCGTGGTCCGGGTCATGTTGGTCAGCGGCGCCAGCACCCGGCGCAGCATCACGAAACTGAGCAGCACCGCCAGCACCACAGCCGCGGCACAAGCCCAGATCAGATACCGATGGATCGATCCGACGAACATGTCATGGGCCGGTTCGGGCGAGATGTGGTACTTCTCCATGAGGGTCACGAAATAGCCGGCCGCCAGCATATCGACGGCCAGCCACATCACCGCCATGACGAAGCCGATGACCACCCCGTTGATGACCAGCAGTTTGACGATCAGGTAGCGCTTCACGGATTCCCCGCATCCGGCATTTCATCCGCCATCCGGTAGCCCACGCCGCGCACGGTGATGATATATCTCGGCCGGGCGGGATCGGGCTCGATCTTGGCGCGCAGCTTGCCGATATGAACATCCACCACGCGCTCGATGACCACGGCTTCGCCCCGGGGATAGATGCGCTCCAGCAGTTCGTCGCGGGTGAAGGTGCGGCCGGGACGGGACATCAATGCCTCCAGCAGGGCATATTCATGGGGGGTGAGCATCACCCGGCCGCCGTCCACGGTCACCCGGCGCTTTTCCCTATCGAGGACCACCCCTCCGAGGGACAGCACCTTTCCGGGTTCCCGGGCCGCGGGCGCCGTGCGTCGCAGCACGGCCTTGACCCGCGCCACCAGTTCCCGGGGACTGAACGGCTTGACCACATAGTCGTCGGCCCCCAGGGTGAGGCCGGCGACGCGGTCGATCTCCTCTCCCCGGGCGGTGAGCATGATCACCGGTACCTCCGATTCCTTGCGCAACCGGCGGCACACCTCCCAGCCGTCCACGTTGGGCAGCATCAGATCGAGAACCACCAGATCGGGCCGATGCCGGCGGGCCAACGCCAGGCCGGCTTCGCCGTCATTGGCCTGCAGCGCCGTGAAGCCTTCGTTCTTCAGGTAGAGCACCACCAGGTTGGCGGTGTTGGGATCGTCCTCGATCACCAGGATGGTCTTGGCGTTCTTATCGGTCATAGCTCCACCATCTATCGACGTCGGCAGGGTGGGGTTGGATTACACTGCCTCTCGGGTGCGCAGGTTGATGCTAAGATATTCAAGGGCCAGCTCCACCGCGTCGTTGAACTGGGGATGGGCCTCCACATAGTCATTGAAAAAGGCCGTTACGGCCGGTTCCTGCTCCAACCCGCCCAGGGGCACGATGCCGGTGATCACCCGCTCGTAGAGCAGCGGATGGAAATCCTCCAACTCCCTGAGGTTTCGTTGATACCAGTCCCACATGTGGGGGGCGGCCGCGACATTGCCGGCGGCGGCGGCAATGGGGATGAAGCGATTGCGCGGCGGCACGTCCTTCAGGGAGAAGGCCAGGGCCTCCTCGATGAGATCCCATTGCCCGAAGGCCACAAGGCCGGACAGGATGTTCATCCGTTCGTGTTCGCTTGGCGACTCGGCGAATCGCTGTTTGAACCATGCCAAGGCCTCGGCTCCCTTTTGCAGGGCGCCGATCTGGATGACGCTGCGGGCGATGTCCGGGTGGACGTTTTCGCCGGCCATCATCCGGTCGAACTGGGCCAGGCCGAAGCCGATGGCCGCGGGCTCCCCCCAGGCGGCCGCCAGCCAGAGAAGTTGATTGCGCAGGGCCGCCCGGGTGTGGGGCTCGCCCTCCTCCGGCTGCATGCCGATGTGGTCGAGCACCCGTTGGGCCAATGCCGCGCCGAAGGCGACGATGCCGCCGCGCTCCTCCTCGGACACCACATTGTGGACCTGCTGCAGGTTTGCGGCCAGGCTGACCAGGGGCAGGTACTCTCTCTCCTGCTCGTAATGGCCCAGGAAATCGAGGTAGTCGTCCAGGGACCGCCGGCCGGCCCGCATCAGGGCATACAAGTCGTTCTGCAGGCCCCAGCGGTCGGTGGCCGGCAGGGTATTGTCCCGGACCAGGGCGCCCAGGGCCGCCAGGTTATCGCCGTCTTCGTAGTCCACCCGGTAGAACCCGGTCTGGCCGGCGTTGAGTTTGTACACCCGGGCGTCGGGGGGCAGGTCGACGGTCATGGCGGCGGCATCCATGATGAAATTCCGGGTCTGGGTCTCTCCGGCCTTGTTCCAGGATTGCAGGGTGACGGGCACCATCCACACCTGGTCGCTTTGGGCCGGCAGGTAGGTGAACCGGTGCTGGCCCAGGTGCAGCTTGTCCCCGTCACGTTTTACGGTGACCATGGGATAGCCGGACTGGCCCACCCAACTCTTGACCATGGCCGTGACGGGAATGGCGGCGGCATCTTCGAACGCTTCCCACAGGTGATAGCTCTCGGCGCAGTCATAGGCATGGCGCCGCAAATAGGTGCGTACCCCCTCCTGGTACGTGTCCGGGCCGATGTGCCCCTGGATCATGCGCAGCATGCTGGCGCCCTTGTTGTAGATGATGGGCGCCGTGCTGGAGTTGATCACCACGTGCTCGCCCCCGGGAATCTCGATGGGAAAGGTGGCCTTCAAGCCGTCCCGGACCAGGGCCGAGGCGGTCTGGGTATGCAGGAACTGGTCCCAGGTGCCCCAGTCCGGATGGATTTCGGCCACAACGCCGTAGCCGAAATAGGTGGCGAAGCTCTCGTTGAGCCACAAATACTTCCAATCCGAGGGGGTCACCAGGTTGCCGAACCATTGGTGGGCGATCTCGTGGGCGATGACCTCGCAGATGCGTTCCACGCCTTCGGCCGAGGTGGTGTCCGGATAATTGAGCAGCAGGTTCTCCCGGAAGGTGATGGCGCCCCAGTTCTCCATGGCCCCGAAGGCGAAATCGGGCACGGCGATGAGATCCATCTTCGACAGGGGGTAGTCGATGCCGTAATACTGCTCGCAATAGCGCAATGCCTCGCGCCCGAAGGTCAGCCCCAGGGAGACGGTATGGCCCAATCCCGGCAGGGTGACCACGCGCACCCGGGGATCGCCCTCCTCCCGGTGGAATTCGAATTCGCCCACGCCGAAGAAGACCAGGTAGGTGGACATCTTCGGCGTTCGCTCGAAGGTCACCCGTTTGCTTCCGTCTTCTAAGTCTTCGGTCTGCGCGGCCGGCGTATTGGCGATGGCCGTAAGTACCCGGGGCACGGTCAGGACCAGGTCGAAGGTGGCCTTGTAGCGCGGGTGGTCCATGCACGGGAAGGCCTGCCGGGCGGAACTCTCCTGGAACTGGGTCACACCGATATGGCGCGTCTCGCCGTCTTTCCGATAGCCGCTGCGGTAGAATCCGGCCATGCGGTCGTTGATCCGCCCGTCATAGTCGATCCGCAATTGAAACCCACCCTGCAACTCCGGCGGCAGGTCCACCACCAGGGCCTCTTCCTTTGGATCGACGCGGAAGCCGCAGTCCCGCCACTGTCCGCCATTGCGGACCCGGCACTGCCAGACGGCCAGTTCCAGCAGGTGGAGGTGCACTTGGCCGCCCGCCTGGGCGACGTCCATGTCGATGGTCACCCGTCCGTCGAAACGGAAACGGTTCAGATCGGGCCTGATCTCCAGATGATAATGCGAAGGTAGAGCGATAGCGGACATGTGGTATCCTTTCCATCCCGGATCCCGATGGACCCGGCGGTTGAATCGTTTACGCGCATAGTGCCCTGCCGATTCGAGAGATGCAAGTCAAATGGTATTCGCCGGACGGGCCATCACGCCCTTGCCCTTTTGGCGGCGGCATGGTTTACATCGCTGGTGAAATTCTTACCATTTTCATGTATCGAAGATGGATGAAAATATCCAGTCGCCGGGGAAGAAACTGTGTGTACGCCTGGCGGCTTGTAAATCCAATTGGAAACGGAACGCGATGATTCTATACGACGCCTCCATACCGGCTACCCTGACCGAATTCGGAATCCAGATCCCCATCCGCAACAGCCGCACCACCGCAACCTTCGACGCGCTGATGAACCACCCGCAACTGGGCAGGACCGTCGCGCAATGGCACCGCCGCCAGGCGACCGAGCGCCTGGACCGCGAAGATCTGCTGCGCGTCCACTCACCGGAATACGTCGAGACGCTCTACTCCTCCCGGCTGGAGTCGGCCATCACCTCCACCTATGAATTGATCGCCGCCGACGGCGGCTATCACCGCTACGCCCCCGATAAAGCCACACGACCCCTGGCCGAACTCTTCGACAGGACCTTGCACAAGGCCGCCGGCTCCGCCCAGTGCGCGCGCCTGGCATTGGAACACGGGTTCTGCTTCTACTTCTCCGGCGGCATGCACCACGCCCATGCCGACCACGGCGGCGGTTTCTGCCTGATCAACGACCTGGTGATCGCCGCCCGCAAAATGCAGGCCGAAGGCCGCGCGGACCGGATATGGATCATCGACGTGGACGCCCACAAAGGCGACGGCACCGCCGCCATCACCGCCGGGGACGACTCCATCACCACGCTGAGCGTCCACATGGCCGACGGCTGGCCGCTGGACGGGCCGCCCGTTTTGGAGGACGGATCCCCCAACCCGAGTTTCGTGCCCAGCGACATCGACATTCCGGTGGCCGCCGGGGAAGAGCCATATTACCTGGAACGCCTGGAACAGGGCCTCGAGAAGCTGGAGCGCTTCCCCAGAGCCGACCTGGCCATCGTGGAATGCGGGGCGGATCCCTGGGAAGAAGATGAGTTGCCGTCCACCGCGCCGTTGAAACTCTCCCTGCCCCAGCTCATGGAGCGCGACCAGGTGATCTATGGCTTTCTCAAGGAACGCGGCATCCCCAACGCCAGCCTGATGGCCGGCGGGTACGGCGACAAGGTGTGGCAGGTGTTCGCCCAGTACCTGATCTGGGTGCTGGCCCGGGAGGGGTATGCCGGGATCCCGTAGGGCCGGCCTCCGTGCCGGCCGGATAGCCCGGGATCGGGCGTTGCCATTCCAAACGAGGCAGGGACGGTGCCCTGCCCTACGAAGACCATTTTCCTTGCGCCGGAATGATGCCTGAAATGTAGGGCCGGCCTCTGCGCCGGCCGGTACGGAGTTCCACCGCCGGGCCGAATTTCAATCGCGGCGGGCGCGGAGGCCCGCCCGATGAAGACCATTTTCCTTGCGCCCGAATGATGCCTGAAACGTAGGGCCGGCCTCTGCGCCGGCCGGTGCGGAGTTCCACCGCCGGGCCGAATTTCAATCGCGGCGGGCGCGGAGGCCCGCCCTACGAAGACCATCTTACTGGCGTTTGAATGGCACCGGAAGCGTTGGACCGGCTGCCCTGCGAAGGCCATTTTACCTGCGCCCGAATGATGCCTGAAACGTAGGGCCGGCCTCTGCGCCGGCCGGTACGGAGTTCCATCGCCGGGCCGAATTTCAAACGCGGCGGGCGCGGAGGTCCGCCCTGCGAAGACCAAATTCTTCTTACGGGCGACAGCGGGTGGGCTATTCGGGAGGGGGCAACGGACCTTCCGGGGGCTGGCCGGGGTCTTTCTTCCACAGCACGAACTGGTTGTTCCGTATCAGGAGCAGGCGCATGCGGTATTTCTCCGAAATCTCGGCCACGGCATCGCGCAATCCCCGGCGCTTTTCCACCAGGCGGTAGTCGTCGCCGGTAATGAACCCGTATTTCTTGACCTTGGGGTAGTAGAGATCCAGGTCGCGGCGCACGCTCTTGTAATTGTGGCTGCCATCCACATAGATCCAGTCGAAATAGCGGTCTTCGAACTGGTCGTGGGCGAACTGCGATTTGTTGCGGTGGATGACCACCCGGCCTTCCTCGATCTGCGACCGGAACTTGGCGACCACCTCGTCGTGGTAGCTCAGGTGGGGTTCGTAGCCCCAGGGGTCGATGAGATGCAGCTTCCGGGGCTGTACCACCTCCAGGATCTGTTCGCTGAACAGTCCCCGGCTCACCCCGATTTCCGCGCAAACCGAATGTTTGGGCATCATCTCCAGCAGGAATTTACGGCCGTACTTGATCTCCGGCATCTCGCCTCTTCTTTCCGCGAATCTGCAAAAATTCTTGAATAGGTTTCCGGTTTGTCCATGGGAGCCGGACCGGCCCCCAATCACACGCCTCAGGACCCGTTATATCCGACGCTGACCTTTTCACCGGCGACGATCACCGGCACCTTGCGCTGACCGCCGGACGCCTTGAGCATGGCTTCCATGTGGGACGCCTTGGCCTTCACATCGATATAGTCATGGTCCGGATGGGCCGCCCGAGCCCGCTCCGTATAGGGTCAACCCGCCTTCCCGTAAATGATCACCCGTCGCGCCATGCCTTACCTCGCATAATTTCCATTACAAAACGCGGTTATCCGGAATGCTCATGTTGCATGTAACTGCAGGTCTTTTGCTGCTATTTCATATCGTCAAATCGTTGAATCGTCCAATGGTCAAATGGTGAAAGGCATTTTGCCTTATTCAATATTGCTGCAATACCTAAATGATAGAATTCCACTCCCGATTTGACCATTCGACGATTTGACCAATCAACTTTGCATCATTGGCACAGATTCGGGCTGCCTTCCAACCAGCTTGGGCTTTGTGGATAAGCGCGTTACAAAAAAAGGGGCCGGGAGCGTAGCAGCCCCGAAAAGCCCCCATCCTCCGGCGTCGGCTCCAAGGGAAAGGTTCCCTGAACCCTCGGTGAATCATCTACCACCAGTATCGACCATGCGGTCCCGCCGGTCAACCTTGGCTTACTGCTTATGGCGGGGCCGCAGGCCCCGGCGCACGTTCTGGCGCTGTTCCGGGGTCAGGCTGCGCCATTTGCGGTAGCGCTGGATCAGCCGCTGCCGTTGCTCCGGCGAAAGCTTTTGAAACCGCTGGTACATCTGCCGAAGCTCCTGTTTCTGTTTCAGGGGCAGGTTCCGCCAGTGGACGAATTTTTGCCGCAGGGCGGCCTGTTGCCGCGGCGGCAGGTTCTGAAAACGCTGGAAATTCTCCCGGATCCGCAGGCGATCCTCTTCGGGCAAGGCCTGGAAGGCGGCCACCTTCCGGTGCAGGGTCTCGCGCTCCTCGTCGGAGAGGGCCTCCCAGCGGCGAAATTTCTGCCGCAACTCGTCCTTTTGCGCATCGCTGAGCTGCCGCCATTTTTCGATGGCTTCCGGACTCGGCTCCGGGTCCCCGGCCAGCCCGACGGCGGCGCCCAGCCAGACGAAGACCAATATGAACAGAACGAGGCACTTAATCGGTTGTCGGGTCATCTTGCTCATCCTCTATCAAATAGTCCAGGTCCTTGATCATCTCCATCTCTTCGGTGATCTCCATCAACTGCAGGATCTCCATCACGGCGATGATCTTCCTATCCTCCGGACCGGGCGGATCCGGATTTTTCGCCGCCGGCCGGTCGTCGGCCCAGGCCGGGGCCAGGCCCAGCAGGAGCAGCAATACGATATGGGTCAGCACGGCGTGCATCAGCTTTTGGTTTCCGATGTATCCATGGTCTCCAGGACCTCCCAGTTCTCCAGCATGTCCAGGTTCCGGATGAGGTCGTAGTCTTCCAGCATCTCCATGTGTTCGGCGATGAACATATCCTCGGGGCTCGGCGCCTTATGCGGCCCGTAGGCGATGAGGACCGCGACGGCCAGTCCGGCCACCCCGCCGGCCAGCAGGGGGCGCCAGCCGGTGAGCAGCCAGGGGCGGCGGGGCGACGGGGCCGGCAGTCGCTCCACCTTCTCCCAGAAGACGCGGTCGAACCCGTCCGAAGGCTGCAGGGCGGGCATCTGCCGGAGCAGCCCGTCGTTGCGGGCGAGGGCCTCCATCTGCCGGCGGCAGTCCGGGCAGGAGCGCAGGTGCCGCTCCACGGCCTGTTTCTCCTCCGGTGGGAGTTCGCCGTCCAGCAAGGCACTCAACAAACCGGGATCTTTACAGGAATCAATCATCGCCATCTCCGAAATCCTTGCCCAGCAACCGCCGCAGACCTTGCCGGCCGCGGTGGATCAGGGTCTTGACGTGGTTTTCCGACCGGTTGATCTGTTGGCCGATTTCCCGGTAGGAGAACTCCTCTTCGATTCGCAGCAGCAGGGCCGCCCGCTGTTTCTCCGGCAATTGTCCGATGGCCTTTCGGACCAGGGCCTGCTGCTCGTGCATTTCGTACAAGCCATCGGGCCGCGTGGTCCCGGCCGGCGATCCGTCCGGGGGACCGGCCCGTTGGCCATCGTCGGCCGTCGGGTCCAGGGACTCGGTCCCGGCCCGGTACACGGGCTTGCGCAGCTCGTTGAGACACACATTGGCCGCGATTTTAAAGAGCCAAGTGCTGAACCGGGCCTTGGGCCGGTAGCGCGGCGCCGCCTTGTACACCCGCAGGAAGGTCTCCTGGGCCAGCTCCTCGGCAACGGCCGCGTTTCCGCAAAAGCGGTAACAATAGTTGATGACCCGCTGCTTGTGTTTGTCAAACAGGCGGCGGAAGGCCGCCGGGTCTCCCGCCTTGAAATCGAGCATCAACTGGATATCCGGGTCATTCAGCATCTGTAAGCCTAAACCCAAAACCGGCCGAAAAGTTACACGCCCCGGCCGGAAAAGTCTCGTCAGAAGGAGGCGTGCACACCGGCTTCGAATCGGAAGGCCGGGTCGGGGGTCTCCTCCAGCAAGGCCTCGAAGTAGTCCCCGTGCCGGAAGGTGGCGGCATGGCCGTAGAGGGAGTAGTGGTCGGACAGGCGATAGTGGAGGTCCAGGTCCAGCTCCCAGCCGTACCAGCGGTTTCGGTCGTCCCGGGGTTCGTGGGCGTAGAGCATGGTGCCGGTGAGATCGAACCGCCAGGCCTCGCCGGGTGCGTAGCTCATGGTCAGTCCCGGCGCGATGACGCCGGCCGCCGGACCGCCGCCGAAGGTGGCATGATCCTCGTCCGGGTGATCCAAAAAGTCGGGATCGAAGAAAATGGCCGCCCGGGGGTTATACGGCTGGACGGCCACGAAGGCATTCAAATCGCCGCTCAAAGGCGTGTCGTCGCCGCTGGCCAGCACGCCGAACGCGCCCATGGAGAAGGAAGGCGAGAGGTTGGTTTCCAGGGACACCTCGCCGTAGTAGGCGCGCACATCGAAC
>JBNKDU010000114.1:0-8485 GCA_050288425.1 Desulfobacteraceae bacterium | reverse complement strand
GGACCATTTCTGGCTCGACAGGTTGAAATACGAATGGATCTTTATGAAGGCGCCGATCCACTGGTTGTAGAGCATCAAGGGAATGGTCCGCAGGGACACGGTGTGGCCGCAATAGGTGATCACCGCCATCTGGGCCGTGCGCACGATCAACACCCAGGCCAGGTACATGGGCAGGTAGATGAAGGACTTGGACAGGCTCAGGATCACGGCCCCGGAAATCCCCACCAGGGATGTCCACATGGACAGCCGCTGGTCCAGGATGCACATCCAGATGAAGAACCCGACCTTGCGCCAGCCCACGGCCAGGGCCCGGTCGTTGTTGCGCAACGTGTTGCCGTACCAGCGGTAGGGCAGCGACAGGCTCAGCTCCAGGAAGTCGCTGTCGCGGCTCTCCAGGGAATAGCACAGCACGTCGGGGATGTAGAGCATCTCCCATTGGTTCTTGAGCAGATAGAACCAACTGCTCTTGTCGTCGCCCATGAGAAATCGGAACTTGCCGTGGCGCCAATGGGTGATCACGTCGTTCTCGATCTGCCGGATCAAGTCCTCCTGCACGACGATGGAAGATCGGAACACGGAAAACCGGCCGGTGAGGGTCAGCACCTTTTTCGATACGGAATGGGACTGGAACAGGATATGGCGCTGGCCGAACTTGAGGTTGAACCAGTTCTTGTACCAGGAGGATTCGGTGCGGATGAAAGCCACCTCGTTGGTGGTCAAGGCGCCCAGGCGGGGCATGAGTCCGAAAAAGGGCAGCACCTTGGTCAGGGTGCCCGGCTCCAGGTAGGAGTCGCCGTCCATGAAGATGGTGGCCGAATGGGGGTCGTCGTCTATCATGTGGTACCGCCGGGCCGCGCTGCGCAGGGCGTGGCCCATGGCGATGCGCTTGCCCCCGGTCTGGCGCTGGAAGATCAGGTCCACCTTTTCCTTCACCGGGTGGGAGTTGTAGATCGAGGAGATCACATTGTCATCCCTGTCCGAGCCGGTGGCCACGATCAGGGTCGCGCTGGACGGAATCTTGCCCAGTTCGGACAGGATGGAGTGAAAGGCTTCCCGGCTGACCCAGGCTTCCTCATTGTACGACGGAATGATGAAAAACAGGTGTTTCGGAAACCGCAGGCCTTCGGGCAGGGCCGCCGCCCGTTTTTTCAAACGGGGATAGTAGACCAGGCTGTAGAAGATGGCGCGCAGGTAGTGGGTGGCCTGCCAGCCGTAGCGCCAGATGGCGAATGAACCCAGGACGAGGAGGGTCTCGTTTTTCATATAGTAGAAATAGGGCCAGAAGAGATAGCCGATGCAATACGCCAGGGAGAGGTAGAAAACGCCGGGAACCACCAGGGACTTGAGCGCGGTCTTGCGTCCGTATCGCCTGACCATGGTCAGCTCCTGAGAAAATCGCGCCGGATACGCACCTCGACCCGGGAATTGAGGGGGAAAGCGATCTCGTCATCGAGAAATTCGATTTTGACCAGGCTCTCGTTCAGGCTGGTTTCCTGGGAAATGGTGGCATCGGCGTTCACGGCGGCGTACCCGATCTGGGTCACCTTGCCGCGGTAGGAGACGTCATTGTATTTGGAATAGATGCGGGCCTGGTCGTCGATCTTGACCTTGTAGATGTCCCGGGTGTGAAGCTTCAGAATGACGTAGGGTTTTTCGCGGGTGACCAGGACCATGACGGTATCGTCGGGGTGGACGAATTCTCCCTCGGTGTGCTCGATGCGGTAGACCTCCCCCTCGATGGGCGATATCCGCCGGTCGAGGGACGGCGCGGCGACGGTCCCGAAGGAGGACGTTTCCGCCGTGGCGATTTTGTTCCGCAGGGCTTCGAGATTGTCCCAACGTCGCTGGTTTTCCCGGTCGACCCGGTCCTTTTCATGCTCGTAATCCACCTTGGCCCGCAGGTAGTTGTTGTACACCAGGTTGTAATCCTTGCGGGTGATCAACCGCTGGGAGAAAAGGGCGACCGCGTCCTGATATTCGCGCTGCTTGCTTTCGGCGCGCTCTTTCAGGGAAAAGATGACATCACTGGCATAGGGAACGAAACCGACCCGGTTTTCAGGGCCCGGGTCTTTGGTCACAATGCCGGCCGATCGGGCGCCGCCGGCCTTTTCCACGGTCATCATGTCGAACAGCACCAGGCCGGGATCCACGATATCGTGAATACCCACGTGGATCTTGTCCAGGATGCCGCTGTCGTTGGCGGTGACCCGGACCAGGCTACCGGTGACCACGCCGGTGGAGAAGATCTTGTACTGCAGGTTGTAAATCGTCGTATAGCCGATCACCAGGGCGACCACCAGGCCGACGAAAAGAAATGCCAGGCTCTTCTTCAGAAATGTTCTCTTGATCTTGACCGCTTCTTTTTCCTCGAGGGCCAGGGCCTCGCCGATGGGGGTCTCGAACACCGGTTCGGAATAGGCGGCGATGAAATCTTCCACGTTGTCGATCTGGCCTTCGATGGCCAGCTCGATAAAGCGGCGCAGCACGCGTTTGTTCTTGGGCGCCAAATCCTTGAATTCGCAGCCGACGATGTCGCCGCGCTTGTTTTTCATCGAAATGGCGGCGGAGAGCACGAAGTTGGCGCCTTCCATGGGCAGGATCAGCCGGCAGTCGATGATCTTGTCCATTTCAAAGGGCAGGTCCAGGTCCAGGATGCCCACGCCGGCCAGGGACCAGTCCTTGGTCTTATAGGTCCGGTTATCGATCTGGACCAGCAGGGGCAGGTCGATACGCTGCGCTTTACGGGTATAATTGGGTTCCTTGAGTAACATCCTTCGTGCCCGATGCCGTTTTTACGTTTCGGCCCGCCGTTGAAAACGATTTCCCGAACCGGTTTCAAAAGCAAACACGCTGTCAATACAGATGGTTGCCTATGGCCGGCGGCTTCCTTGCGGAAGTCCCACGCGTCATCCGCGGTCCGATCCATTGGTAAGGATATCGACCGTTTGAATGGAATCTTGAGCGGTACGGCATGGGCCGGCTGGCCTGCCGGGACGGCCTTGATCAGGCGCCGAGGATGAAATCGGAAAATATCATGGGGTAGACGGCCAGGGCGGTGAAGGCAAGGTTCGCCGCCAGGCTGATCCAGCCCAGGCGCCGCATCATCGGCGGGAGAATCGTCGCCAGGGACCCGTGGCCGGCAAAACCTCCCATCACCCCCACGGCGATCCCCGTGACGGCGCTCACGAACAAGGCCGCATACAGGGGGTAGCCCACGAAATGATACCCGGGCTGCAGCAGGTCGAAGGGACAATGATGGGTGGGCAGGGCGTAATAATAGACCGAGATGAAGGAGACCACGGAGACGGCGGCGACGGCGAAGAAGGCCGCGCTGGACCAGCCGAAAAGCCCGGCGCCCCGGGCGGTCTTCAGATAATGGGCACCGATGCACAGATGCAGGGCGGTACTGATGAAGAAAGCGATGCGGGTGAGATGGATGGGCAGGGCGGCGATGGCGCCGGCGATGGACCGGGTTTCGCTGCTGAACAGGGTGCCGCAGCAGGAGGTGATCACATTGGCCCGCAATCCCCTGAAGTAAGCCGTCTGCAGCAGGGCCGATCCGACCAGCAGAATGGTGATCCCGAGAAGCAACCAATATTTGAACCGGATCAGCGGATAGTCCTCTGCCCGGTTGTCGGCCCGGTTGATCAGGAGCCAGACGCCGCCGTACAGCACAATGGCGATCTTCGCCAGCAAGGCCGGGTAGCCGAAGGGATCGACATGCAGGGATCCCGCCGCGCACATGGCCCCCACGAACATGGGATGCAGGTGATCCGCCGTATAGATGAACAGGAAGAGGCTGAAAATCTCCAGGGCCAGAAGATACGCCATGATGGTGGATACCAGGTAGGTCCGGCGCTCCAGCACCAATTGTCGCTCGCTGCCGCCGGCCAGATCCCAGTGGCGGATGATCTGCAGGCCCAGGAAGCCGGCATAGGCGGCGAACCCGACGGTGATCCAGGACCCGCCGACCAGGGCGATGATGGCCGGATTGACAATCAACGCCCCGCCTCCCCGGCGATGATGCGGCCGTCGCGCAGGGTGATGCGATGGTCCACCGCATCGGAATCGCATACCATCGGGTCGTGGCTGGCGATGAGCACGGTCTTGCCGCGGTCTCTCAAATCGCGGGCGATGGCCAGGAATTGTCCGGAGAGTTCGGCATCCAGGTGGGCCGTGGGTTCATCGGCGATGATCACATCCGGCCGGTTGATCAGGGCCCGTGCGATGGCCACCCGCTGCTGCTCCCCGCCGGAGAGATATTGCACCGGTGTCCGGGACAAAGAGGCGATTTCGAGACGGTCCAGCAGATCCTCGGCACGGCGAAGCATCGCGTGGTACGGGCGCCCGAGGGGCAGGGCGGGCAACAGGACATTTTCGACCACGCTGATTCCCTTGATCAGGTTGTAGTTCTGGAATACGAACCCGCAGCGCCGTTGCCGCAGTGCGGCCAGAAACCGCTCGGGCAGGCTGCTGATTTCCTTGCGGTCGAAGAAGATCCGGCCCTCGGTGGGACGGGTCATGCAGCCGATCAGGCTCAGCAGGGTGGTCTTCCCGGAACCGGAGGGCCCTTGGAGAACGGTGATCCGGCGGTCAGGCAATTCGCAGGAGACCTGCGCCACGGCGGTATGGGCGTTGGACTTGCCGGCATGATAGGTCTTGGTGACACGGGCCAGGCGAATCATGGTCAAAACTGCCTCATCACCGTGTCGGGATCGGTGATCGCCGCCTGCCAGGCCGGCACGATGGTGACCAGCGCGTAGGGCATCACCGTGAAGGCCAGCGCGGAGGTCAGTTGGTAGAAATTGATCGACGGCGCCAGTTGCAGGCGGGGATAGAGCACACCCCACCCCTTCAATGCATGCTCGAACAGCGGCGCCTGGGCGAAATAGACATGCAGGTAAGCCCCCAGCACGCCCAGGACGAAAGCCGTGAAGGAGATGCTCAGGCTCTCGTAGAATTTCAGGAGCAGCACATCGGAGGTATCCCAGCCGACGGCTTTGAGAACGGCGATCTCGCTGCGTTCCTCGGCGCTCAACCCGGTGACCTTGTCCAGGGCGAAGATGAAAAAGGCCAGCACGGCACTGCCGAGGATCGCCATCAGGTACCCGCTGCGCCAATCGAACAAGGCGGTGTAGGTGCGCTGGATCTCTTCGCGCAGGATCGGGCGGGCATCGGGGAGCCGGTTCACGATCTTCTCGGCGATGGTGCGGGCTTCGCGACGGTTGCGCACGGCGACGCCGAAGTCGCTGGCCAGCGAAGGGTCCATCCCGAAGATTCTTTGGAAATCGGCTTGGGTCACCAGGATCAGATCGGCGCTGACCAGTTCCGTGTCCACCGGCAGCAGGCGATTCACTGTGAGCAGCAATCCCCGGCCGTCGAAGGTATTGAAATAGAGGTAGCCTCCGGCGGTGGTCTGCCAGGTGCGGGCCACGCCGCTGCCCACCTCCGCCGTACCCGGTTGCAGTTCCGCCATGTCGGCCGCCATGACCGTGTAATTGGCGCCGGCGCTGGGATGGTAGTAATAGCCCCACCAGCGGGGGGTGACCCGGCCGACGCCGCGGATCGCCGCGATGGTCTGTCCATAGGTCAGCGGAATGGGCGTGTAGCGGCCGGCGGACATGCGCTGCACCACCATCTCCGGCGAGCCGGCCAATACCGCCACGGCCTCCTGGCGGACCGCCTCGGCGAAGAACAGCACCGATGTGAGGATGAAGACGATCAAGGTGTAGCCCAACAGCAGCGCGCCGTTTTTCACCTTGCGGCGAAGCAGGCCTGCCAGGGCGAAGTCCAGCAGGGACCGTTGGCGTCGCCACCAGACGGCCGTGCTCACGGTTCCCCCTTGCCCGGATTCCCGACGGCAATGGGCCGGAGCAGGTGCGCGGGAGGAGGCACCAGACTGCCGGAAGGAAAATGGGCCGCGGCCCGGGGGTGATCCTGGAAGGCGGTGAAGCGGTCGGCCAGCGCCGGATGACGCGTATAGGGCGCCTCGGTGAACAGGCACAGGTCGGTGAGACCCAACCCCCGGACCAGCCCCCGTTCGCACGCCCGGCGATGCAGCGCCGCCGGCCTGGACAGGGGGGCATGCACGCCCAGCGCGGCGAAGATCAGCAGCAGGCCGCAGCCGATGAACAGGAGATAAATCGTCGACTTGCGCAACCTCGGCCTCCCGTTCAATCCAGGCTTCCGATCAATGCCGGCGTTACCTCCTCGAAGGTCAACACACGGCGTCCCTTGTGATCCTTTGCAAACTCGCGGGCGTCGGCACGGGAACGCAAGGGGATCAATTCATTGCCCATCGGTCCGTGGACATCGCTGCCCATCACGAAAAAAGCCTGGAAGGCCTCCAGGGCCTCCATGTCATAATACTCGGTCACGTACAAGGACTGGATATCGGTTTGTTGATAGCCGGGCGCATAGCGGGGCAGGTCGAAGTAACATTTGAACATGTCCTTGGCGCCGTCGAAGAACAACACCTTGCCGTCGTTGAAGGTCAGGGAGGCGGCAAAATCCGGGTAGAGATGAACGAACATGCCGCACACCGGGCATTTCCGGGTCTTGTCCAGCGTGGGCGGTGTCTGTTTGGCCGGCTGCGCCCGGCCGGTGGCCGCCCCCGCCATCAGGATCACCAGCAGGGCGGCCATCACCAGGCGTGTCCATTGAATCCTGCCTCTCGTGAGAATCATCCGTTCCATCTCTGTCGGTGGGTGGTCAATCGTGATCGGCCTGCCGGGGGGATTTTCCTTGGTGCCCCATCCGGCGCATCTTCTGGCGTTTCTGGCGGATCATGCGCGTATCCTCGTACAGATCGGTGAAGGCCGCCTGCAGGGCCTCCTCGAAACCGGCCAGCCGGCCGCCGTTGGCCGCGACAAACGCCTCCGCGTCGGCCTTGCTGCCGAAAGCCCATTTGGCGTTGCGCGTCATCACGCCTTTTGCGTTACCGCCGATCACCCAGGTGGCTGTCTCGGCATCGATCAATTGTTTGCCGTTGTAATCGCCGACTTGGATTTTCGCCGGTATCCGGTCGATGTGGTAGGCCATTTCCAGCGCCGCGCAGTGCAGCGAACAGGCGCCGAATTCCTTCGCATCCTCATAACGGATCAAGACCCGGCTGTGGGCGAACTTGTGGCGATCCATCCCGCAGAGCGGACAGTCTGGAATCCGGGCGATATCATCGTCGCCGGCACCGGTCGCTGCCGCCGGCAGGGCCATCAACAGACACCCGAGCAGGGCAAAAGTCAGAACGAAAACGCCTTTCATACGCATTCTTCCTCCTTGTCTTCTTTTTTTCAAACCATGAATCGGCAGCCGCGAATGGCGCGCAAGCGGGCGTGGGAGATCAATTTTTATCGGTTCATCGATTCTCCACGTTAAAATTCTCCCTACCATGTTATGCGCATTTACTCAATACCAGATTCGTCCAAGAGGTGGGGCACGCGCAATAAGAAGGGCGCGATCCGGACAGCCATGGGCGGCCGGCATGTCCATGGCTTCTTTGCCCCATGCGGTCGTCCGGCTTGCAGAGGTCCCGCCTTCGCCGATAAATGTCATGTTTATGTGTGGCATGGGATTCTCCAATGGTGAATCGAAAGCCGTCATCCGACGCGGCCGGAGACGAAGCCGCCGTCCACCGGCAGGATGTGGCCCGTGATAAATTCGGCGCGGGCCAGATAGAGGACCGCCTGGGCGATCTCGTCGGCCTCGGCGACGCGCTGGAGCAGGGCGACACCGCCGAAGGAATCCACATCCGCGTCGCCGTGCAGCGGCGTCCGGACCATGCCGGGGGCGACCAGGTTGACCCGGATGCCGTCCGCGGCGAGTTCCGCGGCCAGGCTGCGGGTCAAGGCATGGATGCCGCCCTTGCTCACCAGGGGAGCCGAGGCGGGAACGCTGCCCATGGCATGATCGATGAGCACGGTGCCGATATTGACTATGGCGCCGCCGCGCTGTTCTTTCATCTGCCGGACGGCCGCCTGGGTGGTGAGGTAGGTGCCCCGCAAATTGCCATACAGGAAGCCGTCCAGTTCTTTCTCGGAGACCTCCAGGAACGGCTTGACCCCGAATGTACCGGCATTGTTGACCAGCACATCCACCCGACCGAAGCGATCGACGGCGGCGCGTACCAAGGCTTCGCCCGTCGCGCGATCACCGATGTTGCCGGCCACGGAGTCCACCCGGCCCGCCGCGCCGAGTTCGGTCTCGATGGCCGCCAGTTTTCCGGGATCGCGGCCGTTGAGGATGACATTGGCGCCCTCTTCCAGAAAGGCGCGGGCGACGCTCAATCCGATGCCGCTGGATGAGCCGGTGACGATGGTGGTGATGGGTCGATTTTTCGTATTCATGGGACTTCCTCCTGGTTGAATGAATAATTAATATGACCGGTCGTCTTGTTATGGTTTCAAAAAAAAGCCTAACGGAAGGAAATAATGGACGATCAGCCGATACGCCACACAATACAGCTCCTTCTTGATGCCGGTGCCGTATT
>JBNKDU010000113.1:0-1939 GCA_050288425.1 Desulfobacteraceae bacterium | reverse complement strand
CAACCAATACGAGCCTGACCGGCAGCAACGGACCCCTGCGGTTCATTTTCCCTCCGGACCAACAGATGCGATATGACCGAGCTTCGACTGAACGACATCAGCGTCTCTTATGGTGGGCTCAAAGCCCTTTCGGAGATCAGCTTTGACCTTTGTGCAGGAGAGATCCTGGGCCTCATCGGTCCCAATGGCGCCGGCAAGACCACGGTCTTCAATGTCATCACCGGCGTCTGCAGGGCATCCGGCGGGGATGTGTCGCTGGATGGCCGCAGCCTGCTGGGAAAGCGGCCCCACCAGATTCTCACCCAAGGGATTTCCCGCACCTTTCAGAACACTCGCCTTTTTTTCAAGATGACCGCCCTGGAAAGCGCCATGGTGGCCCTGCACTGCCGGTCCAGGAAAGGCGTCGTCGGGGCCATCTTCCGGACAGCGTCCCAGAAAAGAGAAGAGTCCCGGATCTGCGACCAGGCCATGGCGGCCCTTGCCTTTATGGGGGTGGACCGGTTCGCCGATACGGTGGCGCAAAATCTGGCTTACGGCATTCAGCGCCGGCTGGAGATCGCCCGCGCCCTGGCGTCGCAGCCCGGCGTCCTGCTGCTGGACGAGCCGGCGGCGGGGATGAACCCGGCGGAAAGTATCGCCCTGATGAAAGATATCGCCCGGATTTCGGAGCTGGGGATCAATGTTCTGCTCGTCGAGCATGATATGCAGGTGGTCATGGGGGTTTGCCGGCGTATCGTCTGCATCGACCACGGCGAAAAAATTGCGGAAGGCCAACCCGAAGAGATCCGGAAAAACCCGAAGGTCATCGAAGCGTATCTGGGGCAACCCACTATTTAGCCCCATCGTTGCAACATGGGGGTTAATGCATGACACGATGAGGAGGTTCACCATGAAGAGGAAGATGATCATCCTTTTGGCAATGGCCTTGATCGCCGGTCCGTTTCTCCTGGGCAGCGCGACGGCCAAGACCCTCAAGATCGGGAGCATGAGTCCCTTGACCGGTTCCTACGCGGCCGATGGCAACGACATCGCCAACGGGGTGAGAACGGCGGTGGCGGTGATCACCGCCGAAGGCGGCATCCCCGGTTACGATAACATCGAAGTGGTTTCGCAGGACACGGCGTGCGATCCCCGCCAGGCCGTGGCCGCCGCCAACAAGCTGATCGATGAAGAAGTCGTCGGCGTGGTGGGGGCCTATTGTTCTTCCTCCACCATCCCGGCTTCCGAGGCGCTGGCTGAAGAAGATATTCCCATGTTGACCCCGGCTTCCACCAATGAACAGGTCACCGAACGCGGCCTGCCATATATGTTCCGCATGTGCGGCCGGGACGACGACCAGTCCAGGATCGCCGGCGCCTTCATCAAAAACGACCTCAAAGCCAAGACCATCTACATCGTCGACGATAAGACCACCTATTCCCAAGGGCTGGCGGAGAATGTGAAAAAATGGTGCGGGCAGTTGGGCATCGAGGTGGTGGCCCATGACCACGTGAACCAGGGCGACAAGGATTTCTCGGCGGTGTTGACCAAGATCAAGCGCGCCCACCCGGATGCCTTCTACATGAGTCTGCAAAACTCGGCGTCGGGCAGCCTGATGGCCATCCAGGCCAAGCGTTTCGGCCTCAAGGCCAAGATCATCGCCCAGGATGCGGTCTACCATCCGCGGTATATTGCCATCGCCAAGGACGCGGCCGAAGGGACCTATCTGACCTTCGGATATACGGACAAAAACACGGAGGCCTATAAGAAGTACTTCGCCGCGTATACGGCCAAATACGGCAAGCCGGGCGGCTACTCAGGATACGCCTATGACGCGGCCTATGTGCTGCTGTCGGCCATCAAATCGGCCGGTTCCACCGATGCGGCCAAGATCAAAGCCGCGATCATGAAGATGGATTTCCAGGGCGCCACCAAGCGGATCAAATTCAAGGCCAACGGC
>JBNKDU010000112.1:0-6225 GCA_050288425.1 Desulfobacteraceae bacterium | reverse complement strand
AGAATCTGCACCAATTTTTGCTGGTTCGCTTCCAGATTGGAAATCATGCGCACCAGCTCGAGGCTCTCCCGGTCCAGGTTCTGGGCATCATCGATGATGATCGCGCAGATTTTGCCGGCGCGAAACTGGGAAAGGAGAAATGCATTCAACTGCTGCAAATAATCGCCCAGATGGTGTCCGCTGCCCGGGGCAAGGGGCGCCAATCCGAAGTCGCGGTTGATCTCCCTGAGCAGATCCACATCTTTCAGCGAGGTATGGAATACGAGGGAGGTCCGTACCCCCTGAGTGGCCAGAATCCTCAGGATGCGGCGGGCAATGGTGGTTTTCCCCACACCGACATCGCCGCTGACCACCATGAAACCCTTGCGCGCCGATATGCCGTGCACGATCTCGCCGATCAATTGCTCGAAATAGGAAGAGATATAGAAGTGCTTGTCATCCGGCGCCACAGGAAAAGGATGGCACTTCAAGCCCAGACTTTTCACATGAATGCCGTTGTCCATTGCCACCTCACATCACTAGAAGTTCCAGGAACCGATGAAAGTGCTCCGGTCCCTGCTCAATCGGCCGGTGAAATCCCCGCCGAGCATGTCGGCCCGCCCATCGACGAAACGATCCAGCCGCTGTCAGGTCGCGGCCGGCAAGCCGTAAATCACGATCCGGCGGCCATCGAAGACCAGGAGAATCTTGCTGCTCTCTCCTCCAAAACGGCGCCGTCGATAGACAAAGGCATGCTTGGTATTGGATTGCGGATAAGGATCCCTCTGTCGATGATCTTTGGGGTGATCCTCACCGCAGCCTCTTGATCAAAGCCGCTATCTGCTCATTTTCCGGATAGAGCTCCCGCAACTGCTTCAGCCGGGCCATGGCCCGGTCGTAGTGTTGATTTTGAATCTCGATGATGGCCAAATTGATCCCCGCCTCCAAATCATCGGGGTGGGCCGCAGTCACCGCATTCAAGTCGGCTTGTGCCAATGCCAGGTTTCCGCGTTGGATATTATAGTAAGCCCGCAGTTTGGCGACATAGGGGTGATGCGGCCCTTTTAGCCGGGCGAGTTCTTCCAATAAGGCGGAGGGATCTCCGGCTTGGGTCGAGCCTGCCAAGGCCATTTCAATGCGTCGAACCAAGCGGGCGATGCGAGCGCTTTTCTCCAATGCCGCCCGCCTGGCCCGCTCCACCGACTCCCGCTGTGCATCGACCAGCGGCGGTGCAGGCGTTGTTATTTCATCTGCATCGGTACGAACGATTTGCGTATGCCCGGCAGGGGGAGGCGGTGTTGGCGGCGCCGTATTCGACGTCGGGGGCTGGGGCGCTTGTCTATCGACCCGTGCCATGATCTGCCCTGCGGTCGCACCCTTCTCACGGTCAGGCGGATGAAACTGGTATTTGGGGGCCGCGGTCGTTGCGCTTTTGATGTTCTTTTCCTGGATTTGCGGCGCGGCCACCGGTCTATCCGTCGCATCGACATCGGACCGGGACGGCACCGGGTAGCTTGCTGCCTGGATTTGCGGAGGGCGCACCTTATCCGGCAGGCGTTCCTTATAATATTGAACGGCATAAACGGCCCCGCACCCCAGGGCCAGGATCAAGACCAACCCGATGGCGACGGGCATCATCCATCGCAGATATCCCGACCCGGTGCGGGATTTGTCGGACACAGGGTTACCGCTGCCCGCTGGCGGGGCTTCCAGATTGGCATCCAACTTCTGTAAGGATTGAAATATTAAGCTCATACCATCGACACACTCAAGATGATCACCAATTCCCGCGTCTCTTCGGTCTCCAGTTTATTTTTAAACAAGTATCCCAACACCGGTATCTTGGATAGCCCCGGGACGCCGCTGTCGGTGCTGACCTTGCGCCGATCGATCAAGCCGCCCAAAACGGCCACTTCGTTGTTGGCCAGCGAAATGGTGGTGCTGATCTCTTTTACGAGTACACGGGGAAGCGATATGCTCAGGCCGCTGTCGGCGCCGCCCACGCTCTCGGGCTCGAGACTGGCCCGGTCCACGTCGCTCTTGATCGGATTGATCAAAAGGGAGATATGGCCGTCCTCCTCGATAAAAGGAATGACTCCCAGAATCAGACCGTCGAAGACCGTACTGACCTCTACCTGCGTGGAAAGATCTTCACTGGTGCCGTTGCTGGTACGGGTGGTTTCGATGCTCTTCTTATAGGAGAAGGATGTCCCCACACTGATGATGGCCGGCTTGCTGTGCTTGGATCGGATGCTGGGATTGGAGATCACCCGGGTATGGCCGAATTGATCCAGGGCATCGATGACCGCATCGATGGTATGGTCTCCGTCCTGATGCCTAAGAATCAATCCCTGGCCGAGATTCCATCCCGTCAGGGTGGATTTGGCCAACCCGGCCGCCTCCTCCCGTAGGACCGACCAGTCGATGCCATAGCGGTGTTCGTCGGTCAATGTCACTTCGATGATGCGGGCTTCGATGAGAATCTGCCGGCTCAGCATCTCTTTCAGGTTATTGACCAGCCGCGCCACCGAATGGATGACCGCGGGCGTATCTTTGAGATAGAGGCTTCCGGAGAGCCGGTTGAGGGCGTACTTGCCATTGGGAGACAACAATCCCTTGATATTTTTTTCCAGCACATCATAGGCATTGCCCTGACCGGCGCTGCGCCCCGTCATTTTGAAATTGCCGGCCAGGCCGCCGATGGCCTGGTCCTTGCCCGCGCCCAACACATCGCCACCCACGGCAAATTCCGAATTGACTTCGGTGTTGAGGAAATTGAGGCTGAACATGGCGTCCTGGTACGGCTTGATGCGCAGCACATTGTCCTTGGTCTCATAGAACAAATCATAGGAGGCGAGGACTTCCCGCAGGACCTGAGAGGCCGGTACTTTCTCGAAGTTCAGCGTCAGGCGCTGCTTTTCATCCTTTATGCTGGGATCGAGAATGATGTTCATCCCCACCGCCTTGGCCAGGGCGTACAGCACGCTCTGGATGGATTCATCGACCATGGAGAATGAAACGATGTGATCATCCAACGGATCGTAGACCGGCATTACCGGCCGGACCGGAACCATCAACGGGGGCCGCTTGGAAAGGGTTCGATGGAGGGTCTCCTGGCGCCGGGCCAGGCGATCGGCGTTTTTTTCGATGAAGGCCTGGGCCGCGGCATGCGGATCCTTCGGTTTGGGGGGCGTGGAGGGAACCGCCGCGCACCCATATAGAGAGAAGACGATCATCAGGATGGAGAACAGTTGTCTCATGATGGCTCCCGTTGTAAGCCGGCGGACCCCTTTGGCGTTGCCGTCACGGATGAAGGCGTTTCGTGATCCGGTTCGTAATCCAGATAGATCCATTTTTGTTCCCGATTCCGAGCGACCAGGACCCGGTGGCTCTCTATTTTCAGAATTTGCGTACCGTCTTCCATGCGGTCACCTTCGGCCAAGAGGTTTCCATCGACGATGCAGAAGCTGCCCGAGCCGTCCACGACGACCAGACTCAACTTAAAATCGTTGTCGGCCAGGCTGCCGGCATCTTGTCTTGGTCTGCCGTCTGACATCATCGCCGGTTCCTGGTAGCCGAAAAGGGAGAGCTTTTTTGCCGCGACAGCCCTTCTGTGCGGAGCGGCCAGCAAATGCAGGCGGTCATAGAGCCGGTCCATCTCACGCACCTGATGCGCGTCGGGCACTTTGATTGGCGGCGTCGTCAGCCGGGGCAATTGCGCGGCCTCATGATTTATCCGCCACCCGCCGGTCAGGGCGTAGACCCCGATGGTGGCAATCGCGGTCAAGGCCACGCCGACGACCCAAACACCTTGATGCTTGCGTTTCATGTCACCGGCCTGCTGAGTTTGAGTACCACCTGGGATGTGTTGATTTGTGTCTCGAAGCGACTCTCCTCAACACGGTAGCCACGGGCCGTCATCTGGCTGAGAAACTGCTGATAGCCGCCGTGGGCCGTCTCGAATGGCGCATCGATCTTGCCGCTTAGCTGCAACCGCACCTGATCCGAAGCAAAATCAATTTTCAGATCATCCAGGGACAATTGTTTCAAGGCGCTCTGGGTCAGGTCATCCACGATCTGCTGATAGGAGGGCGCATTTCGGTATCGATCCAGCTGCCCCACGAATTTTAGCAGCTTGTCGAAATCCGGGCCGAGGGTCTCACCGGGAAAGCGGGTCTGCGCCTGGCCGATTTCCTGTTGAATGCTTTCCAGACGCTGCTGCAGACCATGGGAATCGAATTTGAGACGGATTAACCCGGCCACCAGCGCAACGAGCAGCACGGCCAGCCCCACATTGACGGCCGGCGCCCATTTTTGGGTGAAGTAAAAGAGTTTTTCCTTGGACGGGGAGATGCTTTGCCCGACCGTTTGTTTCTCAACGGCCAGGGGCAGGGAGACCGAACAGGAGGAGGAATCCAGCTGCGGGGTTTCCGGCTCGACCGTCTCCAGACGCTTTTGCCAATCGGCCGACCATTGCGGGCCGTCTTCGGCCCGGACCCAGTTGAGACGGAGGATCCTTCCCACCTTGATGCGGTGCTCATTTTCCACCGATTCGATATCGGATCTCACCGTTTCCCACAGCGCATCGATCTGCTCTTTCCCGGTATCAAAGGCCACGCAACGGTTGGCGAAATAGACCCGATGCCTGGACCCCACGACCACTTCCGCAAACCGGTCGTGCCGCAAAACGACGGCCACCGGAGCGACGCCCGCCGCGCGGCGGACGACATCCCACAACACGCCGTACAGGGGATACACCAGGGTGATATCTTCCTGCTGGCCCAATTCGACCTGGTAGTAATTGGCCAGTCGCGAGGGCACCGCCGTGAAGAAGACATCGCTGGTGGCCTTGCCCCGTTTTTTCTTCCAGTGGGTGAAAATATGGACCGGCTCTTCGAATTCTCCGGCCTCCTGCAACTTGCGCCGCACCAGCAGTTCGGCGTATTTGACCGGTCCCTCCACCGTCATGACCCGGGACAAGCCCTCCTGAAAGTCCGTCACCAACCGCTTGTCACCGGAGATCGCTTTCAGATCATCCGTCGCGGTGAGCCGACCATCGCGGCGGCAAAGCAATTCTCCATCCAGTTCGATGATCTGTGATAGGGAGGACGGCACCTTCATCGTCGCCTCGCAGCAAAACGGCCTTTGACCGACAACTGAACATCGGTCGGGCTGGCCGCCTTCTTCTGGGTTGCACCGGCTTGGGGGGCGTCGGCGTTTTGCTTCCTGATTTCCAGGGAGATCGGCCAGAAATAGGCCAGGGAGGAGTCCCCGCACAGGAAAACGATCTCCTGGGCGGCTTCGAAATCCAACGGTGACTGCACATTGACGTCGTACAGGGTCCAGGCGTCGGGTTGCAGGTTCAGCTCACGGGCGCGGGCGGTAAATTGCGCTGCGCGCCCCAGCAGGGCGGCCTTGCGAACCATTTCCTCATGCTGCCGTTTTAGCATCCGCAACTGGGCCTGGCGGGCCGACAACTGCGCCTGTTTCCCGTCTTTGAGCGCATAGGCACCCAGAAAGCCATAGGCGGCGGCACACAAGGCAACCGCCAGGCTCATGGTGACGACGATATGGTGGCCGAAGGATTTGATGCGGACCTCCGGTTAAAACTGCATCTTCCAACGGGCCGTAACGGCGGTCGTCGGAGCGCCCCAGTCCGTACCGGCGGCATTGATAAAATCGCCACCGGTGGTGGTGCCGTCCGCGCTGCCGTCGATCATGGTATCCAATGCCATGGCCAGTTCGTTGGGAATCTGCGCAATTTGCATGTAATTATAAGTGTTTCCAGCAGCACTGTTGTATAAAAATGAAATTTCCAATGTATGGTTGTTCCCTTGGCTATCGACATAGTTATATTGATACGCCTTGGCCGTATTGGTCACAGGCGCTTTAAGTCCCACCGTATCCAAACCGCGATAGGCAGTGCCACCGGTCAACAAGGTATCAATGTCGGTTGTCGTGACCGCGCCAGCGCCGTCGATGTTCGTATCGCAAAAGCCGTCCTGGCCGGCTGCCGAACCGGCAGCGTCGTAGAAATCACCGAGTAACTTTCCCGTGCGGTCATAGAAGTTCAGATAGGCCAAACGCCAGCCGTTCACGAATTTGGAATAAATCCGTTTCTGTTCGGCGCCGCGCACCAAGTCCTTGCCTTTGACAATAGCGCCGATGATGATACCGATGATAATCAACACAAGCGCCATCTCCACCAGCGTAAAACCCTTTTCCTCTTTCAGTTTGCCCATGGCA
>JBNKDU010000111.1:0-10976 GCA_050288425.1 Desulfobacteraceae bacterium | reverse complement strand
TAAAAAAGATGGCATATAATCGACCCGATCCTACAGTGGACCTGTGGTTGATTGCTGACAGTTGCCTCGTATCTGGCCTTTGTTCAACGTTCATGACGGTTTATTTGCCTTTTGCCATCTTTTTTATGCAACGTTGGGGTTGGCTATGAGAATTCTTCCATTGCCCGGCGCACCAGCCGGGCGATGGGCATATTGCGCGGGCAGGCCCGTTCGGCCGCCGCCAGGTCGATGCGCCCCATGTCGCGGCGCGTCTCCCCGGGAAGGGCGTTGAAATTCTCCCGGGCCCAATCCAGCCGGCCGTACGCCCGGCTGTACATGTGGTAGCGCATGATGTCGGCGATGGGCACCCGGTGGCCCACCGCCGCCTCGCAGATCGCGCTGCATCCGGAGCAGTATTCGGCGGCCGTCTCCCGGGCGTATTGCCGGAACAGCCGCAGCTCGCCGGTGGTCAGGGGCGCCGGGTCCGTGGCGGCCTGGGCATTGGCCTTGAGTAGGGTCATGTTGGTCATCTGGCTGCAGATGGAGGCGATACGCGGATCGGTCCACACCGCCTTGAGTTTGGCCTGCTCCTCGGTCAGCCCTTTGGCCATGAGGCGTTCCATCAGATCCCCCGCAGTCTTGTCGCCGCGGCCCAGGCGCAGCCACGACCGACCCGCCTGGGTCTTCATGGCGGTGAGACCGATGCCCGCATCGCCGCAGGCGTTGACCGCCGCCTTCATCTCCGGGGAAAACATGTTGCGAAAATTGTAGCTCATCATGATTCCGTCGATATAGCCCAGCCCGGGGGCCTGGGCCAGCAAGGTCTCCACGTTGCTGTGGGCGCTGAAGCCGAAGAATTTGATCTTCCCGGCGGCCTTGGCTTCGGCCGCCCAGCGGCGGGTGGCATCGCCGAGTTCATGGATATCGCGCACCCCGTGGACGAAATAGAGATCGACGTAGGTGGTGTTCATGCGCTGCAGGGACCGATCGAGCAACTGGGTCATGCCGTCCGGGTTGCGGGCATCCGACTTGGTCACCAGGAAGACCTTTTCGCGGTCCTGGGGATAGCGCGCGAAGTATTTGCCGATGCCGGTCTCGCTGCCGTGCTGGTAGCAGTCGGCGGTATCCCAGTAGGTGACGCCCCAACGAATCGCCTGCCGGAGCATCAACTGGTTGTCGGCGATATCGAACATGCCGCCCATGGCCAGGATGGGGACATCCACTCCGGTTCGGCCGAACGGTCGGGTGGGCACCCGCGGCTGGGCCGCGGACAACAAGGGCACCCGGTGCTCTTCACGGGGCCGGGCGGCGGCGGCCAGCGGGCTCAGCAAGGCGCCCACGCCGACGGCGCCGCCGGTTTTGAAGAACTCGCGTCGGGAACAGCCGTTATTTTTTTTCATTTCTCCAATCTCCTTCTCGGGCGGCGCAACAGCGATATTCAGCCGGATGGGCAATCCTCATCGGCCCAGCAGCATGCCATGGGCTGGATGACGCGATTCGTTTTCCGCGGAAACACGGATGGCCCGCCGTCCCTGTACCGGGCATTCGTGTTCGCAAATCCCGCAACCGATGCATTGTTGCGGGTCCACATAGGGTTGTTGCAACCTTACCGCAATTTGAACCGCATGGCCAGACGGCGGCGCAACCTCCCGGTCCCGGCCGCGGTCCAGGGTGAGTCCCCGGGCCGTATTGCCCCGAATGACGACAGGCTGCGAATCGAGCCCCAACAGATAGAAGTCCCCCGAAGCCAGGGCGTCGGCGGGCCATTGGCCGCGGTCCAGCAAAATCCGGTTGCCATCCACCGAGGCCACCCCCGCCAGTCCCCGACGAAGGGGTCGGAATTCCGTGCGGGTGAATATGGCCTTGGGACTCACCGGGCAATTCTCCTGGCAGACGATGCAGGGCGTATCCAGGGCCCAGGGCAGGCAACGCCCCCGGTCGACAAAGGCCATGCCGCTACGCAGCGGTCCGGCGGCCGCAAACGGGCCGACGCCCATGCGTTCCTCCACCGTCAGCGGGCGCAAGGCGGCCGTGGGGCAGATATGGCTGCAGGCCACGCAATTGGGCTGGCACCCGGACGTGCCGATGCGGAAATTCAGTACCGGCGTCCACAACCCTTCCAGGCCGGTTTCCCAGGTGGCCGGATGGATCACGTTGGTGGGGCAGATGCGCATGCACTGGCCGCATTTGACACAGCGGTGGAGGAAATCGGCTTCATCCAGGGCTCCCGGCGGCCGGATCAGCCGCGGGTCCCAATGGCCGGCCAACCCGCCGCCCACCCGCAGCACGGGGCCCGCCACCACGCCGGCGGCCAGGGCCGATACCACGTGGCGCCGGGTCAGGTCGGGGGACAATCGCTCGCCTCCGGCCGAGGGCCGGCTGCGGTAGCCGATTCGTCCGTGCCGGCACTCGTGGCGACAATTGAGGCACAATACGCACTCACTGGTCTGGATCGTCCCGGCGGGGGTGCAGGCGCCCTCGCAATGGGCCTCGCAGCGGCGGCATTCGCGGCAGGTCTCCTCGGATACACCGATACGCCACAGGGACCAGCGACCCAGCCAGCCCAGCAATGCGCCCAGGGGGCAGAGAAACCGGCAATAAAACCGGGGCACCCGCAGGCAGAGCAGCACGAGAACCACGAAGATCACGGCCACCGTCGCGGTGCCGGAATAGAATCGGGGTGCCGCCGAAGTCACGTGCATAGGGCCGTCGACCAGGGGAAGCAATACCAGGTTCACCGAGCGGTGGAGCAGCGGGATGGGATCCAGCAGACCGGTCTGCAGCGTGGCCTGGAACCAGCGCGGCAGGTCGAGGGCCGCCGCGGCCACGAAAAAAAGCAACAACCCGTATTTCAGGTGCCGGGCCCGGTGGGGTTGGTTGCGTTTGATTTTCTCCCCGGTGGATTGCCGGCGGAGTCCCAGGTAGCCCACGAACTGCTGGAGCGCGCCCATGGGGCAGACCCACCCGCAGAAAAAGCGTCCCAGGAACAAGGTCAGGACGATGGTCGCCACCGCCCACAACAGACCGGCGTACAGGGTGTGGGTGGCCAACAGCACGCCCAGCCCCACCAGCGGATCGAGCTGCAGGAACCAGTTCACCGGCCAGCCGCGCAGCTGCCACCCGCCCTGCCCCAGCGTGGCCACCACGCAAAACCAGACGAAGAGCAGGAAGAAGAAAACCTGTGTTATCCGACGAGTGGTAATGATGCGCATAGAAAGAACGTCCGCTGAATCGGTTGACCGCTCACTGCCCGCTGTTCACCTCCACCGGCCCCAGGGAGCGATAATCCACCGTGCCCGCGCCGGCCGCCTGGGCCATGAGCAGGTGCGGAAGATCGTCGTACGATTTTCCGAGCAGGGTGGCCCCCATGGCATCCACGGCAACCGGATCGGTGCCGGCGATGAGGGTGTGGGTCGGCTTCAGGTCTTCCAGGGAACCGCCCGTGGGGCCGTTGGATACCATGGATTGGGTACCGTCCAGGATCACCAGGGTGGGTTTGATCATCAGGGCCAGTTCCGCGATGATGGCATGGATCCGCTGGTGGAAAATGTTGCGGCGGCCGCCCAGCAACCCGTACCAGTTCTTGATGGTCATGGAGGCGCCGCTGCGATGGTGGTCCTTCACCGGCGCCAGGCCGATCACTTTGTCGGCCCGGGCCAGGGGACCGGCCAGCAACGGCCAGTTGCGGATCAGACGGCCTCCCGGCAGGGTGAAGTCGGCGAAGCGGTCCGGCCGGGGGAGCACGATCCGCGCGCCGGCCCGGCGGGCGGCCGGTCCGATGCCGGTCAATTCAAAGCAGCTGGCCGGATCGTTGATGGGGTTGTCGGTGACGGTCACTTCCGCGGCACCGGCCGCCAGGCAGGCGGCGGTCACCTGCCCGACGATATCCGGATGGGTGGTGGCCCCCACCAGGGGCGGCGTGGCAAAGGCCGCATTGACCTTGAGCAGCACCCGGTCGCCCCGGCGCACGAAGGACGGCATACCGCCCAGGGCATCCAGGGCGGCCGCGGCATTGGCGGATCGCGCCGCACCGCGGGCGACGGCGATGCGTCCCGCCTGTCCTGCGACCCGGTAATCGGGCAGGCCGGACAAGCCGCCCCCGGCCTTGCCGCCGGACGGTCCGCGACGGTCCCAGAAGCCGAACCCCACCGCCACGGTTCCGGCGGCCATCAGGGCGACGCGCCACAGCCGGCGCATGAAATCCCGTCGCTGGGTTCGCTCCGGTGAAGTCATGGATTCGATTCCTCGATCCGCCCCAGCAGACGCACGGCCAGATCGACCCCGAAGGCCGGGTCGGTGGCTTCGTGCACGCCGAGAAAGTAGTCGCCGTGGACGGCGGCGATTTCGATATTGTCCAGGATGTTCACCATGCGGGCACCGGCCGGTCCCGCCGGGGATGCCACGGATTCGCCGCCGTACTCCAGCCAGAACCCATGGAAGACGTCGGACATGGATCGGGCCTGTTCGGCGGAGGCGCACCTCTTGAGGAACGCGGTGGCCATTGCCGTCCCGTCCTGATATGCGGCCGTGAAGACCCCGTCCATGGACGCGATGCCGAAGGCGCTGTCGGCCACCAGGGTCTCGCTGCCGTCGACCCGGTTTTCCCGGGGAAACAACGCCAGTTCGGCAATGGCCTCTCCGGCCGGACCGTGGGTGGCCGCGAATCGGGTCGCCATCGCCCGCATGGACGAGAGGATCTCCTCTCCGGTCCGGGCGGCGACGATCTCCACATAATACGGTCCATGGACGAAGAAGAGGCCGTTGGCCGCAAGATAGCCGTAAACAATCCCGTCCAGGGGCACGGCCGACGGACGCCGCTGGGTGCTGAATACGGCGAAGGCATTGCGGATGGATCCCATATCGTAGACATAGCGCTCCATCCAGCTTTCCGGCGCGCCGGACAGGACGAACCGCCGGGTCTCCAGGCGCCGGAACCCGGCGGCCAGGTAGAGTTCGGCCTTGCCGTCGATCTTATCGGAAAGGTTGTCGGCGGTATACTGCTCCGGCGCCGACATGGGCTGCAGGCCCTGGGGCAATCCGGTCGACACGGGGGCATCCTTGTCGGTACCCGCGGACAGATCCCCCTCCGTTGCCGCCTGCTGTCGCCAGAGGGAGGGGTCGAACCGACCCTGGACCATGGCCAGGGCGACGCCGATGAGGACCAACAGGCCCAGGATCGCCATGGAGAGCCGGCGCTCGAAAAAGGTGGGCGATGGGATTCGACAAGCCATAGGCGCGAAGATGGTTTGGCCTTGCGGCCGTTCCCGTGCGCTCCGCCATCCTGACCGCCGGGTAAGCGGCGACAACAGATGCTATTGGCTTCTGCTGGCGAACAGGCAGGAGACGCGGTTGCGGCCCGATTGCTTGGAAAGGTACATGGCCTTGTCGGCCCGTTGAACGAAGATGGCCACCTCCTCACCGGGAACGAACTCGGTGACCCCGATGCTGATGGTGATCGCGATGGGCGCCTCGCCGCGATTGGGGGTGTACTCCTCCTCCTCCACGGCGGATCGGATACGCTCGGCCACGGTGGCGGCTTCATCGCCTTCGGTTTCCGGCAGGATCACCGTGAATTCCTCTCCGCCGTAGCGATAGGCCGAATCCATTTTGCGCAGGCAGCTCCGGATCACCTGGCCCAGCCCCACCAGCACCTTGTCGCCTTCGAGATGGCCGTAGTTGTCGTTAAACTCCTTGAACTGGTCGATATCCAGGAGCAGCAGGCTCAACGGTCTCTGGTAGCGGGAGGTGCGGTCGATCTCGGCCTTGATCTGATTGTAGAAATAGCGTGAATTGAAGAGTTTGGTCAGCCCGTCGGTGATGGACAGGCGTTTGAGCTTGTCGAGCATGTGGACCCGCTCCTGGGTCAGGCGGCGCTCCTTGAGCACCCGCCGCAGCCGCAGCAGCAATTCTTCGAAACGCACCGGTTTGAAGACGAAATCGCTGGCCCCCTTGCTGATGGCCTCCTCGTAGGAGTAGTCGCCGCTGTAACCGGTCATCACGATCACATCGATATCATGATTCTTCTTTATATAATCGGTGAGTTCCAGCCCGTCCATCCCCGGCAGCATGATGTCGGTGATCACCACGTCCACGCTGTGGGTCTTCAGCATCTCCAGGGCCTCTTCGGCGCTCACGGCCGTGGAGGACCGATAGCCGGACATATCCACGAATTCGTTCATGGATTCACGAATGGCGGCATCGTCATCGACAATTAGGACGTGGGCTTCGAGCATGGCGTGCGATTGGCCTTGCCGGGGCATTGGTTTAGCGGTTGACACTTTTCAAAACAATCTGATACTAAAATAAATTTCATTAGTTAGAAGGATTTTTATATCCCCTTGCATAAGGGAAGTCAACCGGCATTTGTTCACCCATGACGGCTCCTTTCGTAGCCGGGTGAAACCATAGAGGAAATGGGAACCATATCAGGCGCGACTCTTTCGGATCGTGTAACGAATTGCCCCAGAACCGCCGCCCCAATCGCATATATCCCCAACTACGTGATCATAAATGAACCATATTCGTAATTTCAGCATCATCGCCCATATCGACCACGGCAAGTCGACCCTCTCGGATCGCATGATCCAGGCGACGGGCCTGGTATCGGAGCGTGATTTCAAGGACCAGATTCTCGACAACATGGATATCGAGCGGGAGCGGGGCATCACCATCAAGAGCCAGACCGTCTGCCTGCCCTACCGGGCCGAGGACGGCCGGACCTATGCCCTCAACCTCATCGATACCCCCGGTCATGTGGATTTCACCTATGAAGTCTCCCGGGCCCTGGCCTCCTGCGAAGGGGCCCTGCTGCTCATCGATGCCAGCCAGGGGGTCGAGGCCCAGACCCTGGCCAACTTCCTGCTGGCCATGGAGCATGACCTCGAAATCATACCGGTGATCAACAAGATCGACCTGCCGTCCGCCGATGTGGAACGGGTCCGGGAGGAAATCGCCGACGACCTGGGCATGGACCCGGACACGGCCATCCTGGCGTCGGCCAAGGAGGGCACCGGCGTCCGGGAGGTGATGGAGACCGTGGTGGCGAAACTGCCGCCTCCCGCCGGGGATCCCGAGGCCCCCCTGCGGGCCCTGATCTTCGACTCGCACTACGACCCGTTTCGCGGCACCATCGTTCACTTCCGGGTGGTGGACGGCCGCATCCAGGCCGGTGACCGGATTCGTTTCATGTACAACAACGCCGTCTATAAAGTGGAGGAGGTGGGCCTCTTCCAGATCGTCCGCAAACCCCAGGCCTTCCTCGCCGCCGGACAGGTGGGCTACATGATCGCCGGCATCAAGACCGTGAGCGACACCCGCTGCGGGGATACCATCACCCTGGACCAGCGCCCGTGTACCCAGGCCGTGCCCGGATTCAAGGACGCCAAGCCGGTGGTCTTCGCCTCCATCTATCCGGTGGCGGCCGACGACTACGATGAATTGGCGGTGGCCCTGGAGAAGCTCAAGCTCAACGACGCCTCCCTGATCTACGAGAAGGACGCCTCGGCGGCCCTGGGTTTCGGCTTCCGCTGCGGTTTCCTCGGGTTGCTGCACCTGGAGGTGGTGCAGGAGCGGCTGGAGCGCGAGTATGACCAGTCGATCATCCTCACGGTGCCCTCGGTGCAGTACAAACTGGTTCTCAACGACGGCGAGGAGATGACCATCGACAACCCGGCGCTCTATCCCGATCCCGTGGACATCGCCGAATCCCTGGAGCCGTTTATCCGCGCCAGCATCATCATTCCCGATCGCTACATGGGCGCGGTGATGAAATTGTGCCTCGACCGGCGGGGCTTGAACAAGAACTACCAGTACCTGACCAGCAACCGGCTGGAGATGACCTTCGAGTTGCCGCTGTCCGAAGTGATCTTCGATTTTTACGACAAACTCAAGACCGTGACCCAGGGCTACGGCTCCTTCGATTACGAGATCATCGAATACCGCGCCACCCGACTGGTGAAACTCGACATCCTGATCAACGGCGAGCGGGTGGACGCCCTGTCCCAGTTGGTGCACGAGGAGCGCTCCTACATGCGGGGCCGGGTGGCCTGCGACAAGCTCAAGGACGAGATCCCCCGCCAGCAGTTCAAGATCGCCATCCAGGGGGCGGTGGGAGGCAAGATCATCTCCCGCTCCACCGTCAACGCCTTTCGCAAGGACGTCACCGCCAAATGCTACGGCGGGGACGTCACCCGCAAACGCAAGCTGCTGGAGAAACAGAAAAAAGGAAAGAAACGCATGAAGATGGTGGGCAAGGTCATGCTCCCCCAGTCGGCATTCCTGGCCGTGCTGAAGACGGATAATGATTAGGTTGGCCGGTTGGCAAAAAAACCTATATTGTGACCTATGACAAGCTAAAAATATAAGAAAAAGCGTCCGGGAAAACCGGTTGAGGGTATGCCAGACAGACGGATCGCGGAACCGCCCCCCCCCAACCGGGAAACCGGCCAACCGGATAACCGGCCAACCGGCCGACCCAGGAGGCCCCATGGGCAAAACCATCGCTGAAAAAATATTCGACTCCCACCTGGTGGACCAACCCACCCCGGATACCTTCGTCATCCGGCTGGATGCCGTGTTCTGCCATGAGATCACCACGCCGGTGGCCATCAACGACCTGATGGCCCGGGGCAAGGACCGGGTATTCGACCCGGCCAGGATCAAGGCGGTCATCGACCACGTCACCCCGGCCAAGGACGGCAAGACCGCCGAACAGGGCAAGATTTTGCGGGATTGGGCCCGCCGGCAGAAGATCGAGGATTTCTTCGACATCGGCCGCAACGGCGTCTGCCATGCCCTGTTTCCGGAAAAAGGATTCGCCCGTCCCGGATACACCATCATCATGGGCGACTCCCACACCTGCACCCACGGTGCCTTCGGCGCCTTTGCCGCCGGCGTGGGCACCACCGACCTGGAAGTGGGCATCCTGAAGGGCGTCTGCGCCTTCCGCCGGCCCGCCACCCTCAGGATCGATATCGACGGAGAACTTCGTCCGGGGGTCTATGCCAAGGATGTGATCCTGGAGGTGATCCGGCAGCTCGGGGTCAACGGCGCCACCGATCAGGTGGTGGAATTCGGCGGCCGGACCGTGGCGGAGATGAGCATGGAATCGCGCATGACCCTGAGCAACATGGCGGTGGAAGCCGGCGCCACCAGCGGCATCTGCGCCCCCGACGAGACCACGGTGGAATTCCTGTGGCCCTTCATCCAAACGGAGTTCGATTCGCCGGAGGCGGCCCTGGAGCACTACCGCCGATTCTGCGCCGACGAGGACGCCGCCTACAGCCGGGTGATCCGGATCGATGTTTCCGATCTGACGCCCCGGGTGACCTTCGGCTACAAACCGGACCAGGTCAAACCGGTGGACGAAATGAAGGGCACGCCCATCGATCAGGTCTACATCGGCTCCTGCACCAACGGCCGCATCGAAGACCTGCGCATCGCCGCCCGGGTCCTCGAGGGCGGGAAGATCCATGACGACATCCGGGCCATCGTATCGCCGGCCACGCCCAAAATCTACAGCCAGGCATTGGAGGAAGGCCTCATCCAGACCTTCATGGACGCCGGCTTCTGCGTCACCAATCCCACCTGCGGGGCCTGCCTCGGCATGAGCAACGGGGTGCTGGCAAGTGGAGAAGTCTGCGCCGCCACCACCAACCGCAACTTCAACGGCCGCATGGGCAAAGGCGGCATGGTGCACCTGATGAGCCCCGCCACGGCCGCGGCCAGCGCCCTGGCCGGCTGTATCGCCAACTCCACAATCTTCGAGGGATGAGCAGATGAAGAATTTCAACGGCCCGGTCCTGTTCCTGGACCGCGGCGATATCAACACCGACGAAATCATTCCGGCCCGCTACCTCACCGAGATCACCAAGGAGGCGCTCAAACCGCACCTGCTGGAGGATCTCAGCCTGGAAGAGTTCGATCCCCGGACCGACCTGCAACAGAAGTGCGTCATCATCACCCGGGCCAATTTCGGCTGCGGCTCCAGCCGCGAACACGCCCCCTGGGCCCTGGAGATGAACGGCATCCACCTGGTGGTGGCGGAAAGCTTCGCCCGCATCTTCCGGCAGAACATGTTCAACTGCGGCATGCTGGCCGTGGAACTGCCCGCGCAGACCATCGACATGCTCTTTCAGCGCTTCAGCGGCAAGGAGACCGAGGTGCAGACCGACTTCGACGACAGCCGGCTCATCGTCCGCTGCAGCGAGGATGAAGCGTCCATCCCCTTCGACATCTCCGCTTTCGACCGCAAACTGGTCCGGGCCGGAGGATGGGTCGACTTCGCCGACCAGCATTACTAATTGATTTTTGACCGAGATATTTCTGCACTCAGAGGATTTCTAAGAGGAATAAACTTGTGACACCAAGCGATCTCAGAATCCTTATTGAAGATTATGCAAAGCTTGTCTCCGGATGGTCCCACAAGCATCTGGGATATCTTTCAGGCTTGGGACGCTTCGGGGTAAACGCCCAGCTTATCACCCCCTCCGGATGCTCCGGACGGCTGGGTAGTCTCGTGACCGATGCCGAACTTGGTGACAGCCCTCTGATCAGAGAGAAAGAATTATGCCTGCACAAAAATGGCCACAAATGCCTTGTTTGTGTAAAACGATGTCCGGTGGGGGCAGTCGCCGAATCGGGTATCGATCGTAAGCTTTGTTGGGAACGGCTCAAATCCAACCGTCTACACTTGGAAGAACTTTCTCACCTGGAAAATACGACGCAGGTTTGCGGTAAATGTCAAGTTCTCATTCCTTGCAGTCTCAAGGCCCCGAGGACGAAGTGATTGCAATTGGTTGATTGCCGGCAGTAGCCCCGTATCTGGCCTTTGTTCAACATTCATGACGGTTTACCCTAATGTTGCAAAAGTCGGAGGGCTTCAGAGCCAAGGCGCCAAGGGCGCAGCCGTAGTCAATCTACTGCAAGCCCTTGGCAACGCCGTTACTTACGCCCTCCGGCTTTCCCGAAGGGTAAAAAAGATGGCATACAATAGACCC
>JBNKDU010000110.1:0-11862 GCA_050288425.1 Desulfobacteraceae bacterium | reverse complement strand
CGCACCCTCGTCATCCGACGGCAGCGGCGCCGGAGGCAGTCGATAAGTGAGCGAAACGTCATACCCCTTGTCCATGGGAGGCTGCACAATTTCAACATGCCGCGGCTCGAACCGGGTCTCGCCTCCCCCGCGGATCACGCGCCGGCCGCCGACGAACCGGGCGATGCGCTCCGCCGGATTCACGGTGGCCGAAAGGGCGATGCGCTGGAACTCGCCGGCCAGCAGTACCAGGCGTTCCACGGCGGTCATCAGGAAGGTGCCGCGCTTGGAGGCGAAGACCGCATGGATTTCGTCCAGGATCAGGGTCTGCACGCTGCGCAGCATGGTGCGCGCCCGGGGCGAGGCCAGCAGGAGGTTGAGGCTTTCCGGTGTGGTAATGAGGATTTCCGGGGGATGGTGCAACATCCGGCGGCGATGGGGCTGGGGCGTATCCCCGGAACGGGTCAGCACGCGGATCTCGGGCAGTTCCCGGCCGGCGGCCTGAAACGCCTGGCGCAATTCCGCCAGGGGCGCCAGCAGGTTGCGCTGGATGTCGTTGTTCAGGGCCTTGAGGGGCGAAACGTAGAGCACCCGGGTTTGCCCCGCGGAGAGTCGTCCGGTGGCCAGTTGATCGATGGCCCACAAGAAGGCGGTCAGGGTCTTGCCGCTGCCGGTGGGGGCGGTGGCCAGCACGTGGTCGCCGGCCTGGATGTGCCGCCAGGCCTGCTCCTGGACGGCGGTGGGGGCCTTGTAGCGGTCCAGGAACCACCGCGCGATCACGGGGTGAAAGCGCTGGATTGGCGCGGATGGGATGGGGTCTGATTCCATGGGAAGCGGGCGCCTCGGATGCAATGGGTCGTTTTTTCAACCCGGTTTATTCGATCAGGTCGGAGAGTAATCCCCGAAGACCCCCCGCCCTCAGGCTTGTGCTAAATGCGAAGATAATTCCCCGACCCGTTCAAATTAAATGACAAATGGAGCGCGGTCAATTCAGCGGCTCATTTCCGTCGGGAAATTGGGAAGGTTCGGGCTAACGAAGGGTGGATATTTTGAATTGAAACTTCTTGCCCGCGGGGTCGTCCGCGGATTCGGCGATGCGGACCATCTCCATGCGCTCGGGCAGGATCATGGTCTTGTGGGGGCCGATGATTTCGGTCTTGGCGTGGATGGTGCCGCTGACCTTGATCACCGGAATGCCGGGATCGACCTCCAGGGCTTCGTCCAGCAGGCTGATCCGCTCCCGGCACCCATCGATCCGTCCGGCCAGGAACTGGATGCTCTTGTCCACTTCATCGGTTTGCCGGCGGGTGCGGTCCTCCTCCTCCAGGAGGGCGGCCACCCGGGCATCGATGGCGTCGTTCTTTTCGACCAGTTCGGCGATCATGTCCTCGAGCATCGTCCGTTCCTCATCGTCCTTGACCGCGTTGGGGCCCTCGCCCCGGATCTGTTCCTCGAACTGGCGCATCTGCGCCTGGTAGCTTTCCTGCTCCCGGGCCAGCTTTCCCAGATCGGCGGCGAGCTCCTCCGCCCGCACCTTGAGTTTGGTGCCGGCCGCGCTGACTTCCTGTAATTTGCCTTCCAGGTCTTCCAGTTCTTCCCTGGTGGCGTTGGTGTCACGCTCGTGCTTGCGGTCGATGCCCACGGTGAGCTTGCTGGGATAGGAGGCCTCGGAACCGATCTGACGGCTGTAGATGCCTTTCTTGGCATCGATGGTGGACGACATGATTTTGCCGTCGCCGATGAGGCAGCGGCTGTTGGTCTCCACGGTGCTGTCGTAGAGCTCCTTCTTCACCACCAGGTCCCCGATGACTTCGATGGTGCAATTGTGGATATGGCTCGCCTGGATATTGCCCCCCACCTTCAGATGCGAACCGTAGATCCCGCCATCACAGATCAGGTCCTCCTCCAGTTCGATGGTGGCATCCTGAATGTCGGTGGTGCGCAGCCCCTGGGCCTTGACCGTGTAGCCGGCCTGGACCCCTCCGGATGTCTCGACAAACCCTTCGAATTCGAGGTTGCCGGTTTCCACGCCGATATCGACATCGAATTCGAGGATGCCGTGGACCATGATCTTGCCGTCCGGACCGATCTTAGGCGTACCGTTGATCTTGGCCAGGACCTGGTCGCCGTCTTCCGAACGCGCGGCGCCTTTGCCGCACTTCAACTTGGGTTGCCGCAGCCTCGGCGGCGTCAGGTTCCTGCCGCACACATCGGTCCCCGGCTCGCCCGGGTCGCCACCGGTCTTTTCCGCCAGCAGGTCGCCCTCCTTGACGCTGGGAATGTCACCGCGGTTCTTCCAGTCCATGGTGCCATCCTCTTTCAGGGTGCCGATGCGCATGGGATCGGTATCGAAGTGGTAGATGACCTGCGATGGCCGACCCGGTACCATGGGAATGCCGCAGGCCACTTCGAAAGGTTCGACGGGCAAGGGGTTCCGGGAAAGGTAAGCGCCCAGTTCTTCATCCGGCAGCAGTCCGAACACCACATTGCCGTCGGCCAGGAACTCCTTCAGGGTCTCCACGGTCAGGCCGTTGGTATTCGCACCGGTGGGGCTGAGGAAGGCGTGCAGGCGGTCATCCGACAAAGTGAGTTCCAGGCCGAGATCCATTTTCCCGGCCGCCCGGTCCTCCTTCTCCGCGCCATCGCCGTTCCCGTCCTGCTCCTGGCTGATGTAGCGTTGGGTTTCGAGGATTTCGTCGATCTGCTCGTCGTTGAGGATGCCCATCTCCTTGAGCACCCTGCCGATGGGCAAATGGACCTTGGTTCGGGTCTGGATGAGATTCTGAAGGACCAGGGCGCGGTCGAACTTCTCCCGGGTGACCATGTTCAGATTGACGGCCACATCACCAAAGCGCTGATCCATCTGGGTCGTGTCGACCATACACCCCTCCGCTGCGAACGATCGCTATAGACACTATCGACGTTCCCGGAACAAACTTTAGGCCCCGGACGACCGGATCGCTTGATAATTCAGGGGAGTCGCCGGAAGGAAGGAGCGGGCGCGAAGGAACGGAAAGGGGACCGCGGCCAGGCGAAGCCGCGGTCTGAGAAAGATAGCGGAGATCTACTCCTTTTTACCGTACGCCGCCGGATCGAACGGCGATCCCGCCGGAAACGCGCGGCCGCCCAATTCGCGATCCAACAAAAGCATCCCGGCCTTGGCGTCTCCCACCATGGCGATCTCGTCGGCGATCTTGCTGCTGGTGGCCTCTTCCTCGATCTGTTCGGCGGTGAACCAGGCCAGGACGGGTTCGAACGGGTAATCCCTCTCCTCGCGGGCGATGGCGGTCAGTTCGTTGATCTTGGAGCTGATGAACTGCTCATGCTTGTAGGCATCCTCCCAGGCCTCCAACGGCGAAGTCCATTCGGTCTTGAGCTGCTTCAGGTCGTGCAGGATGACCTTGCCGCCGCGGTCGAGGATATGGTCGATGAATTTCATGGCGTGGATCATCTCCTCGTGGGCCTGGGCCCGCATCCAGTGGGCCATGCCGTCCAGGCTGACGGAGTGAAAATAGGCTGCCATGGATAGATAGATATAGTAGGACTCCAGTTCGTTCTTGATCTGTTCGTTGATTGCCGCGTTCACTCTCTCGGGGATCATCGTGTACTCCTTTTAATTGAGTTTCGGGTTCGCAAAATGAAGCCTGACCTTGTAAAAGTCGGATCGGCCGGTTGGGCACAATCTAAGAATGATCCGACCCGAATCAACCGGACACCCCGACCGTGCAATTCCGATCCAACGGTGGTATCTCGGGGTCCCGATTCGGTGATTCAGGTGCAAATATCGTAACCGGACGGGGAATCTTCCAATCCGCGGGAAACCCGCCTCGCCTGCCGGATGCCCGCCAATCGGCGGCCTCCCCGTGCAAGGCCGAATGGCACGGGGCTTGCTTTTGAAGGGATATCCTTAGTTTTCCATCCTCGAGATCTTCAGGATTTTACACCGACAATTTAATTTGGAGGAGAGAGATGAAGAAGCTTCATTGGCGATCCCTTTTTTTGATGGTCCTGCTGGCCCTGCTGGTCATGTCGGCCGCGTGCAGCAAGAAGGTCATGGAGAACCAGGCCGCCACCGAACCGGCGGTCCAGCCCGAACCGGAACCTCAGGTTGCGGAACCCGCCCCCGAGCCGGTTCCCGTGGAGGCGGCCCCCCAGGACGACGGCCGGGATGCATTCACCGCCACCATTATCCATTTCGATTTCGACAGCGCCGCGTTGCAGCCCGAAGCCCAGGAATTGTTGCGGGCCAAGGCCCAGTGGCTGCAGGGCAATTCCGGCATGGTCACCGTGAGGATCGAGGGACACTGCGACGAACGGGGCACCGAAGCCTACAACCTGGCCCTGGGCGCCCGCCGGGCCGAAGCGGTCAAGCAATTCATGGCCGATATGGGCATCGACGCCACCAAGCTGGAAACCACGAGCTACGGAGAGGAAAAACCCCTCGACTCCGCCAGCAACGAAGCCGCCTGGGCCCGGAACCGCCGGGTGGCCTTCGGCATCCTTCCTTAAGTCATCGTTTCGCCAGCCCTCAGGCACCACCACAAAAGGCAGGCCGGAAACTCCGGCCTGCCTTTTGAGTTGATTTCAAAACGTCCCCTCAGGCCCAATCCCGGTGTTGGGACGAGGTGGCCAATCCTCGAAATACGCCATGTATGTCTGCGGTTGGCCACCTCGCCCCGCCTTGATCTTGCGCCTGATTGAACATTTTGAAATCAACTCTTTCTTTTCGATTTATCAAATCCGTGCGGTCAGGCTTGGATGTCGATGTTCCGGCCGATCCCCAAAGCGGCCAGCATGTCGGCCAACTGCTGCTGGCTGTCGGCCATCTGGCTCATGACGGCGGTCTGCACCTCGGAGACGGTCTGCAACTGGCGGACGATGGCCGCCACTGCCGTCTGGCTGGTAATCGACGAGATGTCCATAACGCGTTTCCCCCTGAACTGGGTATCGCCCCTTCGCCCGAAAACTTAAGTTTTCCATCCCGCCTTTTTTCCGTCGTCCCCCGGGCAGGGGTGCGGAACCGGGGCAACGGCATGCCGCCGGCCGCTTTCTTTTCCCCCGCAGATGGTTATGGTTTACCCCAGTCGAACCGGATCTTGACCTCATCATCGCAACCACAGGAACCACCATGCAGCCAGAGCACATCGAAATCCGCGGCGCCCGCCAGAACAATCTCAAAAACCTCGATCTCGATATTCCCCTGAACCGGATGACCGTGGTCACCGGCGTCTCCGGTTCGGGCAAATCCTCCCTGGCCTTCGACACCCTCTATGCCGAAGGCCAGCGGCGCTATGTGGAGACCTTCTCCCCCTACGCGCGCCAGTTCATGGACCGTATGGACCGCCCCCGGGCCGACCTGATCCGGGGCGTCCCGCCGGCCATCGCCATCGACCGCAAGGACCCGGTGCGCACCTCGCGTTCCACCGTGGGGACCATGACCGAGCTCACCGACTACGTGAAGCTGCTCTTCGCCCGCCAGGGGGTCCTGCATTGCGAGCGCTGCGGGCAGCCGGTGCTGCCCGAGTCCCCCGACCGCATCTATGACGCCCTGCCGCCCGGGGGCCGGCTGGTGATCACCTTTCCCTTTCCCCTGGCCGAAGGCAGCGACCCGCTGCGCAAGGAGCTCATGCGCTTCGGCTTCGACCGCCTGTGGCACGACGGCGCCGTATTGGACATCCACCAATGGGCGCCGGCGGAGGAAACCGACGGCGTGGACGTCCTGGTGGACCGCCTGGTGCTGGACCGGGCGCCGCGACAGCGGGTGCTCGACTCCCTGGAAACCGCCATGCGCTTCGGCGGCGGCCGGGTGGATCTCTGGCCGGACGGCGAAGGCCGCCGATCCTTTTCCAACCGGCTGCACTGCGCCCGTTGCGACCTGGACTACCTGCCCCCGCTGCCCAATCTCTTCTCCTTCAACAGCCCCATCGGCGCCTGCGACACCTGCCGCGGCTTCGGCCGGGTCATCGACATCGACCTGGACCTGATCATCCCCGACCCCGGCCTCTCCATCGCCCAGGGGGCCATCAAGCCCTGGGGCGGCGAGGCCGACGGCCGCATGGAATACGAAGACCTGTCCGCCTTCTGCCGCCGGCGGCGCATCCCCATGGACAAGCCCTTCGCGCGACTCGACGAGACCCAGCGACGGGCCATCGTCGACGGCACCGACGATTACTACGGGGTCCGCGGCTTCTTCCAGTGGCTGGAGACCAAGACCTACAAGATGCACGTGCGCGTCTATCTCTCCCGCTTCCGCTCCTACGACATCTGCCCCCAATGCGACGGCGCGCGCTTCAAGCCCCAGACCCTGCTCTACCGCCTGGACGGCCACACCATCGCTCGACTCTACGCCATGAACGTCGACCAGGTCCTCGAATTCTTCACCGCCTTCGCCTCCCCGGGCCGGGACGAGGCCACCGGACTGGTATTGGAAGAGATCCTCAACCGCCTCGCCTATCTCCACGACGTGGGACTGGGCTACCTGACCCTCGACCGCCAGTCGCGCACCCTTTCCGGCGGCGAGGTGCAGCGGGTGGCCCTGGCCTCGTCCCTGGGGGCCTCCCTGGTCAACTCGCTCTATGTGCTGGACGAGCCCAGCATCGGCCTGCACCCCCGGGACAACCAGCGCCTGATCCGCATCCTGCACCGGCTGCGCGACCTGCCCAACACCATCGTGGTGGTGGAGCACGATCCGGCCATCATCCTGGCGGCCGACCATCTGCTGGACCTGGGGCCGGCCGCCGGCGAACAGGGCGGCCGGATCACCTACTTCGGCCCCCTGGGCCGGGTAAACGGCTGCGTCACCGGCCAGTACCTGCGCGGCGAGAAGAAGATCCCCGTCCCGGTCCGGCGACGCACGCCCCTTCCGGACGCCTGGCTGACCGTCCGCGGCGCGGCCGAACACAACCTGCGGGACATCGACGTGGCCATTCCCCTGGGAACCTTCACCTGCCTCACCGGCGTCAGCGGCTCGGGCAAGTCCACCCTGGCGGAAGAGATCCTCTACAAGGGGTTGCAGCGCCTCAAGGGACTCGGCCAGGGCCGGCCGGGACGCCATGCCGCCATCGAAGGCGCCCGACGGGTGCGCCTGGCGGAACTGGTGGACCAGCGCCCCATCGGCCGCACCCCCCGGGCCAACGTGCTCACCTACACCAAGGCCCTGGACCCCCTGCGCAAGCTTTTGGCCGCCACCGACGAGGCCCGGCGGCAAGGACTCACCGCCGGTCACTTCTCCTTCAACGTCGACCTGGGCCGCTGCCCCACCTGCAAGGGGGAAGGATTCGAAAAAGTGGAGATGCAGTTTCTCTCCGACGTACTGATCACCTGCCCGGACTGCCGGGGCAAGCGCTTCAAGCCGGAAGTATTGGAAGTACGCTACCAGGAAAGGAGCATCGATGAACTGCTGGACATGACCGTGGAGCAGGCGCTGGAGTTCTTCTCCGGACAGAAGAAAATCACCGCCGCCCTCCGGCCCCTGGCCGACGTGGGGCTGGGCTATATCCGGCTGGGCCAGCCCATCTCCACCTTCTCCGGCGGCGAGGCCCAGCGGCTCAAACTCTCCCGCTACCTGGGAAGCAAGAAAGGAGGCCGCCTGCTGATCTTCGACGAACCCACCACCGGCCTCCATTTCGAAGACATCGCCATCCTGCTCGACTGCCTCCAGCGCCTGGTGGACGCGGGCAACAGCGTGCTGGTCATCGAACACAACCTCGACGTGATCAAGACCGCCGACTGGATCATCGACCTGGGTCCCGAGGGCGGCGACCGGGGGGGAACCGTGGTGGCCCAGGGCCCCCCCGAAGAGATCGCCGCCGCGGAGAACTCCCACACGGGCCGCTTTCTCAAAGAGTACCTGGAGAAATCGGACCCGCCCGGGGTCGCCCAGGACCCGCCCGCCTATGCCCCAACAGTCGGCAATGGAAGAAGCATCGAAGTACGCGGCGCCCGGGAGCACAACCTCAAGGACCTGGCCCTGGCCATCCCCCACAACCAGTTGGTGGCCCTCACCGGCGTCTCCGGCTCGGGCAAGTCCACCCTGGCCTTCGACATCCTCTTCGCCGAAGGCCAGCGCCGCTACCTGGAGAGCCTGGCGCCCTACGTGCGGCAGTACATGAAGATACTGGAACGCCCCGAGGTGGACCTGGTCACGGGGCTATCGCCCACCGTGGCCATCGAACAGCGGGTGAGCCACGCAAGCCGGCGCTCCACCGTGGCCACCCTCACCGAGATCTACCATTTCCTGCGCCTGCTCTATGCCAAACTGGGCACTCCCCACTGCCCGGGCTGCCACCGCCCCTTGTCCAAACAGAGCGCCGCCGACCTGCAGTCCCAGGTGGCGGCCCGCTATGCCGGCCGCCAGGCCCTGCTCCTGGCGCCCAAGATCACCGCGCGCAAGGGATTCCACAAGGACGTGCTGTCCCGGGCGCTCACCCTGGGCCTGGACCGCGCGCGCATCGACGGCGAGATCCAGACCATCATCCCGGGCATGGCCTTGAGCCGCTACCACGACCACAGCATCGACCTGGTGATCGGCCCGGTGCCCGCCGGACGGGGAGCCAAGACCCGGTTACAGGACCGGGTGACCCAAGGCCTGAAGGAGGGCGACGGCAGCCTGATTCTCTTCGATCCCGCCACCGGCGGCGAAGAGATCTTCAGCGTGCACGGCCGCTGCCCCTCCTGCGGCATCGGCGCGGTGCAGGGCGATCCGCGCCTCTTCTCCTTCAATTCGCCCCACGGCGCCTGCGCCACCTGCGACGGGCTGGGGAGCCTGGAGATGGCGGACGAACCCCCGCGCACCTGCCCGGTCTGCCACGGCAGCCGGCTGAAGGCCGACGCCCTGGCCGTCAAGATCCAGGGTCGCACCATCTGGGACTGGGTCCGGCTTCCGGCCGAGGCCCTGGCCGACCGGCTCGCCGGACTCGCCTTTCCCCAACACCAGCGTCCCCTGGCCGACCCCATCCTGGACGAACTGCGCCTGCGCCTGAAACTGATGAACCGCCTGGGCCTGGGCTACCTGGCCCTCTCCCGCTCCGGCGACACCCTCTCCGGCGGCGAAGCCCAGCGGGTGCGCCTGGCCGCCCAACTGGGATCCAATCTCACCGGCGTCACCTATGTGCTGGACGAACCCACCATCGGGCTGCACGCCCGGGACAACACCATCCTGGTGGAGGCCCTGACCGAGCTGCGCGACCGGGGCAACACCATCATCGTGGTGGAGCACGACGAGGAGACCATCCGCGCCGCCGACACCATTATCGACATGGGCCCCGGCGCCGGCCGCAACGGCGGCGAAGTGGTGGTGTCCGGCGGCCTGGAAGCCGTCCGCCGATCCCCCCGGTCCGTCACCGGCGCCTGCCTGGACAGCCGGCCGCGCACCATCACCTCCCGGCTGCGGCCCTGCCACCGGCAGCCGGCCATCAGGATCCAGGGGGCCGCGGCCAACAACCTCAAACGCATCGACGCCCGCATCCCCCTGCACCGCCTGGTGTGCATCACCGGCGTATCGGGCTCGGGCAAATCGAGCCTGGTCAAGACCACCCTCTACCAGGAACTGCACCGACGCCTGCGGGGCAGGCACGACGAAAAGGTCCATTGCCGCGACCTGCTGGGCTGGGAGGCGGTGGAGCGCGTGCTGGAAGTAAACCACAGCCCCATCGGCCGCACCCCGCGCTCGGTGCCGGCTTCCTACGTGGGCTTCCTCACCGAGATCCGCAACCTCATGGCCCGCACCCCCGAGGCCCGGGCCAGGGGCTACGCCGCCTCGCGCTTTTCCTTCAACGTGGAATCCGGGCGCTGCCCGGCCTGCAAGGGCCAGGGCCGGCCCAAGGTGGAGATGGCCTTTCTTCCCGACGTCTACGTGCCCTGCGACGTGTGCCGCGGCGCGCGCTACAACCCCGAAACCCTGGCCGTGCACTACAAGCACAAATCCATGGCCGACATCCTGGGGCTGACCTTTGCCGAGGCCCTGCAGTTCTTCGGTGCCGTGCCCAGGATCCGCAATGCCATCCAGTTCGTCTGCGACATCGGCCTGGGCTACCTGCAACTGGGCCAGCCCAGCCCCACCCTGTCCGGCGGCGAAGCCCAGCGCATCAAGCTGGCCAAGGAGATGGCCGCCCCGGCCCGGCGCCACACCCTCTACATCCTGGACGAACCCACCACCGGCCTGCACCTGGCCGACGTACGTCTGCTGCTGGAAGTCCTCCAGGGCCTGGTGGACCAGGGCCATACCATCGTGGTCATCGAACACAACATGGAAATGATCAAGGAAGCCGACTACATCGTCGACCTGGGACCGGAAGGCGGCGAACAGGGCGGTCGCGTGGTGGCCGTGGGTTCGCCCAGGGAAATACTGAACAAGACCGCCAGATCCCACACCGCCCGCTACCTGCATCACTACATAGACAACTAGTAGGGGACGTTGCTAACTTTTTAACTTATTAGGGACAACATAAGAATCGCACCGATTTGCGCGACGAAAGGATTCAGGAATTCTCGCTATCGATGCCGATTCCCGCGAGAAAGGAGCGGACCTCCGACGCTATCTTGTCCCGGATCTGCCTGGCCTCGGCCTTTTTTTCTTCTTCCGAACCCTCGATGGAGTTGAAAGCCGGAACGGTCCAAGATATTCTTTGCGCCTCTTTCCCGTACAACGCATCCACGCTCGATTTGAACACGGGACAATCCGCCGTCGCCGCCTCATGGCAAAGCGAGATCACGTAATCATAAAATTCTTTGTCTTTATATCGCTCGAAGACCGACTTGGGCGCTTCCCCGGAAAGGTCGACACCGATTTCCCGCATCACATCCCTGGGCAGAGAACCGATTTTCCCGTTCTCGAAGCAGGAACTGTACGCTTCAATCCTGCCGGCCGCCCTCAAATTGACGAACTCCTCCGCGATACGGCTGCGAGCGCCATTATAAGTACATACAAAGAGAATCCTCTTTTTTCCCATTATCCATTCCTTCTGGTCCGTCCGACCGAATCCTCCCGCATGTTCATTGCCGATATCACCGCCACTACTTCATCGATCGATATCGATCTATATTAATTCCAACCGTTGCAGAACGCAAACTGTAACACCGCATAATAATATTGTAAAAATGTCGATCAACCACCGGTTCACTGAAGGATCGGGTCGATTGTATGCCGCCTTTTTTCCCTAACACGCAATCGCAGACATTCAATGAGAAGGATTCAATCTCCCGGGCACCCATATCCTCGGGATGACGCTCCTGGTGAAACAGGATGTAAATTTTCGCCCATTTCAAATAACGTTTTCCGGTGCGAATGGAATCGTGCTTGATTCGAATCCTATCACACACGCGGTCAAGGAGTTTTGGCTTGACATCAACATATATATCGTTTAATTATAGTGAGTTATAATGATCGATGCGAAAGATTATTTTTGATCCGGATAGTCCATGAAATTGATATCAGCCGATGAACATGTTCGTTATTTATTTTGCATATCACTAAAAAGCATCGAGCCACCAGCGAATGAATAATATCGGCAATATGTAAACGTGCGATACGAGCTGAAAACAGCCAATACAGTTGGTTCTCAGTGACAACCAGGACAGGGGTATTTCCCCGGATTATTTATACGAAATAATGGGGTATAAATACACGATGGAAATATAACCGTCAATGAATTCATTTACTTAGATATTTACAGTTGGATCTAGACCCCAAAAGTGGGACTTTTATCCGCGAACATTTATCGCCGTTTTTGGGGTCGAATATACGTTGAACTAAACCGCTGCGCGGAATAGAAGCAATAAAGAAGTAAATAAGAAGTATAAAGCATTCCCACCATTCGGCGCACCTGCCGGTAGAAGAAATCAACCAAGCAAAAATTCGTTTGCCATCGATGCAGCGCATATTGT